>JBCBPW010000064.1:0-39103 GCA_039820545.1 Bacteroidota bacterium | reverse complement strand
ACAATCAGATTGGCAGTTTCTGAGAAACTTAAGGGACGTGCACTCGGATTCAACATCATGCTGTATAGCTCGCTGGCGGTACAAATCAAAGGCACAGATCTCGATGGCATGCTCGGGTGGATATCTTTCATTCATGAATTTGATGACCCCCTCTGTATCTTCAGGCTTCATTTTCCTGATTTTAAGGCCATAGGCATGCACATAGTCCTCAATATGAGCACGAAGATCGCGGGAGAACTTCATTTTATTTCTCATCATAGAGGGAAGGGCATCCCCCATAGGTAGGCACATTTCGTCAGGCTTTTTGAATAAAGAACCTTCATCCAGATATAGGTCTACAAGATTGGCCCTACTTCTCTGAAGGGAAAGTGAGTGACTCTGCAACGAAAGAAAGGGGCGATCTGATTCTACTTCATTCAAAAAAACGCGACTCATAAAGAATAAGATTTCCGGGGTTAATTCTCAATTATAAATGTATACAAGATGCGAATGATTATCCGTTCGAAAATTGGAAATTCTTATCTCGACACATTTATAGATACCCACATTCTTAAGGACTGAGCAGAATAATCTTTACACAAGCCAGAAAGGATCTTCCTGGATGGGACAGCTGTACTAAATTAATGAAAATCAACTACATACAGAATTACCAAGATCTAACTATTTGAAAATGAGAATCTCTACAAACCCCTAATTATCAGCATATTGTGAAATATTTTTAATTCGATAAATTAAAAGATCATTGATTCAAATTTTCACATCCTTACATGTTTTATAGTAAAAAAAGGAGTTTGAATTAATAAAAAACACGTCTTATTCCCACAAAATCTTAGTTTCATTTGGAAAATAACATTTAAAAGCAGGTATGCGGGAAGACAATATTTGTGTTTGGACAACAACATTTTGGTCAAAATCCACTTTAGTAAAGATGTGCGAATTCTTCCTTTCAATAATCTTACATTGGAGCGAAGTATTTGTGAATGTTTGTGGACTTTGACCATTATTGTACTTCAATTAAAATCTTAAAGATTTATGTCTCAAACCACCGCAAAATATCTACCATTTAAGGTAAAAGACATTTCTCTAGCAGCCTGGGGACGGAAGGAAATTCAGCTAGCAGAAGCTGAGATGCCAGGTCTCATGGCATTGAGAGAAGAATACGGAGAGAGCAAGCCGTTATCAGGGGCTAGAATCGCAGGGTGTCTTCATATGACGATTCAGACTGCCGTGTTGATCGAAACATTGGTTGAGCTGGGTGCAGATGTTACTTGGTCTTCTTGCAACATCTTCTCCACACAGGATCATGCTGCTGCTGCCATCGCTGAAGCAGGCATCCAAGTTTATGCTTGGAAGGGTATGAGTGAAGAAGAGTTTGACTGGGCGATAGAACAAACACTATTCTTTGGAGAAAATCGCCAGCCTTTGAATATGATCCTGGATGACGGAGGGGACCTCACCAATATGGTGCTCGACCGCTATCCTCATCTTGTAGAAGGTATCAACGGACTTTCAGAAGAAACAACGACAGGTGTACACCGTCTGTATGAGCGCATGAAGAATGGTACTTTGCCACTTCCTGCGATCAATGTCAACGACTCTGTGACCAAGTCAAAGTTTGATAACAAGTACGGGTGTAAAGAGTCTTTGGTAGACGCCATTCGCCGTGCGACTGATGTCATGATGGCTGGGAAAGTAGCTGTTGTTGCAGGTTATGGTGATGTAGGAAAAGGGTCTGCTGCTTCTCTACGTGGTGCAGGTGCCCGCGTGTTGGTGACAGAGATCGATCCTATTTGTGCGCTACAAGCCGCTATGGACGGGTTCGAAGTCGTGAAGATGAAAAGTGCGATTCCACGTGCTGACATCATCGTTACAGCTACAGGCAATAAGGACATCGTGACGGGTGAGCACTTCGAACTTATGAAGGATAAGTCGATTGTGTGCAACATCGGCCACTTTGACAATGAGATTGACATCGCATGGCTAAACAATAACCACGGAGATTCTAAGGTTACTGTCAAGCCGCAAGTAGATCTATACAATGTCAATGGCAACGACATCATCGTATTGGCAGAAGGTCGTCTTGTAAACTTAGGCTGTGCGACTGGGCACCCCTCATTCGTAATGTCCAACTCTTTCACCAACCAGACGTTGGCACAGATCGAGCTTTGGAACAATCTCGAGAACTACAAAAACGAAGTATACACGCTTCCGATGCACCTAGATGAGAAGGTCGCCTTCTTGCACCTCAAGAAAATCGGTGCTGAGCTAGATGTACTTTCTGATGACCAAGCTGATTACATCGGTGTGAAGCCAGAAGGACCATTTAAGCCTGAGCATTATCGTTACTAATCAACAGATTAGATAGCATCATATAGAAAAGCTGCTCTTTTGGGGCAGCTTTTCTTATGGGGAGACTATTTGAATCGGAGACATCCCCAAAGATGAGGCAATCGTGACAGGCTATACAGGTCATTTTGGTCCGCTCACAGCAGCAGCAGTCAGAGAGTGGTGGGACAAGCAGCATGGTGATAAGTAGAATGACTCAACATTTTTCTTGAAAAAGCGAGCATCTATCCGACCATCCAACCATAATTCTCGTACAGAAAGGAAGGTAAAATTTGGCACAAGCGATTTGAGTTACTACTTTTGCTGTGTGATGCCCGCGTAGCTCAGGGGATTAGAGCATCGGTTTCCGGAGCCGAGGGTCGCAGGTTCGAATCCTGCCGCGGGTACAAACCCCCTTCCAGATCATCTCAGAGCCGATTTTGCAAAAATCGTCGGTTATTTCCCCATAATCGTCAATAACACCACAACATGAACACAGACAATAAGCAGGTAAGGACTGCAAAAAATGGCATGCCTTACGTTCCCGCCCGACTAGTAGAAGGGAAGAACCAGTGGTATATCCAATACCACATTTACGATGAAGAATCTGCGACTTTGAAAAAGAAAAGGTTCTACAAAATAAAAGGAGACACACCAACCCAAAAGAGAAAAGACGCGAGAGCTCACATTCAAAACCTAAATAGAGCCTTGCGATCTGGTGTATACATTCAAAGCACCTTTGATGATGCTCCACAAGAGAAAAGTATCAAACAAGGCCTAGAGTATGTGATTGAACTGAAAAAGAAAAATTTAGGTCATCGGAGCTCATCGCACTACAGGCTATCGCTAGGAGAATTCATAAAATACCTGAAAAATAATAATCTCCTCCATCTACCGATAAATAAGATTGACCAATCACATATAGCTCTATTCCTAGACTACATACAATCGGAAAGAAATTTGAGCGCTGTCACACGCAACAACTACAGGAGATTTATCTTCACTGCTTTTCGCGAGATGATCGTTAGGGCATGGATCAAAGAAAATCCTGTAGCAGGGATTCCCATCCAAAAGCAAAAGAGTAAGGAGTATCGATCATTTACGAAACCTGACTACGAAAAACTGAATAACTACCTTAGGGAAAAGCATCCGCGACTGTGGGAATTTACACAGTTCATTTTTTACGGATTTATTCGACCCGTTGAGGTCACAAGATTAAGAATTGAACATATCAGGCTTGACAAAAGAGTGATCCTAGTGTCACCTACAGACGCCAAAAATGGGGAATTCAAACCTGTAGAGATCACTCGATCACTTCGATATGTGATCGAAAATATGAATCTGGAAGATTACCCTCCGCACCATTACATTTTCAGTGGTTCAAAAGGCTGGCCACCAGGGAAACAATATTTATGGCGAAACAGGGTAAGTGAGGCACACAGGAGAGTACTTGAAGACCTAGGTCTATACAACAAGGTTTATGACCTGTACAGCCACAAGCACACAGGGAATGAAAGAGCCCTAGAGGCTAGCATGGATATTTATTGGATCATGCGGCAAAACAGACACTCTAGCCTTGAACAAACACAGATCTATCTGAGGGGCTTAGGTATTATCAGAAAAGAGGCCCAAGAAAAGGACTGGTGATTTATACATTCAAAAACGCTGCCAACTCATCATAATCTGTGACTAGGTTTCTTCTTACCGAAATAGGATATTCAAATGATATACCGCCTTCCTCATGCTCCCGCTCGATGGGCAACACACTGGGATTTTTTTTGTCCACAAACTGTATACACTCTATTTTATCAAATAATTGATGGTTCCCATAAGGAACGTTGCCCAGCATAGGATTAGACAAATAGCCCACACGGGGGGCTGAAATAGGCGAAACAGATACTCGAAGATAAATATCAGAATGATCAATCCGATCAGATTAAGAATGATCCTGCGACATGTATTCATTGGTAGCTGATGTTTACACGAGAAATTGTGAAAGAGTACTTATCTAAATAAATCTAAGGAAATTCGACTCCCAGGGCAACTGGTGGAACTAAAATCCCTGTGTAGAGCTAGGTCCAATCCTGCGATTTTCATGCTTAATATACGATAAAGACGCTTCAAAGCCTTAACCTGATCATAAGAAAGGTCCCTCGTGTTAAAATCCCCCAAAAAGGCAACACCTATACTTGCTGAATTATTCCCACCAACATGATAGGATACTTCTTGAATGTCATTGGTTTGATAAATCCTACCCATGGAATCAATCATGTAATGATAACTGATTGCTGGACATCCGTTTTGACAAATATGGTTACCCTTAGAAGTGTGATATCTAGCAACTGATCGTATTGTATCTGAATTTGATCCCGTATGATGAATCACTAGGCGTTTGATTTCTTTTAGGTCTCTCCTTCGATACTCGCCAAGACCCTTGGGAAGTATTGAGCGAAGATCGATTATCCTTCCAGGGCGCGTGAGATATAGCACGACCGCCAGAGCAACTGCAGCAACGATATAGGGGACAATTTTTTTCAAAATGGTACAAGTATATTTGGATCGTAAGTCATGATAGGTGGAAGCTGTTCCCTGCCCTGCTTTTGGATATCTGGGAGGTTTTGCATCTTGAATCTTGAGCTCTTGAGCTCTTCGTACTGCTCAATGTTGCCTTTAGGCTTGTATCTTAGGATAAAATATTGCTTGATCAGAATTGACGCTTCATTATGCCAAATAGACGCTTAAATAATGGGGTTACTTTTTTAGCTAGAGCGGGTGGCATGTAGACGGCATCCTCATACTTATTCTTTACCAGAAAGTCATTTCTTATACCCTTTTCCTTTAGGATAATGGAAATTGCCTGTTCTCCAGCTCTTGCTAGTAGCTCATTTTTCCTGATCCAGTAAGACGGAATTTTTATTCGCCTGTCATCAGTATGGACCCTTTGGTATAAGTTTCTATAGTACGGGGTAAAGGTCGTCATACGCTCATCCTTGTAGATGATCGCCTTTAATATTTTAGCTGTCTGCCCCCTTAGTGTATTCTTTTTCAGAAGAGATAAATCAATAACGCTATCTATTGACCGACCACCACTTAGGCTAAAATCAATGGGAGATTTATCTACAAACCCTCCAAACCAATAGTCTAAAAAGTGAATGTATTCGTGCCCCAAAGACCCTACGCCACCTGTGACGGCAAATAACTTCTCTTTAGATAAAGAAGTGTAATCACCAAAGGGTGAATCCTTAAATTTTTTATGCGGGTAGTACCTTGTAAGATTTATGACCCAATTACTAGGTTCAAAATGAGCCCGCGCTTTTGACTTTCCTCTAGCTCCTATGGACATGGTTAGGTATCCTCCTAGACCAATTCTCTTGGCTGATACCCCTAGGACTTTCGCGAGGTCGTAGAGCGCAATATTTGTTGCACAAACATAATTCAATCTATCCTCCTGACTTAGCCAGTTCCCAAATTCCCAGCCTTTTAAGTTAAAATGCTTCATGCCTCCCTCTGGGGACCAGAATGAAAAACTAGTGGGTATCTTTTCGGGGCCTTTGCGAAAAAGAAGAAAATACGGAATGATGGATCTGGCATGCCTCCAAAACTTTTCAGTCCTACCTCCTGATGCTGGCTGGCCGACATCCTGTATTTTTCCCCCATACAAGCTTTTGGAAATACCTTTGTCAATGGCTTCCTGCAACTTTCCGTCTACTTCATGTCTTTTGTACATATTATTTTTTCTTTCGGGCAACTTGCTTTCGCGAGGTCTTGGAAGTCCTCAATACTTTTTTTATCAAAAGGCTTTTAGGCAATGGGCGGCCTGAGATGAATTTTTCATCTTTCTTGAGTGCTGCTGTTGTAAGTTTTCGGGATTTCATATGTGCTTACTTTTTCTCTAGGACAAGGACACGAGTCTTCATTTCCTCAATGTCCTTTTGAATCTGTTCATTCAATACCTCTTGTTGGCCTTGGTACACTTTAAAAATTATGATCCCCTCTTTCATTTCCTTGATATCCTTATGAATACCGTTCAAGAAGTAAACTATGATTGGTGCCATGATCACTGCTGCATACGACCTGATAAGTCGCAACAGCTTCTTTTCTTCGACAGGAGATATGGGCTGTTGATTGTTCATTTTTTTCGAGCGATTAGAAATACGAGTACACCTACGGCTGCTAGTAAAGATACCGTAAGGATTAGTTCTTGATGTCTTCTTGCTCGCTTGGCTTGCTCGGCGATGGCAAACCTATCAACTTCCCCCTGTTCTCTTTGCAGTTTGGGTGCATTCCAGGATGAAAAAATCTGTGCGCCTGAGCTGAGGACACCATCTAGGGCCTTGAGTATTGCTGTGACTTCCATCTATTTTTTGATTAAAAAGTATCCGACAAGTCCTACAACAAGAACCCCTAAGCCAATCAGGAGAAAATTAGGCCCTTGGCGCTGGCTTGCAGAGTTGACGACTAATTGCTCATCTGATATATACATTAAGTAATTACTCTCTCCGATGAGACTTACGAAGTCTTCAGGCGTTTGAGGGGGAATTTCTCCCCGACAGGATTTACGGCATGCTGACTTCAGATCTCGATCGAAACCATAGTTTCCATCGCACATGGTACGACAGTCTCTTTTTGCCTCTCTATAGGCTTGTCTTTCTGGATTAGGTTGAAATAGTCCCATTGGTTTGTACTTGTTTCATTTGACAGCTTAGGGGAAAATTCTCCCCTTGAAATCCGATCGCCTTTTTATCCTCTCCGCGCAGCTGACTCACGCCTGAAAGAAAATTCATTACTGATGACTGAAGCGAACAAGTTCCCTCGATCGTACAAGTGCGACAATTATCGCACATCCAGTCTAGTCCAGGATTAGGCCCAGCTCCTATAGTTTTCATATCAATGCAAAGTCAGGGATTGTGAACGTAGAAGGGAGCATCTCCCCCTCAATAGATTGAATCGTGCCTGAAATGGTATCTGCTAGGCTGAGGGTCTTATATCCCCAGTAAAAAAGAACTTGTTTCATTGGATTTGTCATAGCCTCAATAGGCTGACCCGCGTTTATAAATCCACTAGGAATCGTCTCGCCAAAACTAGACGTATTGCTTCCGAGGTTCAGGAGCAAATTCATCAGGTTATGGTAGTAGAACCTAATGTTAGGATAAGGAAATATCCTTGCAGTACCTGTACTATACAGAGGGCTACCGTCCGACCTTAGCAAGGTGGTAACAGCTTCTTTCTCATGTACGGCATATGCTGGCAGTTCCCATACTTGGGTGAAGGTGCTTTGATTCCTGTACTTATGGAAAAGTAGAATCCTGCCCGCATTCGTTCCTGAGGCTTGCACAAATATTGCCCAGTCATTGGCCAAGCCAGGCACTCGTTGAATCCCTAAACGCTCAACGGGCTCCTGATCATACTTCACCCCCACATCTGGTCCCATCCACTTTAGGTCAAGTGACGCATAAGAGGGATTCAGCGTAAGGAGCTGGAGCTTGATCTGAAACCAGCTGATAGCTAAGTGTCCACCATCGGGATTGGAGGGAGTCCCCAGAGCTGTTGACCAAGGAAAGCCAGGCCAATTTACATTTTGATTCAAAGGAATGCCCTCTGAAAAATATAAAAATCGGCCGTATGCCTGTGCAAAAGGATTCCAGTCAATTTGGAAGTTAGGAAATTCAGACCTAGAAAGTCCTAAATCCGTTTTGGTGCCAAAATTATTCGTTAGCTCCATTCTGTAGGGTCCAGAGTCAACGCTAGGAGCTCCATAGGTATTAGGGTCGCTGGTATTGGCAACTGATTCAGGCTGATCACTTACCCCCTGAATAGAAGCTAGAACAGGAGTATGAGGCAAGCCCGAATTAGGCATCTGACCACCTGTATCTGGGCGTATGTATAAATCCTGTGCAGGTCGAACGACAGCGGAATTTCTTAATTCAGGGTATTCGAGTTTTAGTAAAGCGTAATCATGGTCGGTAAACATCAAAGTAGATTTACTCGACGCAGTCTTTGGAGAGATACCCAAGGCCCCCCAATTGATCAATTGCGTTGTCCCATTGAAAACCGCTTGTGCAGGAATTGGCTGCGCAGTTATCACATAGTGATAACGAGAAAATACGTCCTCTCCATTATCATCTACAGCAACCCTTATCCTGGCTGCAAGGAATGCGCCCGAATCTGCGGCCTGCGGCGTATAGGTCAATGTACTGGCAACTGGTGTAAGGTCTTTGAGGCCTCCTGTAGCTAGTTCCGCTTGCGTTCCTGTATACCAATCTACTTCTACTCTTCCTTGTGGAAGAGAATCTGAGTGAGAGAAATCAAATGAAATGGAAGCTGTATTACCGATAGCAGTCCCTCCTGAAAGGACTACATTTGAAAGTATAGGCGCGTTTGTGTATAAAGGAAGTAATGCATGATTCAGATGCATGCAAGCCAACCTGTTGCCTATAAGCTCTTGAATGTTGGCTTCAACGTGTGTCCCGTCCACTGTTAAATCTTCCAGTGGTGCCAATTCTTGTAGACTCAGAAAAGCCATGAACGCATTGTTCGAGGGAGTCGAACAATATTCGTGCATCTCTGTGTTGATGTAGGGGTTCTCGGATAAGACAGGAGGAACGATATAAAGGGGAATGCGAATATTAAATTCGTTTCGCAGTACGTCATATATTCTGCGAAGTGAGGCAATGTATAGGCCAGGATTATTGGCGCAGAACGTTGCGTCTGTTTCTCCTTGGAATCTACAAGCAAACAGAAAATTGGGAATGTATCCCTGATCTACGACGTATGCAATCATACGGCGAAAATCCTGGATCATATAGTTCAAAAGCGAGTTAGACTGATCGGGGTCCCAGACCTGCGAACCATCCGACTGATCAACTATTCCAGTCCCGCCAATAGCCCAAGAAAAGAAATGGACTTTGCCATATCGAATGCGGAGTTTATCTCCCAAGAAAACCATGGGGCCTACCTGAACAGATCCTGCATTATTGTCTGGAAATGGGTAGTGTGGGTTCTCCTGATTTACATCAAATCTAAAGAAACCTTCCTGATTTTGGTGAATTCCTGCAAAGTTGTTGTAGGGTTTTGATCGCCAAATAAGGGTATCGTCTTGGATTGACCGTAGGCGCGAGGGCATAGCGGGAGATCCGCCAGGCACTCCATCCGCTTTAGCCCTGCCCACCCAATTTGATTGGGAGTCAATAGCTATTACTATATTGATTCGCTTACCCATTATTGTGCAGATGCCCAAGTTTCAAACTGCGTGAGCTCGGCCCCCGTCAATCTACCCTCAACAAAAACAATGTGTTTCCACCTCATACCAGGAAACCCGATACGGAAATTATTTGTACCACCTATTGCTAGGTTGTTTGAGCTTCCCGAATTAGACCCTGTAAAGTGATTTGTGCCGTTTACGTCTATAAGTAGCTCATTTAAAGATCCATCAGAGGCAAATCTAACATAGTTCCACTGTCCAGCAGGAGCGGTATTGCTTGGGGTCTCTCGGTTTGAGGCATGGCCTACATGGGCGTTTATTTCGTCCACGTAGAAGATATTACCTTCGTTGTTCATGAATTGTAACTGAACTGTAGAGTCAGTCCCGTCATGCCAAAATATGACCCATATTTCGCGTGATTCATTAAGATCAATATCTACGGGAGTAGATGGCCAGGTAGATGTAGTTTCAAACCTAGAATTCACATCTCTACTGAACATGTAGTTATTCGCAAATACGAACTGGTTAGGCCCTGAGACTTGCTGCAACGACCAAGTTGTGGGACCTGATCCATCAGAATTCGTAATCTTATCGTGTATGGTGTCAATCAATTGGCCTGAAGTTGAGACTCCATCAATCTCTAGGGTTATACCCGATCCAGGGACCATGACAGAAAAGTCTGTCCCATCATACCATCGCAATACTTTTGGTTCGTTAGCGGGGGTAAAAGCCCCCGTAGCGGCAATAGGCCCAAATGTTGGAGAACTGTATACTATGGAATTTGTACCCTCAGAGTTTTGTACCAAGATTGCCACACGACCAAATTTTCCTACTTGGGCAGACCCTAGGGCAAAACCTGCATTGTTACTTCCTTGTACTTCATTGAGATTGAAGGGGAAATCTGATTGAGTAAGTTCAGCTTCGGTGTCAGCGAAGTAAAATCGAATCAATCGCCCTGCTACATTCTCTGAAATGTTCGGTAGAGTGGAAGCAAAAGTATAACTGACTGTTTTTGTTGCTCCTTCTGTATTTGCCCCCGTTACCTGTATGTTCGAAATCGTTGGCTTTGCGAAAGCAACGATCTCTATCACATATTCAACTACAGATGGTGTACCCGCTACATAGGTGAGGTCAAATTTCATGATCCTTCCAGGAACAAATTCATCTGTTACTTTTGCCCAATTTTCAGGATAGTTGGTTGATGGGTCGGAGGCCAAATTGAAATAGGCAGTTACTTTCCCTCCATTGACTGCATTTGTCAAATCCTGAACTACGTTTGGGAAGGTCGTTAGGGGAGAGGCTGGCGTCCCGTACTGTCTATACCCATCAAACCGAAAAGGCATAGTCGAAATAGTAGGATTGATGACACCACCACCTGAACTGCTGCCAGAACCCGTAAATATCTCCCACGAGGAATTTGATACGTTCCACTTGTAATAGGTATCCTCTGCTATGATGTAAGCAAAGGCACCAGGGAACCCAACAGGATATTCAGCTTGCAAAACTGCAAGTGTCTGAAAACCTCCTTGGTATGGAAAGAAATTGAGGGCGTTAAATATAGTGGGTGGCATTATAGATTTTTGTAGATGATCACACACACAGCAAATACCGTAACGACCGTAAGGCCGATAAGCAAAAGGCTTTTTGGCTCAACAGCCACTACGACGGGAATCTCTGTTTCTTCGATCCTTGCTTGAATCTGGTCTAAATAGCTGTCTATATTCATGATACTTCATCAAATGCTTCAAGCGCTTCAAGGCGGATTGCTCGTACGTTTTGGCGGCTGAATTTTGTGAATATGATTTCTTCAAGTGCATCTCCTGTGAGTTTACCAAAGTCCCCATCAACGACCAGACCTTTAGGAACTCCGAGCCGCCTATACTCTGAGTTTAGATAGGTTTGGAGTGCCTTTACTTCTTTGCTTCCATACAGACCCTCTTCGAGCAAAAGGCTTTTATCTAGCCCTTTGTAGTCTGTGTGAGACTTCTTCCCCATAAAGGGAATCGGGATACCTGCTACTGATCCCCTTTTGCGAACAAAGAAGACGATCAGTAGCAGGACCACTCCCCCGATGATGGCGTATATCCAATTTTTACCCATAGATGACGTCTGCGATTTCCTGATATTCAGTAGTAGAAAGAGAATTTCTTAGGTCCACTTCTAGATTTCGCTCGAACATCTTCGAGTAGACATCAGCAAGTAACAGAAATGAACCAGGCGGATATTCTCTATATTTTTTCATGATAGCGAGCGTCGCCGCGTCACTTTCCACAAGCTCTCCTATTCCCGTCCATGCCAACCATCCCCAAGTACCACCAACGCCCATAGACTGCACAAGCCCTTGGGCATCGATTCTGAGTTGTTTGGGATCTACCCCAATAGCTTCCGCCTCATCTTTGACAGACTTTTCGGCTTTATCTTCCTTTTCCCTTCTGAGAACTAGGACGGCCACTACTGCAAGGAGGGCCCCGCCAATCAAGGCCCACACCCAGGAAGGTATTCTACTAACTGCTAGTAATAATTTTGGCATCTTTCAATTTGTCAATGATGATGGCAGCTACGACCGAGGCAACGAGTACGGTCATGAAGCTGATAATTATTTCTTTATGCATACATCCCCAGTGTTACCAATTCAGGTACGATACCCTCATTTTGGCTGTACCACTCGTAGAAGGTTACACGCAAAGCGCGCGTGAAAAGCCAGGGGTCAGGGTACAAATTGAACCCAATGTGAAAGGCATGAGCGGCCAGCCAGATTTCTTCTGTGGTCCTGTCTGGATTTACTCCCGCCTTTTTTCGTGCCTTTTTATCATTAGCTGCGTTCCAAATCCCATCAGAGACGCTTGCTCCTGACTTGTTCGGATCTTTTGTCCAGACGTCATTCCATACATCAGCAGAGTATCCTCCATGCTTGCGCCTGTAGGCATCGAAACGGGCTTCAAACGGTCCCTTGGGCTTCACTCCTAGCAAGCCTTGTAGTTTGCCAGATCCTTGCAAATACCAATAGCCACCCACGAGGACGGCTAAAATCAGGATGATGGTCAGGAGATTTTTCATTTTTTCAAGGCTATGATGAGAATGAGGATAAGGAACATTCCCCCTGCGATCATGTACACGGGGTCTATGCCCTGTTGTGCAGGTTGTGGGGGTGGAGTTGGCGCGGGTTGATTTCGCCCCCCCCTACTATCGAGATAGGCTATAACTGTATCTCGGATGTCCTGCCAGCCCAACCCATCAAAAAAACTAGGTTGATTTGTTTCTATCTCTGCTACTGCTTGATCGAACTCTGGCAGATCAGGGATAGGGGGGATATAGTAATGGGTTTGGTCTGTATACGCTTTACACATGGCGTTGATTCTTTCGTGATTGGGAGGAAGTGTATCTAAGAGAATTTTACAGGCTTCGTTTTGGCTGAGTCCGAGCGCTTGGCGTGCGGCCTCGTCTGCCTGTGGCTCACCTGCGATTCCTTGGCAGTGCGCCTGCTCGTGAGCAAGCACAAAGTCCGCCTGATCTGGTGTAAGCTTCGCAAATGATTGAGGATTATAATAGATATTAGGGCAATCCGACATCCTCACATGTGCGAGTGGTGTGTCTAGATCAGGGACAAGAGCCATAGCACAATAATTGCGACGGTCAAAGCCCCTATAAGCTCAAGCACCGTAGGTTCTTCGTAATTGATTTGATCATTCATAGGCATAAAAAAAGGGGACGGGACAAGGCCCCGCCCCTTTATGAACAAGTTTCAATGTGTGGTCCTTAGATCAGGTTGTTTGTATTCAGTACTGCTTCAGGGAACAGGATGATATTGACATCTTGTCCAGGCTGTACAGTGTACTCTAGGATCGTATCCTTGTCTAGTTTGAAGTTGACATCAAACTCAAGAATTCCTAACTGGAATTGCGAAGGAGAAACAAGAAGCTGCGGCGATAGTGTGCGTACATCATTATCCTTAAAGTCATTGACTTGGGTAAGAATAAAATTGCTTGCCAACTGTGCTCCAGCGTTTGGAGCTTGAGGCTGATAGATGAATCGCATTTTACCGATTACAACAGGACGCTCTTTCAATAAAGCTTGAAAGTCAGCGAGCCTTTTGACGCCTCCTTCGCCGTAAAAGGCAGTAATATCTACCTCTTGGGTATCCCCGTAAGTCCTTGTAGATTCACCTAGGACCGTATACCCACTGTGGCGACCTGCGGTAATTGCAGCCCTTAGAGCTACGTTTGCGGTCGAACCATCCGTTTTGTTTTCGGCAACTCGCCAATTGAGCTGAATAGCCAAATCATGATCAAGATACGAGTTCTCCAAGAGTTGCCCCTTTGTCTGAATGGCTGAACTACCAGTAACAGGCTGCACCATTCTTTCGGGCACTGGCTTGGCGAGAGGCATTCTCGAAATGCCCTGGCGTGTAGGTGTGGCGAAACCTACGGGAGCTGATTTTACGAAAGGATTTTTGTAGTTCATCAGGACGTAGTTTCGGTTTGAGCTGCCTTCTTCATCTTGTACTTTTCAAGTTGCGCGGAAGCAACCATCACCAGTACTACGGCAACAACCGTTGTAACGACGTAGGGCAGGTAGGTTTTAATATAATTCATGAGAAGTTCGTGAAATGAAAAGCCGCTATCGGCTGAGACGACACGAAAGAATTATGCTAAATGAGAAAATCAAGTCTACGTGTTGAGCTTGTCGCCTTGTGCCGAATTAGACTTATTTTCTACATCTGATCGTCTGATATATCCCTGATTGATGAGGACTTCTTGCACTGCTACGGGTGGTAAAAATTGGGCGTCTTTGTTGTAGGAGGGAATGAGCGCATGAAGGTCGCCACGAAGATCGCGCAACACTGTTTTAAGCTTGGAGGAAGATATCTCCATTGCTTGGGCGAGCTCGCCCTTAGACCATCTTTTGTGGTAATTGATCATTCGTACAAAAGAACTGATTCGGTGTAATATCTTTTTTGCGCTTTTTCTTCTGCCGAAAGCCGCGTTTTTCCGCTTGCAAATTTCATTAGCGCCCTACTTAGATCTGATCTTCTTCTTGCTCCTTTTCCAACTGTGGGATTTAATCGCAAATGATCCACGATTGTCTCTAGTTCCTTGTCTGTAAGCTCATCTAAGATTTCCTCTTGAGTGAGTCCGTAGAACTTGGTTTTGTAGTAAGCCTTTTCAATTTTCCTTCTAGCGCTTAGACTTACAGTGTTGGGGATGTTCCGAAAAATGGGTTTGTCTTGCGTCTTTTTTAATAATAGCGCATCGGGATTTAGTTTGATGATCGCGGGGGGAATTTCAGATAAGGAATGATAAGACAGGTATAGGAATATATTTCTTTGCTTTATTGCTTTTAGACATTGCTCAACATTTCGACTTGGGTTTCTATCGATGTATGTTCGTGCATCTTCGGCAAATAGGGCAATGTTTTGTAGGCATAAATTTTCATGATATACCCATTTTTTACCATCGTATCGAAACCCAAAAGCCATAAGGAAACAATCCCCCAAATTCCCCATACTTGGAATTTTATACACATTATTCCCCAGCTTGTTAGGTTCGTTCAAGTAATGCATCGAATTAAGCGGAATTGTAGGAATATCCCTATAAGCCTTTGCTCCGCCTGCATCAAGAATCAAGCAAGGCCTATTCTTGTATCTATCAGCTATTTCTCGAAATGCTGAAGACTTACCCGACCCCCTTTTTCCAACGGCTACACATAGAAGTGATTCTAATTGCATCAATCTTCCTTTTTCATCTCAAAATACATCCACCCTAGTTTGATTCCGTCCAGAATCAGGAAGCCAATCAGGACAAGGGCAAGTGTCATTCCTGGTGACATAGTAGCATCTGAAGATTGAACCAATCTAGATACACTAGTATGAATCAAACCTTCTTGCCATTCCTTCACCTCCCCAACGGTGGTTTTCTTTTTGGTTTTGTGGTAGATTCTATATGCGCCCAATAGGTCTATAGGATCAATACTTAGCTCGGCAGCGAATTTCTTTATTGTCTCCACGTCGCCCATTTGACCTGTAAGGTCAAGAAAGGATATCACATTGATAAGCTTCTCAAAGTCTGGAGCTTTGCCCTTGATTTTCTTTTCGAGCGATGATTCAAAAAGATCATCTGAGAAAGAGGACATAAAGTCCTTCGCCACTCTGAAAAAACCCGTGATCATTTGCGCGAATTGCTCGATCTCTTCTTCCGTTTTTTCATGGGTCCCCAGGTCTCCCAGACCTTCAAATATTTCGGCCTCTACATCTTCCTCTTCTGCATCATCGATTATTTCTTCAAACTCCTCCCATGGTTCCTGAAATGCACTATTGGGGGTTGGGGCCTCCTTTACTGGTTCAGGTTGGATAGTGGGTTCAAAGGCCGCGTCAGTGGCTTGTATGAGGGTATCAGCGAAACTGCTCATTATTCAATTACTTTTAGGTCTTGATCTCCTTCCAACTCTTCTTTTTCGAAAACATTGGCGTAGGTATTAATCAGCGTCGCTGACTTGATTGCATTTTGCATCACCGTTGCCCCTTCTTCAGCGCTAATTTTATGGCCAAACTGCTCAGCTATAAAAACTATAAAAGGCGTTTTGGCTTTGTCCTTTCTGATCTTGTAGACCATTTTTGTTACTTTCCCTATCATGTCGGATATCTGCATTCCTTGGGCACCATCAACAAATGCATTCATTAGGTCTAAGACAGGTTTTACCGTCATTACAAGCGTACGGAGTACCTTTATCAACTTCTGATTTTCTGCAAGCTGCTGATGGTAGAGCGCTTCGTAGTCAGGCTTTGGACTCTCGGGCGTCTGTGGGGTCGGCGTCGGTTGTTCCTGGTTCATCTTTTGTTGATTTACGTTCAGATCTACTTTCGGCCTCTTTGATCAGTTCACCAAAAATGCCCTTTGCCATTTCTTCGGGCTGAAGAGATTTCATTCTTCTACTTGTCCTGAGATTGATCACAAGACTTGTGATTACTAATACAAGGCAGACAGATAGGCCTGTAATGATTGTGATTTTGTAGGTTCTCATATTATCTAAGGTGTGGGGGATTGTGTCTACCTTTTTTGTTCCTTTTTTCTTGTCCCAACTCATAGAAATACCTAGTGACAAATCGTTGAAGATACCCTTCCACGTTTGATACTTCGCCCTTGTCAATATCGTCTTGTGAGACTTCATTGATCGCCTGTAGGGCTTTTGCAGTTGGGACAATCACAAATGCTTGGCCCTTAATTCTTTTTAATAGGAGCCTCATAACTGTAGCACCTATACCTGTGTCGTTTTTCTGCGAATGCTCCCAATAATACCCCCTAACCTCTTGGTATAATTGTAGATCCCTTGATGGGATATCGGCAACAAAATGCGTCTCTTCACTCCACTTTGGGGTGGAATTTTTGGTAGGTGTTGGTGAGAGGCTCGCGGGCTGCTTTTCATTGTAGGATTCAACTAAGAATCTGAGAATCTCAGCTGCAGAATTGAACTCGTGATCCTCAGAAAGAGACTGAAGGGCTTCCTTTATATCGTGGTTACCCTGCGTGCGGAAGTTTACAGAAAATACGTCCTTTATTGGGTATGGCATCAGCGTATAAATTTTCCCACGCCTACTGTGTGGGTATTGGTAAAAATTTGGTAAGAGTAAGAGAAATGAAGGCCACGAACGCGAAGACCGACCCACGGCCCAACGTCCTGAATACCTTTATTTATTGATAATGCACCTCCAATGGAGAGAATGTTCTTTCGAGGTGGGGGTATCTTGGGGTAAGAAATTAGGCTTAGACGCTGGTCTAAGACTAGACCCTCTGTGAGCGCTTCGTACTCTATTTCGTACTGCTTAAATGAAAATGTGTCCTTATACACGTAGATAGGCCGATCTACAAAAAATGAGTCTACGTAGACCGTATCGCGAATTATCTTTCGGGGTACTGGTGAGGTAGTAGTGGGGAAGATAATAGGGTCCTGATATACAGGCACATCTACGCAGATTTCCCTTTCCTCTACTTTCCAGGCGTCCTTTATTTCCTGAATGACTTGAGGAGGAGAAAAAATCTCTCCCAATACTAAGTAGTATAGGAAGAGATTCATGACGATAGATAAATAGAAGGCCGTACGCATATCCCCTTTGGCGATTTGCATACAATTTCTGTATATATTTTATCTATATCAATATTTATTTTATAAATAAAATCAATCGCCTTGATTTTCAGGATTTTTTTCTTGGTCGTCGGGCGTGGGGTCGGGGCCTATTGCTTTCCAGTCGAATATGCCATTAGGGGGCAAATGCGGGGTATAATCATTTGGAGAAAGCCAGTTATTGGGAATTCTCACCATATTTCTACCCATTAGCACTTTTCTCGTTTCGGGTATTTGTATCAACTTATCTAGGTTGTAGGCTTGAAACCACTCTAGGGCCTTATAAGCTTTTTCGAAAGTTAAAAATGAGAAAAGAGAGGCAAAATATACATTTTCATCATGATCACATGCAGCCCAGTAGTACCCGTCCGTACCTGCATTCACTATGCAAATTTTGTATGAAAGGCGTCTGTGTTCGGCTGTATCCTGGACTTCAAAAACTATAGGTTTGAAAAAGAAAATCCTAAGTCTTGGCTGGACTTCAAATGTCGCATATTGTTCATGTTCTGTGTGGAACATCTCCTGGAAAACCTCTTCTGGTATTAGATAAAGGGATCCATCATACCTTTTGGCGATCATGTCGCCACTCTTAGGAGGGTTCTCAGTATTTTCTACTGTTACTTCGCTCATGTCTATATCTGGCGTCCATGGGCAAAGCTCCATTGGCTTTGTCTCGTACTTTGTAAATCTCATTTTATTGAATTGATTTTGAAATTTGTATCAATGCTTTGGGGATATCTGCTTGCCCAATCTCGGCAAGCGTTTGGCCATTAGGCCCAATTAGGTAATCCGAAAACACGACTTTCGGAGGAAATATTTTCAATCTTAGTACTCTGGCTTTTGTGTCATGATAAATCATTGTAGCACATTGCCTGAGCGCGGCGGGTTGCTCATCAATCTTCTTCGTAGGGAGTACGGGCCAGAGGATTTTATACCTCGCTCCCTCAAGCATAAAAATGAAAAGAATAGCTTCTTTGCCGTTCGGCTTACCTGAGATTCTCGTATCTACTTCCCCTCCCGCTTCGGTGATCAGCTTTTCTGTTTTATTCATCCATGATTCAGCGGAAGATTTACCCGTCTTCCAGTATGGGAGATCATTTGCGTATGTATTCATATCATGAAATTTTTGAAAATAAGGTTCGAGGAAATGACAAAGGGTAGTTTGTGGTAATGACTTCTATCTTTCTGGTCTTCTTGACATTTTTTCCTCTGGCAGCAGAAAGGGGAAGGTTGTGATTTTCAGTAAACCATCCATTTTTGATGGTCGCGTCTTCGAGTTCGGGATAGTCGTAACTCGTCAGCATGAATTTGGCCTCTACAGAAGAGAGGGCTTCAAGTAGATGGCAAAAATCTTCCATATTATATCCTGCGTAATGTCCCTGGTCTGCCCCTGGATATGGCGGATCAATGAAGAAAAAAGCGCCTACTCTATCTAGGCACTTTATGACTTCTAGGGCATCTTTTTGCAAGATCGTAACTTGCTGGAGCTTATGTATCGCCTGGGATAATGCTTTGATTCTGCTTTGAAATCTAGTTGCCATAGAACCGCCGCTATTGGACTTACTCCACGAAAACCCGCCCCCTAATTTACCTACTACAGATCCAGTAGCACACATCCACAGCGCCCATGCTCTAATCATCTCGTCCGCCGATGTCTCCCCTTTGTAGATGCGCTTTGCGCGCAAGTACGCACTTTCTGCATGTGGTGTAGTTTCTATTAGTTTTATCAACTCTTCAGGATACCTGCTTGCGATCTTATAGAAGTTGGTTAGTTCTTCGTTTTTGTCGTTGAGAAATTGATACCGCACAGGGCGTTTATGAAAGAAGACAGCGGCCCCACCCGCGAAAGGCTCCGCGTACAAGTCATGAGGAGGGATTTTGTCAAGTATCAAAGGTATCATAGCAGTTTTGCCACCATACCAAGGAACAACCGATTTGATGCGTGGATGCGGCATGGTATTAGTTGAGGTTGATATTTTGGAGGAAGGGCCATACACGAATAAGTTTGGCCCCATCTTTTACGCTGTATGCCTTTCTCCATCCCATGCTATCATATATCATGATCGGAAACGGGGATACATCATCTACTTCCCACTGGATAATAATTTCCATTCTGGGTGGAGAAATATCAAAATGAGGCGCATTTATAGATGGCCATTCTATTTTTAGAAAGTCTGGATAACTGGGGCAAAATTCCCGCTGATTCGCAATCCATACGCGAGCAAAGGGTGACTTTGCTTTTTGCAATCTTCGCCTTTCGGCGTTGAATACTTTGTGGAATGGGGGAAGGGGAGTTTTCATTTTTTTTTACTTAGCTTGTACAAAATCCAGCTTGACAACCTGCGCCACCGCCAAAAGCAAAATCCTGCTGGATTCCGTCTTTCTGTATACTCAGGAGTGGTCTCTTACGGAACGTGTGCCCCATAACCTCTTCCTGTACGGCTGCCCACAACATAATTTCCTCATTCTCATCAAAGTTTCTCCTAAGCTGTTGATCTGCTTTCCAAAAGCAGTTTTGGCAGTTAGAATCTGGCGGAAAATCAATATCCCAATCTTCCCAAAATCGCTTCACATGATAATGGACTATTTTGTCCTCTATCATAGGAGCCTCATTGATTCTCCATTCGATTTCTTCCCACCTGTGAATACCTGGCTTTCGTCCTGTAAGCTGGCAGTGAGTCGGATACTTAAAGATTGTTGAAGCCCTTTCCATTCGCTCCATTTCATCATACCTATATCCCAATCTCATTTTGACGGGTAAGGAATAATACATGTAGAGGAACTGAAAAATAGGCTCAATCTTCATGATCGTTGTACAGAACCTTTTTTTAATGTTAGGAACTGCTCGCTTCTTCCTCATCATTTCCTCCCAGCCCATGCCACGAAGCCAAATGATTTCTTGTCCTATCATCTGCTCTAAGTCCAAAATGACTTTCAGTACTTTAGGATCCTCCGTAGTAGCTCGGAACTCGGGCCAATGAGAAGAATACTTTTGCAAGCGATCATTTACGATTCGCTTGATGCCTGGATCAATTTTCTTTCCCACATTATGGCAGTCCACGCAAACCAAGGCAAATACATTCAAATCCGCAGGGTAATGTACTGCGAGATATGAAGATGTCTTCCCTCCTGATAAGCTGTTTACTGTCTTCATGGGGTGGTTACATTGAATTGCTCGATCATTCGAAAAATTTCGTATGCGACTTGCGGAACTATCGCGTTTCCGAGTGATTTAAGTCTGTCCACCCGGGAGGAAAACCCATCATCATCTCTGCAAATGAGGGGTTTAGGTATATCGGATCTTGCGAAGATGTCCTCAATCCCTCCGACATTTTGGCCCCACGATATTTTGAACTCCCTCTGAACATGTCTCTCGATGCCCCCTTGTGTTCGTTTGCTGTGATCGTAGGAAGAAGTCTGCTCATGACTGTTTCTAGATTCTTGTTTGGATTCTCTCGAATTGAGGGCAGTGTTAAGTCTTGGGACATTGCTCTGTTTGCTCTTGGAGTGGGCAATAATCCACACTCTGTCGCGCCTGTGCCACGCTTGGACACTGCAAGCTGGAATAAGAAACGTTTGGACTTCATAGCCTTCACTTTCCAAGTCAGAGAGTATTGAGTCAAGTGTGGTGCCATTCTCCATACTGAGGATTCCAGGAACATTTTCACCAACGACCCAAGAGGGCCGTATTTGGCATATAACTCTGAACATCTCTGGCCAGAGGTAACGGTTATCATTCTTCCCCGCTCTCTTACCTGCGAGGCTGAAAGGCTGGCAGGGAAATCCTCCTGAAATAATGTCAACTGTCCCTCTATACTTCTTTCCATCAAATTGAAATATGTCTTTGTACAACTTGGTATTAGGAAAATTCTTCTTTAGTACTTTTCGGCAATATGAGTCCTTTTCTACTTGAAAGATGTTTTTCCATCCTAGCTCCTCAGAGGGTAGATCAAATCCGCCAATCCCTGAGAATAAACTGCCATGGTTCATGAGTCATCTAGTAAGGTTATTGAGTTGTATTTGTTATCGCAATCGATACCATGGGACCAAAGGAGTGCAAGTATCTCCTGTACGGGCCTCTCGCTGGTTTCCGCTATCTCTAAAAGCGGATTTTTCAAGAATAGCTGATCAATCAACAGCCATACGCGATATGAAAATCTCGTGAGTATCTCCCCCTGACTGTCTTTGACGAGATCCTGATCTGCTTTGTTCTTTCCTGCTACTGTGCAAAACAGATCCTTAAGGCCTTTAGACCAGTTCAGATGACGGCGCCCATGAAAGGTCTTCGCGTACTCGCGAAATAGATTTTCAAAATATCTCTTTTCTGTACTGTTAGTTCTTTCGAACCCTTCCCTTAGGATCTGGAAGGGGGTCATCCCCCCTTTGCTTCTACCTTGCTTGGCGGAGGTGTCTGTCATCTCCTTAGCTAGGTCCCATTTCGCCGTGTAGTCAGCTGCGCCCTCTATGTTAGTGATAGGCTGGTAATTGAAAGCATCAATACTGCATTTTTTTCCTGTCTTCCGCTCAGCAGATTCTGCCCACAGATCAAAGATCTTATAGGAAAATTCTTCTAGCCTTTCCTCAGTGTCTTCGGCAAATAAGACCATGTGCAAATGTGGGTGCCATCCGTTTTGCCCGTAGGTAACCTCAAGCTTTGTGATATATCCTAGGTACCTATACTCTGAGAGTAGATCACGCCACTTACGACCTACTTTCATCCTAGACCATGTTTCCTGAAGTGCCTTCAGTACGCCCTCGCACCGCTCGAATGAGTAGTGTGGAATTGTGAGCGTAAGAAATCCCGCCCGTCCCATCGCCTTGTACACGTTATCGATCGTATTGATTACTTCCTTCCTACGCTGCTTGGAAATCTTATAGGCACATACGGGACAATGCCAGACAGACCCACAGGTCTGAAGTCCGCTCACATGCGCCCGTTTTCCTGACTTGGTTTTTTGAATTTTTAGATTCACACCTTGGTTTCGGTCTACAACCTTCCTACCACATAAACAAGTCCGCTGATATCCAACTTTCACAAGCAGTTTGCCAGAGTAATCGCGCAACTGGGAGATAAGATTTCGGTATTCTCTAGTATCTCCCGCATTTTCGAGCTTTTGGGCTGAGGCTTCATTTTGGGTGTTTGTAACATCCTGATTATCAACGTTGGCAAAGTTATTCGCAGTGGTATCTAGAGAGCCACCGAATAGCGTACCCTGAACGGGCATTTTGGGTGTTTTTGGAGCGTTTAAGCATGTAAGACATGTCTTCCTACCAGTGAAACTGATAAAGGGCTGGTGACACTCTTCACATATTGTCTGATCGCTAACGTATGGGGATGAATTGCACATATGGGAAAGTCGTTTGAGGAGGTCAAAAGGGCAGTTGGTTCCAGAGGTTTTCGAGGGGTACTTGCTGCGGCTTGGGCGTTTGAATCTCTGGGAAATTGATCAGACCCTTTGCTTGCTGGTCTATGTGGTCCATGTATGCAAGTCCAACTCCTCCAATTTCAGGCATTTTAGGTTTTACCTGATTTGCCGCGTGGAAGTAGTTGGGGTTACCCCTTCTGATCACAGATATAAATCCTGCTCGATTGTATAAATAACTTAGTATATCATTGGCGTTGACCTCTCTTTGAAAAAAGATACTGGCGGCTAGTCTTGCATTTGTGGTTTCAATCTCAGCCGATAGAAATAGATCCCACCTCATTTTCTCCGTGGGGTCTTCTATCGTCTGCAAATGCTGAATGATGTCCCTAAGGAAGGCTTCTCGAACCGCTTTTGTCCCTGCTTCTACTTCATCTAGCTTGGCGCGGTGTCTGATCGCGCGCTTCCTTTTCATGTATCTCCCAGAGTCTCCGAAGAAAATTAGGCCTGTTTGAAAGAATGGGGCTTTTCTTTCGCCTTTGTAAAATGGAGTTTGACACACTTCAGGAGGAATCTCACCTTGTCCATTTGCTAGGCGATGGATCAAATGTAGGACCGTCGGCGAGTTCGCCTTAGCGTTGATTCGCTCATGAATATTTAATGTGTGATAATTTCTCATAAGAGTAAGAGGAGTATAGGAGAGGATAGAGAATATAGGCTGCTAAATTTCAGGTAGAAATGTTTCAGTCAGATTATCGGTTTTGAGCGTCTTTGAGCTTCTTATACCGTTCCTGAAGTCTATGATCATGAATCAGGTGATAGGGAATTTGGCGAAACCGTAGATAGTTTGCGGGCCATTCGTCGGGGTTTCCTCCTGACCGATCTTTCAGTGAAAGTTCCTTCGCTAGATGGGTTCCTAGCTGTTTGATAAATACGGGTATTTGGTTTTTTAAGAATGGGTATGCCATAACCTTAATCCATGAATTTCTGCATCGTCGATACCTGTGGATGCCACTGTCATTACCGCTTTCCCCGCCAATGATTATCCAGTGGATTAGATCCCAGTCCCAGGGCCTGAAATTTGATAGTTCACGAGATAAGTGGATCATTTCAAGTAAAGGCTCGAACGAAATAAATCTACAAATGGCAGGTACAGCGTTGAGAATAGGTATTCTCTCCTCTGCCGTTTGCTGATTTTCTACTGATACCCCTAGCCAAACATTGGGGTAATTCAATTCCAAGGGGCGATCCCTTGATTCCGTCTCAACAATCCAATCCTTTGGCAGGCACTTCTTTATCCTTTCAGGACGTTTTGTAAGGATCTGGTACGTATGCTGTGGGGTCTGCTTGATGATCTCCCATGCCTCAGCTCTCCATTCGTCTGCTTGGGGCTCGAAGAAGTCGGACCAACTGCACGTAAAAATTAGCTGGGGTTTCTTCCACTTCAGCGGAGCCGTGAACTGCGTCTTTGAGCGCTGGACTGTTGATCCGTCCTGCCCATACTTGGCCTTATCCCTGTACATATAGCAGTTCTTACAACCTGCAGATACTTTGGTGCAGCCATGCCATGGGTTCCAAGTGGCGTCGGTCCATTGAATTTTACTATTCTCCATATCGGTTTTCAAATTCAGTTGAGGTAAAAAAGAAGAGGGCCAAAGGAAAAAATGGCACCTCTTTTTTTCCGTGGTGAGCTATCCCGTGATAAAAATCGATCTGTTGATAAACAAACTGCTCGCACGGAGTGGTGAAAAGAACGATTGTAAAATTATTTGAGCGTGGTTCCTTGGAACTTGTGGCTGTCGATCCTTCTAGGTCCTACAAAAAGCTCTGTTTCACAATTGAAGCCTTTGGATGCCTCCCCTGTTTTTTTTATCGCCTCAAACATGGCTTCGGCTTCTTTTTGGGTATCAAGTCGCACGAGTAGGACTAGGTGATATACAGGCCTACCATTGCGCTCTTTACTGATAAGCCAGTGTTCTATTTTGTACATACTATCTCTTTTTTGGGGTGGTTTGGTACACATGGAACCAGAAAAACAGCAGCGCCAGTGCTGCCATTACTCCTGACAATGTTTCTGCGTATGGGTTAGAGAAAAAGCTGAAAATCAAACTTAGGACTACGGCAAGGATCGCAAATAGTACCCCTGGGGAATCATCAAAAAGGGTCGTTATTTTATCTTTCAGATAATCTAATCTTGCAGTTTCTAAATCTGAGTCGTAGTAGGTCTTATGCTGACTCAGTAAAGCTTCTTGTGCGCTTGGGTTTCGGCTCAATACTTCCCTAAGCTCTTCATTTTTTTGATTGATCAATCGCCATTTACTGACGAAGTAAATTATAAAGAACGAGATGATGAGCAATCCACGAACGATCCATACGGAACCGTTCCCGAATGTTTCACGAAGGAATCCTGGAGCAAATACTCCAAAGAGGATGGCGGCCAAAAGGCCAAAGACTAGGACAGGTGAGTCCCATAAATACTGTTTCAAAAATTTGATTGCTTTCATTGTCTGATTGATTGAAAAGTTGCGGGTTTGTCTTGTATGGAGGAACTCGGACCGCCCATGCTCAGTCCTTGTTCCCGTTTGCATCATCACACGTTATTTGCATGGGCCATCTATATACTAATTTGGATCATCCACGTACTCAAATTCGATTCGAGTAATAGTATCAGAAGGGTCTACCTTGAATGTCTCAGCGAAAAATTTTACAAATTGAAAGGGGGTCATATCAGGAAATCCCTCTTTGGCACATCCATTATGCTCACCACCAATTTTCCAAAGGGGCTCGAAGGATACCTTCGTGATTTCTATCATACAAATACGCTTCAGTTCTCCCTTCTTGATTCCCTGCGCTTTCTCTACAGCGCAAATTATTGTTCCTGGTTGCAGAAACTTCCACCCGACCCTACGGGTCACTGTTTTCGTTCTATTTCGCACTTGGGGGATTGTCTGGGCAAAGCTCATGTTTCTAGGCATGGGGGTAGGCGTTTAGGTTGTGAAAATTGGTCCCACCCGTGGGTGGGACCTTGAAGCAAGGGCGGGTTTACTCTTTTGCTGTTTCTTCGGGTTCTGGGTATGAGTCGGGAGCTTGTTCAACCACGTATTCGACTTTGCTTTCCTTTGCATCTTCCTGCTGCGTAAGCTGCTTGAATGTGGGGTCGGTGTAGTATCGCCAATATGCTTCGCCTGGCTGGGCTTGTGATACGTGCGGAATATTTCGACGTAACAGCGTCCCTGCTGCATCAGGGAAAGCCTGTAAGTTCACTCTGTATTCTTGTGCTTGGACTACAATTCCTGGGATACATGTTGCTCCGTTCTGGAGGGCAGAAATATCGCTGGCTTCTGGGTGAAAAATGACATTACGCGCCACTGTGGGTTTTTGAACTTCTGACATTTTGATGAAAGTTATTGATGTGAATAAAAAGACAGCCTAAAGGCTCCCGTCAATCGGCCATTTTGACGGGCCACTGCCCCCATCCTTTCGGGGTCTGATTGATCTTGTAGGAGGAAGGGGACTCGAACCCCTATTTGTTGATTAGAAATCAACTGTACTTTCCTGTGTACGATCCTCCTAGATGCGCCCGTATAGGGCGCTTCCATAAGCCAAACTGTAAAAAAGGTCCAGTTGCGCGGGAGGGATTCGAACCCCCGATCTTGGGATTATGAGACCCACGAGATAACTACTTCTCCACCGCGCAACCGATCCGCGAAGGAGCGACAATAGAAACCTTAACTATCTAATAGTGAAAAGAACGATAGTTCCCTGGGATGCTTGCGACACACCGCACAATCCTAATGGATCAGCTCTACGCATCTGAGCTACAGGGAAAACCCCCAGACTATGATTATGAAGCTTTATACATTTTCATGTTTATCATGTAGGATGAATGCAAGGCTTCCGATAATTTCGGCCCACTGCTCCGTGTCCACCATGCCTGCTGAAAGTGGCTAGGCTTTGTTTCTGGCGGCAGGTCTGGCCGAAAGACCTCTAAAACATGCGCTACATTTTTCCTTGTGATCCTCCGATTCTTGTTCATAGCGTAAAGTGTTACCCTATGCCCGTCAATTGAAATTATCTTAGCTTGCTGCATTTCCTCGTAGGGAAAAATAACATCTCCCACACTGGGGTGAAACAAAATTTCTTCCCCTCTTTCGGGCTTTTTCACCTTATCAAGCGTCCATATTTGGCCCTTCCAACTTGATCTTCTTATTTGCTCCCTTTTTGCCTTTAATTCGTCAACTTGTAAAGCCAATTCTTCATAAGTGATACCTTTCCACTTTAACCAATAATTGATATTTTTCAATATTGGCTCTGCGGATCTCGCATATTCAAATTCTAAATTTGCCGCTCTCTCAATTCTGGAAATCGCTTCGGATTGCTCATCTAGGGTTGCTTTCAATTCTTGGATAACTTGAAGTCCTGATATGCGGATACCCTTATCCGAATGAAGAGTAAAAAACTCTTCCGCACGTTTGAGCCTTGTTCTCGTCTCCTTCAGCTTGATGATATAGGTTTCATATCCTGAAATGTAGAGATTTAAGGCCTTTCGAAGCGCATCCATCAGCCCGTCATTTTGTAATTGGCAGCGATCTTCTCAACATTTCCTGTCTGGCTTTTCTCTATCGTCTCCTTGATAGAATGTTCAGGGTTGAACAACTCCTGAATAGTCAGTCCTAACTCGTTGCAAAAGAATAAGGCTTCTATAGCTAGTACCCTTGTCTTATCTGATACTACCAGATAAAGCCGCTGTCTTGCATACTTTTTTGTATTGAACATTTCGAGCACTTCCCACTTTTCGACCAAAGAATCATATCGATTCTTTGGAATTTCTTTCAACCGTGCATTTAAGTTTAACATCTGTGTCAATTATTTCAGATATTTGCTCGTATAATCAGCATTAGCCGATTTTTGATGACACATATTTAGTAAAAATAAATATTATCTACAAATCATCAATATTATCTACACAATGGATATGAGTCAAAGAATAAGACATCTTAGGGAAACTCGTAATTTCAATCAAAAAGAAATTGCATCTCTCTTAAAAATAAGTCAAGGGACTTATTCAGGAATTGAAAACGGAACAGTAAAACCGTCTTTGGACAAGCTTCAATTATTATCCTCTCATTATCAGGTTTCTATAGATTGGATAGTAAATGGAAACGAAGAGTTTCACACGAATTACTCTAGTTATGTTGATCCGAATGAAAAGGTAGATACAGTCAGAGAATCAGATCATGCTACCAAATACGCACAAGGGATTGAGGAAATATGGGACGAGATAAAATTCTTAAAAAAAGTTTTTACAAACTACATAGATAACGGCAAAGCTTCTATCTGACGATATCGTCACCCGACCATAAAAAACACTAATCGCCAACCTATCGACACATATTTTACTATCTGATAACCAATGAGTTACAAAAATAACGCCACGGCAGGTTCGAATCCTGCCGTGGGTACAAAACACTTAACAATATATAAAAAACCCTCTGTACAGCTGTATGAAGGGTTTTCGCTTGCAAAGCATGTACTCAACAGCTAGCATAGCGACACTCGTCAGCACCAAGGTCTCGTTGATACTACATCCAATCCTCTCGCCAGCGCCAACGTCTTGTTGGTGCTACATCCAATCCCGTGACTCCACACACTTCCTCACTAACGCCAGTTTCCCATTGGTCCACTCGCCAGCGCCAACGTCTCGTTGGTGCTACATCCAATCCTGTGATACTCCACACACTTCCTCGCTAGCGCCAGTTTCCCATTGGTCCGACTACATCTTCTCGTACACTTCCCGCATCCCATCGCTTCTCATCTATCACACACCTTCATCTTACGCATCTACTCCCAATGATCATTTTACTGACAAAATAAAGCATAATACCACAACAATTTTTTATCAAATAAAAGGGATTATCACGAATGAATTCTTATTGAGCTTTTTGAAGATTCTGCATGGATAGCCTTAGCCCAACTCTTTGAAGTTATACAAAATGATTCGTGATAATCATTAAAGAAGTCTCTATTTCTTCCATCAGAAACCAAGCTTCAAAAATCCACCTACCCCCTCAATTCTCACGAGGTCAGGCTCACCTGTTCTGAGTATTTATACATTTCCCCCTTCAATATTTCCCTATTTCTCGTATGTTTATCGAAATTGAAAGATCTCTTACACGGATAAACTTGGTTTTTGAAGCAGCTCTCGTAAGTTAGAATATCAATATGTTTACATACAACCTTCAGAAAACTTTCAGAATTATCATCTCTTATGTCCCCCTACGGAGAAAAATTATACATGCATATGCCTAGACTACTGATGCTTCTTTTGATAAGCGGATGCTTGATTTTTGGGTATAAGCTACAAGCGCAAACTTCTCAAGATACGGTTCCACTTCCTACAGATCAACGCTTGGAAAAGATCGAGCATAAGGTGTCTAGCTTGGAAGAACAACTCGACTTGGAGGTCATCGTAGAGCGTAAAGTCAAATCCTACTACGACAAAGAGTGGCTATCGTGGTTTGTGAAGTTTCTCGCCACAGCCGTAGCCTTGCTCGGAGGCTTCGCCTACCTGTACAAAACCGTGGTCCAACGAGCAGAACAGGTTTTCCTCGAAAAAGTCAGCGAAACCATTGAAAGCAAAAAGGAGATTATTCAGGACATGGTCAGTTGGGAAGAACTTACCCAATACCTCATCAAGCAGTCGAATGTATTGATCGTCTACCAGCCTCAAAATGACAGATTGGAGTCCCCCATTCACCAACTCCTCAAAGATCTGAGTTTTCCCGAAGTAAGCACTCGGCCACTGAATCTGCAAAGATCCTTCTTACATGGAGGAGAAATCCCGCCTTATGCAAAAATCTATGACAAGCCCTACAAGGTAGTGATCATAGACGATGAGAATCGGAAGGTAGCGCCTATCATTCCTGCTAAGGAAAAGGGTGGGCGATCCGAAGACGATATGAGATGGGTAGATGCTATCATTGCGCAGGTTCCGGACCACATACCCGTATTCTACTTCGGCTCAGCTCATGTCAATTTGACAAATCCTGATTTCAGTGAGAAGCGAAGAAATACACTCGCCTTCGCCAGCGTACGTGCCCAGATCTACGGCAATCTTATGAATTTGATTTCTATGCAGGCAAGGATGAAGAGAAGATAGACATTTCAAATAGTTGGAAATGAGTTCTTTAGTTGGCAAAAAGAAATATCTATATGATTGGAATTCAATGCAATTCGCATTAATTTTGAACTTATTCATTAGAGTAAGGACAAAGACAACACGTTGTTTTTAGTTACTGATGACGTGATCAGTCCTGAGATGGCTTTGGCCAGTGTCCAATCATATTAGAGTAAGGACAAAAAAAGGAGAAGCGAATGCTTCTCCTTATATATCCGTGATTCCTAGTTAATGAGAATAGGCAAATCAAGAACGACCATTGTGAAGATGAAAGGAATTCCCATCCTTACATACTCATAATGCAACTTACTCATAGAACATCGTTTCCTTATCCAATTTTGGGTTGAAGTCTGAGAATAAATCCGCAAACTTATTCCAATGTAGAGATAAAGAAGAACTTTGGTCCAACTTAAAGGTAGGACTAGAACAGAAGACAACACAATTGTCGTTAGATACGCAGACGTGATCAGTAAAAAGGCTAGAAAGCTCTTTTGTTGATGAGACCAATCTCTCTTTTTCATATATCAATACGTTATATGGTGAATATTTTGCACCGACTATTCGGATGCATTGAAACTGTTGAAAAAATATTCTTTGTTTATTCATTTTCTTGTTTTTGTACTTTTAAATACGCCAATTAAGCGAGTCTTGTTGTACTTTTATTATGAAAAAAGATACATATAAAATATTCATACAAAGTCTAGTTCATGCTACACTTACTAATAGTGGAAACCTTTTAGACTTTATCTTGAAACTAGATCCTGATTCCCAGGCATTTATCAATCAAGCTACTGATTATCTCTTACCTAATCAGAAGAATGGCATTAACACGCAGGCAGATCAAATAGACTCCCCCTTTTCCTTTCTGTACGATACCTTCATCAAGGAAGAATTGACCTCCATTCCGACCTCTTATTTATCACTTGACAGGAACTATCTTTTTCCAGGGAACCAAAAAGGAACTTCAGCACAACAACTACAAAATGCACTCCAAGCCCGTCTAGAGGAACTTGACTTAAAAAGCCTTGAAAGCTACTGGGAGTGCGAGTCCATTCTTTCACTTTTTCACTATTACCTAGGAACAGCTCATTCGGGACAGGACGGTATTAGTCTCTATGACCGCGCCCGACTCACAGCGGCAGTAGCCGTTTCACTTTATCACAACCACACACATCCTTCCAAGACCACCGAAGATCTCTACCTTGTCAAAGGAGATCTATCAGGCATCCAAACCTATATCTTTGACGTCGTCTCTGACGGGGCTGCTCGCTCCCTCAAATCTCGCTCCCTCAGGGTACAATTGATCTGTAGATTAGCAGCACAGTATATATTGGAGGAATTAGAATTGACCCCTGCCAACTTACTTTTCATTGGGGGAGGAAATTTTTATCTGCTCATACCCGCTGCTAAACATGCCACCTTCGTCGAGAAAGTCATCCCTGATATAGAAAACCATGTCATGGATCGTACTTCCTTTGACTTGCAAGCACCCGAAAAGCTCCATCTCTTCTTGGGAGCAGAACCTGTCACTTTAGGTGATCTACAAAACTTTGGTCCCAAATGGGTAGCTGTAGACGAAAGAGTCAACGAAGCAAGAACCCGACCCTATCAGGCCGCTACCTATCACGATCTATTTGATCCCATCCCCGCAATCAATCAGACCGACCGCAGAAATGCAGAAAGAGATTTCTTTCGACGCTATGTAAAAAAACAAGCGAGTGATCAGCGACAAGCACGCACGAAAAATAAAAAACCATGGGTGGGATGGGAGACCCTATCCAATAACAACAACCTATGGACAGACAGCGCGAAAGTCAAATTAAATAAAACAGCTGATTCAGAGGATAGTAGTTTCGTTTCGCCTACGTATACCTCGATTCCTCATCCCTTCAGTTGGGGAGGAAGAAAACTGGTCTTGAAGGAAGCGCCCTTATCCCAACAACACGATCCCATTTTCTTTGGAGATGAGAAAAATGTGTTTGAAAAGTTTAAAGCAAATAGTGGGCAGCCACTTTCTCCCTTTGCCTTACTGGTAAGAAAGCTGCCAACTTGGACGTCTGAAAGTCTCAATACATGGGATTCTATCAAGCAGATCGCAGAAGATCGTCGGAAGGAAAGAAATCAGCCAACAGAGGATGAAAACGATCAGGAGTATGAACCTGGATCCATCATCAGCTTTGAAGCACTGGGATTAAAGGCTTGGGCTCGCACGGGAACGGAGAAACTCGGAATACTCAAAATCGACGTTGACTACCTGGGGGATCTCTTCCAAAACCGCCTCAAACAAGATCATCGTACCATCTCACACGTGGCCTCCATTTCACGTGCCCTCAAGTGGTTTTTTGAGGGATACATGAATGATATTTTAAATAGAAAATTTTACGAAGAACTGAATAAAAGAGATAATCATTATCTCAAAGTCTATGAGGACAGGTTGGCTCAATACCCAGAGGAGACCTTTCTTGATAACCTTTACGTCATCTTCTCAGGTGGAGACGATTTCTTCCTTGTGGGTGCTTGGGACATCGTCATGGAGTTTGCCTGGATCGTACGACAGGAGTTCAAAAGCTTTACGGGTGGAGCTGCGACCCTTTCTGCTGGGATGATCATGGTAGATAGCAAGTTCCCTGTCAGTCGTTTTGCCGATTTGGTCAATGAGGCTGAGTCCTCAGCCAAAAACTATACAGAGACTTTTGATAAGATTTTTGCGGAACTAGGACCTGAAATAGCAGGAGACGAAGATACCCCTCGAAAATATCCACGAAAGGATCGGATATCAGTTTTCGGCCAAGTACTTTCATGGGATGACTACGCACAAGCCATGCATCTAGGGGCTGTCCTCCATCATTTGATCACTAAAGAAGACCATCCAGAGTCCAAGGCCATTATCCAGAAGCTTCGACGGTTCATGCAAGGCTTCGAATCCCAGCAACGAAAAATCCTCACGGAACAAACATTTGACTTCCAGCGCACGTGGAGACTTCCCTATTATTTTCGAGACGTCAAACCACAAAATGAAACACTTATCAAAACAGAAATCCTGGATCGATTTTCTACCCTTCTCGATAAAATGATCAAAGGGACCGCTCAAAATGGAAGTCAACAAGAGATTCCCGCCAATGCAGCACTTATGGCTGTCGCAGCGAGGTGGGCTGAATTTATAACCAGAGAAAAAGACAGAAATTAATCTTCACATGGCAGATAAACCTCAAAAAGCAGTAAAAAGCAATCATTTCAGTAAGGATGAATTGAAGCAATTGGTCAATCTGAAACTCAAGGAGATAGATGGATCTGATACCACTAAGGTGAAGGAACTGAACGATTCGATTAATAAACTGGAACGCTTTGTCGCAAACAATGCCAACGGGATTACTCCCTCCCAGCTCCGCAATATCTTCAATAACATCAAGGAGATGTCTGAAAGTGAGCTCGGAAGACTCGTGATGCTGCGTCCCAAACTCGCCTACATCTTGGCTCGTCAGGACAACCTTCGTCGAGACGATAAGGAAAAGGGCAGAATACTGATTGAGTTCTTCGACAAACTCATCCAGCAGGTTCACGATCGATCTCAGTTCAGCAATTTTAAAATGATCATGGAAGCTGTGGTCGCCTATCATAAGAGACATTACACGGGTAAAAATAAATAAGCATGGATACGCCAGTTCAGAAAATCAAACTCCTAGGAAAGGTCTTTATTCAGGGGGAAATAGAAGTAGTCACAGGCCTTCACATCGGGGGCTCTAAGTCGGATCTCGATATTGGAGGCGTGGACCTCGCAGTTATCAAAACAGCAGATAAGCGGAGAGTCCCCTTTATTCCAGGCTCCTCACTTAAGGGAAAGCTTAGGACCATGTTGGCCAGAGAAGCAGGTAGTCTCAAAGTGGAACTCGATCCCGTATTCATCAAGGATATTTTTGGCCATGGAGCAGAGGGTAAAAAGAAGAAGGAGGAAAATACAGGAGATAAGGATCGGCTTCCTACCCGCCTGATCGTGCGAGATGCGAGGCTGGACATCGCCAATTTCGACTCGCAGTTTGATCGCGATGATCTAGATACCCGATTCACTATGGTCAAATGGGAGAATACCATCAACCGTAAGACAGGTACTGCACAGCATCCTCGCCAGATTGAGCGCGTACCCTCAGGGGCACGTTTTCCCTTTTCCATGGTGTACAACGTATTTGATGATGGCAAAAAGGACCTTCACCTCAATGCGATCAAGCGTGCCATGCAGCTTCTCGAAGATGACTACTTGGGAGGCCATGGGACTCGAGGCTACGGTCAGGTTAGATTCACCAACGTCGTAGCCAAGGAGCGCATGAAAGCAGACTACGAGAGTGGCAGTCCCGCCAAGGAAATGGCTACGCCCTTTTGGTCTTAAAAGCTTCAAGGATACTTATTTCTTTTTACAAGTTAGCCTCGTGCCAAAAGGCACAGGAAGCAAACCAAATCTCTAGAATAAAAGAATCAAACGGTAGAGACTCACTCGAATTCGGACATGGACATCATTATACTCAAAGGAAAAGGAAACCATCAATTTCATCTGGGACGACAAGACCTAGACGATACCTTTTTTCATATACAATCAGATACCTTATTCTCAGCCTTGGTCAATTGCTACGCGCTATTTTATCCAGATGAGGTCCCATTATTCATCGAGGCATTCGAATCGGGAAAAATCCAGCTGTCCTCTGCCTTTCCCTGTTTGGAAGCTGCGGGTGGGTATAAGGTTTTTTTTCTGCCCAAACCTATGCCTTACCATCGGGTGACAGGTGGCCAAATCAAAAAACTCAAGCGTATCCAATACATCTCATTGGGCGTTTGGCGGGAGGCCCCAGCAGTCGAGGATCTGATTAACTATCCATTGATAGGGGGAAGATTTGCGATGACAGACGAAGAGCGACAGCAACTTAACCTTTCTTCCAACAAGGATACTCTCAAAGCAATCCGTCCTATGAGTGAGGACCTGCATCCCAAGGTGCGCGTGCATGCCATAGATCAGACAGATGTCTTTTACCATCAAGCGGTCGTCCAACTCAACGAGATTGAGGATAAAGACAAGCAGCCCATCAAAACCCAGTTTTTCTTTCTGCTAGACGAATCGCTAGCATCTCCCTTGAAGGAGCGATTAACGGCTACTTTGATGCTCTTGGCAGATGAAGGGATAGGGGGAGAACGCTCCTCAGGTAAGGGACAAATCGAAGAGATCGAACGCATCAAAGGAGTAGAATCTCTTTTCCCCTCAGCTTCTGTCGATAGTTCTCTCTGCCTTTTATCCTTATTTATTCCAGCCAGTCAGGCAGAACGAGAAAAAATAGCGCAGTATAATTTAGTGGTACGTGGTGGGGGAAGTCTCGGTAGGTATGGCGATGTAGAGCAACACAGACGTCAAGTGAGAATGGTACAGGAGGGTGCCATTATCAGTGAAAAGGTGAGAGGTAAATTAGTAGAACTCCAACCTGAAAAAGTAGATCCAGCTCTTTTCCCCCATCCCATTTACCGAAATGGACTCAGCTTCTTATTACCCTTTAAGCAGCAGACAAATGGCTAATCAAAAGCAAAACATCAACCTCAAAGTCCTCTCCCCTGTCTGTATTGGGAATGATCAGACAGAGACGCTTTCTCCATATGCAGATTTCGTGATCAGTGAAGATGGGGATGAAGTCATATATATTGATCACGCTGAATTTGCTTTTCTCCTAAACGAACGAGGAAAAGTCCAGGATTTCTCTCATCAAATTGTAGAGAACATCGACAACAATCGTTCTCGCTTTCGATTAAGGGAATACATCACAGATACACTGGAAGCAGACTTGGATGAAGTATCTCGTAAGCGACTTCCCAACTTCGGGATCAAGCATGGAGAGCGACATCAGGTGAAAGCGACCCTCAAGTCAGGAGGCAAACCCTATATTTCTGGGAGTACGCTGAAAGGAGCCATTCGGACAGCCTTGTTGCATCATTGGTTGGAAGAAGAGCCAGCAGGTCAACATCTGCTGAAACAAGCATACAAAACCATTTTACTTCCCAGTAACCAAGCCAAGGTCAAGCAGTTGGGAGAATTACGATTTAGGAAAAAGTCATCTAGGCTGAATGGCTATGAGTTTAAGAGGATGAAGGACCTAGAGAGAGAGCTTGAGCGTTTGGTCAAATCCTTGTTGGACGAAAGCCAGCTATTCGGAGATCTCCGAAGTAAAGAGGTCGCTCCCTTTAGCCAGCTGATCCAGGTAAGTGACAGTCAATCCTTTTCTACTTCGGATATGGCAGTATATCAGGCCCAGAGAGTGCGATTGGCCCCTTTGGGAGGAAGAAGGGATCAAAGACGTAAAGGAGGAGATATTCCTCAACCACGAGAGGCCATTCAGAGCGGCTCACAATCCAATTTTTCTGTCACATTGAGACCTGGAATTGAAAAGTTTGGCATTAAGAACTTAGGTCAGAACCACCCTCGTCAATTATTAGAGATTATTCGTACTTGGTCCAAGGCTTGCATTGGATTAGAACTGGACCATTTAGATCAGGCTTATGATATGCCCAGTAAACCTGCCAAGGCTGCCTTAAGTGAGTTTTATGGAAAAATGTATGATCAGGCAAAAAGCGGAAAGATCTTCTTGAGGCTAGGTCAAGGCAAAACTTACTATGAAAATTCATTGGGAGTCGCCTTGCTCAACTATGCCGACAAACTACAACAGCAAGAGGGGGAAGATCAATTGATCCCTGAACAATTCAGGAAATTTCGCAAAATGGCCCTAGACGTCAGCCTAAGATCCGACCTCTTCCCCATCACCCGCTCCATCACCACCATCGGCCACCAGCCTATGGGTTGGGTAGAGCTAAGCGTTTAGCTAGCTGTGGCTTTCAGGCCGAGAAAACTTGAAAAAAATTAGACGAAAAGCCATCACAAAAAATAAACACATCATCTTATGCTATCCCATCTCCTCAGCGATCCCCAGATCCAAAACATACAACTTGCTCCCCAAACCTCCACCTTCATCGACATGATGCGCATCGTCTTTGATTGGGAGCTAAACGCCAGAGCACTTCCGCGCTTTCGCGGCGCCATCTGTGAGGCTGCGGGCAGAGAAGCCCACCTATTCCACAACCATGATCCTGCAACAGGGAAAAACCTCTATCGGTTCCCTCAGATTCAGTACAGATTAGACAGGAACAGAGCCTGTTTGATTGGTTTCAATGAGGGAGCAGATGCCCTTAGTCAGTTCATGCGTCGTTGGGATGGCACCTTGAGATGGGAGGGGGAGATCATCCGTCCTTCATTGGCCGTCGGTCGACGCGAACTCTTGCAGGGAGGATCTCGCGAGGGCATGCGCACCTACAGGCTCAAGGATTGGTTGGCTCTCAATCGCGACAACTACCAGTGGTGGCAAGAAACGCCCAGTCTGATCAATCGAGTTACGCGGCTGGAGGAGATCCTTACGGCTCACTTTCTCATGATGGCCAAGGGGCTGGATTGGGACATCCACTGGGACTTACAGATGGGCATCGTCGACATTGAGCGGATGCGTACCTTGACATATCGGGGGGCCAAGCGTTTGGGCTTCGACCTCGTCTTTCAGGCCAATGCGGACATCCCGCGGCACTTAGCTTTGGGCAAGGCCATCAGTGAGGGCTTTGGCAGGGTTCACAGAGTCGGCTGACTGGGGTACATATAAGCTAGAGAAGTCACAAGCAATAGTTTCCCTACTTGAGGGGAGTTCCTCTGCTGAGTCGCTGAGCCACACTTCGCGAACGAGAAGAGACAAAAAAGAAGTCGGCATCAGCACTTCCGTACCTTGACGTAAAAACTGCTCTGATAGGCTCTAAAGCGTGAAACTGTCGTCGCTTCCTTGCTCTAGTTGCTTATTTTTCGGCATCATAAGCCTCTTTTTTCATAAATGACTCATTATTAAACTATTACAATGTCGTCGATCCCTAGGGGTTTTTACCTTATTGCCGATCGACGACAAAAGGCAGAGAAAATGACAGGAAAAAGTGCATTTCCTGCACAGAAACGCATGATATTTTCGGGGGTGTGAATCCATTATAGGTAGGACTGAAACTGAAGTCTGATAGTTTCTGTTCTTCGCTGAGGTCCTGGTGTGAATCCATTATAGGTAGGACTGAAACATTTACTGGGTTATCCTAAACCATTTTAGAGAACGAGGTGTGAATCCATTATAGGTAGGACTGAAACCAGTAGTCGCACAATTCGCTTCACAGTCGGCTAATAGTGTGAATCCATTATAGGTAGGACTGAAACCCCGATAGCAAAGGGTGCGTTGCCGAATTGCAACATGTGTGTGAATCCATTATAGGTAGGACTGAAACTCTTCAAGATCTTCTATACCTCCAACTAAATCTACGTGTGAATCCATTATAGGTAGGACTGAAACAAATAGATACATTGATATTTTTTGTGTATCTATGGGTGTGAATCCATTATAGGTAGGACTGAAACTTTAAACTTGTACCTATTGTAGAAAATAGAGTTAGGGTGTGAATCCATTATAGGTAGGACTGAAACCCCTATTGGAAAGGACTGATATGTGTCCTAATGCGTGTGTGAATCCATTATAGGTAGGACTGAAACGATATATATAATGGGTCATCAAACCAATGAGTCAAGTGTGAATCCATTATAGGTAGGACTGAAACCAGTTCTTGAAAATTCTGCGACTCCAACATATCAGTGTGTGAATCCATTATAGGTAGGACTGAAACTCGATTGGAGAAATTCATTGAATGACTCAGACTTTGTGTGAATCCATTATAGGTAGGACTGAAACCCTGCTCCGCAAGTTCTGACTGCGTAAGTCCCTGCTCGTGTGAATCCATTATAGGTAGGACTGAAACAAATGTCTGCCATGCAAACGAGCAATAGTATTAGGCTGTGTGAATCCATTATAGGTACTACCTATAATGGAT
>JBCBPW010000063.1:24202-40564 GCA_039820545.1 Bacteroidota bacterium | reverse complement strand
CCATCCTTCCGATTGAGGTTTTCTAAGGTACTTTTAAGCAGTTTGAGCCTTCCATTGAAGTTTTCGAGAGAATCTCCCAATAAATCCACTGAGAGGTCAGAAGAGAAAAGGATGGGTTCATCTAGAATTTCATACGTCTTCAAATTCAATCCTCGAACCTTTCCTTCTACCTGATACTTTGCGGGGCTTTGTGCTAAACTAATGTCCACGTCTAAATCTGCCCAGCCTGTCGCATCGCTCCAATAGATGTCGCCTACGACTTCTTGATTGGCTACCTCTACATTGATTTGTGCAGAATCCACCCCAAAACCTGCGATATCCGAATCTCCTAGCCCTGCATCAAAAAATACGTCAAAGTTATTTAGTGAACTGCCATATCCCTTGACCTCTCCATTAAAATTCAATCGATTGGACAGGCGATCAGATACAATTCCTAAAGCATCTACATTAAAATCTGTTGTTTTTACATTTCCCTCATAGGTCATGACTTTCACACGTGGGGGGAGTTGAAGTGCTACATCTGCCACGATCTTCCCCAGATCTGTATCCATCGTCGCATCTACTTCAAAGTCGTCTACCTTCCCTTTAAATGAACCTACCAGTTCCAACTGTCGTAGAGGTTTCATACCATCGGGCAGTCCTACCACAGGAAGCAGGGTCTGTAGTTCATCTAGCGAGATTCGACTTTCCAACATATTGACGTTGAGGAATAATTTTTCGTCGTCCAAGTAGTCTCGGATATCAATGGCTGCTCTCAAGCTGGAATTTTCACCAAAAGCTAAAGCCAAATCCCTACTCACGATCCGCTGAAGTCCTCCCCTGACTTCTCCTGTCAATTGAATCCTTCCCTTCACAGGAAGAGGTTCTTCTAAAAAGGGATCTACATCCAGTAAGTTGAGATAACTCCCACGGGCAAAGGCGAGGCTTCCGTTGAGGAGCTCAGGCTCATCCAGGATCTGGAAAAGATCTGCTGTCGGGAACCCACCTCTGGCGATAAGTTTGGTACGCGGCGTCTGAATCCCCAACCTTTTGACAATCAATTTCCCATTCTGCTCAGGCTTAACTCCTTCATAGTTGACGATTTCAAGATCCAAGTCTCTTACCTCATAGCCCGAGCGCTCTTCTTTGAGTTGCAGATCCTGTAGATTGAGTGCAAGCACACTGTCGGGATACATGCTCAAGTTTGCTTCTAAGCGCATATCCCTCAATTCGAGATGATCAAAGTTGATCCTTCCAGGAGGTGTCTGAAAAGGCCATCGAGTAGAATCTATATAGGTAAACTGGGCATCTTCCAGCTGGATATCTTCAAAAATGAGTGCCAATTTTTGCTCGGAAGTAGTTGTATCCTCGCTACTAAAGGCATCCAATAAGTACTGAAGATTGAGGCTTGAGTCTATCCGACTTTTGTAGAGAAAAAATTCAGTTTGAACGAGTTGAATATGGGAAATACGGAGTTGGTGCTCTTGGCTAGAGGAGAAGAGATAATCCCATAGGGGAAAATTAAGTGCGGAGACATTGAGTTCTCCTGCCTTCAGCAGATTTTGACCTTGGGTATCACACAGACGAAGATTTCCTAATGTAATCTTTGCTGGTAAGGCCACATCTACTTCCTGTATTTCGACAGGTACTCCCAACTGGTCAGAGAGTATATATTGAGACTGGTCTACCAAGTAGGTCTGAATGGCAGGATATCGGATCAACCATGTCAGGATCCCCACCAAAATCAACGATCCCCCCAGCGTACCTGAAATAGTACGAATGATCCGTCTATGTATGCGTTTGAGCGCCAAATTGATTTACTTCTAATCCTTGCTGATTCACTTGCAAGATACAGTCCTATCTGAGAGCACCGAAGTATTTTTAGAAAAGTCGTTACTTTTGTGCCTATAATTTTTAGTTGAACCTCCTGTCTCTCACATAAACTATTGAAAGAGGCAGAAGATTGCACGTAGGGATTCAATTACTCGAAATAATTATCCTGCGTGTAACTCTTGGCGACTTTTGCGTATACATGCCCATGAACGACTCTCAGACACCTTATATACTAGCCATAGAATCTTCTTGCGATGAGACAGCGGCAGCTGTCATGCATGGTCCCCATGTCCAAGGCAATGTGATCAGCTCACAGATTGAGCATGAGGCTTATGGGGGTGTCATCCCAGAACTAGCCTCACGCCTACATCAGCAGCATATTGTACCTGTCGTTCAGCAGGCCCTTCGAGAGGCAGGTATTACCCTACAAGATCTAGATGGAATAGCCGTCACGCAGGGGCCTGGACTATTGGGAGCCTTACTCGTAGGGCATAGCTTTGCCAAGGCTCTGGCGGCGGGGCTGGATATTCCGCTCCTTACAGTGCATCACATGCAGGCACATGTCCTGGCCAACTTTCTGACTGATACGCCACCTGCCTTTCCTTTCATTTGTCTGACTGTCTCTGGTGGACACACCCAACTTGTACTTGTACGAGATTATCTTGACATGGAAGTACTGGGAGGGACCATAGACGATGCAGCAGGTGAAGCCTTTGACAAAGCTGCCAAACTCATGGATCTCCCCTACCCTGGAGGACCACAAATCGATCGGCTCGCCAAAGAGGGGGACGATTCAGCTTTTAGTTTTCCTGACCCAGAGGTAGGTCCTTTAGAATTTAGCTTTAGTGGACTCAAAACGTCCCTGCTCTATTTACTAAAGGATGGAATCAAAAAAGACCCTCGATTCATTGAGAAGTACAAAGCTGATATTGCAGCCTCTTATCAAAAGCGAATTGTAGACATTTTACTCAAAAAGCTTGCATCGGCAGCAGCAAAATATCAAGTAGCCCATCTGGCCATTGCAGGAGGTGTTTCAGCTAATAGTGAGTTGCGTAGGCGATTTGGGCAATTGTGTGTAGACATGCAAAAAACGGCACATATCCCTCCATTTGCCTACTGCACCGACAATGCAGCTATGATCGGCTATCTCGGCTACAGAAAATATCAACTCCAATGGTTCGGCGATTGGGAAAGTGTTCCCTATCCCAGAGGACCATTTGAGCAATGGCGCAACTAGGTCCCACGACAAGAGTCCAAACCTAACAAGCTCATATGCAGGCCATAGAACATGCTTTTTTGTGGGCTTGCAACAATCGCCCGAAAATTTTCGTTAAAGAAAAGCTTATTGCCACATGAGTATTTCTTGAGGAAAATAACCAGAGGCCTTTGTATATGTATCCTGAACTTCCACATAGAACCCCCTTGCTCTCACACTTTATAGACAAGTGGGCGGTGGATACACCAGGAAAAGTAGCTGTCATACAGGCAGAAGAGGGCAAACAATGGATGTATCGACAACTGACGCAACACATTGATGTTTTTGCCCAGCGGTTGCTCCAAGCAGAAGTAGCAGTAGGTGACCGAGTAGTAGGGACGCTTTCGGATACGCCCGAACAAGTAGCTCTGATGTGGGCTTGCTGGAAAGTAGGAGCAGTATTTGTCCCCGCAGAAGTCCAGTATTTCCACAAAAATATGGGCTATCTCATCTCCCACTTGGAACCCAAGGCCTTTTTCCTCTCACATCAAGCTGCTCGGATCTTGCATCACAAGGGGCAAAACCTCACAGATCCCAACACAGCCTGGATTATGGTTCCCAAAGGCAAATTTCCTGCCCCACAAATTCCGGGCCTCCAAACCTTCCGTCCAAAGAGGTATCTATCTAGGCTCAATTTTTCAAAAAAATCCTACCTCAGTACACTCCCCAAACGGCAAAAGAATATCCATGCTTGGAGCCCTGTCCTCATACTCCCTCCCAGCATCGACAACCACCGATCAGCTCCCCTGATGCTCTGTATGGATACACTATTTGCGCAGATGACGGCACTGAATCATTATTTAAACATTGACAAACACAATAAAACCCTCGCTTTTCATCCCTTTGAGTCGATGATCAGCCTCATCCATCAAGTTATTTCACCCCTTCTGATGGGAGGCACGACAATACTCACACACGCAACACGTCCACAAGAATGGCGCTCCCTCATCGGTCGTTATCACGTCAATACATTGTGGATGGAAGGAAAACTTCCCAAACCCTTGATCCCATCCCCCTCGCATTTTACGAGTCTTCAGCATGTCATAGCGGCACATCCCCCCTATGAGCAGGTAAAGACAGCACCCATGAAGGAGTTTCATAACCTTCTCCATGTCAACGGACTATTTCTTCCAGAGACAGGAGGGATTTTTGCCATTCAGTCTCCTCGAAATCCTCAATTATTTATCCCTCAGTGTAGGGTCAGCATCCGACAGCCCATGTCTCCCAGTGGCAAAGATGGTAGAGAGTGTGACGCAGGTAAGACGGGTATCCTCTGTATACATCCTCCCATGGTCTTTTCGGGTTTTCTCCAAAAAAATGGGATCAGCACCCCCAAAGTAAGCAAGGACGGACTGTATTACACCGATATCCAAGCGGCCTTGCACCAAGAAGAGGGACAGACCTATCTGAAAGTGCTCCCTTCTAAAACCACCTCCAATCAATTATTTGCTGCATAAGAAAACGGAAAGCATGTGACCACACTTCCCGTTGTAAAATCCTCTGATTTATTCAGCTTATCGTTACAGACGCACCAATTGTGTCGTAGACTTTGTATCAATCGTCATCGGAATCTGCATGGGCTGAGCCGATGGGTCCATTTTCAATCCCATTTGTCCTCCTACTTTCTGCTCCTGGTCTCCATCCACCACAAGTCCTGTCTTCAAATCTACTTTCAAGATCCCTTCCTCAGTTCCTTTCACATCATAGGTAATCTCCATATTGTTCATCACCATAGGCTCTCCTACACCTGGAGAGACTCGCGAAGCTTTTTTGATGTAAGCAAGTCCGTCCTTGGCCTCTTGGAAGGTATAGGTATAGTCTAACTTCATCGGTACGCCCTGGTCTACCGTGGCAGACTGGGTCCAGGTTTCTCCTCGCTTGAGTCTTTTTCCCGCAAATTGGAGAAAATTAGGGGATAAATTATTTTTCAATGCCGATTCGCTATACTGACGGTCGAGCATTTTCTCTACATTCTCATCCACTGTCAAACCCATTTCCACATAGGCTTTTCTCATCTCCTCTTTTAGATCATCAATACCTGTAAGTGTCAGGATTTCTCCTTGAGGGGAAATATTGAAAGAAAAGGATTTGTTAAGGACCGCAGCAAATGCAGCCGCTGTTTGATCGACATTATCTTCTGGTTCTTCGGAGTTGTAATAAATCGTCCCCATGGGTGTATTCGACTCAAATAAGATAGAGTTGTAGGTGGTCTTGATCGAATAACCCGACTCCGAAGCAGCTGTTACTTCAAACTTCATCCCCATGTTAAACTTCTGGGTAATCTCTTGATCCATCGCGCCCATCTTTTGGGTTATGACTTGATCGGTATTGAGTGCTGATTGAAAGCTGTCTCCTTCTTTGAGTTGTAGTTGGAGGTCTACACTTCCATCTTTGCCTAGCATGCCTGTAGCTGATTTACAGCCTATTTGCCCCATCATCAAGGCAACAGTCATCAAGATTAAGGAAAGGCGCAAAAATGGATTGAGGTATTTCGTCATGTTCTTAAAAATTAGTTTTGTGGTGAATATACGAATGATCAGATATACACGTGGGAGTTGGAAAATGTAGGATGAATAAAAAACGGCTATATCCGACAATTTATCTCTTCATATAAACGACTAAATAGGTAAAGGCATTTTCCTGCTGAAAGGGAAAATTTCGGATGTTTGGTTTGCAAAAAACGGGAATATACTTGTATTTGTAAGTTGATCTGATGAGATCACAACTTTAGATCTTAAAATCAGTAAACATAAGTAGAGGAGAGGAAAAGGTTTTCATGCGTGACATTATACACCTGCTTCCTGATGCTATCGCCAATCAAATCGCTGCTGGAGAAGTAGTTCAACGGCCTGCATCAGTTGTAAAAGAACTGTTGGAAAATGCAGTAGATGCAGGGGCTACACGTATCGAAATTTTAATCAAGGACGCGGGAAAGACGCTGATTCAGGTCTCGGACAATGGGTCAGGCATGTCGGCCACAGACGCGCGCATGGCATTTGAGCGCCATGCGACCTCCAAGATCCAAAACCAAGACGATTTATTTGGTATTCGTACGCTAGGCTTTCGTGGAGAAGCACTGGCTTCCATTGCTGCGGTGGCACAGGTCAAACTCATGACACGCCAGCAAGGACAAGAGATTGGGACCGAATTAGAAATAGAAGCCAGCAAGGTCAAAAAACAACAGCCCGCTGCCTGCCCTCCAGGAAGTACCTTCCAGGTGAAAAATCTTTTTTACAATGTGCCCGCAAGGCGCAACTTCCTCAAGACCAACGCACGCGAGACGAGACATATTCTCAATGAATTTATCCGTGTTGCGCTTCCCCACCCTGAAATCTATCTATCCCTCCACCACAACGAAACCATGGTCTATGATCTGCCCCCCCAAACCTTGGAGCAGCGCATCATTGAACTATTTGGGAAGGATCTGGAGGGAAATTTGGTAGAGACGGAAGAAGCAACAGGATACGCACGTCTTTCGGGCTTCATTGGAGGACCTGAGGTATATCGAAAAACGCGAGGAGAGCAGTTTTTCTTCGTCAACCAGCGATTCATCAAAAGTAACTATCTGAATCACGCCATTTCAGAAGCCTATAAAGAATTTATTCCTAAGGATACCCATCCCTTTTATGTGATTTTTATTGGGATTGATCCTATCCATGTGGACATCAACATACATCCGACGAAGACGGAGGTTAAGTTTGACGACGAGCGCACACTCTACGTCTTGCTTCAGGGAATGATCAGAAGGGGATTGGCCATGCGCCATCAAGTGCCTGAGATTGATTTTGGAGAGTCTGACATCACAAGGGCCATCTACCAGAGCCCCAGTGTCCCCAGTCAAAATCTAAATCCGACTCCCACCCCATCCAAGTCATCCTCAGGTGGTGGTTCTTCTCCCCAAGTCCCTAAGCAAAATCCCGTCCCTAAGCGGGAACAATGGGAGCCTCTCTATCAGGCCCCACCCGCGAAGACTCCTACGCCCAAACCTCAACTCATCCAACAACAGCAGGAGGAAGAAGCACGTTTTTTAGTTCAGTACCAAAATCGTTATATTCTTACCCAGCGTGGACAGAAGCTCCTGATCCTGGATCAGCATCTAGCCCATCAAAGGATTTTGTATGAGCGTTTTCTCCATGTGCGAGAAGCAGAGAAGATTCCCTGCCAGCAGTTGCTGTTTCCGCAAACCATAGAGTTTTCTACCAGTGACTATCAAGCGTTGAGACAAGCAGACGATGTCTTGGTACATCTGGGATTTGAAATCAAGGAATTTGGGCGAAATACCCTCATCATTTATGGGACACCGAGTGGGATCACCACCCATAAAGTCAAGGACATTTTTGCTCAGATCCTGGCAGATATTAAGCAGTTAGATGGGACAGATATCCAGAAACGCCTGTTTGAAGAGGTCGCTCGAGCCGTAGCCATCAAGTGTGCCGTCACTTCCTCGCAGAAACTGAGCACACTGGAAATGAAAAATATGGTGGAAGAGCTATTCAAATGCCAGAATCCAGGTTTTTCTCCGACGGGACGCCCCACGTTTAAGGAGATTTCGGGCGTAGAATTAGAAGAATACTTTAGATAAAAAAGATATGTTTAACCAAATAAGATTAACAGATATCGTCAAAAAGCTGCTAATAGTAAATATTGCAGTTTTTGTATTGCAAATGTTGGGAATTATCACGCAGAGCATTTTCGAAGATTATTTCCTCCTCTTCAAGTTAGACGTTCTCAATCTTCATGGACAGATCTTGAGTCACAGATTTCAACCTGTACAGATTGTCGGACACTTTTTTGCTCATGGAGGGGTCATGCACATCGCCTTCAATATGCTGGCGCTGGTATTCTTTGGTCCTCAATTGGAGCAGTTGATGGGAAACAAACGCTTTCTGGCTTTTTACTTATTCTGTGGGGTTGTAGGCGGAATTCTCGTTACCTTATTTGATCCTTCCTTCAATCCTGTATTAGGTGCTTCGGGTGCCCTTTCAGGTGTATTGGTTGCCACGGCATTCTACTTTCCTAACATGCGCATCGGCATTCTATTTTTGCCTTTTAGCTTTAAAGCAAAAGATTTTGCGATAGGCGCAGCGGCCATTAGCGCAGGCTTGGTCGTCGCACAAGTGTTAGGGATCATTGAAGACATGTCCATTTCCCACTTCGGCCACTTGATGGGCATGGTAGCTGCGGTTCTTTTCTACTATGTGGAGAAGTTTATACCTCTGGGAGAATGAAAAATATCAGTTCTCACATAGCATAAACTTATTTGTACCTTGCACGTTATTTTTGGTAATTCATTGGATAGATAAAAAGTAGGTCAGAAACCTTCATTTGACGCATACTTTTTACCTGTATAACCGTACGATAGAGGAAGGATCGCTTCTTTTATCTTTTTTCGAGGAAAGGCGTAGATGGAAATCAAGCAACAAATCAGAGACTTTCTCAATAGATACCAAACCTCAGGCTGGTTGATCGCCTTGATGGTTGGGGGCTTAGTCATTCAGGGATTACTGTATCTCGTACTCGCCGCAGCTGGAGGTACAGACTTATACCAGACAGTTGTAGACAAGCTGGTACTGCCCCTTAGCTTTAAAGATCTTTTGTTTCAGCCTTGGAGCCTTGTAACCTGGCCTTTCTTTAGCTCGGAAGTGTGGCTACTGTCTCTGCTATTTGCAGGCTTTATCCTCTGGGCGTTTGGTCGCATCCATCAGCAGCTGCTCAACGATCAGCGCACGCGCCGGTTGGTCATCCTAGCAATACCCATCATCGGTCTCATGACCGTTACGGTCAACTCTATCGTAGGCTACCGCAATGTAGAAAATCCTGTTTCTCCGATCACCCAAGTACAAGAAACGCCAAAAGAAGCACCGGCTGACGCAGAAGTCGATGCCGAAACAGACGAAGTCCAAGCGGTAGATCCCACAGAGACAGACGCGACCAACCCAGGTCCTACTTCACAACTCCGCCCTGTAACCCGCCATTACGGATTGGTCTCAGGCTTGATGCCCATCATCATCATGCTGATGATCTCCTGTATCACCCTGGTGCCAGAGTATCCCATACAACTATTCTTATTTGGACAAGTCAAAATCGTCTGGGTGGGGATTGTCATCCTCTTACTAGAAATTGGCTTTGCTGCCTTTATTTCTCCCCTTGCCTTAGCCATCGTCTTTGGCGCAATTATTGGCTTCCTACATGTGTACTTCCTACGGAATGGAACAGATGTGACGGCGCGTGTGTGGGATTATTACCAGTCCAGCGGGCGAAGAGATGATGCCCAACCCCGCATGAAAGTCAAGCGGAACTATGGGTCTCAGAAAGAAAAACAACATAAAAAGAAACCTTCATCTGAAAGAAAGAGTAAAATCCCTCAGGAAGTAATCGATAAGATACTCGACAAAATTCACGATTCAGGCTATGAAAATCTGACACGTGAAGAAAAAGAGCTCCTTTTTAAAGCCTCAAATCAAAGAGAAGATGAAGCCCAGGATAAGTAAGTTCTGGACCACCTTGTTAGGATTCCTTTTTACCATTCCATTTATCCTCACTGTGATGGGTAGTCTCGCACCCTATCTACCTGTGAGCATCTTCCCAATGGTGCAGTTGATTCCACCTGTACTTTTGGGACTAGGGTTTGTACACATTGTATTTTTCATCCTTTTTGTGAGGAGATCCTTTAAGTGGACTTTATTTGCTGCAGTAGCGATCGGGTTGACCGTTTGGGTAGGGAGCAAAGAAATTCGTTTTTCATCTCCTGAAGCTACCTCCTCTAGCGCTCAAATCAAGATCGTCTCCTATAATGTAGCTGGCTTCTCTTTTGAATCAGACAAAGTCCACAAGGTATCAAAGATCTTGAAGGAGATCGACGCTGATGTGATTACACTGCAAGAATTTCGCTATCACCAGCTCTCGCAGGCGCATTATGCGTTGGATCAGATCGCAGAGGCAGTGGACATGCCCTATTATCGCTTTGATCACAGACCCGAAAATCTTCACGGAGCAGCAACATTTTCCAAATACCCTATCCTGAGAGTAGATACTCTCTTTATGGAACGAGGAGAAATCAATACAGGAATCTTATCCACTATTGGTACGCCGCTAGGTAAGATGGGCGTGGCCAATATACATCTGACATCTTATCGGATAGGCGAAAAAATCAGAGAGGACAAAGCGTGGTGGCCCAAAGTAAAATCTCTTTTTTGGCACGCACAAGATGTAGTGAAAGACCAACAGCATAAGGTAAATCAGGTACTGAAAAAAACGAAGACCTATCCCTACCCCTTAATTATTGCTGGAGACTTAAACTCTGCTCCTCATTCTGCGATCCGTCAGCAATTTCAAAATCGCTTTCAGGATACATTTATGGAAGTAGGCAATGGAATTGGATTTTCTTATCCCATACTAGGACCTTATGGCTTGAGGATAGACTACCAATTTGCTTCTCAGGAATGGGAAATCCGTTCGCATGAGGTATTCAAAGCGGATGGATCGGACCATTATCCCGTGGTAGTCTGTTATGGCTTGATGCCTTAACTAAAAATTTTCAAAATACATATCAAATATGTTGAGGCAAAGACAAGGAATCTCCTATCTTTGCCTATTGTTTTTTCAAACGATATACGATGCGTTCAAAGCAATTACCCTTACCTCCATTCACCTTCATCAGCAACTTCCTCCTACGATGTTGCGGCTTAGCCTATTCGCTTGGCACCTGCTAGTCTGGCCAAGTATCACCTTGACATGATTTTGAGGTGAGCAAGTGTAAAAATGCTAAGCAACAAACAATTACTTCAACATTTAGTTTATTTTTTCATAAAATTCGATCGTAAGTAGATATTTCTTTCAACAGAAATGCTATTTTGTTGAGTAACAACTATTACAGAATTTACTTATCCCACACATACATTTTTATTTGAAGACTTCTCATGGAACAACTTCACGTATACAACTCCATTCGCCGTCAAAAAGAATTGTTTGAACCTATTCGACCTCCCTTTGTGGGGATGTATGTCTGTGGGCCTACGGTTTATGGAAATGCACACCTTGGGCATGCGCGCTCGGCTATTACCTTTGACATTGTCTTTCGCTACCTCCAATATTTGGGCTACAAGGTCCGCTATGTACGCAACATTACGGACGTAGGGCACCTTGTCAATGACGCTGATGCTGGTGAGAGCAAGGTAGAAAGACAAGCACGTCTAGAGAAACTAGAACCCATGGAGGTGGCACAGCGATACTATAACAATTACATCGAAGATCTCTCCGTGATGGGACTGCTTCGCCCGAGTATCGAGCCCAGGGCTACAGGTCATATCACAGAGCAGATCGAGATCGTACAGCAGATCCTGGACAATGGCTACGCTTATGTATCAGAGGGTTCTGTCTATTTTGATGTCAACAAATACAATGAAGACTTCAAATATGGTAAGCTTTCAGGGCGGGATTTAGACAACATACTCTCGGAGTCAAGAGACAATCTGGCGGGGCAACAACAGAAGCGCCACTCGGCTGATTTTGCGCTTTGGAAGAAAGCTGATCCTGAGCATATCATGCGTTGGAACTCTCCCTGGGGCGAAGGATTCCCTGGCTGGCATATAGAGTGTACAGTCATGAGTACCAAATACTTGGGCGACAAGTTTGATATCCACGGAGGGGGTATGGACCTTCTATTTCCCCATCATGAGGCAGAAATTGCCCAATGCAACGCAGCAAACTGCCACAAGCCAGGTGCCCCAAAAGATGAAGCCAAGTATTGGATGCACAATAACATGATCACCTATGAAGGTCAGAAGATGGGAAAGTCCCTGGGCAATGCCATCAGTCTTAGGGAGTTTTACAGTGGAGACCATCCCTTATTGGAGCAAGCCTATTCTCCGACCACCATTAGATTCTTCATTTTACAGGCGCATTATCGCAGCACGCTGGACTTCTCCAATCAGGCACTTCAAGCGGCAGAAAAAGCACTGAAGCGTATGGGAGAAGCGATCAAACGCTTAGGAGGTATCTCTTACGAGGGCAAGGTCGTCTCAGTCAATCCTGAGATGGAACAGAACCTTTTAAACTTCCTGACAGATGTCAAAGGCTTCCTGAACGACGACTTTAACACAGCTAAGGTCATCGCCCGTATGTTTGATACACTTACAGTCATCAATCAGCTTTATAAGCATGATGGGCCTTCTATGGCTGTATCTCAAGAAGTCTTTGAAACATTTAGAAAGGATTTCTTACAAATCTTTACCGAAATCTTAGGACTCAAGGTAGAGGTAGGAGAGGATAGTCAGACGAATGATACCTTAGATGGCTTGATGGAAGTACTGATTGAGTTGCGCAACTCTGCGCGTAAGGAGAAGAACTGGGCTGTTTCCGATCAAATTCGCGATAAGTTGAAAGAGGTTTCTATCAAGTTGGAGGATACCGCCAAGGGAACGGATTGGTACTTTGATAATTAACTACTGCCTACTCCAGATTGTATCTGGAGCATATACTTAGCTTCAGTTACAAACTGAAAGGACCGTTCTGTATATAGCTGGAAATAGCGATTGGGTTCCATGCAAGCTCTCTTTGGGAAGGGCATTTAAAATCCATCTAAGCGATAAGCTATTTGGCGCATAGAGAAGTTCCTGCATTTTTAAAGATGCAGGAGCTTTTTCAATTGCTCTCCACAACATTCATCAGGAAATGCAGATCTTATTCCCCGATGATCGTACAGAAAAAATATATTCGGCCTATATTCGTAGGCTATTGATAATGATGGTTAGACAGCAATGAAGAATTTCATCTTTCCTTATATTTTCTATTTCATTTTAATTGCGGGTTGCATGACAGCTTGTGACTCCCCGAGCCAAGAAGAAAAAAAGGTGGATCGTAGCCAGATCGCAGTTCCAGACTTTCAGGCAGATTCTGCTTATGCATATATAGAGAAGCAGCTAAGTTTTGGTCCGAGGGTACCCAATACGCAGGCCCATGCAGCTTGTGCAGAGTGGTTACAGGATAAGTTCAAATCCCTAGGCGCAAAGGTAAAGATACAGACAGGTGTAGTGGAAGCCTATGACGGTACGCCACTCAATATCTACAACATCATTGCTTCTTATAATACAGACAGAGTCAAGCGCATCATGCTTTCTGCACACTGGGACACACGCCCTATCGCAGACCAGGATCCCGATCCTATGAAGCAAAATCAACCTATCCCTGGAGCCAATGACGGAGGAAGTGGCGTAGCGGTTCTGCTGGAAATTGCACGTCTTATCGGACAGGATGATTCGCTCGATCTAGGTGTAGATATTTTCTTGTGGGATGCAGAGGACTACGGCAAGTCTGAGGTCCGTGACTCTTACTGTCTGGGTACGCAGTACTGGGCTAGGAATAGATTAAATCCAAACTATGCTCCTTTATATGGTATTAATCTAGACATGGTGGGAGGAAAAAATGCGCGCTTTACGATGGAGGGTGGTTCTATGAGCTATGCCCCTGGTGTGATGAAAAAGGTTTGGAAGATCGGCGCACAATTGGGATACCAAACATATTTTTCCACCATCAGGACCGATGCCATCATCGATGATCATTACTATGTGAATGAGTTGACGGACATCTCTATGATAGACATCATTGACCGACAGTCGGGTCAGAGCTTCTTCGGGCAGTGGCACACCCATCAGGATGATATCCATGTCATCTCTAAAGAGACGCTCAAAGCAGTAGGACAGACTGTCCTAACTACCTTATATTATGAGCCTTGAGCAATGGGGCTTATTAGAATGGCTCTCAGGAGGAGGCTTCCTACTCATGGCAGTTCTCTATGCAGGAATGATCTTGTGGATGGTAGCAGGGTGGAAAACAATCTTCTCCTCTCCCCTACCTTCGAATCTCAATATAGATGCTGTAGGAATCAGTATTATAGTTGCTGCACACAATGAGGCCCATAACCTTCAAAGATTCTTACCTTTTTTACTTGAACAAAGATTCCATAGATTCGAAGTAATTGTAGTCTGCGACAGATGCACAGATGGTAGCGTAGAAGTGGTGAACCATTTCCAAAGTCAGAATCAAAATCTGAAGCTGGTAAAAATTTTTTTTCCCCCTCCTGATTATGCTCCCAAAAAATGGGCCGTCACTCAGGGAATTTCAGCTGCAGAATATCCATATATCGCCCTTATAGATGCAGATTGCTACGTAAGTTCTGACTGGTTACAATATTTGGCACAGAATTTCGTCTCACAAAGGGACCTTATCCTTGGGTTGGGCTGGTATGAAAGACGCAAGGGACTCCTGAATGCTTTCATTCAATTTGAGACCTTCTACGCAGCTTTTCAATATATGGGTATGGCTGCCCAGGGCTGGCCCTACATGGCTGTTGGTAGAAATTTGGCTTACACTCAAAAATTTTTCAACCCTTCCGAAGGTTTTGGAGTCTTTAAAGATATGCTTTCGGGTGACGATGACCTTTTGGTGAATGCCAGAGGGAGACAAGCACAGTTGGGGTATCTAGTGGCTCCAGATAGTGCGAGTTGGTCTATACCCGAAGAGACTCTGACGAGCTGGCTTCGACAAAAGTGGCGGCATCACAGTGCTTCGCGTAGGTACAGCTGGCCTACAAAGACACTGCTGGGCTTGACGCATTTCTCGCATATGGGCTTTTATTTGGGCTTTATCGCGAGTTTGTCGGTAGGAATACCCTGGATTTGGGTAGGAATTGTCTATCTTGCGCGTCTCTTGTTTACGGGGGTACTGATGAAGGGCATCCAGCACAAAATCAAAGCTCCGTTAAACGTAGCGGTTTATCCTATTTTGGATTTGTTCTTTTTTCTATACAATTTATTCGTCGTTCCTATAGGACTAATTAAGCGACCTGAATGGAGGAAATAACTCCCAAAACGTCAAAGAATACGCAGGAAGACCGCGAGTTGGTAGCATCAGCTAAGCGGGGAGAATCTCACGCATTTGAGACACTCCTCAAGAAGTACCGCAAATCGGTCTACTACATGCTACTGAAGATGGTTCGCAATGCAGACGACGCTGAGGATCTGACCCAGGAAGCATTTGCCAAGGCATTCAACTCGATCGAGAAATTCGACTCAAAGTTTGCTTTCTCGACTTGGCTCTTCCGTATTGCTACCAACAACACAATCGACTTCATCCGTAAGAAGCGGGTGCAGACGGTATCCATAGATGCCCCTGTAGAGGGAGAAGATGGAAGTAGCATGCGCTTCGATGTCAGAGATGATGATTTAGATCCCAATGCTGCCATGCTCAAAAAGCAAAGGAGTCGCTACCTTCATATGGCCATCGAAAAGCTTCCAGAAAAATATCGTGTGCTGGTGAAGTTGCGCTACTTTGAAGAGCTATCCTACGAAGAGATCGCCACTGAGCTACAAATCCCGCTAGGTACCGTCAAGGCGCAGCTATTTCGTGCCAGGGAGTTGCTTAATCAGGAGTTGAAAAATATCAAACCTCAAATGTAAGATCTAACCTGACTGAAAAGATATATATTTACCTATAAGAGGCTTTCTGTTGCAGAAAGCCTCTTTTTCGTTTAGAAAGCCTGACCACGGCATTGATCTTTTACGAAAGGATTTCTACAAACAAAAAGCGAGACCCAATGTCTCGCTTTTTATTTTGTTACAGCTCTAATACCGTCCTATTGAATCAGAACCTTAGTGGACATCTTATATGCTCCCGTGGTCAGGCTGATGAAATACATACCTCTGGCCATATGGCGCGTGCTTACTTCAAGCAGGCCTTCCTTTTCACGCGTGCCATCTACCTTGGCTACATGCACCACACGCCCGTTTGCATCCATGATGCGTACCTGCGAGGTACCTACCAGATTGTTATACCAGATCTTAAGAATGTTTCCAGTAGAAGGATTGGGTGTAGCTGCCAATATAGGCTGATCTGTATCTGGTGTCACAGTCTTTGTCTTGCCATAAGAATTCGGGCTTTTAGGATCACCTGGATGATCATAATCAATTTCCACGTCCATCAGTCCCCCCTTTTCTACTACCTGTGCATGAGATGTCTGAGAAGCAAACAATACGAAAATAAAAGATAAGGCGATAAAGAATATAGAATTTTTCATAGTTCTATTTTTAGAATTAACCGATTTTTAATTTTGTACTGTGAAATAAGTCAAAAAAAATTATATACCAAAATATTTAAATTATTTTTTTATGTAATTTACTTTTTTTGTTGTAAAATATATCCAATAAAAGTTTCGCATAAAAATCTGTTTTACAGATCTTTATTTCACAAACAGCAAAGAATAAATTATAGAGGTTTTTTAATTTCTACTTTTATTATTT
>JBCBPW010000063.1:12892-24192 GCA_039820545.1 Bacteroidota bacterium | reverse complement strand
CCTGTTGCATATCATGTAATTATCATCGCAAAAACCATACGAGAAATCACAATATCACGTCTGAGGTTGATAAAATGAGCAAGTGTTTATTTTATTTGAGCGGAAAATATTTTATATAGAAACATTAACTTTGGTTGACATCATTTGAGACTTGTACTAACTTAGACTCAAACACTCACTACATGCGGATTTTTGGTCTTTTTGTCCTCTACTTCCTTACGAGCTCTTCTATCACCCTGGCATGCCACCTCCCTCATGTCCTTGACAGCACGCTTGAAGCTGTATCACAAACCGAATACGCCGAAGTCACACTTCATTTCCTGAGGGAGAAGAAGCGAGACTACGACCAAGTCACTATTGAGGAACTAGAATGTCTCAAAGAGGAGATCGGCGATTGGAATACAGAAGTGCTTCCCTTGAGTTCTTGGGCCTCAGCTTTCAACGATATTGGGATCATCTTCTACAAGAAAGGAGACTATGAGAAGGGAGAAGCTTTGTTTCGAAGTGTACTGGCCAAAAGTGCGCTGTTTGTGGCAGAGGATAAAATTCATATCGGAGGAGCATTTAATAGCTTGGGAATCCTATCCTCTGCTCAAGGCAATTATGAACTCGCCATTGAATACTATATCAAGGCAGCGGGGATATGGGCTGAAACGGGGAATGTATACAACCAAGTACTTTCAAAAATCAACATAGGAGGACTTCAAAAGAAGCTCGAAAATTACGAAGAGGCCATACGCGTGCTTAAGTCTGCGAGGGATCTGGCTCGTGAATATGAGTTTGTCAATCTGCTAGGATCTGCCACGAACAATCTGGGAGGCATCTATCATGACATTGAGAATTATTCTCAGGCCCTTACTTTTTATGAAGAATCGCTAGAGATAAAGAAAGCATCTGTCCCACCGATTAAGCAGGTGATCACGATCATCAATCTTTTTAGTGTCCTCAACGAGCTGAACAGAGGAGATGAAGCCCGACAATACTTCAATCAAGCACTCGAAATTGTAGACAGATACCAGCATCAGGGACTTCAGCAGGCATTGCATCAAGTTTGGGGAGAGAACTCTATCCGACTGCAAAAGTATGGCGTTGCGACGGAGTCACTAGAAAAGGCCTTGGCCATCGCCTACGAGCGTGAAGACAAGCATGGCGCGATGGAAATAGAAGAGCAACTCTCGATCGCTTATCAAGGACTCGGCAACTACCGATTGGCACTGGCACATGCACGGAAAAAGGACACCCTTCAATCCAATATTTTCTCGCAAGACAAGCTCAGAGCCATCAATGAAATCGAATCTAAATATAAAGTAAAGGAGCAGCGAGCAGAAATCGAGCGCCTACAAGAGAAAGCCGAATTTCATAAATTGACTGTATCAGGGACCCTGGCGCTAGCTGTGCTGATCCTGATTGCCTTTTTTGCCATCTATAGCCGATACAGAATTAAGAATCAGGCCAATCATAAATTGGAGGAGCAAAATATTTCTATCAATGAGAAGAATCGTCTACTCGCCTCCAAACACAATGAGATCCGGAAGCAGAATACCCTCTTAGAGCAACAGAAATTCGCGATCGAAGAAAAGAATATTGCGCTACAACAAACCAATAGTGATCTAGAACAATTTGCCCATATCGTCTCCCATGACTTGAAAGAACCTGTACGCACCATCAATAGCTTCTTGAGCGTCATCTACCGAGAGAAAGAGCAGATTCCTCTTCATCTACAAGACTACCTTGATCTTGCCAATAATGGAGGACAACACCTTGTCGCGTTATTAGAAGATCTGATGGATTATATCCGACTGGGAAGGTCTGGTCTAGAGCCCATTTCGGTAGACTTAAATGACGTACTAGGCAGGGTACAACAGACCTTCACCGTTCAACTAAATGAGTCGAAAGCTATCCTGGATATCGGCAAAATGCCGACACTTAGTGGCTATCCATCTGAGATCTACCACCTTTTCCAAAACCTGATTGGTAACGCAATAAAATTTAGACATTCGAAGAGAACGCCGCATATCACCATTCGATGCCGATCAGAAGCTCGTTTTTATATCATTTCTATCTCTGACAATGGAATTGGTATTGAGAAAGCCTTCCAAGAGAAGATATTCCACATCTTCAAACGTCTACACGCAAGAGATGAATACGAGGGTACAGGAGTAGGTCTTGCCATTTGTCAAAAAATCGTACGTAATCACGGTGGAGAAATCTACCTGGAATCGGCTCCAGATATCGGAAGTACTTTCTACATCAAATGGCCTAAGACAAGGCTATAATTGAATATTCCCAAATGCAAACAGGCTACATGATAGAGGTATCTCATCATATAGCCTGTTTGTAAGCGTTTGGCTATTGCTGCGGTATAGGGTCCTATACTAGATAGGATTATTTACTCTTTTCCCTTGCTAAAGCGATTGAATAAGGTGATGACCACGTAGGCAAGCCCACCCAGAACCGCGATGCCAGCGGCTACTTTGATCAATTTCAATGCAGAAAAAAGCAAAAACACCAATACAGCAGGTACTGCGATCTTTCCCCACAGTGGCAAACTCATATAGCCCTTAAAAATCCAATTATTCTTCATAGCTTCCATTGTGATAATTTCCTATTCTTGCTTTCGAGTAATATACATAGAATGTTACACATGAGCCAAAGAATTTGCTCAACAATCCTTCTTCTCACCATCCTAGGAACCCTTAGTGTCTCCGCTCAAGTCTTTCGTGACCAAAAATTTCGAGACATTGCACAAAAGGGGATGGAACTCATGTATCAGCAGGCGCATGACGAAGCCCAAAAAACCTTGGATGAACTGAAAATGCTTTATCCAGACCATCCAGGTCCCTATTTTCTATTGGCAACCAATCGCTGGTGGCAAAGCTATATGTCTACCACCTCCATGTACCATGAATACATCGCCGATCACCTCAACCAAGCCTTAGAACTCAACAAGCAGTTTGCCAAAAAGGAAGAAACTTACCTCGAGTATACCTTCTTCCAATACATGTGTCACGCCTTCAAAACTCGACTACACACACTGAGGCGGGAATGGTGGTCTGCTGCTAATCAAGGACGTAAAGCACTCCCCTATATTTCAGATTGCATAGATCTTGCGCAAGAAAGCCCAGAGTTTTACTTCAGTGCAGGCATTTATCACTACTATGCAGAGTCTTATCCCGCAGAGCATCCCTATATTCGACCTTTGATGATCTTTTTCCCAGATGGAAGTGCTGAGAAGGGGTTGGATGAAATGGAAAAGGCAGCTTCAGAACCTAACTTTACGCAAATTGAATCCATGTATTATCTGGTAGATGTATATATCTACTGGGAAAAAGACTTCGATAAAGCGATTCAATTAAGCCAAAAACTCTACCAACGCTTTCCACAAAATACCTGGTTCAAAGCCGAATATATCCGCTCTCTCATATTTGGAGGATACTATGAGCAAGCCAAACCTCTCTTAGAAGAGGTAATTCAACAATTTGAATCCATACAGGGCTATGACAGCCGCCATATTCACGCAGGAGAAAGTAAATATACTGCCAAGTTGATGATCCGTATTTACCATTATCAAGGTCTATATCAGCTCTGGAAGGAAAACAACTATCATTCGGCTCTTGAGAAGTTTCGCAAGAGCCTCCACCAAGCCGACCTAGCCCAGCTAGAGGCATTCGCCTACTTACCTGCCAATCATTATTTCATGGGAGTTTCCTATGACTTCCTTCAGCTCCGCGATCAAGCGAGGGCTTCATTTAAAAGCGTACTAGAGCTGGAAGAAAATGAGGTATTTGTCAAACGAGCCAAAGCCTGCCTGAATTCTCCTTGTTATGAATGAGCTTGGCCATGTGTGGAACAATGAAAGTATCGCTAAAAAGTAGCGACTTTGTGTTCTGAAAGCACAAAGTTTTAGCAGATTTGAAGTTTCATACACAGTCTCATACATTGACAAACCTTTAACCTTTTGTTAACACCTTCCTCCCGTCAGTTTACGGTATATTTGTAGATACATAGATTGATAAAGAGAAGGCGTATTAGCATGAATTTATACCTGCGATTGGGCTTAGGTGTATGGGGAATCTTGGCTTGTCTAGCGACACAGGCGCAGACATTTAATGCTACCTGGATATTGGGTCCTCCAGAAGACAGTCTCCACACCCATATTTTCACCCAGACGATCATTCTACATGCTGAGGTTCCTGAGAATGTACAGCTCTTGTGGCCAGACATACAGGACTCTCTTGGCGGGATCGAGATTCTTGCCTCAAGTGAAGTCGTGCAAACCGCCACAGAAAATACCTCGAATTCAGGAACAACTACTTTCGATCAAACATTCTCTCTCATTGCCTGGCAGCCTGGCTTGTATCAAATACCCAGCGTAGACATCCAAGCAGTAACACCCCAAGGAGATACGCTTCGGACATTTGCCCGCAGTACCTCTATTGATGTACAGATTGCACTGGCTGATACGACCTCTAACCTTGAACCCATCAAAGAGATTCGAGAGGCTCCCCTGACCCTTGCAGAAATCCTAACATGGGGTAGTTTGGGCTTGGTCGTTCTTCTCTTGATTACGGGGATTATTTACTTTATCATTCGCAGCCGCCAAACAGAAGCTGTCATACCTGTGAAAAAAGTTGCCGTCATTCCCCCACATGAATGGGCCATGAAAGCACTGTCTCAATTAGAGTCAGAAAAGAAATGGCAAAATGGAGATATCAAGAGCTATTATGTGGCTCTGTCGGATATATTGCGCGGATATATGGAGGAAGCATTTGATTTTCCTGCCAAAGAATCTGTCACAGAAGAGATCTTGACGAGATTGGATGCCCACCAGCTTCCAGGCAAGCTCGCCCCACAATTGCGCGAGCTACTTGTGCAGGCTGACTTCACGAAATATGCCAAGTCGCATCCTGATCCGCAGACCAACCTTAACAGCATGGACTTCGCCCGAAAGTTTGTTAAGGAAAGTCATGTCTACCTTCAGATGCTGCAAAAGGCACAAGAACAAGAAAACAACGTACCATCTACGCTCGAAACGCGTGCTTAAACCCAAGCTGACGATATGTTTGTCAACTGGAATCAAATAGAGTTTGCCCATATTGAATTTCTTGCCTTACTGATCATCCCCTTCGGAATGATTGCTTGGCATTTTTTGCGTTTTCCCCGTCAATACGCTACCCTTACACTCCCTACCCTTTCGGGCATCAAGGGACATCGCAAGCCTGTAAGAGGCTGGATTAAGCAACATCTGTTCATCCTACATGCGTTGGCGATGGGCCTGTTGATTGTAGCACTTGCCAGACCTCAAACCCGCTTTCAAGAAGAAGACATTAGTGTAGAAGCGATCGACATCATCCTGGCACTCGACGTATCGGAGAGTATGCGCGCCATGGATTTTAGTCCCAATAGACTGGAAACAGCCAAAGCTAAGGCTCTAGCGTTTATCAATAGTCGGAATGAAGATCGATTGGGTTTGGTCATTTTTGGTACCGATGCTTTTACCCAGGCTCCTCTCACGACGGATCATGAGATCGTGAAAAATATGCTCCGTGAGATCAGGTTTGGCTTGCTTGATGGAGGTACGGCTATCGGTATGGGATTGTCTACGGCCATTCTTCGTTTGAAAGATAGTGATGCAAAGAGTAAGGTCATTATCCTGCTCACAGACGGAGAAAATAACTCAGGCTTTATTGATCCTAGCACGGCCACGGAAGCTGCCATACAGGAAGGGATCAAAGTATATACGATTGGTGTGGGGAGAAATGGACCTGTTCCTTTCCCTATGAATACGGGTTTTGGCAATTTGGAACCCAAAAAACAATTGATTCCACTGGATGAAGAATTGCTGAAGGAAATTGCGCAGCGTACAGGTGGAAAGTACTATGCTGTCTCCAATAGCGAGGCACTTTCAAATGTATATCAAGAAATCAACGAGTTAGAAAAGACCAAACGGCAGGTCAGTCGCATCACACGGACGACAGAAGAGTTCCATGAATTCCTCATACTTGGGGGACTCCTATTCATCCTAGAGTTGCTGCTCCGCTATGTGGTAGTAAGACATATTCCCTAATGGAAGTATAGACGGTTTATGACGAGATTTGAACATCCAGAAGCATTATACCTATTGGTAGGCCTGATTCCACTCGGGCTTATATTCATCTTGTATATGCGTGGGAGGCAGCGTGCCCTAGCGCGTATGGGCGTCAACAGTTTATTATCATTTTTGGCCCCTCAACAAGCACGTACCAAGCACATTTGGAAATTTGTCACAGGTATTCTGGCATATACAGCCCTTGTTTTTGCGCTGGCAAACCCTCAGATCGGTCAAAGCACCGAGAAGGTCAAACGTCAAGGAGTAGATATTTTCATTGCCCTTGACATCTCCAATAGCATGATGGCGGAGGATGTCCCACCGAGTCGCCTTCGCAAGGCGCGCCAGTTTATCACAGATCTTCTCTCAGAACTAGGAGGAGACCGTGTGGGCTTCATTATTTTTGCGGGGCGTGCCTATCTGCAGGTTCCTATTACCAGCGATTATCTCGCTTTGCAGACCTTGCTCAAGACGATCTCACCCGCCTTGGCAGGTACGCAAGGTACGGCGATAGGAGATGCGATTCATTTGGCAGACGACGCATTCGATAGAGGGGACCATAAGCGACGCGCCATGATCATTCTCTCTGACGGAGAGAACCATGAAGGAGAGGCACTGACGGCAGCTAAAACAGCTGCTGAAAAGGGCATGCATATCATGACCATAGGTATCGGGACAGACAAAGGGGCTCCCATCCCAGTTTATAATCGAGGTGTACAGGTAGATATGAAGAAAGACCGTAATGGGAGTATCATTTTCAGTAAGCTCAATCCAGAAATGATGAAGGAGGTCGCGCAGACTGGCAATGGTTCTTATCTCAACCTAAAGCAAGGATCAGGAGAGGTCTCAGAGGTGGTCGACTGGCTGGATAGTCTGGAACAAGCAGAGTTTGAGGAGCAAGTCTTTACCGATTATGAGGATCAATACCAGTGGTTTTTGGGAATCGCCATCTTGCTTTTGTCTATAGAGTTTTTCATCAGTGAAAAGCGATCGGGCTGGCTTTCACGAAGTAAAATATTCTCCTAAGTAGAAAGATCATAAATTAAATGGTTCATTTTCCATCCATATACATTTACACAAAGAAAATGAAAGGGCTAGTATTAATGATAGGCCTATGCATGGTGGGTATCTCCCTACAAGCTCAGGTTTTTACAGATAATCCCAACAGCAAAATTCGTTCGGGCAATGAAGCGTATAGATCAGGTGATTATCTGGCTTCAGAAACGGATTATCGAGCTGCGATAGCGTCAGACCAGTCGCAAGCCCAAGCCAAGGGATATTTTAACCTGGGAGATGCCTTGTTTCAGCAAGAAAGATGGGATGAAGCTACAGAGGCATTTCAAAAAGTAGCTGCACTTGCAGATGCGGCCCCTTTACAGGCCGCAGCCTACCACAACTTGGGGAATATCTCCATGCAAAAGCAAGATTATCCCAAGGCCATTGAGGCCTACAAGGAAGCGATCAAGCGTAACCCTCAAGATCAGCAGACGCAATTCAACCTCTCCTACGCCTACCAAAAACTGAAGGAGCAACAGCAGCAAAATCAAGATCAACAGAACCAGGACGATCAGAAGGATCAAGAAGATCAAGAGAACAAAGAGAACAAGGATCAGCAGCAGCAAGACCAGAAGCAAGAGCAACAGGATCAGAAGAATCAAGACCAACAGCAGCAAAACCAAAAGGAGCAGAAGCAGGATGGAAAGGAGCAAGAAACAAAGCAAGTGAAAATGACACCACAGGAGATTCAACAGTTGCTAGATGCGGTGAGGCGAGCCGAAAGTAAAACCCAGCAGAAAGTCTTGGAAAAGCAAAAACCCAAAAAGGCACAGAATAAAAAGATTGAAAAAGACTGGTAGAAAACCAGCATGTAATTAGTCAGAGGATTTCATTTTTTTCAAACGAAACGGTCACATGAGCCAGACACCTCCACAAGATCCCTTGATCCAACACAACACACAGTTTGCTATAGCCATCAGGGATTTTGGTAAAGTGATCCCCATGACTGTCTCCAATGTGGAAGACTTGAAAGAATTGATTCGGGTCTCTGGTAGCATCGGTGCTCGATATATACAGGCCAAACAAGCCGCTAGTAGACCCAATTATATTCAACTGCTCTCTGCGAGCCAAGCGGATACGCAAGTGACGATCCACTGGCTCAATTTGATCGATACACAAGGTTCTCGCGACCTCGAACATAGAAGAAACCAGCTCATCAAGGCAGCCGAGGAACTCTCACGCGTGCTGCTCCAACTGATTCAAAAAGGAAGAAACGGATGAAAAAACTCATCATACTCAGCTTCTGCCTTCTGATAGGTTCAGCCTATGCGCAGCAATTTACCGCATCACTGAGCAAGAAGACAGTGGCTATGAACGAAACATTTCGTGTGGACTTCAAACTTGAAGGTGGGCAGAGCAATGACTTTAATTTGCCTGAGATCAAGAATCTCCAAGTGATCAGTGGGCCCAATCCTAGCAGGTCTACCACGATCATCAACAACCAGGTCACGCAGTCCATGGCCTATAGCTATATCTTGCGAGGCACCCAAGTGGGTACGTTCAAGATCGGTTCTGCATCTGTCAAGGTCGATGGTAAAACCCTCAAAACAGACCCTATCACGGTGAAGGTGGTAAAAGGTCAACCTCAATCTGCCACTAACCCCAACAATCAGCGACAGTCCAATAATATAGACAAAGCAAAGATCGACGCGCAATTAAAAGATGCAATTTTTCTTCGTACGCTAGTCAACGAACGCTCTGTTTACCAAGGAGAACAAATTACGGCTACCTACAAGCTGTACATCAACCCGAACTTGCTAGTGCGCGATCTCGTCCGCAAGGGCAACCCCAAACAAAAAGGGTTTTGGATTGAAAATGTAGAACTCACTCAAAAACCCGCAAATATTGAAGTGTATAAGGATCAGCGGTTTCGCACTTTACTCGCGCATCAAGATGTCCTTTTTCCACAGTATCCAGGTCAACTAGAGATAGCCCCTATGATACTTGATGCTGTCATCGGACTACAAGTTCAGAGACGTAGGAGGTCTATCTTCGATAGTTTTTTCCCACAAGAAGAGCGCTATCCTTACGAAATCAAAGGTCCCAAAGTCAAGCTCAATATCAAGCCACTACCTGCGAATGCACCTGATGACTATATAGGCCTCGTTGGGAAGCTCAACCTAGACGTAAGTCTAGATAAGACAGCACAAGAAACAGGGGAAGCCATTACCCTTAAGATGGTCCTCTCAGGACAGGGTAACATCCGCCAGATGAAAAATCCAGCGTTGAATCTGCCCCCTGATTTTGAAGTCTATGAACCCAATGTCAGTGAAAAGACGCGACTGAAAGGAGGCATCTTTGGAGGAGAGAGGGTCTATGAGTATCTGATCATTCCTCGCAATCCTGGTACCTATGAGTTAGACCAAATATCTATCTCTTACTTTGATCCTGACAAAGGGAAGTATCAGCAGATCAAGGCCTCCAACTTCCAGCTCACCATCACAGGTGATCCACAACTCTCGAGTACCGTGGAGGGAGGTGGCAATACAGGAGAGGAAGTCCAGGTGCTCAATGAATCCATCCGATATATCCATGCTGGAGATGCTGAGCTGGTCGATCTTAACCAGACCTTTGCCAATAGCAGCATGTTTTGGATACTCTTCCTACTACCTTTTGGCTTGTTTCCTGTCTTTCTGATTCTCTTCAGAAAAAAGCAGGCAATGGATGCTGACACAGTAGGGGCGAAACAACGCAAAGCAACAAAGATCGCACTACAGAGACTCAAAACCGCGCAATCTTATCTGGCAGAAGGAGAGGAAAAGAAGTTTTATGACGAGACGGGAAAAGCGATTTGGGGATACTTGGGAGACAGGCTCAATATCAATCCAGCGGAGCTGAACCGTAGCCATGTCAATGAAAAATTAGGCTCCTCTGGGGTCAATCAAGCCCTTATCGACCGACTGATTGGTGTCTTGGATACATGTGAAATGGCGCTCTTTGCTCCTGTGAGTGGAGATCAAGGTCTACAGGAAACCTATCAAGAAGCTGTAGCTGTACTGAGTAATTTGGAAGAGGAAATCAAGAATGTCAATTGAAAACAGGGATATGAACCGATCATCTATCTATAAGATTTTCATAGGAGGCTTAGTATGGATGCTCTCTTCGACTTCTTTTTCTTGGGCTCAGAGTCTGACTTCAGGAAATAACGCCTATGCATCCAAGGACTACACAAAGGCTATAGAGATTTATGAGTCTTTGCTACAAGAAGGAAAGACAGCACCTGAACTGCATTATAATTTGGCAAATGCTTACTACATGAATCAGGAGCTAGGTCAAAGTATCCTCCATTATGAGAAGGCACTGAAGATTCAGCCCAATTATGAAGATGCCAAATTCAACTTGAATATTGCACGTAATCAGATCATTGACAGAATAGAGCAGATCCCAAGCTTCTTCCTCACAGCATGGTTTGGAGATGTATATCGTGGGACCTCAGCAGGAAAATGGAGCATCGGCGCGCTCTTGGGTATCTGGCTGAGCCTGATCGCAGCAGTGACGCTGGTCATATTGAGAGATCCACGCCATAAGCGTCTCAGTTTTTACGTAGGGGTGACAGGTGCGATTATTGGCATAGGTATGCTTACCTTGAGTTTGATGCGTATCCAGACACAGCAGGAGCAGCACGAAGCCATTGTGTTGGCGTCTAACGCTTATGTAAAAGACGCTCCCAATGGAAGCACCGATCTCCTCCTTCTACACGAAGGAACTAAGGTCAAGCTCCTTGAGCAGCTCGGAGAATGGTCTCAAATCGAAATTAGTGGTGTAGCCATAGGTGAAGTCAAAGGATTTATCAAGAAAGCGGATATTGGAGAAATCTAGCTAGAAGCATGTGCCAGGTATCATACCAATGGGAAGCCTAATCAGCTCCCATTTGCTTCACGTATCATACTGTCTCACAAAGGGGGAAAGTCTAAGGGCTAGCCTCCTTTATTTTTTTCTATTCTCTTCATCAAAACTAACCTCCACATGGCAAAAATCTTCCTCATCGAAACTGTAAATTAGCCCGTCTAAGAAAGAATTCTTCCGATTTTTATCCTCTTCATGTGTTACTTTTTTTTGTTTCTGTCTTAGATTCTCCCTTCTCAGTTACATTTCTCCTACATAGCTTACAAAGCTACCTCTCTTTTCTCTCACACGATAGGAGCACAGCATAATG
>JBCBPW010000063.1:0-12882 GCA_039820545.1 Bacteroidota bacterium | reverse complement strand
TCAGATCTAATCAACAATTTAACTGCTCATTAAATTCATTTATCGTATAATACGTAAATATTTTTTTATTATATCTTGATATTTTTTATGTTTCGAATCATATTTTTACTACTTTTGAATCCAAATAATACAACAAATGTATTTTACGTTTATAAGTTATAACTAAGTCTCTTATGTTGTCCCGTTGTCTTACTTTGTACATCGCCCTCATTCTGAGCTTTTTCCTACACCCAAACCTGAATGCCCAGAGTGATATATCCGTGCAAAAAGGATATGTGGTAAAAATACAGGCTTCCCTTACAGATGCAGAAAAGCAGATGTTGGATCAGTGGATCGTAGACCAACGCCTGAAAAAAGGATCTCCTAAAGGTGAATTTATCTTTGATTTAGCCCTCACCTCTCAAGCACAATCGATCGATAGTATTTCTTTCCTTCGTACTTGGAAAAGCGTATTTGGTGACCGTATCGTTTTGGAGCCCAATCATACATTTGACATCTCAGATAATACCAATGACATCTACAGTGGGAATCAGTGGGCACTGACAGATGCCTCTACGGTCAAGCTCAATCTTGAACCTGTATGGGCGATGCACACAGGATCCAAAGAAATGGTGATGGGTATCATAGATACGGGAATCGATTATGGACACGAAGACCTTCATGAAAATATTTGGCAAAACCTTGCTGAAGATGCCGACGGGGACGGTCGGACGCTAGAACTCATCAATGGTCGTTGGGAGCTTGATCAAGGCGATCTCGACGAAGTAGATGCTGATGGCAATGGGTATGTAGACGATCTGATTGGATGGGACTTCGTCGAAAATGATAACGACCCCTTTGATGACAATGGACACGGAACACACGTCTCAGGAGTCATAGGGGCAAAAGGTAACAACAATACAGGGATTACGGGGGTCAATTGGGACATTCAAATGATGGCCCTCAAAGCATTTGATGCCAATGGGAGTGGTACGACAGCTTCGACACTTGCTGCGATGGAGTATGCAAGGACTATGGGAGCCAAGCTGACCAACAACAGTTGGGGAGGCCCCAATTATAGCCAACTATTGCACGATGAGATCCTCGCGCAGGAATCAGCCAATATGCTCTGTATAGCAGCTGCAGGTAATGCCTCCCAGGACATCAAGAAAACGCCTACCTATCCAGCAGCTTATGATGCAAATAACATCATCTCTGTAGCGGCTATGGATTCTACACATGCACTGGCTAGCTTCTCTAATCACAGTCATAAACATGTAGATCTTGCAGCACCTGGTGTAAACGTCTTCTCTACTATGCCTGATAACAGCTACCAATACATGAGTGGTACGTCCATGGCTGCCCCTTACGTAGCAGGTGTTGCTGCCCTGATCTGGTCTTACAATTCAGGATCAGGTGCAGGAGAAGTGAAGGCGAGTATTTTGGAGAATGTACATTTTAATACAAAACTCAAGCAGACATGCGCGACGAGTGGCCACCTCAATGCATTTGACGCATTTTTTGCCAGCACATATCCTTGTGAAAACCTCTCAAAGGTATTCAAGAATTTTGAGGTGAATGATATTGAGATGGAGGGACAGGATGTCTGGATGGCTACAGACCGAGGCTTGATTGCCATGTCACAAAATGAATGTACCTATACCCTCTATACAAGAAATAACTCTATACTCCCAGATAATGAGGTCAACCGTGTCGTTATCGGTAATTCAGGCAAGGTCTATGTTGGCACATCAGAAGGACTTGTGATCATAGACGGAACCTCTTGGACACTCTTGGGAGAAAACCAAATAGGTCTAGATAATAACAAGCTCGACATCTCTGCACTTGCTGTCGATGAGCAAGAAACTGTGTGGATCGGCACGCGTACAGGAGAGCTTGGCAGATACCAAAATGGAAGTTGGACCATTTTTGATAACCAGAATAGTCCACTTGGGTACTACGGGATCCTCGATATCGCAGTGAGTCTTACGGGCAATATCTGGCTGGGTACAGATGGAGGCGGTGTCGTCGGATACGTGAATGGAGCTTGGACTGATTTCAACCAAAAAATCAGTCAAAATGGCAGTGGGAATTATGTGCGCACATATGCCTTTGCTCCGCCTTATCTCCGTAGCCCTGTTGTCCAATCTATCACTTTTGACCGCAATGGGATGATGTGGATAGGAACGAGAGAAGGATTTGTCTATTGGACGGGAGGGCAAAGTCTAGCATACAACAGCAAAAACATTGGCATCCCCAATAATGACGTTCGTGACATTTACTTTGACAAGAATGATGCGATCTGGCTTGCTACAGCTTATGGAGTCGTAAGATACAACGGATATGGATGGACACATTACCACACAGGAAATAGTGATCTCCCTTCCAATTCGGCAAATGTGATCATATCAGATCCCTTGAACCATATTTGGGTAGGAACCCGTTCAGGTGTGCACGCGATCAACTACAAAATTATCGCCAAGTTCCATCTCCCTGAGGCCGTTTGCTTAAATCAGACTTTCAAAGTCAATAATGAAACTGTAGGCGCGACTAGTTATCGCTGGATAGTGGATGGACAATCTGCAGGAGAGAATGAAGAGCTCGAATGGACTTTTGTTACACCTGGCGTACATGACATCGTGTTGTATGCATACAACGGCACCCTTTCAGACTCTTTTGCCACTTCGTTTGAGGTTAAGGAGCCCATTACGCTAGACTTGGGCAGCGATACGACCCTTTGTGCGCCAGCCATTCGTCTAGATGCAGGTGTAGACGATGTAGAATATGCATGGTATAATGAGAAAGGGCAATTACTAGAAACGAATAGGTACCTGATCGTAACGAATACTGGAACTTATACGCTGGAAGTCACAGACGCATGCGCAGGCGTATTGACGGATCAGATTACGATCCAACTGACTCAGGGATGCGTATGGCCAGGAGATGTCAATACAGATGGTAGTGTCAACATGTTGGACTACTTGAGCTTATCTGTAGCAGAAGGAGCCACGGGATCAGCACGTGCAGATCAAGGAAAAGAGTGGCGTTCTTACCAAGCCCCTGACTGGGCGCAGTCTTTCTCTGCCAATAACGATCTTGCCCCCAATGTAAACTTCAAACATGCAGACTGTGATGGAGATGGAAAAGTAGAGCAATTAGGTGATGGATATATCATTTCTCGAAATGCCATCTACCCTCACTCAAGTCTAGGTATAGAAGACTCTCTAGGTTTCTTCCTCAAAGTAGAAAAAATCAAGTCCGTTCCTTTGTATGGCAGTCTCGTCTACCTGGAATACGACGTCGTACTCTGTGCCAATGACTCCAATTTGATGAATCAGGCCTTTGGCGCTGCCTTTCGATGGGAGATGAGTCATGAATTGAGTTCTCCCCCGTTTTTGCTACCAGGAAATGGATGGGCAGCACTCCAATCGTCTACTGTCAGCTATACAAGCAGTCAGTCTCGTAGCAATGCCCTCAATCAGGGATTCTTCCAAGCTCAATCTGCTGATATGGCCGTGTCAGACCTGGATCAAGTAGCCAATCGTGTAAGAACGACAGGTGGGAATAACCAGCATGGCCAAGCGGGCATCAGCTCTATCATGGACATGGCACTGGAAAAAACGGCTGTACGAGCAGGAATCATCGTGACGATTGACGATATCTCAGGAGACAGTCTGTTAATCAATCACAGCATCTTCAGCCTACAAGCAGTCGATCTTGTCGTCATCGATGATCAAGGACAGGTACTACCGAACCTGAATACGACAACCAGTCAAAATGTGCATTACACAGATGTAGGTGACCTACAAGAGGTTTCCGATACCGAAGGGACGACTCAGACGGCAGAGGAAAATACCTTAGATATTCGCTTGGCGCCTAATCCTGCATACGAAACGGTTGCGCTCAGGCTTTCAGAAAGTCTGGAAACTGAAGCTGATCTAGAAATTTTGACACTCAGTGGTCAACGTGTGTACCACGAACGACTCTCAGCGGGATATCCCGTGCGTCAGATAAAGGTAGATGGACTTGCTCCAGGCATCTATGTGCTCAGAGTCCGTCACGCAAAGGGACAAGCAGTCAAACGTTTGTCGATCCTCCGTCGCTAATATTCATTTTCATCCACATATTAGACCAAATGTAGCTTGGCAGTACCTATAATACGGGTGCTGCCTTTTGCTTTTGAGAGGTGAGGAATTGCCTTTTGAGTATAACTTTGAGTCCCCTCCCAAAGAGATCATATAGTATAGGTACTCCTATTGTCTGATATGCGTAGAACTGGCACCCTTGAGTTTGTAACTGAAGCTTCATATGGGCTCCAGATACAATCTAGAGGAGACAGTGTGCCACTTTTTTATTTGTATGGGTACTTACCAATTTGCATCCCACCATGTGAATTCCGAAGATCAGCCTATAACCGCTGTGTTGTCTGAGCCATTTTTCACTCCCCATCCGCCAATCTACAGCCCCTCTCCTACAAAAGGGCTCATTTTCCTTCCTCGTTTCTCTACTATCCAGCTAGATACGTGCATGCTTTTCTGATAAAAAGGGGGTAATACTTACATATTCACTTTTTTTTCTGCCTTCTTGTAAGTTTTTGAGAAAAAAATAGAGCTATTTGACCAGAAAAATGGGGCCTTTTTTTCCAGATTGCCTCAAAAATGTACAGCAAATCCATGTAACCCTCTACAAACAGCTACTGATTATCAATTACTTAACCCAATCATTAGTCACTTTCATCAAATTCTATACTTCAGATGAGCTTCCAGATGTGATTTTTCTGCGCATGGATTGGCTCTATCTTGCATACAAGAAATACATACAGATAGAACATTTGCCTACTTACACATCACGTAAGAAACCCATTAGAAAATTAGCAATGAACAAGCTGCTCAACATAAAGTCCTCAATCCTTTCTCGCAAAATTGGTTTACTTTTCTATGTAACCCTAACAGCTATGGCGAGCCTTGGGTTGATGGGTGCAGCCACCCCCAACGGTCCTAGAATGACAGTTATGACCTTTGAATATCAGGGTGATGCTTCAGCTAAGACGATTAAAGTCTATGCAGAAGAAAATACCAAAACTCCGCTAGCTGTATTTTACCATGTATCACCAGGTGAGCAGTTGACGATTGTAGCTGCCAGTGCAGGCCTTAAATATTTTCGCGCATTGACTTACTTCCAGATCAACGATCACAGTAGAATCAAAGTTCCTACTTATTCTGACCGCGTACTTCTCAGCTATCCGCATCCCAACCTTCGATTTGTAGGTTGCTCAGACTTTCAAGGAAATCGATTCGGTACCCATCAAGTAGAGACAAGAGGAAGTCAGCAAGCACCTACAGAGCAGACAGGCCTCATCCTTACACTCCCTAACTAATGTATCCTCATTCCTAACCCCAGCAAGCCCTTGGCCACTAGCTTTTTTATCACAACTCCTAACCACTAGCAATTAAGATCCTAATCCCAGCAAGACCCTGACCACTAGCTTTTTTATCACAACTCCTGACCACTAGCAATTAAGATCCTAATCCCAGCAAGACCCTGACCACTAGCTTATTCCCGTATTATCCATCCTATCTACAGGATGCGCCATGAATGGACGTATCTACTACTCCTTCATTCCCCCCATCCTTTCATTTGTGATTGAGACTCCCCGATATACTTTTTCATATTTTTCTAAAAAAATTCGGGTCCTTCCTACCTAAAATACCTTCATATTTTTCCAGAACACATGAATTTTGATCATAAAACAACTATCTAAAAATCATATAATCCATTCTTTTTCAGAATACTAATCAAAATCCCATCCTGATACATGTAAGAATTCGAGATCAGATGTACTTCCAGATGTGATTTTTCTGCACATGGTTTCGCAGTACTTTTGAATCAAATAATTACAAACAGTGATCGCAAAGATGAACTATCTGTCAACAACATACCGCCGCTTCATGCTTCCAATCCTTATGATCCTTGGCTGGACTCAGTTCGGTTTTTGGGGAATGGGCGCAAGCATGCCTACGCAGGAAGTAACGACTGAATGGGAGATCAACTTTACCTTCCAAGGTCAGGAGACAGCAGATATCATCTTTTATGAGCACGGTTATTCTCAGAGACCCCTCTTCACGTTGGTGGATGCTCAGCCAGGGGCTACTTACAGCGTCTCGGCTGCACAGCTAGGAAGAATCATCCTCCCACATCAACTCTTTGTAGCGGTAGGGGATGATGAGAGATCCTTGGCCTACACCATGGAGGCAGAGCAGCTCTCTTACCGTACAGTCCGCAAACTCAACTTCATTGACCTTGACCCCCAAGCTCCGACTCATACCGCTTCTACTGAAAATGCCCTCATCCTGATGCTTAACTAACTCCTAGCTTATTTCTGGCCTCTGGCCCCCTAACCCCATGACCTACAAGGGAAGTGAAGCTTGGCACATCGTAAGATCACACGAAATCAGCCATTTTCACTTCCCTTCTTCTGTAACATTCCCATTTAAATAGAATTCCTCCTTCCAGATAAATCTCCTACCTTATTACGAATAGATGGAAATATCACAATAGGGACATTACCTTCATGCATCATTCCAAGGTCATACAATTCCTTAAAAAACTCACCCCACAGGAGCTCAAAAAACTAAACCGCTATATTCATTCTCCCTATTTTCAGATTCCCCCCAAAGTACATCAGCTATTTGACTTATTGGTCAAGTATCATCCTGATTTTGACCACAAGTCCCTTGCCAAGGACCGGCTATTCCAGAAACTCTATCCCGCAGAGGATTACAAAGCAGACAAGCTCTACAGCCTCAATAAAATGCTACTGCGAGCGGTGATGGATTTCATGGTAGACCTACGTATTCGCGAAAATGGCATTACCTATCACCTACAAGCCCTCCAAGTGCTGAGGGAGCGCGGCCTAGACCAGTACATGGATACCAACTTGAAGGATGCGCATCAGAGCTTCAAAAAATACCCTTATAAGGATGGCGACTTCTTTTATCACAACTTCCGCCTATTCGAAATAGACACACAATGGACACTCCAACAAAATAATCGTGCAGTAGAAGCAGGACTTCAGACGACCCTTGAGAGTCTGGACCATTTTTTCGTTACTGAGAAACTGCGGTTCGCCTGTGCCATCATCAACCGTAAAAAGATCCTTAAGGAAAATACGGAGATCACATTCCTTGATGATGTACTTGCTTACTGTGAAAAAGCCAATCTCGAAAGCTCCCCTACCCTAGAGATGTACTTTCAGACGTATCGCATGCTCACCGAAGAAATGGAAGATGCGGAGCGGCCCTATCGCAGGCTGCGAGCTCTACTTCCTAGTATGCACAAAAAAATTCCTCATGAGGAGTTGGTCAATATGTATTCCTTCGTGCTGAACTACTGTATCGGTCGATATAAAATGGGGAATATAGGGTTTCTCCGAGACATGCTCGACATCTATAAGATCCTGCTGGACAAGGGACTATTGTTTATCATGGGTCTACCCATCAATCTAATTCTGAAAAACTTGGTGACAGTCGCACTCAAACTAGAAGAATATAAATGGACCGAACGCACCATTCTCAAAATGCGGGACAAGCTACCTGAAGCCTATCAAGAAGGGACCGTTTCTTACAATCTAGCCAATCTGTACTTCGCCAAGGGTGAATATGATATCTCGCTCAAACATTTACGAACAGTGGCATTCATCGATCCCTTTTATCGGATTGCCTACGATATGCTATTGATGAAAAACTACTACGAATGTGAGGAAATGGAATCTTTATTGTCGCGTTGCCATGCCTTCTATACCTATCTGAAACGCAATAAGACGCTGGCCGAGCGAAACCGAGAAGCGTACATGAACATGGCCAAGTTCATTCGCAAACTGGCGCGGGCCAAGTTCGAGGGGAAAAGTCATCCCGATAAGCTACAGACTGAACTGGATCAATACGCCTTGTTGGTGGAGCGAGACTGGTTCAAGCGTAAGATTGAGGAGTTACGGGAATTACGAGGGGTGAGGTCCTAATGTGTATAAAAGTATTCATGATCATCTTTCGTATTTAGAATCAATTCTCTACGAAATAGGGGTACTCAAATGTTGATATATTTGAGAGAAAAATGGACAAAAATCCTTCATATTATTTGCAGGAATAAATTTAGAAGGTATATTTGCATCCACGTTGAAACAAGGGCTTCAACACAAACGTTATTTTACATCAAGGTCTGGTAGTTCAGTTGGTTAGAATACATGCCTGTCACGCATGGGGTCGCGGGTTCGAGTCCCGTCCAGACCGCCTTTCTTAGGTCATTTTTTGTGGATCCAATGGGTACATTTAAACGATGGTGTAACCATTAGTTGAAGGTCCATTTACCATGCAATATGACTTTTGAACCTTGATATTGTAAAAGGTCTGGTAGTTCAGTTGGTTAGAATACATGCCTGTCACGCATGGGGTCGCGGGTTCGAGTCCCGTCCAGACCGCACCTTTTAAAGAAGAATCCCTCTAAGTTTGATGCTTAGAGGGATTTTTTTGTTTACCTGTTCTTTCTCTTGGCCACTATGCATGGTATTAGACGCCATAAACGACGTCTCTACCTCATTTACTTCCTTATTTGGCTGCTGCCTTTGCCGCCTTTTTCTTCTCACGATTGGTCCATCGCTTCTCTCTTTTGCTTCGGTCCAGATTTCTCCCAGGATTGATGCCTACATGATAAAAGGGAATGTCTACCGTCAAGCCTAGCTGCACGCGGAAACTGGAAGTACGAATATCTGTATCATTTCCCTGTACACCTCGGAGCGCGGGACCAAACTGAGTCCCCACCCCCAATGCCAGCGGAGTCGTGGGTATACCCCAGTAATAATGTACACCAGGAGCAAATACATTTTGCCAACTCAATGCAGGAAGCGTACTCAGCAAGGTATCATTGTTCAAACTGACAGCTGTCAAAGCCCCTATGTCTATCAAACTAAAAAAGAGGGTGTGCGAACTACCCGCCAAGATATTTTTTCCCAAACTTTCTTTATAGTTAAGCTTATCCCGCGAGGGACCTAAACTGATCGCCACACCGATGGGCGCAGTAAATGCAAAAAATCCCTGGGATACATTTGTAGAGTCTGCTGGATTATCAGTCACAGCACTTTTTTGATACATCTCGTAGCCGCCTGCTGCTCCGACAAAGGAGTTAATGGACACGGTCAATCGATTAGATCTTTTGATGGAATAGGAACCCACGGGAAGTGCTGCCTCCTCTATGATGGCGAGGATCTCCTCCGAACTATCTGCCTGCGCGACTGTCGTCATGAAAGTACCAATTTGTACAAATTCTCTGACAACGGGTTCATAAGTAGTTGCCTCTGCATAGTCGTAGATATTATCCAAGATACTGACGGCTTTCAGGAGGGCTTCCTCAAACTCTCGGTTACGCGCTGCCAGAACGAGGGAATTCAACTCGCGATTGAAGGCCAGGAAAATTCCAATCTTTTCTGCGATGGCTCTTTGTTCTTCTGTGGGTTCCCAGAAGTTATTCCCTTTCTTTAAGAATGGCGCCAATAAATCGCTGAGCGCATCTGCATATTGCGCATAAGCTCTGCGATAATAAGACTTGTCAATCTCTGTAAATTTCCCTTCTAGCTTGAGCGCTTTATTTTCCCTAGCAATTGTCTGTACATTCTTAGCCACTGTCTGAAGCTCCTGGATCTGATGCAGCATGTCGAATACAAACTCGATCAAGTTATTGGCCCTCTCATCATTATCCTGAAAAAGCGTCCACAAATTCACCACCTTGGTAGCAGCCCCATCCTCTGTTTTTATGCGAAAATTAATGTCCCGCATAGTAGACTCATCTGCTTCATAAATAAATCCCAAAAAGGCACGGATAGACATTTTGTCGCGGCTCATCTGTAACAACTCATCTTGTGAGGCCCACCCAAACGTAAGCTTGTTGTCTTGGTACTTACTGATTTCCAGATTTTTAGAAATGAGTGCCATTGTCTGTATAGCTCCACTGATATTCTGGGGTACTTTGGGGGAGAAGTCATAATTCCCCCAGAGTCGTACAATCTCCGCTGGATGCAGTCCAGCCTCTTCTGCCTTCCATGAGTCATAAGCAAGCAGCGTAAAGTCGATAGCTGTGGCAAATTCTTCGGCTTTTCCCTTTAAGTAGAGAGAATCACGGTTGACACGGAGGTAAGTCGCGATGTTGCGATCCAGATCCTGCAGGTCGTCATCAAACGCTTGTTTTAAGTCCCCGACGAATACATTGTAGCTGAACATGTCTGCATACGCCAAGAGGCGATAGGAGTTGGGGAATATCGATTGTAGCTCTGTAGATTTTGAAAGCCTGTCTCTGAGGCGATTCAAGAAAGCAATGTTGATCTCTTCTTTGAAGCGATTGGCGGTAAACTCTGCCAGCGCAGGCAGGACCTCTGATGGAGGAAACAGGGTGTTTAGCCCATCCAATACCAGACTTTGGGCTTCTGCGGGAGGATCTCCTGCTAGGTTCTGCGCGATACTTCCATTTCGTTTGATGAGAATCACAGTAGAATCTATCGGAGCACTATCCCAGTTGAAATCGGTCCCAGGCCCTAAATCTTCTAAGATGGAGGTGAAAAAGGGATTCTGCTTAAAGAGCTCTTTCAACTCTGCATAATCCCTTACCTCATTTTGCCCTTTACGCCCATAAAAGTTGAGCAGGCAAATAATCGGATCTTTGTCGCCTGCATCTACAGCTTCGGCGAATCGAAGGCTATGCTGGACGAGGCTACGAGACTGGAGTAGGCTTTCACAATCAAAGCCAGGAGCAAAGCTTGGTGTAGGTGCTGTATTGTCCTCGTCAGGAGGAGTCAATGCTGTCCCATTCGTACCATTGCTCCCCACTTCTACTACCTTGGTAAGGTCTTTATATTTGATTTCGACCTGATAAGGCGGCGTCCAACTCGACACACGGGTAATGGGGTTACTGGTCGGCGTGATGAGCAATCTCCCTACTTGTAGCCCTGCATGTGACTCCATAGCCATCTCGGATCTACTTAGCTGGTAGGGGCTTTTGCCTGCTTTTCGGAAGGTAATCACCAGATCATCGAATTGGCTCTCACTCGTCCCCGTAAATACAAGATCAACCAAAGCCTCTGTTTGAGGTGGAATCGCATCTACTTGCTGCAAGCTAAGATCTATACTGTACTGCCCATACATACTTTGTACGATCTGGGGATGCAAAAAAGATAAGAAGAAGATAAAAAATAAAAGGGGTAGTTTCATTATATAATGGTTTAGTGAGGTGCATCTTGTGGAATAGGAGAAGGCTACTCGTTGTCGTTGTAGTCGAGGTTCATCGAAACGGCCTGCATCGCGCGGGAGAATGGAACCGCCAGGGTATAGTTCTTATCTGAGGTAGCACCAATCACCATTCCGACTATCTTTTTTGTCTTATCGTCCACGATGATCGCGCCTGAGTCCCCTTTTTGGGTGATAGCCCCAAATGTCCGATTGGGTCTCATCCCCTGGATCAGCATCAATTTTCGCAGGGTCAAATTGCCATTGGGATAGCCAATCTTTTGGGAGGCACCTACTTTCACCACAAATCCTGTCAGATTTTTATTCTCTTGATTCACGATAGTGACTCTGGTACGTAGGACGGCGTCGATAGGAACAATCTCTCGAAAAGAGGTAATATCTCCTATGCCTTGGATGTTGTTGGAGTGTGTCCCTCCTTCAAGTTGAAGAACAGCCAGGTCAAGCTCCTCGTCTAGTTGGTAGTATACGAGCTTAGCTGTCGTATCTTCGTTTATTTTAAATTGGTATTTGGACCTCTCTGATTCAGGAATGAACCTTTTGACCGTGCTTTGATTAGGAGGAAACTCAAAGGGTACCACATGCGCACAAGTCAAGGCATACATCTCTCCAGAAATCGGCGATTGAAAGGTACAAGTGAAAGTGCCTTTGGATGGGACTACACGACCCGATGTAGTAGCTGGGAAGGCAAGCAAAGACTGCCCAGGACCGACGTGAGGATCTGCTGCTTTGACATTTCGAGACACCTCCACAGGTACGTTGACGGAGCGTCCTCTGACTTGTAAAGTTACTTCTGGTGGGATGTCATGAATATCTTCATCTTCAAGCTCGAGATGTAGCACAGCTTGTCCATCATCATTGATCTTAGGATGCGCTCCTACGATGTTCTGTCTATGTAGTTGTGGAATTACTCCTTCGTCCAGTTTATTTTGAATTTGAGTGAGCGCCTCAAACTGGCTTTCTTTTATAAAGGAATTACTTCCTTTATTAAGCATTTCCATCTGCTTCTCGTCCGTCAGTATCCTTCTTAGATTTTTGGAAACAAACAGCAAGTCGAGTAGATCGTGGAAAAACTTGGAGCCAAAGCTCAAGAAGAAGCCTGTCAGGGAGATTCCAATCACTAGTTTGAGAATATACCATCCTTGTTTCGCTCCCATGGACATGGCATCTCCTCCTTCAAGGCTGAGCTGCTTGCTGTAGTTGCTCCAAAAAAGCGTCTCTGTCGGTTGACTCGTGGTTATCATCTCCAGAATATTTGCCTTAAATGCCAGGGCGATGATCATACCAATGATCAAACTAGCCAAGGTGACCTTCTTTTCCCTTTCCAAATGGGCACTCGGAGGCGTAGGACCACCGTCGCGAATGATCGGTCCCTCAGATTTGGATTTATCTTTTTTGACAAAGGAGATGTAGTAAAAAGTAGTGGCTCTTTCGGTAATGATGCTCAGAATCAACAGGGTCAAAAAAATGAAAACAATGATCTCCAAAATTCCTGCTGGAGGGATAGCAGAAGCCTCGGTGGCTGACCTGCCCATTTCTTCTATGTCTTGGGGGAGTGGATAAGTAGGATTGGGGACTTGTAAAAGGAAAATCATATTCAGGGGTCAGAATTTCGTATGAG
>JBCBPW010000062.1:0-40575 GCA_039820545.1 Bacteroidota bacterium | reverse complement strand
TGCCCGTCATGGATGGCCGAGATGCTACACGAATTATCCGCGACCCTCAATCCCACGTGTTGAATCACAGAATTCCTATCATTGGCCTTTCAGCAGATGCCTTCAATAAGACACGGGATGAGTTGCTGCAGTTAGGCATGAATGATTTTTTGACAAAACCTGTAGAGGTTCAAGATGTGTATAACAAACTCATCCAATTGCAAATGGAAAAAGAGACTCAGGCAGAAAAGAAATGAGGCACTTGAATCAATAGGAGAAATAAGGCATTCATCACAGATCAACATAAGGTGTATGAAAGTCTTTGTGATAATCTTTAGAAGATAGACGAGTCACGTAGGCGCATTTCTATAGTATATATACGCTCCATCACTGTATTGCTGCATATATATCGCATAATCCCACGTGGTACTCCCCCTCCTTCTCAACGCATCCTTTAATTCTTAAGAAGAGGTCAGATAAAACGACATCATCCCTTTAGGGATTTCACTTTGTTCAAGACTAAAGACTTAAAGTGCGAGTAGTGAAAAAGTTTTATTTTTAACATAACCTTATTTCATCTGTCAAACTAATTAGACAGACCCACGTAACAACGTTAGATTTTATTTCACAAAAACTATGTAATCTAGAAAAATTTGGTGCAGCATCTCATGAGGAATAAGCGTTATATTCATAATAAGACCTAATACCATCAACTATGAATATGACTAGAATCCTCCTAGTATGCTGCCTTTCTTGGGGCAGTATAAATGCACAATCCATTGACCCTCCTATCCTCTTGCAGGAAGTCAACACCCACTGGTCCGACCATCCAGACGCCTTCATTGAAGATTTCCCAGATTATCCCACAGAAGAGGAGAAGATTACTTTCCACTTATTGCATGTCATTGCATATTTGAGAGCCCACCAACCAGCCCAACTATCCCTACAGCAAATCAATCATCGAAACACCCTTTTGGCTTCACTCAAAGTCTATGCAGAGGCGGGCATCTTTCCCCAAAATATCCATCATCCTATCCGCACACCCTATTTCATTGACCATCTGGGTACGCACTGCGCCGTAGGTCACATAATGAAAGCTTCTGGACATGAGGCACTTGCGAGACAGATCCAGCAAGAGCACAATTATGACTATCTAGCGGATATCAAGACATCTGGCGTTGAATCATGGGCATCAACTCATGGATTTGAACTAGATGAGTTGGCATGGATTCAGCCTGCCTATGCGCCTACTACACCTTTTGCTTCTGTAGGCGGAGAAGTAGATGGTCCTGTTACACATATGGTCGCCTCGGATGACAGGATTTATTTCGCAGGAGATTTTCTTGTGATGGATTCAATGCCCTGTATGGGAATAGGATATCTCGAACAAGATCAAATGTATTGTATGGACGATCTACCTCCTGGCACCATCGAATCGCTATCAGATATCCTGTTCATGGATTTTCCAAAGACCATGTACCTCGTTGGATCACTCAAGCATGATGGGAATACCTATCCTGCTGCTCGTAGGGTCGATTCTGGCTGGGAATTTATCAGTGTTCCTTTACGTCCACAAGCATCGGGGCTTGCGCTACTGGATGGTTATGATATTTGGAAAAATGGCGGTTTCGAAAGAATAGAACTAGGGATAATTATTTCCCCTCCTGATCAATCTGAACTTCAAGAGTTGTGGCATAGAGACCCTTCAGGAAACTGGGAGCTCATCATGACAGTATATGGCCAGATTCATAGTACGGCTCAGGCCAGTACGCGATATTATTATGGGGGAAAATTTGACTCTGTCAAGGTTCAATTCCCTCTCCAAACACCTGAAATGGTATACTCCCAGAATTTTCTAGAGGTCAATTTTGAAACAGAAACCGTAATAGCTTTTGATTCTGGTCTCCCAGATACAGTATGGCAGATTTACAGTCCTTTGACGACGTGGATTCCCTGGACTACTTCTCTCTACATATCGGGAAGCTGTGGGCGTGATCCAGGTAGGAGCGAAGTATGTGTTACACGTTATCTTAATGAAGACCTACAACCTCTCATTCTCATGGACAATCTAACAACAGATAGTTCAGCAGCTATTTATGATATGGTATTATCAGAAAATAGGCTCATGTTTGTGGGTGATATTCCCGATATTAATCCGTTTAATGCAGGTGTTGTTTCTCTTACCTTTGGTAGTCACTTTGGGTATTACACCAGCTTAGAAAATATTGCCATTCCAGAAGGTGTTTTTAATGCACCTATCAGGCAGCTCCTAGAATATGGAGGAGAATATTATTTAGGAGGTGATTTCACACAGATGCCGAGTCCTTATTTGGTGAGGACGGGCTTTGGTCCGACAAACATCGCCCCTCCAACTGCATGGGATATACGTCTCTCCCCCAATCCTGTTCAGGACTATGTTCAGGTTCAGGGGCTGCTGGGACCTGCGGACTATGAAGTCTATCAGATAGAAGGTAAAAAAGTCATGGAGGGTCAGTCGATAGATCATCGACTAGATGTTTCTACACTCTCTCCTGGTATTTACCTCCTCAAAGTACATGTCGGCTCGCAAAGTCAGACATTGAAGCTCGTCAAGACGTAGCCACTTGCCGCAGTAAGTGCCTCCATCAAATGCCGTGAGGCATTTCCCAGCATGTGCGCTCACGCGGATTGGTTTCTGTGGATACAGGGATACTAGGCGCGGGCGTAGGATAAAGCCCTAGATGTCAGCACCCAATAACCCAGGCGAACGCCGTGGCGGCGCGTCCACGATACGCTTGTGTAAACACAGCACAATAGCACTTACTGTAGCAAGTGGCCATGGTTAATAACGTCGTTATATTTTATTTCAAATAAAAAATTCATCTAAATTTCTTAATATTAGGCAACAGACTACTACTACTATGCCTATTGAAATCAAAGGAGCGGCTCTCCAAGGAGCAGAGTTTGCCTGGTTTGCTCCGCTTTGCAATGGAGACGATGCTTTCCTCGGTCGTCATGATAACGCCTACAAGAGTACCTTCTCCCATACTTCTGATATCCTTCTTACAGCTGATCAATTAGGTTTTCAAAATATCCTTTGCCCATCCTCCTACCAAGTAGGGCAGGACACCCTTGGATTTGCGGCGGCGGTCGCACCTCGAACGCAAAATATCTCCCTCCTCGTAGCGACACGCTGCGGCGAAGTGCATCCGCCGATGCTGGCGCGCTCCATCGCGACGCTGGACCATATCCTGCAAGGCAGACTGACCATCAATATCATTTCTTCCAACCTCCCAGGAGAAGATCTAGACTCCGCTAGCAGATATGCTCGCTCATCTGAGGTCATACAGATCCTCCAACAGGCATGGACGCAGGACTTTATCGACTTCCAAGGAGCGTTTTATAAATTCAAACTGCCTAGCCTACCTGTCAAACCCTATCAACAAAATGGAGGTCCCCTACTCTACTTTGGCGGATACTCCCCTCCAGGAGTTGATCTATGTGCGCGCTACTGTGACGTGTATCTGATGTGGCCAGAGACTGAAGAGAGATTAGGAGAACTGATGCAAACCATGTCGGATAAGGCTGCTGGATATGGGAGAAAAGTAGACTTTGGGCTGCGGATACATGTCATCGTACGGGAGACGGAAGCAGAGGCTCGTGCCTATGCGCATCAGCTCATGCAAGACATCGACAAGGACAAAGGAGATGAAATCCGCAACCGTGCACTGGATGCTCAATCGCTCGGCGTAGCCCGCCAATCCCAAATGCGGGACGCTTCAGATAACGAAGGCTTTGTGGAGGATCATCTCTGGACAGGTATCGGCAGGGCAAGGTCGGGCTGCGGTGCCGCACTCGTAGGTGATCCAGACCAGATCGCACGCAAAATCGAACGTTACATGAAGATGGGCATCCGCGCCTTCATTTTCTCAGGCTATCCCCACAAAGAAGAAGCCCAGCTATTCGCTCAATATGTCCTTCCTCGATTTCAAAATATTTCCCTTGCTCAACACTACCAACGCATCCCGACATCTATCCCCATGACTCCCCTAGGTGCTGCTAAGCGTACCTGATTCGCGCCCACCACTCCTGAAAAATGAATGCTGAAAAATGAACCTTGATTTATGTTTGATCTCCTGATTGTCCTCTCCTATTTCTCGATTGTATTATTTGTGGCACTTTCAGGGCGAAAGAAAGGAGAAGAGGTGAGTACCGAAGAATTCTTCCTCAGCTCGCGCAGCCTTCGCTGGCCATCGATTGCACTTTCGACCATTGCCACCAATATCCAAGGTTATCAATTCCTGGGAATGATGGGTTCGGCCTATCTCTACGGATTGGCACAAGCCAACTTCGAGATCAACGCGGTACAAGGTATGTGGCTGGCTGCCTTTGTCTTTGTTCCTCTTTATCTCAAAGAGCGTATCATCACCATCACCCAGTTTATCCAAAAGCGAATGGGTGAATGGGTGGCCCTCACCTACTCTGTTGCTAACATGCTACTTTTTGCCACCATCGGATTGGGAGCTGCCTTATTTTGGGGAGCTTATGCAGCAGATCTTGTATTTGGGGAAATATTTGCCACTTATATTCCCGAAGCTCAGACGAGAATTACCTTACTGATTATTTTCTTGGGGGTGTTTTCAGCGATTTATACCTTCTTTGGTGGACTCACTGCTGTGGTGAGGACAGACATCATTCAGTTTAGCCTGCTGACTTTAGGAGGGATCATTCTCCTATTTATTTCGGTAAAAGAATTGGGAGGAATAGGAGAATTGTACGAAAAGACGGGAGATAAAATGCACCTTCATTTGTCCAATGATCACCCCAAGCTCCCCTGGATAGGGATGATCGGACTTCTGTTTTTGAATATCAATTACTGGTGTGCCAATCAAAGCGTGATCCAGCGATCGCTGGCGGCGCGCAGTCTAAAGGACGTACAGATTGGACTCATGGTCGGAGGCTTGCTCAAATACATGATGGCCGCGATCATCATCATCCCAGGAATTGCCTTGGTGGGTGTCTTGGGAGAAAATGGCCTGACAGATCCCGACGCGGCATTCCCTTACCTCATCAATCACTTTTTACCCACAGGACTTCGAGGCATTATCGTCTGTGCGCTCTTTGCCTCTCTCATGAGTACTGTAGATTCAACCTTCAACTCGCTCGGTACACTTTTCTCCATTGACATTTACCAAAAATATCTCAACCCTCAAGCGACAGATCGCCAGATGGTAAATGCAGGGAAAATGACCATCCTCGTAACCTTATTTTCGGGTATCCTCACGGCTTATCTGCTCATGACCACCAAACTTGACAATGCAGAAATCGCTTTTACACATACCCTCAACGAGTTACGTACCTATATCAATGGTGGGATTGTGGTCATCATTTGCCTAGCGGTTCTTTTAACTAAGCCCGACCAATGGCGCGTCTTGATCGCCGCTTTATTGACCATAGGATTCCATGCTATTTTCCTCCGCTACACCCCAGAGATGAGCTACCTTGAGCGTGCGCTTTGGGTGATTCTCCTTGCTCTGGGCGTAGGATTGATGAGTCATATTGGAAGTAGTAGCCTATCTCCTGTTCATCAGATCTACAGAGCAGCGTCTAGTAGAACCCAGTGGTTTGGGTGGATCATGCTTGCTTCACTTGTAGGCTTGCATGTGATTTTTTCTTAAAAACTATTGATATGTGGAAAAAAGAGGCTACCCTCCAATAGGGCAGCCTTCATATCTACAAGCAGAAAAATGATCCATGAACCCTACCTCTTTTCTAGCCTAGTTCAGCCAGACTCTTGCGTAAGACCTCTAGCTTTGCCTCGGCATCTGCCTGCTTCTTGCGCTCCGTCGCTACGACCGCCTCAGGGGCATTGTTGACGAAGCGTTCATTACCGAGCTTCTTCAAGACAATCTTCAGGAAACCTTCTGTATATTCAATTTCCTTATAGAGCTTCTCCTTTTCTGCTTCCACATCGATCGCCCCCAGCGGGATGTAGAACTCGTGAGACTGTACACGGATAGAAGCTGTCCCGTCTATCTGCTCCTTGGCAAATTCGATCTTAGAGGTGTTGAGGAACTTCACTAAGACACTTTCGTAGTGCTGGAAAAGGGCTTCCTTCTCCGAGTTGATGTATAGCTCGATCGCTTCCTTGGGCGAAAGGCCTTTCTCAGCTCTGAAGGCACGGACGGCAGTAATGGCTTCTTTGATCAGTTCGACTTCCTGGAGAATCGGTGCTTCGCTTCCCTTAGTCTGGACCTGCTGCGCGATGCAGATGAAGTCTCCTTCAGCTCTTTCCTTCATCCCATGATACAGCTCCTCCGTCAAAAACGGCATGAAAGGATGCAACATCTTCATCAACTCTTCAAAAATCTCCAGGCTTTCTTCCTGCGTCTGACGAGAAATGGGATCCCCATAGTTAGGCTTGATCATTTCAAGGAACCATGAGCAGAAGTCATCCCAGATCAGTTTGTACATGCTCATCAGCGCATCTGACAGGCGATACTTGTCGAAGTGATCGTCTACCTCTACCCCTGCTTCCTGGATACGCTCCTTCATCCACTTAATGGCGATCTTCTCGCGCTCCTGCTGCTCTGTATCTACGATTTCCCAGCCTTTGACCAGACGGAAAGCATTCCATATCTTATTGGCGAAGTTTCTTCCCTGCTCGACCAGCGCGTCGTCATAGAGCAGGTCATTTCCTGCGGGGGAAGAAAGCAACATCCCTACACGTACACTGTCTGCTCCGTAGTCTGCAATCAGATCCAAGGGATCAGGTGAGTTGCCTAGTGACTTGGACATCTTGCGACGCTGTTTATCGCGTACAATCCCTGTGAGGTAAACGTCCTTGAAGGGACGCTGATCCCTATATTCAAAGCCAGCAATGATCATTCTCGCCACCCAAAAAAACAGAATCTCTGGAGCCGTAACCAATACTTGGGTCGGATAATAATATTCAATTTCTGCATTGCCAGGCTGGGTCAAACCGTTGAAAACGGAGATCGGCCATAGCCAGGAAGAAGCCCAAGTATCCAATACATCTTCCTCTTGAGAGAGGTTCGCCATCGTCAGATCTGTACGACCTGTTTTCTCCTTGGCTTTTTCAAGGGCAGCCTCAGTCGAAGTCGCCACGACATACTCTTCCGATCCGTCAATGAAGTAAGCAGGAATGCGATGTCCCCACCACAACTGGCGCGATAGGCACCAATCGCGAACATTTCCCATCCAGTGACGATAGGTATTGATGAACTTGCCAGGGATCAACTCAACATCTCCATTCTCGACCGCTTCCAATGCAGGACCTGAAACATTCTTCATATTGAGCCACCACTGTAGAGAAAGGCGCGACTCGATGACCACATCGGTACGTTCGGAGTGTCCGACAGAATTGGTATAAGGCTCCTTCTCCACCAAATGACCTGATGCCTCCATGTCTTTGGCGATTTGCTTACGAACCTTGAAGCGATCCATTCCCTGGTAAACGGCCATCTCATCGCTGATTGTACCATCGTCATTCATAGAGTCGATGATCTCCAGGCCGTGGCGCTGCCCGATCTCATAGTCATTGACGTCATGAGCGGGGGTGACCTTTAGGGCACCTGTCCCGAAGTCCATGGTCACATAGTCGTCCTGAATGATGGGGACTGAGCGATTGACAATCGGGACGATGGCGCGCCTGCCATGCAAATGGGTGTAGCGTTCATCCTCTGGATGGATCGCAATGGCGGTATCCGCAATGATCGTCTCAGGACGTGTCGTCGCAATCGTCACATACTCTCCTGGCATGCCTTCGATCTCGTATCGAACATGATAGAGGAAGCTATTTTTCTCCTTGTAAATAACCTCTTCATCTGAAAGGGCTGTTTTGGCTACAGGGTCCCAGTTGACCATGCGGTTGGCACGGTAGATATGACCTTTCTCATACAGATCGCAAAATACCTGGATGACAGACTCCGAGTACTCAGAGTCCATCGTAAAGGAGGTGCGATCCCAATCGGCACTGGCTCCGAGCTTACGCAACTGCTTCAAGATGATCCCTCCATATTTATCTTTCCACTCGAAGGCGTGCTTCAAGAACTCATCTCTGGTGAGATCGGCTTTGGTAATGCCTTGTTCTCGGAGCATCCGTACGACTTTGGCTTCTGTAGCGATCGATGCATGGTCTGTACCAGGCACCCAGCAAGCATTGTATCCGCGCATGCGCGCACGGCGGATGAGTACATCTTGAATCGTATTGTTGAGCATGTGGCCCATGTGCAGGACCCCTGTGACATTGGGTGGGGGCATCACGATGGTATAAGGCTCACGCTCATCGGGGGTGGATTTGAATACTTTGGCCTCCATCCAGGCCGCGTACCACTTGTCTTCGATCTCAGTGGGAGAGTACTTGCTTGCTATGTCCATTATTTTTAGACGTTCAGAAGTCAGAGGCTAGATTACAGGCTGCTTGGAATGAGAATTATATTCACTTTTAAGCACAAAAGAATCCTAGCTCTGACAACCAGTTTTTAATTGGTGACAAAGTTAAAGGAAATGAGGGAATAAGGAAGAGAGGATGTAAGCGGATTTCATCTTCTTTACGCTACGGAACCTAAAAAGATACACTTGATCAATCTTTGAAAAAGGGAATGTCGATAGATTCCTCCTCCACGATCACACCTCCTGTCAATCTCAAGTAATGATGCCCAGGAGAAATACTATCCAAAGCGATCATGGTACTGATCAATAATCGTCCGTATTCATTATGTGTATGGAAGTAAAATTGCTCCTGATCCAATAATTGACCATCAAGGTAGAGCGTCAAATGCTGACCGAAACATGCCATCGCATCCTCCATAAATTGTCTAGGAGGTTTCCTCATGGAATCGCTGATACTAAATGAAGTAGAGTTGCGAGCGTAGGCAAATCCTCGATTGCCATAGGCAACTACATGTTCACATGTATCTAATAAAAACTCCTCAAGTTTGGTACTCATAGGAAAACTCAAAGGAATGTGGTGCTGGTCTCGCGGTATATGAAATTGGGGAATGTAAGGATAATAAATGGGCATGTGTTCCTGAAAGTTTTCTTCATATAATTGATTGTAAGCAATGTCCGACTCTGCATCTAATACCCTGTTTATCCTTCCTGTCGGTATCACCACATTGGATCGGAAGCTTCCGCCAGTCACCGCGATCGGAACCAGCACAAATATCAAGATAAAGCCCATGAGAATCCTCCTTGGGATCTTTCGCATGAGCTGGTAATAGATCCCTCGATATAGAAACGAAAAGGTAATCCAACCAAAAAATCGATAGATTGGATAGAAACCCTTGCGCACCCATGCCTTTTTGCTTCGTCTGAAAGTACCCAATGTCAAAAAATCAATGACATTGAGTAAGGTGAGCACAACCATTAAGATGACAAATACAATCAACAGGGGCTCTAACCATAGATATACCTTAGCCAGTCGGATGAGTGCGATAATCAACCAGAAAAATGTGATGCCTGCTATGAGGAAAAAAGCAAATACAAAGAGCATCAAGAAGGAGAATGCAAACAGAGAACTGCTGATCTGATCGATTTGATAAATTTGCTTATCCGTCCCCAAGTTTTGAGCCATAATTTTATTGTAAGGGCTCTTGAGGGTGATCTGCTGTTTACGTCTATTGTCAAAACTCGCTTTCAAACTGATCAGCGCCAACCAGTACACTCTCAAAATAAAGTGTACACCTACACTCAAGGGAAGTAGGATCGAAGAGAAAATACCGACAAAGGCAATCACCAATGTGATGGCTGACTCCTCATAGATATTCTTATTGTACAGGAAAGCTGTCACTCCCTCTACCCAATCGGTAAACTGAAAGGAGGCAAATACAATCGTCACAGAAATGAGCAGTTCCAGCTCTACTGTCTGATTGATGATGAGGCCTTTATTTTCGGCTAATTTTCTCATGATCCAGGATGGTCCTAGGAGTGCTTTTCACTTATCCTTCCATGCTATCCGTCGCCTCCACTACTAGTTTCAGCTGATCGAGTAAGCTCTCTAATTTATTTCGTCTTGGATAGTCTTGCCTCAATTCTTGAATCAACTGTAATGCCCGTGAGCTTCCCCCCATATCCTGAATGGACCGTATGACATTTATCACACTTTGATAGACCTCCTGATTATTGAAATGAGCCAAATCATGCTTGAGACCTTTCTCGAGAAATTTCAGAAATTCCTCCTTTCCTTCTGTATCTTCTTCCTTTAGCTTGTCACCTAGCCCTGCAATTTGCCCCGTCATGATGCCCCATGTCTGTAATTTATCCCAAAGCTCGCCCCATCTTTTCTCACTTGCGCTAAACTCAAAAAACATACCTACAGATATATTTTGAGCTAAATTCATTAATTCATCTGCCTTTTTCTTCCAAGCTTTTGGAGGTGTATGCATCTTGATGGCCGCTGCATACTCCATGAAATGGTTAGGATACTTTTTGATACTTTTCATGGCTTCCTTCAGGATTTCTTGTGGGCCTGCCTCTAGCGTAAATATTCGAAACTCCCATATCTTCCAGTTTGTCATTTCATGCAGACTAAAAACCATATTGTCGTCTGAAGGATGTAGGAGTATCCTGCGCGCACTTTTTGCATCTTTTTTCGCCAAAGCAGCTGTCAAGGCTATTTCCTTAATTTCGGGATTGCCTAAGTGGGTATTGATAAATTTTTCTCTTGCTTCTACTCCCTCGATCTCGTTGATCACCTCCAACATAAATACTTCGTAGGATAAACGGCTAAATACATCTACCTTCTGTTCGAAATCTCGTAAATGCCTGATAATGAGCCTACCATCTTCTTCAGTCCTTCGCATAGCGATAGCTAGCTGAATCATACTTTGCTGAAGTCTTGTACTTTCTAAACTCCTCTTGTTGAATGTTTTCAGTAGGTAACTAAAAACCTTCTTGTGCTCCTTTTGGTCCAGATCTTCATCTGTGAGTAAATCTATCACATCGCAGGCCAATTCTGCAAGATCAAAAAAGACAGAAGCTGCATACCCACCCAAATAAGACTTCAAGGTGATAGCTTCCAGAACTCCAGATGCGATGTAAAATCCCCGCAGATAGTTTTCATCCTCAATGGCCGATTCTGCTCGCTCTAGCAATTCCTCCACTTCAACAATGACTACATTTATTTTCGCCTGACTAAAATATCTGGCTCCTCCCTTAGCCTTCTTAATGATCGAACTTACGTAAGACTTGTAGACCGTCGTAGATTCCTTCTCAGCCAGATGGATAAAGTGAAAGGAAAGGAGACTCTTGAAATCTTTATCCTTTTCCGCCTGCGCTATGACAAAAGCCCGAAGTTCCTCCTCTGAAATCGACTCTACAAAAGCGGCAAACTTCTCCTTCGCTGTTTTGGGCTTGGCCTTCTTCGCTGCGGCCTTCCTTCGCTTAGGAGCTTTGACCTCGAGTCCCAGTAGATCTGCCTGGGTGTGGAATAATAGCGCCGCTCCATGCTTACAGATCGGATTTTTTGCATCCCTACATGTACAATGAAATCCTTGTATCTGATTTTGGTGAATGACCAACTCGACCTCATGCTCTTCCCCATTTTCCCTAAATGAGGCACGATAGGTTCCTACAGAAGGCTCCTCAATCAAATCTAGGTTCCCCTTGGTATAAAAGGTCAAACCTGATTGCAAAACGGATGCTTTGATATGATGCTCGAAGGACTCTACAGGTATGTTCACGATTATTGAATAATAAAAGTCAGAAAACAGTAGATCTAAACTAGGCATTGAATCTACAATTTTTCAGGATGTTACACCTAGATTTAGAAAAAGAATCCATCGTATTCAGATAGGATTCATTTTCTCTGTAGAGACGCGATGCCTACTCCTTCATGACTATCATTAATTTAGGAAAGAAAAGGAATCACATTTTTCTGTCCCTATACTTCTTATCACATCTTTTCTGCTAACCAGTTACATCCCTTTCAAGCCTGACGTTTTTTTTGCACGCCTCTTTAACATTTGCATGAATTTCACGCCACGCATTTCGTCACCCCCACAGCATTTTTTCATCCCCCACATCATGAGCCCTGCCTCTTAAAGACAAGGAAAACACAAGCTACTTCACTCAAAGTCAAATATTTAAAAACCTCACTCCCTATCTCAAAATAGCCTAGTCATGGATTCGAACAACCAATAAATCCCTTCTTCCTCTCTAGAATTCTTTCATCTCTTCTCTCCCATTTTTCATGATGAGAGCCCCCTGCAATTGCTGTTAGTAATCGGCTCTTTTCTCCTACATAGTTCTATTTTCAGAATTTACATTTACTATATAAATACGAACATGTGATATGATAAGCCGCATCATTCCTCTATCCTTCCTTATGCTGCCCCTTATTCTCACAGCTCAGACCAATAACGAAAGTATAGGTACAGGAGCTGGAGTCAGCATTTCTACAGGAGATTACAACGTATTCATTGGAGATTCAGCAGGGACAAACAATAGTTCAGGTTCCGAAAATGTCTGTATAGGAGAACAAGCAGGCTTTAGTCTGACAAGCGGATCAGAAAATGTATTCATCGGGCACGATGCAGGTAGATCCACTACGACGGGCTCAGACAATGTCTTCATAGGACAAGAAGCAGGCTATTTCAATACGGCTATTGATAATGTGTTTATAGGGACAGAGACGGGGGAAAATAATACTTCGGGTACTGACAATGTCTTTATCGGTGAGGAAGCAGGCTACAACAATCTGGATGGATCACAAAATACATTCATTGGGGAAGATGCGGGTTACTTCAATACGTCAGGTGACGACAATACATTTCTCGGCAATAGATCAGGCCTGGACAACACAACGGGATACAGAAATACCTTCATCGGCAACGAAGCTGGATCGGATAATACGGAAGGAATCTACAACACATGTATTGGAGACTCCGCAGGAACCGATATTGGTCTAGGAAACTACAACACCATGGTCGGACAAGCAGCAGGAGCAGCGACAGAGCATGCCGATCGAAATACCTTTGTGGGCTACAAGGCGGGTTGGGACAACAACCGAACAAATAGCACTAGCAATGCCAATCGCAATACGTATCTGGGATATGCAGCAGGTTATTCCAACCGTGAAGGAGAAGACAATGTCGGCTTGGGAGCCAATGCAAACTTTAACAATACTACACGCAATCGATGCACCTTTGTCGGGGCTGGTGCAGAAGCTGATGCCAATGACATCACCATCATAGGCTACAGCTCAGATGCCAATGGACAATACGCCGTCGGTGTAGGGTATAATATCCTCGTAGACGATGTAGGAACCGTGGGTGTAGGGAGTAGTGCCATTATATATGGTAACTATGCCGTCGGAATTGGCTACCAAACACTGACCAATCAAAGTAATGCAGTCGCTATTGGATATTCGGCGCAGATAGACAATCAGGAAGGTGTGGGGATTGGAAATGATGTATTGGTCCAAGGAGACTATAGCATCGCTTTGGGCAATGCCACTACGGTCACTGGCAGCAATTCTGTTCTTATTGGATATAACAATACCCTCGCCATCAGTAATTATGTCTATTTGGGCAACTCTACGACCACCAGTATAGGAGGAGCCGTCAACTGGACATCTGCTTCAGATGGTCGATTGAAACAAGAAATAAAGGAAAATGTCCCAGGCATGGAATTCATCCTCGCACTCAAACCTGTCAGCTACCAATTTGATCTGGAAAAAGTGCGCGCATTTTCAGGAGAGAAGGACTTGCCCGACATCGTCCTTCAAGCTGCTCAGGCCAAAGAAGACCTGCGTTACACAGGATTCCTTGCACAAGAAGTTGCTGAAGCTAGTCAGCAAGTAGGATATGACTTCAGCGGGGTGATCATTCCCCAAGACTCCACAACAGAAGCTTACAGCTTACGCTACGCAGAGTTTGTGGTTCCGCTTACGAAGGCTGTACAAGAACTGAATGAAAAAGTCGAAGGACAAAAAGCCATCATTGCCCAATATGAAGCCTTATTGGATAAGATGGTCGAGCGAGTGGAAGCACTAGAATCTCAACCCCCTTCTACACAATCTGTGGCAGCTAATCCACCTAAGTAGATAGACGAATGATTTTGAGAGTCGAGAACTGAGACTTAAAGTAGTAGTAATGAATAAATTCCTATTGAAATAAGTCTCGCACTCTTTTGTATGAGTACTTACCGTTTTTTCCCCTCCACTTCTTCACCAAACACACATCAGATGGTTCGCACGTTTTTTATTCTTGTCCTTTTGTTTCCGCTCAGCCTGTGGGCTCAAACCCAAAATACTACGCTAGGCTCAGGAGCTGGTGCCAGTATCTCTTCAGGTGATTACAATGTCTTCATCGGAGATTCGGCTGGGACGACCAACTCCTCTGGATCGGAGAATGTACTCGTAGGAGAGCAGGCAGGCTTTAGTATAACGAGTGGAAGTGAAAATGTGGTCATAGGACAAGATGCTGGGCGCACGATGACCACAGCCTCTGACAATGTCTTCATAGGCCATAGAGCGGGCATGCTCAATACCAATATTGACAATGTCTTCATCGGTACAGAAGCAGGTGAAAATAATACTTCTGGTGGGGACAATGTGTTCATTGGGGAAGAAGCAGGTTTCACTAATACCACAGGCACAGACAATGTCTTCATCGGGGAGGATGCGGGATACTTCAATACAGATGGAGATGACAATACCTTCATTGGCAATAGAAGTGGGATCAGCAATACGACGGGCTACCGAAATGTATTTGTGGGCAATGAATCGGGATCGGACAACACGACAGGATACCATAATACATGTGTGGGGGATTCTGCGGGGACAGATATTGGCCTTGGCTTTGCCAATACGATGATCGGTCAAGGTGCAGGAGCAGCTACAGAGCATGCAGATAAAAATACTTTTATCGGCTACAAGGCGGGATGGGATAATAACCGTACCAACTCTACCTCTAATGCCAATCAAAATACCTATTTGGGGTTTGAAACAGGCTATTCTAACAGGGAAGGAGAGGACAATCTCGGGATCGGTGCTTTGGCAGATTTTAACAATACCACTAGACAAGCATGTACCTTTATCGGTGCCTATGCACGGGCTGACGCAAACTATGTCACCATCGTGGGCTATGCATCAGAATCCGATGGCCAATACGGCGTATCCCTGGGTTACTTTCCTGATATCACCAGCACAGGAGGTATCGCCATGAACTATGCAGCCTACTCCAATGGTACATCCGCCATCGCCATAGGCTATCGCTGTAGTACCGTCGCTAGCTATGGTATCGGTATGGGCTACTATGCAGACATAGACAATACAAATGGGATCGGAATAGGGAATACAGCTACGGTACAAGGTGATTACAGTCTGGCCATCGGGAGCAACGCCACCGTCACAGGCAGCAATTCTGTCCTCATTGGATATAATAACACCTTGGAAGCGAGCAATGAGGTATACATGGGCAATGCCACCACCACAAGTATTGGAGGTGCAGTCAACTGGGCAGCGATCTCAGACAAGCGTTTCAAACGCGTCGTTCAAACAGATATTCCTGGTCTGGACTTCATTCTCGCGCTCGAACCCGTAAGCTATCAATTTGACTTGGACAAGATGCAGTCGTTTGTAGGAGAAAAAGATCTCCCTATAAGCATACGAGACGATGGACAGGAAAAAGAAAGCATTCGCTACAGCGGCTTCATCGCCCAGGAGGTTGAACGTGCGGCACAAAATATTGGATACGACTTCAGTGGTGTCAAAGTTCCCGAAAATCCTGACGATCAAGCCTATGGTTTGAGATATGCAGAATGGGTCGTGCCGCTTACGCAAGCCATGCAAGAACTCCATCAGATGTCAGAGCAACAGGAAGCGACCATTGAGCAATACAAAGCAATGATAGATGACTTGGAAAAAAGGCTACAAACCCTTGAAGGGAAGTCGACGAATACAGATTCACCTACTCTTCATTCTCAAAAATAAGCTCCTCTCATTTCTCTCCCACTACCAAAAATCAAAAGCATGATCCGCTATTCATTGATCCTATTTCTGCTTCTTCCTTTGGGCTTGATGGCACAAACCCTGAATGAATCACAGGGTACAGGGGCGGGGATCAGCATGTCTACAGGGGACTATAATGTCTTCATCGGAGACTCTGCAGGAACTTCCAATACAGCAGGTTCAGAAAATGTAGTCATCGGAGAGAATGCAGCCTTCAATATGACCTCAGGGGATGACAATGTCTTCATAGGCCATGATGCAGGGCGCACCCTCACGACCAATGACGACTGTGTCATCATCGGACAAGAAGCGGGTATGTTCAATACGGCTTTGGATAATGTCTTCATCGGTACAGAGGCAGGAGAAAACAACACCTCAGGCACAGACAATGTCTTCATAGGTGAAGAGGCAGGTTTTACCAATACCACAGGATCTGACAATGTCTTCATAGGGGAAAATGCAGGTTACTACAATACCGATGGGGACGACAATACCTTTGTGGGGAGGGATGCAGGTTTATTTAATGAAACGGGTAATAGAAATACCTTTATTGGAAATGACGCTGGAGAAGATAACTCCACTTCGAGTAGAAATACTTTTGTAGGTGACTCTGCAGGTGTGGACTGTGGATTAGGTATAGAAAATACTTTCATCGGTCAAGGAGCAGGCGCAGCTACGGAGCATGCAGACCGTAACACATTTGTAGGATATAAAGCAGGATGGGATAACAATCGAACCAACTCCACTTCTAATGCAGATTATAATACCTATCTCGGCTATGCTGCAGGCTATACCAATCGTGAAGGAGAATGGAATGTAGGAATAGGGGCTAGCGCAGATTTCACCAACAATACTTATGCGCGCTGCACCTTTGTAGGTGCGAGTTCGACTGCGGCCAATAACGATATCATAGCTGTGGGCTACAATGCGTATGCCAGCGGGCAATATTCTATAGGCGTCGGAAATGAGGTCCGAGTGCAAAATACTGGGAGCATCGGTTTTGGCTATAATGCCTATGTCATTGGAAACTACTCCATTGGTTTTGGCTATCAGTGTAGTACGGCTACTACGCATAGCATCGCTGTGGGAAGACAGGTAGACATCGACAATACAGATGCCATCGGCATCGGACAAATCGTTACCGTGCAAGGAGATTACAGCATAGCGATCGGAAGCCTGGACACAGTGACAGGAGCCAATTCCATCCTCATCGGCTATAATCATAACATCTCAACCGACAATACCGTCTATCTGGGCAATGCGAGTACGACGACTATTGGCGGAGCCGTCAACTGGACGGCCATCTCGGACGGTCGCTTCAAGCAAAACATCCAACACGACATCCCAGGTCTAGACTTCATCATGGCCCTTCGGCCTGTGACCTATCAGTTTGACGTAGAGCGAATGCAACAGTTTACAGGTATGGGAGATCTTTCAGATAGCTTACAAGCATATACCCAAGCGAAAGAAGCCATCCGATATTCGGGCTTTATTGCCCAAGAAGTAGAGGCAGCAGCAGCCCATATCCACTACGATTTTAGTGGTGTACAGAGCCCCAAAGACCCTCAAAATCAGCTCTATGGTCTGCGTTATGCAGCATTTGTAGTCCCGCTTACACAAGCCGTCAAGGAACTGTACGGAAAGATAGAAGGTCAGAAGCAAACGAATACCAGATGTGAGGCGAAGTTTGCCGATTTGGAAAAACGGATTCAAGCACTGGAGATTCAACACTGATGCCTCGTAGGACGATCACTAAGGCGTAGGCATCTCGTATCCCTTCACACAGCTATTCGTCTATTTCTAGGTTAAGAAATTTATGCTTTTATCAAAAGTTGTCTGTTTGTGGTTTATGAAAAAATCACGAACAGATATTTTTTATAGTCAAGGCAAGGAGTAGTCTAGGATCAACGAGTGCTCTATGAAACGCCAGCCACTCACAACAAGCTCATTTTAAACATATTGCGCCTTTAAATTCACACCGCTTCATCTGGCTTATTCCTCTGTACTTCTTTTCATGATTTATGGTTCTCTTTGCTGTTAAGGAAAGGAGGAATTCGGTTATTTATTCCAAAATTCAAAATATACATTTGTACAGTATAATTAAGTATGTCGTTTATTGGTCAAATAACCCTCTTTCATGCGGCTCGTCTCCATTACACTTTCATTTACCCTGGTTCTTTTTCTTCTATCTTTCGTACTTCCTCTATCAGCACAGCTGACCACAAGCGGAGGAGAAACCCTCGTCAATACGACTACCGCCAACTCCCAGCAAAATCCCTCTGTCGCGATGGATATTCAAGGAAGATATGTCATCGCATGGGAGTCGCTTGCTGAGGACGGGGATGAATACGGTATTTATGCCAAAGTATACGATGCAGCAAATTCGGTTAGTGTCAGTGATTTCCTCGTCAATGCTACTACTAGTGATGCGCAAAGATTCCCCGAAGTGGCTATAGATACCGCAGGAAATTTTGTCGTCGTATGGCAAAGCCTCAATCAAGACGGGGACGAATGGGGGATCTACTTTAGAAAATATACCGTATCGGGAACCAGCAGCATCTCGGAGACACGCGTCAATGTCACCACTTCAGGCTCTCAGCGGCAACCCCAAGTGGCCATGCAATCCAGTGGAGACTTTGTGATCGTATGGGAAAGTGACACCAACATCTACGCACGCATGTATACCGCATCGGGTGTGACCAAAACATCCGAGTTTGTCGTCAATACCACTACGCTCGGGTCACAAATCTTTCCTTCGGTAGCGGTAGAAGCAGATGACGGCAATTTCTTGATCACGTGGCAAAGTCTCAATCAAGATGGAGATGGGTATGGTATCTATGCGCAGAAATATGATGCCTCAGGCGCTACTGTAGGCTCCGAATTTCGGGTGAATACTGAAACCTCACAGCACCAACTCATGCCCAATGCTGCGATTGATGACCTGGGAGAGACCGTCATTACATGGGCTAGTTACCTCCAGGATGGTTCAGAATATGGAATCTATGCCCAGTTTTACGACAGCTCAGGTACAGCCCGTGGCTCAGAATTTCGGGTGAACACTACCACTTCCTCTAGTCAGCACTATGTAGATGTCTCAGCGACAGACAATGGTACTTTCATCTTCTCGTGGACCAGTTTTGATCAGGATGGAAACTACTCAGGTGTCTACTCTGCCATATACGATAAGGAGCAAGCGGTCGTACTAGCCGAAAACCTCGTCAACACTAATACCACTGACTATCAACAGTTTTCCTCTGTTTCCAGCAATCAATCTTCCGTAGGCTCTGCCATGGTCGTGTGGCAGGATGGGCTCCTCACAGGAACATCCGCCAATGAAGGAGACGATTTCGGTGTGTATTCACAAGCCTACACCACCAACCTTCCCTTTCCTATCAGTTGGTTGGAATTTCAAGCCCATCGCGTCAGCACCGAGGCTGTACGCCTTCAGTGGAGCACAGCTTCAGAATCAGAAAATGCGGGATTTGAGGTTGAAATCAGTGAGAATGGACAGGTATTTGAAAAAATTGGTTTTGTAGAAGGAAAGGGCAACAGCACAAGTCTACAGGGATATACTTTCGAATACTTTCAACAGAATGCGGCTTTTTATCGGCTCAAGCAGGTCGATTTCGATGGTGCTTTCTCTTACAGTCCCATTCGCTTCGTCCAAGGGGGGGAGAATAGACCATTATTTACGCTTTTCCCTAATCCTACCTCAGGAGAAGTCACACTTGACATGGGAAATTTCACAGGAGCGGCACACCTACGCATGTGGGATGCACATGGAAAACAGTTGACCGAAGCGTTTGAATCTCCTACACAGCTCAATCTTCGTATCAACCAAATCCTTCCTAAGCTTCCGTTGGGAATCTACCATATACAAGTATCAGGAGGAGGCCAGACATTGAGCACACCGTTACTAAAAGAATAGCTTCACCACCATTTTTCATTCTTACCCCCAATTAAGAATGCGTCATTTTTTCGCATGAAGACTGCCCTACTGGTAGTCTTTTTTACTTTATCGCTAAGGCGCATAAGGCCCCATATGATTACAAAAACAAAAAATTACCCTTTATATATATACATATTTCCCTGAATAGATCTTTTTTCTAAAAAAACTCTTTACATACATTTCAAAAACCATATAAAATTAAACAATTTTCATATATTCAATCTGTATTCGTTGCCTATATGACTGGCCTTCTTTGAGCTGTATTCCCCGATGATCTCTGGATTTGTTGGTGAATTTTCCTGTACACTTAATTAATAATACCCCCCACATTCTTTCCATACACCCTAACTGTTCATTCATGCATTCCCTGAAACTATCCCTTATGACTCCTTGCCTTTTTGGCTTGCATCCTCTGCAAGCTCAGGCCAAAGACGAAATACGAAGAACATTTACAGTGAATATCCGACAATAATACGTCGCTTAGAAATCCTGAAATCCGTATGAGCATCTATTGGAATAAGCTCAAGGGCTATTGGATATTCACTTCAAATGATTCAAACACCATATTTTACGCTTTAAGCATATATATGTTCCTACATTAAAATATGAGTTACGGCCATTACATTTTTCTCCTGATAAAAATGTTACAATCATGCGCCATTCTGGAACTATATACATATCGTTCTTTCACATTAGCCTAAATCCCCATTAACCATTATCCACACACATAAAATGATTCACTTATGCAATCCCTGAAATTATCCTTCTGTATGTTGTGCATGCTCGCACTCTACGTGTTCAATCCTGTCCAAGCCCAAACGTTGAATCAGTTTTTGGGAACAGGCGCGGGCTCGAGTAATTCTACAGGAGATTACAATGTTTTCCTCGGAGACTCTGCTGGGACGCGCAATACCTCGGGCTCCAACAACACCTTCGTGGGTGAACAAGCTGGATTCAGCAACCGATCAGCTTCGGACAATACCTTCATCGGGCAAGATGCAGGTAGAGCCAATACCACAGGTACCGATAACACGTATGTAGGTACACGCGCAGGACGCGTAAGTACAGCCACTGACAATACCTTCATCGGTACGGATGCAGGACTCAATAATCTGAATGGATCAGACAATACCTTCGTTGGAGAGACCTGTGGTTATGAGAATATTTCTGGTCGGGACAATGTCTTCATCGGTGAGGACGCAGGCTATGAAAATACAGATGGTGACGACAATACTTTTGTCGGAAGTACCGCTGGAAGGACAAACACGACAGGTTTTAGGAATACCTTCATCGGAAATGAAGCGGGCTATGACAATACGGTAGGCCAAAAAAATACCTGTGTAGGAGACTCCGCAGGGATCGACTGCTCCGATGGCAACTTCAATACGATGATCGGTCAAGGGGCAGGGGCAGCCAATGAGCACGGCGATCGGAATACCTTCATCGGCTACAAAGCAGGCTGGGATAACAACCGTACGAACTCTCAAACTAATGCCAATCGCAATACCTATGTAGGATATGCCGCGGGATATTCTAATCGTGAGGGACAAGACAATGTAGGCATGGGGCATGATGCCAACTTTAACAATACCAATCGTTCTAGATGCACCTTCTTAGGGTCCTTTGCGGAGGCAGACAACAATGACATCATTGCCATAGGTTACTCCTCTGATGCCAATGGACAGTACAGTGTTTCTTTTGGAAACAACAGCCGCGCAGACAATACAGGCTCTATGGCATTTGGATACATTGCCTACTCTTCAGGCAATTATGCGCTGGGGGTCGGCTACAGATGTAGTACCAATACAGCCTTTGGCATAGGTCTGGGATATGAAGCAGACATCAACAATGTCGATGGAATTGGTATCGGGAAATCTGTTGCTGTATCTGGAGACTACAGTTTGGCCATTGGAACCATCAACTCTGTCACAGCTGCCCACTCCATCAGCATCGGAGACTCTAGCTCCGTCTCGGGCGAAAACTCCATCCTCTTAGGTTCTCGTAATACGCTCTCAGCCAATAATGAAGCCTACATCGGCAATGCGGCTACGGCTTCTATCGGAGGCGCAGTCAACTGGACGGCTACATCAGACGGTCGATTTAAGCAAAATGTACAAGAAAATGTCCCAGGTTTGGACTTTATCGCTGCCTTACGCCCTGTAACCTACAACTTTGATGTGGCCAAGATGCACGACTTCCAAGGCAGTGGCTCCCTGGGTAGCCTCACAGATGCCGCCACACAAAAATCCACCGTTCCCTACTCGGGATTCATCGCACAGGAGGTCGAACGTGCCGCCCAAAACCTTGGGTATGACTTCAGTGGGGTAAAAGTCCCAGAGAATCCTGATGAACAAGCCTATGGCCTCCGCTATGCAGAGTTTGTGGTACCTCTCACCAAGGCTGTGCAGGAACTCAACCAAAAAGTCGAGGATCAAGAGCAGGTCATCGCAAAGCAAAGCCATACCATGGAGCAATACCAGGAAACCATGGATAAATATGAGTCGATCATGGCACAAATGGAGGCCAGAATGCAAGCACTGGAAGCGAAGATCGACCAGCAATCCTCACAACAAAGTATCACAGGAGGGAAAAAATAGTCATATCACATAGTCCTAACTTCTTATCATGACTAAACAAAAAATATGGGGACTAGTAGGATTTTTCCTGCTGGTTTCCCTCCAAAGCTTGCAAGCCCAGCTCACGACATCGGGACTGGAGACGCTTGCCAATGCTACGACCCTCGGTACCCAAAAAAATCCTGTAGTAGCCATGGCTACTACAGGGGAATATGTAGTCGTCTGGGAATCACTTAACCAAGACGGTGATGGATATGGGATATACGCTCAGGTTTACTCCGCTTCAGGTACTGTGATTGTTCCTGAATTCTTGGTAAATACCACTACAGCCTCCGACCAGCGAAAGCCTGACGTCGCCATCAATAATGCAGGACAATTCCTCATCACATGGCAAAGCTATACACCTACAGGAAGCAACGGATGGGATGTATACTTTAAGATATACAGAATCGATGGTAATTTGATTCAAGGAGAAACGCGTGCCAATAATACGACATTGGGTACACAACGCCATCCTAAAGCTGCTGCAACCAGAACCGATGCATATGTGATTACCTGGGAAAGTAATGGGGACATCTATGCAGAGATATACAATTTTACAGGTGTCCCAATCGTTACCGACTTCCTCGTGAATACCACTACTACTGGTGAGCAGATCTATCCTAATGTCTCATCCCCACTCTCCGGTGTAAGTCTTTTTGTGATTGTCTGGCAGAGTCTCAATGAGGATGGGGATGGGTATGGCATATATGGTCAAGTGTTCCGGAATTCGGGCGCCCAACAGGGACCTCCGTTCATTTGTAATACGACCACTACAGGCCACCAGATAGCGCCAAGTGTGGCAATGGATGAAACAGGACAATACCTTGTAGGCTGGTCCAGCTTCGGTACAGATGGGGATGGGTATGGCGTTTACATTCAATTTTTCAGTTCACCAGGTATAGCGCAAGGTGCCGAGCTTCGCGTCAATGCCACCACAGCTTCTACCCAGCATCATGTCGAGGTGGCCAAAACCTCCAACAACTTCTTCATAGTGGCATGGACAGGCTATGACCAGGACGGAGATGCAGCGGGTGTCTACACAGCGGTCATCGACAATACGCCTTCTATCATCGTTGCAGAGACGCAAGTCAATTCCAACACGACAGACTATCAGCAGTTTCCATCTGTCGCAACTGACAATACGTCTACAGGAGATGCCATTATCATCTGGCAGGATGGATTGCATGAGTTACCTTCCGCAAATGAAGGCGCAGGATATGGGATTTACTTTCAGACCTATAATACAAACTTCCCATTTCCGATCACTCTGCTAGACTTCGACGCTGTCCGTCAGGATCGAGACCATGTCGCTCTGACATGGATTACAGCTTCGGAGCTTCAAAACCGTGGCTTTGACATCGAGATGAGCTTTGATAAGCAGACTTTTGAAACCATTGGTTTTGTGGAAGGGGCAGGTACGACGCAGGAGACCCAGACTTATATGTGGACCTATCCCAACCGTAAAGCCGCTTATTATCGCTTGAGACAAGTCGACTTTGATGGTGCCTTCACGTTCAGTCCCATCCGATTTGTCAATGGTATCGGAGAGGAATTTGTCTGGAACATCTACCCCAATCCTGCACAGGATGCCGTCTTGATTGACATGGGTCAAACGACTAGCGACGTGCTCCTGCGCGTCTGGAGTGTCAACGGGAAGGAGTTGATTCATCTTCGGGGAGAACTTGAGACGATTAATCAGCAATTGAATACGGAACTTGTGCAATGGCCAGTAGGAATCTACCAGATACAAGTCCAGTCGGACAATCGTTCGTTGACACAGAAACTGGTTAAGCAGTAGAACGGAATTTTGTATATGAAACATGGGCTGTCCTGGATAACAGGATGGCCCATTTTTCTTTTTTGGTTGTAACTCGATGTTAGGGAAAGGGCTGCATTTGCTGGCTTGGTTAGATGGGAGTCTAAGAGAGCTAGGGCTGCGTAGCTGGATGGCTACACAGAGCGGGAAAGGGCTGCGCTTGCTAGCTTGGTTAGACGAGAGTCTAAGAGAGCTAGGAGCTGCGTAGCTGGATGGCTACGCAGAGCGGGAAAGGGCTGCGCTTGCTGGCTTGGTTAGACGGGAGTCTAAGAGAGCTAAGGGCTGGATGGCTACGCAGAGCGGGAAAGGGCTGCGCTTGCTAGCTTGGTTAGACGGGAGTCTAAGAGAGCTAAGGGCTGGATGGCTACGCAGAGCGGGAAAGGGCTGCGCTTGCGAGCTTGGTTAGACGGGAGTCTAATAGATCTAGGGCTGCGTAGCTGGATGGCTACGCAGAGCGGGAAAGGGCTGTGCTTGCGAGCTTGGTTAGACGGGAGTCTAAGAGAGCTAGGAGCTGCGTAGCTGGATGGCTACGCAGAGCGGTATTAGTGTTTTTATCTATAATTTGGCAGGTACCAACTTTCCTACAATTCCTTTGATGCTGATCCAATTCAGTGGAAACTCTAGAAAGACATGGAGAAAGCTAAAAAATAGAACAGCGTAAAATCCAATCTTATAGTCCCAAAGGAAGATCCCTGCGAGTGCGAGCCAAGAACCGAAAATGAGGAGGGTACGCTTGGTAGTGAGGTTACGGTGCCAACCAATGACAGTCGTTTTGGAAAACCAGTTGAGGTAGTGATAGATGTAGGAGAAAGCAATGAAAACCTGAATCTTCACAATCATGGGGTCCATGAAAAAGGCCTCAAACTCATAATTGGTTTGATCGGTTAAGCCCAAAAACTCCCCAAACATGATGTTTACCTTGTAGAAACTATTCTCTATCATCGTCTGCTTGACGTAGTCTGGAAAGAGATAGGCCTGCGGATTGATGTAAGAACTCCCTATCACAAAGGGAACCATGATGACCAATCCGACGGCCACATATCCCCATCGGCTCCTAGATCGCATCGCCCCAAAAATCATGAACAGTAACGTAAACAGGTATACGTGGATCAGGGTGGGGACCAATAGGCCAATGATTGTCGCGTAAAGGGGGGCCGTATGAAAGAAGTAGGCCGCAACGAAGGCAAGTCCTATGAAGACTACCCGAAAGCTGGTTTTCTGAGTGCTGATCAAGATAAGTGCAATAGCTAGCAAAAGGAAGATGATCGCATTGGACCAGTAAAGCAAAAAATTGAGTAGGGGCTGTAAGCTCTGAATGCCGTATAAGGAAGAAAAATTGGGCTCAGCAAAAAACTTGGGGATGACAAGCAAGACACACAGCCCGATCACCAGTCCGACCCACCATGTATCCTTGACAAAGTATTGCTTGCTGCTCAGCCAGTTGATCTCTGTGAAATAATGGAGGGGTCCCAGCAAGGCATAAGCAAACACAAAAAGGCTAAATGGAATTTGTACTGCCAGAAATAACGACAGCAAGATCAAGCCTACATTGAGTATGTCTATAGATTTTGTATTCATTTCGTTTGCTACTGAAGCGAGAAATTAAACATATAATCGTCTTGCTACTCCCATACCATTCATTCTCCCTTAAATATATCACTGCCCTCTACTAAACAAGTACTTGAGAGAATCAGGAGCCGTCTGCGTTTCTAATCTCAGTTGAATCTCATCAAATAAGGGATCAGAACCGACCCTCTCGCGTCGATCTTGCGTCAGTGCCAGTGCTTCTTCATACAAGCCCGCTTCTAATGCACATTGTATGCTGATGGCATAGGCTTTGGCTTCCGATGGATATTGGATCGCAAGCAATTGCCGCGCAAATTCATAAGCCTTTTGATAATCCTTGCCTAGGAAATTTTTCTCCATCATATATAAAAGCGCATTCTTTTCATTCGGGGCATAAGTATAAGCCTGCGCTGCTATTTGGTATCCTTTTTCATTATCCTTTGCCACCCTCAAATAGTAACGGGCATCTCGCAGTAGCAGCATCGCATATTCTCTGTCATTTCCCACCAAGGCATGTCGCCCTATCTCCTCCATGATCGGTGCTTTTCGCTCTTCGTAAGTCTTTCGATCATAATTGGGAATGTTGAGTCCATATTCTATTGTTCGATGTGACCATTCATAATAGGTGTGATACACCCTCATTCCTAGTACCTCCAGTCTGTGGCCAACCTTTTGCTTGTCTGTGTGCAAAACAAATACAGGTAGAACAAGCAAGGAAATCCCCAGTGCTAGAATAGGCGTACCCCTCCAATTTATGGCAGCTTCATGATGATGGACGAGCAACAACAGCATCGCCAAAAAAGCAGGCACAGGCAGACACATCAAGTCCCAGTCCATCTGCATAGCCAGGAGCGGGTTGATGACGAAAAACAACGCAGCGAATAGTACAAAGGTCAAAGTAACGGTCCGAATCGCCAGCGTATCAGGAAAGGTCTTCTGACCTTGTGTCCATCCTAGCACGATGAAACACCAAATCCCCAGCGGAGACCAGAATAGCATAGCCTGAAAGTAATCAAATATATGATTGAAGCTGAGCATATTGTACTGATCATAGGGAGGGTCGGGAGCAAATAGCGGAAGGAACAATCGGTCAAACTCCCCTGTGTCCACCAGGATTTTGCGATCGTCTTGGTAATCCCCAAATACAAAAAAGTACAGGACCATTCCTGCCAATAAAATGGGCACCCCTATCCATATCCACATACCTCGCCAGTTGGATAGCCGTGATTTCAACGCATTACCCCCTTTGTGGTGGACCCACATCAGCAAAAATGCTGGAGCAAAGAGCAAAGAAACAGGGTGCAGCCGTAGGCATATCAACCATACACCTATAGTTCCTAGCAGCCACTTATTTTCACCCGTCCTGGCATATTCAAGCGCAACCAAAAACCACAACAAGAAGAATAGGAATCCTGGTGCATAGCTTTCAATATGCCCAAAATAAATCAGGAGAAAGGGACTCACAATGCCTGCCAAGCCCAAAATCCATCGTGCAGGCGTGAGTTTCAAATAGCGAAAGACGAAGGTCAGCCAAACCCAGACAAACCCTATCCCTGAGAGTACCCCCATCCACAGAAAAGCCTCTCCGTACGTCATCCCCAATATATGGGCAGCATAGGTGATGATCGCCAAAACAGACATATGCCCTGCCCATGGCGAAAGATCCAGATTCCACAATGCCTCGGCTGTACCCTTAGGAATCGTAGGTACCTCTTTATCCAAGACATCTACCAACTTATAGGCATCTCCATAGTAGTCAGCAACCATCCGCATGTGATACATGAGGACACCTGCCAATAAGGCGATACCAAGAGGAATCCATTTGTCTGTTTGAGGAGTAGTTTTCGAAGGAATGTCGCTTTCTTTGAAGAAAAAACTAGCGAGGATCAAACCAGCCGATACCGCTAGCACCCCATACTGGATGGCAGCAGAGAAAAAAGCGAGAAAATGGGTTCCCCACCACCATTCAGGGGCAAAGGTTCCAATCAGATATATACTCCAAATCAGGCCACCTACTAGACGTCCTGCAAGCCGATGTTTTTTCTCCATAAACAGAAGCTATTGTATATATCTAAATTACAATAATTGTTAGGAGCAACTAGGAATATAGTCGTTAAATGCAAACATGGTGCATATAAATTTTAAGCGAAATGCATTTCACGAAGGTATTTCCCTCAAAAACCTCTAACTTTTTAGCCAAAGAACAAGACTAATCAACGTACCTCATACGATTCATGAATTTTCTATCCCAGCATAAAGACACATGGCCTATTATCTTTCTCTCCTTTGCTGCTGGGATACTTGTGATTGGAGGTCTTTTCCTTCCTGAGCATCTCTGGGGTTGGGGATTGCTTGCAGGTCTACCAGTAGGCCCACGTTATTTTTTGGTAGGGCTATTTACAGTCTTATTTGCTTCTACGGCTATTCCTGGATTCAATCCACGACTTCCTACACTACCTTCTCAAACTAGCAACATCTGGCTACTCGCAGGGGGTGTTGCGATCACAATGGGCCTTCTTTCCTACTTATTTCCGCTGGCGGCACCTGCATTTGGAGATTCACGCTACATCATAGACCTTACAAAAGGAGTTGCGATTCAGTGGGAGCCTCGATTCCTCACAGATATTTTTAAGCTCGACTTTGCCAACCCCAAGGAGGGAACGGAGACCATCATCGCCATCATGCGACTGCTTTCCTACTTCACAGGTCAGGATGGAAGTATCCTCTTGCTATGGGTCAATCGCGTTTGTGGAGCTGCCTTTGCCCTTGTATGGGTACAATTTATCCTTAGCCGAATCAAAGGAAACGCTTCTCGCTGGATGCTCCTCATTATGGGACTGATGGCTCCGTGCACGCAAATGTTTTATGGACACTATGAATACTATGGTCCTGTATACCTGAGTCTTCTCCTATATAGTCGAGGCCTATTGCGTTATATAGAGCAAGACAAAAAGGGATTTCCCTGGGCAATTTTACTTTTGCTTCTACTCTGTCTCAAATTTCACATCACCTCTTTTCTCCTTCTCCTTCCTACTGGAATGGTCATCATCTACAAGCAGCGGGAAGCATGGAGAGGGGTATTTACTTGGCAGAAATTAGGCCTCTGGCTGACGATCGGGGGATTGCTTGCGGGTATGGGGATCTATTTTTTCATTTTTAACAATCATGATGGCCCTAGAGCCTTTACAAAAGATACGTTGGAAGAAGCGTTGTTTCTCCCTCTCTATACACATGAGGGTCCTCCACTGGACAGATATAATTTATTTAGCCTTGCACATATTGGAGATTATCTCAACCTCACGGGCATATGGTCTCCTGTAGCCATATTCTTGCTTGGCGCCATTCTCTTGACGAAAGGCAAGCAGATTCCATGGAATGCACCAAAGATATTCATTCTAGGCTTCACGACCTTAACGTATGTAGCGGCTTTTTTTGTCTTGAACCCCCTTTTATCAATGGTCTGTGATTGGGACCTCTTCTCTTTACCTGCCATTTCCCTCATGGTCTTTATGGTCTTATTACTCGAGAAGACAAAATTAAGTCATACTCAGCGGTGGCTAGGTCCTGTACTTGCTTTAGGCATCATGGGGATGGGCTGGATTTTGGGTAACGCACAGGAAACAAGCCTGGGAAATCGACTTCGACCTATGGGACGCCATGTATTCAAAACCTACTGGATCGGTGCGAGTACCATGCTACACCTTTCGGGCGATCTGCTCCGTAACCCCAACCAGGCCCAAGCCGAACGGTTGGAAACACTTGAGATTCTGCGGCCCTACGCAGTTATCGGGAATGATGTGGAATATGCTGATCTCTTGTGCGAAGCCGGTCTGTACTATGCACAAGAAGAAAAAGATAGAGTGAAGGCCCTACCCTACTTCCAGGAAGCGCACAAGTATCAGTACAATCTTAGCCGAAATGTCTTCCACTTACTCACGACACATTTTCTTTTGGGACAATACAAAGAAGCACATAAGTATAGTAAAACGCTTATTGGCGTGCGTAAACCCAGCTATGAGCGTGCGTATCGTATAGCCATCCATACAGCGATAGAGGCAGAAGCCTATGAGGATGCGCTTGACTTTTGCAACAATTATCTCGCCATTTGGCCAGACAATGCCTTTGTGAAACGGGTACGTCAATCACTTGAGACGAGCGAAGATCCTGCGCAGACCAAGGTCTTATTCAAGCAAGGATAGGCCTTTTCAGAATAAACCATTTAACACATCAACTATGTTCATCCTTTTTTGTGACAGTGTCATAGACCCCAAGCAAGTAGATCCTGATTTTGAAGCAGAGCAAGAGGCGGCAACCGCTGCTGGTTTGCAAACGGCACTTTTGAGCTATGAGGAATTGGAGGAGCAGAATCTCCGTAAGGCACTTCGATGGATGTTGCACAGAAGGAAAATGGTGATTGGATCATCATGGAGTTGGGGGATGGGCAGGTAGCAGGACTTCCGCCTGAGACAAGTCCCACTGCATTTTATGAGAAATTGAGCCAAATTTTTCTCAAAGTGGTATAAAATAAGTATCGGTATATTTTATTCATTTCATTTGATATACGCTCTCCCTCCACCCGTAGCGTGGGTTTTTGATGGACTTTTTAACGTAAAAAATACTATAAATAACTACACAATACACACCTTCTCATCCCATCCATTTTGCCTTTTCCTAGACCCAATCCCCCCTTCGATCGATTTTACCTTTGAGTCTTAACAAAGGTCATCCAGAATCTATTCATGTCACCATCAAAAACCTCAACACTAATTCGAAAAATGTAATAGCTATCTCCTATATAAATAGTAATATATCTATAAAATTTCTTATCTTGATATGACACACAATAAAGCTACAATCATGAATGAACCTATAGGTGCTTTCCTTTCCCCTGGCCGTGTTTATGGATTTGATTTCATATATGCAGGTGAAATCCGATTTGGTCCTCCTTATTACCATATGGTCCTCCAAGGAAAATTTATTTTAGACAGGATATTTGGCTTTGAATTTAAGTGGGATGACCAAGCACGGTATCTTGCTTTACAAGAGTGGTTGTTGGGTGAAGCATCTGGTCAGCCTCTAACTGCACTTTCCATTATCGATACCACACGCCAAAAGATCAGTCTCGCCACACCTTGGGACCCAAGCCTAATATTCCCGATTGAATTTAAAGAAGAAATGCTTTCCTATGAAAAAGAGTATGACCAAGAGGATATTCGTACCCAACATCAGCTTTGCCTCACCGAATTGACCAACTGGACAGACTGGAAAGAAGGCTAACCAGGAAATCTTAGGTCTTACATGAGCAGCTCATTTACTTTTCATTTGAGATGATGTATATTAAGTGGTGAATTTGACCATGTTTGAAACTTCAAATCTGATGATCTGATGTCAAAGCTATTGCCCCTTTTTCTGCTCCTCTCTTGCCTTATGTTTTCTTGCATGAGTCACCGCATGTCCTCACCTACTACACTCTCAGAACGGAAGACAAAAAAGCTGACAAAAGACGAGACGCTTGTTGATCAGCCGTATCTGAGTTTGCTGGATTACCTGAGGAGACAACCTGGTTTGAGTATCAGTGGAAATGAAAATAATCCTGTGATTCTGGTTCGTGGCATGAGCTCTCTTATCAATCAACAGCCTCCCTTATTTGTCCTGGATGGAACGATCTTGGGGCAAAGCTATTCCTTGGTAGAACGAGCGGTTGATATGAATGACATTCATGTGATCCGAGTATTGAAATCAGCGACAGAAACCAGTCGATATGGTTTTCAGGGAGCTTTTGGGGTAGTAGAGATTGTCACTAAAAAGGAGTAAGTCTTTATTCTGTAGTTGCCGACTCATACTGTCCTGACTTCCAGTAGATAAAAACTGAACTTCCTTCTTCCTGAATGAGTTCCAGTACCTCTCCGCTGATGGGTATCATGTATATGTCTTTGAGATCTCCAGATGCCGTGTAGGTATTTTGAGGCAAGCTATCCTTTACCCCTACACGCCACTGGTTCATCCATTGAAAGTCATCACCGCTTGAAAATGCCGGACTTCCTGCCCCCATGAGTTGCCAGCCTCCAGAGGGTTTTTCCATAAAAATCCCTTTTTTCTTATCTATTTTTCGGACCACCTTGACTGCGTGCTCTGTTATCCCATCTCCATCTACATCCAGACTTATCCAGTCACTTACCTCATAAGCAGAGGAATCCATGAACCTGTAAACCTGCGCTAGATCGAACGTATCCACTGGGATAGCATCAACCTTTGTGGAAAGGTCTGTTTGGGAAGTTTCTTGATGAGAGGAATCACAAGCCCATAGACTACACATTAAAACCGGAAAGAATAGCCATTGATTCATACGGCAATATAGAGGATTCCTATGAATGAAATTTCAGCTTTTGACCTAGATCTTCACTGACCCACATATCGTCTTAGCGTAAGACTTGAATCTTTTGGGTCCACCACCGTGTAGGTAGCTTCACCTCCAATACGTAAATCCCAGGTGAAAGCTGATCTATCATCACCTCATACACTTCCTGTTTTTCTTCAGGGGTGAAAGAGAAGATTTGCTTACCTGTTGCATCTAGCATCTTTATTTCCAAAGGAGCAGCCAAGGATTGAGAGGGATTTATGAATAACCGATCAAAGGCAGGGACCGGATATACCTGAATAGAAAATAAAGGGTCCATGGGAGACAAGCTCAGTATATTGCTAAAGGTAAATTTTCCCTCTACCCCAACCCCAACCACTTGAAAATGGGGGGCGTCTTGATCAAGATCCATTAGATCAAATAAGGCTATCTGAGAAGCATATTTTTCTACCTGACTCCGCCCCTGGACCTGCTCCAAAGGGCGGCGTTCTCCATTGGGTAGTACCTGATGCACCCAAAATATATCACCATGTGCCACTTGACTCGAGGTCCAATTGAGCGCAACTGTTTCACGCTCCCATACGCCATCCAAGATGATCTCCCGCACATTGAGCTTCGTAGGGTCGATCGGCTGGAGGAAGCCCATCGTCAGATTGGGGATGGTCAAGGCATCTGTTCCGATGATGGCTTCCCCTACATTGAATATATAGGAGTTGCCACCTACTGTCTCGCAGGAACTCATACTGAGGATGACCGATCGCTCGATGCTTTGGCTATGAACAGTCAAAAATGTGCATAAGCAGATCAAGAGAAAGGCATTAACGCTTTTCATGAATCAGGGCTTTGAGGGTGAGAAGTTCTTTCTTCAATTCATCTATCTCCCGCTGCTGAGAGAGCTGACCTTGCTCATAGGTCTCTATCTGCGCTTGCTGATCCTGAATCGCCTGAATCAGTACAGGGACTAGTTCTGCATAATTTAAGCCCAAAGGTACCTCTGCATTTGGATCTCCGACCACTACTTCAGGTACTACCTCCTGGACTTCCTGTGCGATCAGCCCGACTTTTTGTTGTGCTGGGGCATCTTTCCAGACAAAGGATACAGGACGCATCTGCATGATGGTCATTAAGCCATAGCTCAAGGGTAGAATCTGCGTCTTCAACCTTTGGTCAGAGGTCTGGATGATGCCATTGGTCGCCCATACATTGTCCCACCGACGGGTAGGCGTCCCCACGTCATAGGTATTGTCGCTTTGCGGGCGCACTTCTCCCGCGACGACGGTTTCTCCTGCGACGTATAGTCCGTTAGCGGGGGGAGTAGTATTGACACCAATCGACGCACCTTGATTGTCATGTACACGAAAGGAAGTAGCCCCTCCTACTCTCACTCTGAAAGCATCCTCTCCTGCACTGGCATCTACTTGTAGACGGTCTGTAGGAGCTATCGTTCCGATCCCGACTTGCTTGCTGTCTTCAATCACCAAGGCCGCATTGGTACTTGAATTTGTCGGACTGATCAGAAATCTTCCTGCACCAGCAGCCCAGGCAGTAGCAGAGCTACCTATATACCAATCGTCTCCTCCTGTATCCGAATTTCGCATATGCACTTGCCAGCCTGTAGCAGAGACATCCAACTTAGCCGAGGGTGCGTTATGCCCGATGGCCACATCTCCTCCCCCATAGACCAGGGTCACATCTCGATTAGAGTTAAAATTTAAATTGATGGAAGTCCCTATGCCCTCGATCTGGTTTGCGTCAAAGGCCATTCCATTACTTGCTGTACCTACCAATATAGCGGAATTAGCTGCATCCAATGCGCCACCATTATTTAAGCTTCCCAAGGCCGTGGAGACATTCAGCATGCCTGTGGGGGCGTTATACCCGACGGAGGTCTGCCCGTTTTTCTGGATCATAAAACTATTGGAGCGATTCGAATTGGAAGTACCGTCACCGATGATGAAAATGGGATCTGCATTTACCCATGAGGCGCTATCTCCTGTGATCACATTGAATCTACCGAGTGCCATCGAAGCATAAGGATAGGAATTGGTCTGATAACCGAAGGTTGAGGAATAGTTGCCTCTCGCCTCTGTCACCCAACCAGTAGAAAAAGCATTGTAGCCGTAAGCATCACTCGGTCCTAACGCAACCGAGGCTTGCCCACGTGCATCAGCATTCCATCCGATGGCGATGGCATAATCCGCCCGCGAGGACGACGCCCCTAAACCTGTCGTTCCTCCTCCAATCGATACCCCGTATCGCCCGCCTGTATATCCATACATGGCAATTCCTCCCTCCTCATCAGCCACGCCTTCAACCGTAAATGAGCCACGTCCCTTGGAGCTTCCTCCAAAAGTATAACTGTTATTCCCCTTGGCATTTCCGAAGAATGCGACGGAACCACTTCCATCCGCCCAGCCAAAGGAGCCAAAAGCAAAGGAGCCGAACCCCTTGGCACGGGCATTTTGACCTGCGGCAAATGAGTAGTAGCCGACCGAGTCGTAGTCCCAAAACTTATTGTAGTTGTATCCACCAAAAGGATTATTGAGGTATCCTACTCTGAAAGCCCCCTTGGCAGCATAATAGATCAACTTGAATCCCGAACCTGAAAGCGAGTCTCCAATCAATACATTAGCGGTATCTGCGAGGTGCAGCGCGGTATGCGGATTGCTTACTCCCACTCCTACTCTACCCGCATTATAGTAGGCCATGTTCGCATTTTGTGACCATACGGGCGTAGCAGCAGTCCCTGGCACCCACTGGCTTCCATCATATTGGAGAACCATATTGGTACTTAATCCTGTCATGTCCACATCTGTAAGCTCGGTCATAGACATCGATACATCTCCTGCCGTCAATGCATAGGGTACACTTTGAAAGACCTGTACCCCTAGCGGCGTCCCATTGAGGATGGGTTGCATTTTGTATTGACCACTTTTCCAGTTGATAGTGTTGAAGGTTCCCGATACGACCGAGCCCGAACCAATGGCCAGTTTGAAAAGGCCATAAGCATCTGTGGTAAGGGTGTGGGTTTCTTCGTAGACGATGGTATTCGTTGGGTCGAGGATACGCACCCCTACGGTGACATTCGTCAAAGAAATAGCAAGGCCTGAAGCATCACGAGCGATGCCTTGAAACATGATTTCCTGCGGAACCTGAGCGCATAGAGTCGCGCTCAGCAAAAGTAGAAAAAAGGTGGGAAGGAAAATTTTCATGACAGATACATTGAAGTAGTGATTTCCATTCTAACGTCTATATCCCCTCATATGCACGCATTTACGGATTTATTCTACGGATAAGCAGAATTTTCAAACCTGAGAGCACCAGTAACTCACATATGTTGCTATTTTCATTAATAAAAAATTCATGGATTAAAAAAAATATTATCTACAATCGTTCAATCCTTTTTCTCGAATTACCCCTTTCCTATTACTGAAACGCAGTTTTTTTCTTTTATTTTTTGGGTTCAAATACTAAACTTTATCGTGAATCATCTTGTAGCGATTATATTGGATTGAGCATAAAAGATATTTTCCGTCCGTTTTCTATAAAAGCCTATTGATTATGTCCTTTCCTGAAGGCCTGAAACGTCCCGCCGTATTGTGCATCTTGCACCACCAGGATCAGTACCTCCTTCTCAAACGATTCAAACCTCCACATCAAGGGAGATATACACCTGTAGGTGGGAAAATCGATCCACACGAAAGTCCACAGGATGCAGCCGTACGAGAAACATGGGAAGAAACGGGTATTCGCGTTTCAGAGATGCAATATGTGGGTATATTGACTGAGACCTCTCCCGTTAAGTATAACTGGATTTTGTATGTGTACGTGGCAGAGATTCCTTGGCAGGTTGCCCCTCCCTGTGATGAAGGGGTGCTGGAATGGGTAAAAGAAACGGATTGGGTTGACTTGGATTCACCAGAGACTGACCTATTCATTTATCAATATATCAGAGAAGGCAAGCCCTTTGCCTTTCATGCGACCTATGATTCAGAGGTGAAATTATTAGAGATGGTGGATGAAATAGAAGGAAAGGTAGTTTTTCGTAGAGAATAGAGACGTTTTTAACGATCGTTCGAAAAACAAGAAAAGAAGAATATTTGCCAACTGTGCACTTCCTAAGGGAGATGCATATGATCGATTTTTGCTGGGGATATTGGACGAGCAAAAACGGTGATTTTTCCACCTTATATACCGCTAGACCATATTTACACCCTCACCTTTTTTGTTATTAGGATAATTTTCTTATTATAGGTAACCAGTTACGTAAATGATAACCTTTATGTCTTTCTTCGAACAAATAGGAAAGTTTGCCTTGGGAAGCCGGCTCAGGATCCTCAGCGAACGTATGATGGAAGATGCTGCCCAGATCTACCCTATGTATGGCCTGGATATGCGGCCCAAATGGTTTCCTGTATTTTATGTACTGAGTCAGCAAAAGCAGATGGGTATCATGGCGATTGCCGATGAGATAGGACAAACCCATCCCTCCGTCATCAAAACCGTGAGAGAAATGGTCAAAGCAGGGATAGCTGGTGAGAAAAGTGATCCTACCGACGGACGCCGCAACCTCATCTTTCTCACAGAAAGAGGAGAAAGGATGAATCAGACCATTCAGGAACAATATGTGGATATAGACATCGCTGTCGAACAAATACTCACAGATACGCAGCACGATATCTGGAAAGCCGTCGGAGAGTTTGAATATCTCTTAGATCAAAAATCGCTTTTGCACAGAGTGAGGGAGCAGAAGAAAATCCGTGAGGCACAATTTGTCAAAATCATTGACTACACACCTGACTATCAAAAAGCCTTCTACGAACTCAATCGTGCGTGGATCACCCACTATTTCAAGATGGAAGAAGCAGACCGCAAAGCACTGGACAATCCCCAAAGTTATATCCTCGATCCTGGTGGTTATATCGCTGTAGCGTGCTACCAAGAAGAACCTGTCGGAGTATGTGCGTTGATCAAAATGGACGATCCTGATTATGACTATGAGCTGGCTAAAATGGCTGTCTCTCCTCAAGCACAAGGCAAAGGAATCGGCTATCTACTCGGACGAAAGATGCTGGAAAAAGCACACGAATTAGGTGCAACAAAGGTCTACTTAGAAAGCAACTCCCGCCTTACACCTGCATTGACGCTGTATCGTAAATTGGGCTTCCAAAAAGTCACGGGCAGACCTACCCCTTACGAAAGGGCAGACATACAAATGGATATTGATTTAACCAAGCTTGGATTTTCATGATGCTAGACGTACGCGCGTTTTCATCTCTGATACATAATACTTCCCCCAGATTCACACAGATTCCCCAAGCGTATGTCAAAATATTTGTAGCCATTCTTACACTAGTAGCTGCCATATCACACAAATCGAGAAACTGTCATTTCTATGCCATTCGGTTTTTCGTAGATTTGTATTGATTGTAGCACTATGATAGATACCCCCCTTTCCCTCCCTTGTGGGTCGACCCTCACCAACCGAATGGCCAAATCTGCCCTGACCGAACGCTTGGCAGGTACTAACCATGCCCCTAACGATCTCCATTACCAGCTATACGAGACCTGGGCTCAGGGAGGTGCAGGACTGATGATCACCGGCAACATCATGGTCGACTCGACCTACCTGGAAGCCGCTGGCAACATCGTACTAGAAAATACGGATGAGACACAAGCTTTTCAAAAGTGGACAAGTGTAGGCAGAGCCAAGGGGAATCATTTTTGGGCACAGATCAACCATCCAGGAAGGCAGTCCACCATATTTTCGACCTTTAACCCCATCGCTCCTTCAGAGGTGAAACTCAAAAAGCTAGGACTTTTTGCCAAGCCTCGTGCGATGACAGGAGAGGAAGTCTTGGAAGTACTAGAACGATTTGTCAATACAGCCACACTTTGCAAAGCCGTAGGGTTTTCAGGCATCCAGATACACGCGGCGCACGGCTATCTCCTGAGTCAGTTTCTCTCTCCCCTCACCAATCGACGTACAGACGAATGGGGAGGAAGCCTGGAAAACCGAGCCAAATTGCTCCTGCTTATCGTCGAAAAATGTAGAACCGCCCTAGGACAGAATTTTCCCATCAGCGTAAAAATCAATTCTGCCGATTTCCAAAGGGGAGGATTTGAAGAGGATGATGCACTCTGGGTCATTCAGGAGCTGGAAAAACGACAGATCGACCTACTAGAAATCTCGGGCGGGACCTACGAAAATCTCACGTTCTTGACAGAGAAGTATGAAAAGAAGGCTTCTACACGTGCAAGAGAAGCCTACTTCCTAGATTTTGCTGAGAAAGTTCGGGCAACGTGCAAATTGCCACTCATGGTGACAGGTGGGTTTAGGAGTCGTGCATTCTGTGAAGAAGTATTGAAGAATCAGGAACTAGATGTCGTCGGCTTTGGCCGTCCTTTCTTGCTGGCACAAGATTTTCCCAGTGGATTTCTGGATGGTTCGCTGGATCGAATAGGCGATATGGACATGAGTCAGACGCCGCCATTTATCCGAGACATTGCCGAGGCTGGATGGTATGATTTCCAAATCCACAAACTCGCCAAGGGACAGCCCCTGGCGATGGAGTATTCTCCTACTTGGGGCGTACTGAGATTTACCCAAAATGAACTGATCAAAGGAATTAGAAATAGACTGGGCATCTCTTAACTGCGCATCTCCTCATGGATCTTTTTTCCACATCCGATTCCAATCTCCTTCCACTTGATGGTGATGCTCAATACGTAGGGCGCATCCTTTCGACAGCAGATAGCGTACGCTATATGACGCGGCTGCAAGAAGCAGTCCCCTGGAAGCATGATCAGGTAACCATGTTTGGTAAGACGCATATCACCCAGCGGAAAGTCGCTTGGTATGGAGATGAAGCTTATCGATATACCTATTCACAGCACAGTCGGGAAGCCCTGCCTTGGTCCCCGCTCTTAGGCGAACTCAAAGCGCTAGTCGAGCAGCGCAGCCAGGAATCTTTCAATTGCTGTTTGCTCAACTATTACCATCATGGAGCAGAAGGGATGGGATGGCACAGCGACGACGAAAAGGAGTTGCTTCCCAATGGGACGATTGCTTCTCTGAGTTTGGGGACTACCCGAAAGTTTGCCTTCAAGCATAAGAAGACGCAGAGGAAGGTGCACATCATGCTTGAAAATGGCAGCTTGCTCCTCATGAAGGGCGAAACCCAAAGGCACTGGTTACATGCTTTGCCCAAAACCAAGACCGTCCATCGCGCACGTATCAACCTGACCTTTCGGACATTCATAGGACCATGAAAAAAGGGAACAGTCGACCTGACCATTCCCTTGTTATGCAATCCAGTTTGTTTGTCCTATAGCTCAATTGTATCTATTCCGCTCACTTTTTCGATGTGGCACTCATCAGCTTTGATGACAAAAAGTTCATCTACTACGATGTCCCCATTCTTCAGTCCGATAAATCGAAACGCTCTTTCTCGGTTCCTCATTTCGGGCTGGTAGCCGTCATCTAGCACAAGGTATCGCTGATCAAATACATACTCTGTCGATTGTTGGACCGTGTCGCCAGTCGCAGTCCGTATAGTGTAGGTCTGGTCCAGTGTATCTCCTGTAACTTCTACCGATACATAAACGAACTCTAAAGTACAGATAGTAGGCCCATCCAACAATCCACAACCTCCTAAGAATAAGAGGATCAGGCTTGAAAAAATTACGATGTGTTTGTTCATAAAGGTGGTTTTCAAGTAAGACAAAGGGGATGGAGGGAATACTGAAAGAGCGGTTCGCGTTTACATTTTTTAAAGATCAATCATATCGACTCCACTTACCTTCTCGACATGGCAGCCGTCAGATCGGATCATAAATAGCTCATCCACAAGGATATTCCCATTCTTTAGCCCTACAAATCGAAACTCTCTTTCTTTATTTCCAAGTTCTGCATGATAGCCATCGTCTAGGACCGTGTAGTTATTATCAAATGAGGGCCCTGTCGTTTGTTCTACTGTGTCACTTGTAGTGGTTTCGATGGTATAGGTCTGGTCCAGCGTCTCGCCTGTAATCTCTACCGATATCACGACCAATTCTTCTGTGCAGACTCTAGGTCCATCAAATAATCCGCAGCCTCCTAAAAACAGAAGGATTAGGCTTGAAAAAATAATGATGTGTTTGTTCATAAAAGTGATTTTTAAGTAAGACGCATAGGCTAGAGAAAGTGCTAGAAAAATTTAGGAAAAAAAGAAGGCTTCAACTTTTTCCTGACTCAGGCCACGCGCGATAAGTTCCTGCTGTAACGGGCTTTCCACTAAAAATATCCCCATCAACATATGCTCTGGAAAAAGCATCGTATCTCCATTTTCTATT
>JBCBPW010000061.1:0-40651 GCA_039820545.1 Bacteroidota bacterium | reverse complement strand
CACTAGGTTTACGTTTTTTGCCTCAATTCAAATCCCAATCCTTTCTACATTAGTCTATTTCTTTTTGTCAGGTACATAAGATTTTGAGAGTCGAGATAAGAGAATGGAGATATACGGCTTCTTTTCCCCCTCTTTTGTCTGACCTTCTACTTCGCAACCTTCTATTTTTAACAACATGAACCTTAAGCGCTTAATTCTTTTACCTCTCCTGTTGTTCCTCGCCCTCCCGATGTGGGCAGGGGGCGGCATGTGGATTCCTTCTCTTTTGGAAACCTTGAATGAGTCTGAGATGCAGGACCTTGGCATGCGTATGTCTGCCGAAGATATCTACTCTGTCAATCAATCCAGCCTCAAAGACGCCATTGTCAAGTTTGGTAGAGGATGCACAGGAAGCATCATCTCAGATCAAGGCCTTCTTCTGACCAACCACCACTGTGGATTTTCTTTGATTCAACGCCACTCTACACTGGAGCAAAACTATCTCAAGAATGGATTTTGGGCGAAGGATCAATCGGAGGAAATCACGAACGCAGGACTTACTGTCACATTTATTGTGCGCATGGAGGATATCACGAAAGCGATCATGGCAGGTGATCCTGATGAAGCAATCATACAATCCCGAATAGACAGCATAGAACGTGTATCGGTGACAGATACGCATTATGATGCGGAGGTGAAGGCGTTTTATCAGGGGAATGAATACTACTTGATCATCAAGGAGATTTTCAAAGATGTACGTTTGGTAGGAGCACCTCCATTGGCTGTGGGGAAATTTGGGGGCGAAACAGACAACTGGATTTGGCCACGACACAATGCAGATTTTAGCCTTTTCCGTGTGTACACAGCACCCGATGGCAAGCCCGCCGAATATTCTCCTGAAAATATCCCCATGAAGCCCAAGCATTATCTTCCTGTCTCCATTAAGGGTGTCAATGAAGGTGATTTTACGATGGTCTATGGTTTTCCTTATCGTACAGATGAATACTTACCTTCCTACGCCATCGAATTGTACCAGAATGTACGTGATCCGCAAAGCATCGCACTTCGCGAAATTCGATTGACCGCCATGGAGGATGAAATGCGTGTGGATGAAGGTATTCGTTTGATGTATGCTAACAAAGCCAGTGGTGTAGCCAATGCATACAAGAAATGGAAAGGACGCATCCGAGGCCTCAAGCGCAACGATGCCATCGGAAAGAAGAAAGCTTATGAAGCTGTTTTTGCTGCACGTGTGGCAGACAGCGCAAAATGGGAGGGATACAAAGACATTCTCAGTGACTTCGAGCAACTCTATGGAGCCTTTCAGCCGCTGGCGACGCAGATTGATTACTTCTACGAAGGAGCCATGGGTATTGAGCTGATGCGTGCAGCCAATCAACTACGCGTAGCAGTAGACGCCATTTCTCAAGAAAAAGATGGAGAAGGAGCGATTGCCTCGCTCAGCAAGTACATGAGTGGATTCCACAAATCTTATATCTCCCGTATCGATCAGCGGACGATGGCAGAGATTCTTCAATCCTATTATGAGAATATGCCCAAGGAGCTACAGCCTGACATCATCGGAGAAATTTATCAACAACGTAATGGCGATTTCGCAGCACATGCAGACTATGTGTTCTCCAATTCTATCCTGGCAGATTCGAATCGCTACAAGAAGTTTGCGAAGAAATTCGATGTAGAAGAGGCCCAGAAGGATCCTGCCTATACGTTGTTTATGGGATTCCTAAATGGATACATTCAAGCGATTGGGCCCTACGAAGAGATAGAAGGGAACATCCAAAAGCTACAGAAGACTTACATGCAGGCTCAGCGAGAAGTCTTGGCAGATCAGCGTTTCTTTCCTGACGCCAATCATACGCTGCGGGTCTCTTACGGTCAAGCTGAGGGGATGAAAGCACGTGACGGTGTCTCTTACCAGCATTATACCACACTGGATGGTGTCGTGCAGAAATACATTCCTGATGACTACGAGTTTGACCTGCCTACAGGGCTTGTGGATCTATACAATAAGAAGGACTTTGGGCGCTATGCGACGGATGGTACGGTAAGGGTGGCTTTTATCGCCTCTAATCATACTTCTGGTGGAAATTCTGGCTCGCCTGTGATCGACGCAGACGGCAACCTCATCGGACTGAACTTTGACCGCAACTGGGAAGGCACCATGAGTGACTTCAACTACGATGTCAATCAGTGCCGCAACATCAGCGTAGATGTACGGTACATCCTGTTTATTGTGGATAAGTTTGCGGGAGCGACGAATCTGATTGAGGAGTTGACATTGGTAGAATAGCACGAGCTGCTGAGAATAAATGGGTCTGTGGAAGTTATTCCGCAGACCCATTTATGATACTTGACCTTATTCGATCTGTTTCAAAGCATCTGCTACCTTTTTCACGGGCAGTTTACAAGCTTTGTCCTGGCAGACGTAGATGTAGGTTTCTCCTGGGACCTTTTTTTGTTGCAACAGCTCTAGCTTTCCTTCTTCATGGCCTCCCAAAAGAAACATACGTGGAATAAATTTTAGGTCCATTTCCTTCCTCAATTCCTCATAATTATCTCCTACAATCGCTACCTCATAGGGGGGATATACATAGTGAAGTAGCACACTGCCGTAGCTCGCAAAAAAGGAAGCCTCTTTTGCAAGATTGGGCATCGCATTGCTTAGGAGTTGAGTGGACTTGTCTATATAATTTTGCTTGTAGAGATAGGTTCCAAGCAGAAATAAGCCTTTGGTGAAGGAAGAATTGGAACCAGGAATGACGTTGTCCGATAGCTCGCGGGTGCGAGAGACGAGGGGATCGTCTAGATCAGACGTGTAGAAAAAGGTACCTGTTGATGCGTCATAGAAATGAGCCAAGGCATACTCCATGAGTTGTTCTGCTTTCTCCAACCACTGCACATCGAAAGTCGCTTGATACAATGCCACAAAAGCTTCAATGACTAAGCTGTAGTCATCGGCAAAGGCAGAGATTGCCGAAGTGCCGTCCTTGAAATTACGATACAGGCTGCCATCTGACTGGAGCTGGTTACGCACCAGAAAATCGGCATTCTTCAGAGCAGTCTCTAGGTATGCTCGATCACCCAAAGCCTTGTATGCATCTATATATCCTTTGAGCATGAGGGCATTCCACGAGGTCAAGACCTTATCATCCAGCCCTGGGCGGATACGATGGGCGCGTGCGGCGAGTAGCACTTTTTTCCCTTTCTCCATGACCTTCTCCAAGTCGCTGACAGAAATACCGTACATTTGAGCGACTTTTTCTTTCGTCTCCGTGATAAATAGGATATTGCTCCCCTCCCAGTTTCCGTTTTTCTCTACGTTATAATAGGCTGAGAATACGGCAGCATCCTTTCCCAATAGTTCTTCTATCTCCTTTGCACTCCACACATAAAACTTTCCTTCTTCACCTTCGCTATCTGCATCGAGTGAGGAATAAAAACCGCCATTTTCGTCGGTCAATTCCCGCTCAATGAATGTCAAAGTTTCTCTTACAATCTCTTCGTAGTAAGGATCTTGAGTCAATTGAAAAGCTTGTGCATATAAACTCACGAGCTGCCCGTTGTCATAGAGCATCTTCTCGAAGTGAGGCACTTTCCAGATTGCATCTGTGGAGTAGCGCGCAAATCCCCCCCCTATCTGATCATAAATCCCGCCCATGGCCATCTCATCTAGCGTGACCTTCACCGCAGCCAGTGCTTGCTCATTCTGTGTGTAGTAGTGATAGTCCAGCAAAAACTCATGGATGGCAGGCATAGGAAACTTGGGTGCACGATCCAGCCCTCCTTTGCGCATGTCGATTTTGGATACGGTCGATTCAAATGCTTGAGTAGCCTGTGCCAGCGTAAATTCAGAAGGGGCTTCGACAAGCTCTGTATACTCCATTTGTTGGAGACCTTCGGTCAGCTTGGCTGCGTTCTTTTGAAGTTCTTCTGGTCTATTGGCTTGGAGATCCGCAAAATATTCGAGTACGCGTACCCATTGGTCTTTGGGGAAATAAGTCCCTGCGAAAAAAGGCTTTCCATCGGGTAGCGCAAATGCATTTAAAGGCCAGCCCCCTCTCCCTGTCGTGAGTAGGGCTGCATTCATATAGATTTGGTCGACATCGGGACGCTCTTCTCGATCGACTTTGATCGGTACGAAGTACTTATTCATGATGGCTGCCACAGCCGTATCCTCAAAGGATTCATGCTCCATGACATGGCACCAATGACAAGCCGCATAGCCGATGCTGATCAGCAAGAGTTTATTTTCTCTCTGGGCTTTGGCCAGTGCTTCCTCTCCCCAGGGATACCAATCTACGGGATTGTGGGCATGTTGTAATAGATAAGGGCTGCTCGTCTCTATCAGACGATTGGTATGGAGATGATCCTTTGCGTCCATGGATTGATGGGTTTGACTTTGGCAAGCAATTACCAAAAACAGGAAGAAGTATCCTGTCAATAGTGGGACAATGCGTCGCATAAAATAGGGATTGCGGGCAGCAGATTGCTGCTAGGCAAACATACGACTCCTGAAGGAATAGGAAAAGAATCTCTGAGGAAGATACTTTGAAAGGGAGACGCTATTTTCTCCCCGTAGAATCATCTAAATTTTTTGATTCCTAGAGAGGAGATTGTTGAGGAAAATGCATAGAGATCATCGTATGCAATCGATTTCGGGTCGAATTCAAAGGGTAATCGCCCTTGAATAAATGTCTCAATGGCTGCTTCTTACAACGAGGAAGGCTTTGGTAAGCCGTTTTGATAGGGAGCCAATGATAGAACCGTTGCATTGTGGCACCTTTTTCTTCTAAATCCACTGTGTAGGTCCACTGATCTTTTGGAAGTTCGAGGGATTCTACTTGAAAGCTGGTTCTTTCTTCTGACTTGCGAATAGAGCCACGATATTCTACCGTAGAATCCACTTTTCCTAAGAAGCGTAGATGTACCAAACCTGTTTCGTCCTCGATGATTCGATACAATGCCTCGACTTCTTGTTCACCATCATCCACACTTCCACTTGGGACATCAATAGAGGATTTCATGCTTCTATTTGGGCTAAAAACCAGAATCTGAAGCCCTTCTTCATGTTCACGGGTAATAAATGCCCAGACTGTTTTCCTCATAGCTTTGGGTGCATTTGAGTGTTTATGCTCAAAAAGAATACAGCGATTAGTAGCAATAGGACTATTAAAGTAGCGAAAAGTATAAGGAAATTCAACATTTAGCGAAAATTCGCAGAACATATTCATATATAGACTAAAGTTTATTCAAAAAATAACTTGTCTAACCCCTTCTGTAACAAGCCTTTTAAACAGGATTTTTACCACATCAACCCTCTGCTCCGCAGTGTCAAACGTAATATCTTGAGCTTATACTTTTTTCGAACTATTTAAGCAAGAGTTTGGGGGAAGTCAATCGCTAGCCATCGAGAAGAGATTTTGCATTCTGAAACTACAGGGCAAAAAAATCGAAGTCTCTCTATGGCTCAGGCACTGACAAATCAGGAGGAGATTCGCAATATCTTTTTGCCAGATTTTCTCCGTAATGAACCCTTTGATCCACAAAATGCGTTCTTTTCTATTGTCACGATTTCTATTTTCGACCCTTCATATGAGTCGACTTCTCTAGCTTATCTCTTGATGGTCTTTTGGAGCCAATGGAGTATTTATTTCCCTCAATACCTTGTGACATGCGAAATATGATCAAACTGCTGTTATTTTTTCTCTTGCTTGGACTCGCACATCCTATGATGGGACAGATGCAACTCCTATTTGAAGATTCATTTGATGATAATATACTCGGCTGGAGAACGGATAGCACGCCCATCGCGCAGAGCAGGATTGCGGACGGTATGTATCAGCTCAAAGCAGGTCCTGATCTTCCTGGCTTTCGCGCTTACTTTCGCCCCTTCTACTTCAACAGTCGCTCGGCCTATCAGATAGAAGCCCAGCTACATTTTACGAATAAAGGTCAGGGATGTGGACTTGTCTGGGGTGCCAGATCAAGCCGAACGATGATCGCCTTGACCTTTCATCCTGAAGGCATCATTGTCAGGCAGATCTTGAAAGGGAAAAGCCGTACCCTGGCACGGACTAAGCTAAGCTGGACATCCGAAGACGTAGAAGTGCTGATAAGGCGAATCGGGCAAAGGATCAAAATATTGATTGACGGAACGGAGACGTTGGATTTTCCAGCTCCCGACGCAAATGGAAAGGGGATGGGGTTTATTCTCACAAAAGACGCCCAGATGGAAGCCCAATCGCTCAAAGTGTCGCATGCTTCTCCCATCGATCTTCTTCCCAATATGCCCGCAGGCATCCGCAAAGAGAACCTAGGTCCTAATGTGAATTCTGCTTTTAATGAATACGCACCAGTCATTTCACCTGATGGAGAAACACTTTATTATGTCGTGAGGGAGTCTCGTGTAGAGGATATTTATGTGACACAGCGTACGGACAGTGGATGGACAGCCAGAAAAAAGCTTCCTTTTCCCCTCAATTTACCTACGCACAGCAATTCCGTCATTTCTGTCAGTGCGGACAATAATTCGTTGGTTGTGATCAATACCTACAAAGCAGATGGAAGCTATCGCGGGACAGGACTCTCTGTCAGTCAGCGACAAGTAGAGGGCTGGGAGATTCCTAAAGCACTGATTATCGACGACTACTACAACCTCAGTCGCCGCCAAGACCAGTATATCTCTGCCAACCGAAAAATCATGATTCACTCGCTCCAACGAAGAGAAGGACTGGGGGGGCGCGACCTCTTTGTGAGTTTTCTCCAAAAAGACGGTACTTGGTCTACTCCCAAAAATCTTGGTTCTAGCATCAACTCCGAAGGCAATGACGTAACGCCCTGCCTCGCACCCGATGGCAAGACCCTCTACTTCTCCAATGAAACTCGTGTGGGATATGGCAGTTTTGATGTGTATGTCTCCCGTCGCCTTGACGATACATGGACCAACTGGTCTCCCCCCAAGAATCTCGGATCAGATATCAATACACGTGGAAGTGATGCCTTCTATGTAGTGCCTGCGTCGGGTCGGTTTGGCTACATCGCCTCTCCCTCTCCCAGTGGGAAAGACCGCGACATCTATCGATTTAAGCTTCCAGAGGCTGCCAAGCCCGAACCTGTAGTATTGGTTTATGGAAAAGTCTTGAATAAGGAGACTAATGAGCCTGTACAGACAGAGATCGCATTTTACGATTTGGATTCGCAGGTGGAGGAAGGCATTGCGAGTTCTGCTCCCAAAACGGGGGATTATAAAGTGGTCCTTCCAGGAGGCAAGCAGTTTAACCTGATTGCAACGAAGAAAGGTTTCCTCTCGCTGAGTGACTATGTGGATGTGCGCACGCAAAACGTCTACGAAGAAATCCGTAAGGATCTGTACTTGACACCTATCAAAGCTGGGGCGAGCATCAATCTGAGTAACCTTTACTTTGATTTTGCCAAGGCTGATCTTCGGGAGGCCTCGATTCCAGAGTTGGATCAACTGATCATTGCGATGGAGCAAAAAGCCTCGATCACCATTCGCCTCACAGGGCATACAGACAACGTGGGTTCAGATCCCAAAAACCTGAGCCTTTCCAAGGAAAGAGCTCAGGCAGTCAAGGACTATATCATGTCAAAAGGCATCGGTGCAGATCGCATCGAGACGACAGGTAAGGGAGAATCTCAACCTATTGCAGACAACAATACCGATGCAGGGCGTCAGAAGAATCGTCGAGTGGAGCTGACCATTGTCAAAGACTAGCACCTTATTTCAACCATTCGGGATGCTGGTTCTCGTAATCGGTGAGTTCCTGATATTTTTTGGCAAATGAAAGAATGGTCGCTTCATCAAAGAGGTTCCCTAGGAATGTGATGCTGGTAGGACTTCCATTTTCGGCGAATCCATGAGGCACGACCACAGCAGGATGCCCAGTCAGGTTGGTGGTTAGGAGTTGGTTCCCCATGAAGGAAGGGACGATCAGTACATCTACTTGCTGCATCAAGGCATTTACTTCTTGGATGAGTTGGTAGCGATGGCGCATCGCCTGGATGTAAGCGACAGCCGAAACAAAATGCCCCGCACGGAAGACATTGGGCCAGGAGTTTTTGATCTGGCGCACGAGGAGGGTATCCCGATTGGTCAGTGTAAGCTCCTCAAAGGCGGCAGCGGCTTCCGCCCCCAGGATATTGCTGAGTGGCCCGACAGGTGTTTCAAATTCCCACTCGATGGGAATGAGTTCGGCTCCATTGGCTTTCAACACATCCAGCACAGCTTGGTCTCGCTCTGAGTTGAAGTACTCTCGCTCAAAGAATGCTTGAACATATCCGATCCGCATCTTGCTGAAATCTGTATTTGCTTGGTAATTAAAGGCTGCGGGAACCAGCGTCTGGTCTTTCCCATCAGGACCAGTGATTGCAGCGAACACCATTGCACAATCCTCTGCCGAGCGGCAAATAGGACCAATTTTATCCATCGTCCAACTCAGTGCCATGGCTCCATAGCGGCTCACGCGGCCATAGCTCGGGCGAAGCCCTGAATTGCCACACCTTGTCGAAGGAGAAACAATCGATCCCAATGTCTCTGTCCCAATAGAGAAGGCGACCAGACCTGCAGATGTAGCGGAGGCAGAACCCGCAGAGGAACCGCTAGAGCCCTGTTCGGCATTCCAGGGATTGCGTGTTTTTCCACCATACCAGACATCTCCCCAAGCCAGTGCGCCTAAGGTCAGTTTTGCGATCATAACAGCTCCTGCTTCCTCTAGTTTTTGTATGACAGTCGATGTTTCTTCCAGCACTTGATCTTTGTATGGCATCGCACCCCAAGTTGTTTTGTAGTCAGGATAAGCTAGAAGATCCTTTACGCCGTAGGGAATCCCGTGTAGTGGTCCGCGATATTGACCCTTTGCGATTTCCGAATCTGCAGCAGCAGCTTGCGTCATGGCTTCTTTTTCTGTGAGGGTGATGACACATTGTAGGGTATCTCCATACGTTTTCAGGCGTTTCAGATAGATTTGGGTTAGCTCTACAGAGGTAATTTTCCGATTCTTGAGAAGAGAGGCTAGCTCCGCTACCGTATAAAAAGCCAACTCCCCTTTGTCTTTTGGCACCTTTACATTTTCGGGTAATTGCCAGTCAATCGTTTCTTGTGCCGTGTTGACTTCAAAACCTACAGGCTGAGGGTTGAAAACGAAAGCGGGGGGGACAGAATTAGGCAGTGGATGTTCACGCATCCTCTTGAAGTCTTTGACCTGCTCGATCAGATTGCCTTGCATCGAGTCAATCTCTGCTGGATCAAATGATAGTCCGAGTATTTTTTGTCCTTCTGTTGTCGCTTCCACACTTACTTGGGCATAGGCTATGCTTGCGAGAAGGGAAAAGGTGAGAATAAGCTTTTTCATGTAATAGAAAATAGATTTGTTGGTTCAGTTGGGAATGGCGACACAGGAAAGTATCACAAAACCCCAACAGGAAATTTACGTTTATTCCCTAAGTTTGGAAACATCCTACTTTCGCTCAAATGCGTAAAAATCTCCTGAGAAAATGATCCTTCTCATATATTTTTATTTTCTCCCTCCTCATTTTTCTTCTTCAAGTATGATTTGAGGGCGAAACTTTTTTCTCCCTCATTATTAAGGCGTTAATTTGCAGCAATCACTGAACTTATTTCGAGCATGACACCCGCACGTTATACCATTACTTCTGCACTGCCTTACGCCAACGGCCCGCTACATATCGGCCACTTGGCAGGCGCCTACATCCCAGCCGATTTATATGTTCGCTATTTGCGATTAAAAAAGCGTGATGTACTATACGTCTGTGGCAGCGACGAGCACGGAGCCGCGATCACCCTGCGCGCCAAAAAAGAAGGGACAACCCCACAAGCCATCATCGACCAATATCATTCGATGATCAAAAAGGCCTTTGAAAAGTTTGGGATCAGCTTTGACATTTATCACAGGACCTCCGAAAAGATTCACCACCAGACTTCTCAGGATTTTTTCACGGTGCTCAATGACAAAGGAGAGTTTATCAAAAGAACCTCTGAGCAGTATTATGATGAGGAGTACAAGCAGTTTTTGGCAGATCGCTACATCATGGGAACCTGCCCCAAGTGTGGACATGACAGAGCCTATGGGGATCAATGTGAAAATTGTGGGAGTTCGCTTTCGCCTACTGAGTTGATCAATCCTATCTCGACACTCAGTGGGAAAACACCTGTGCTGAAAGAAACTACCCATTGGTACCTTCCCTTAGATAAATATCAACCTTGGCTGGAAGAATGGTTGTTGGAAGGAAAGAAAGGGAAATGGAAGAATAACGTCTACGGACAGTGTGCCTCTTGGATCAAAGAAGGGCTGCTTCCTAGATCTATGACGCGCGATCTCGATTGGGGTGTAGATGTACCATTGGAGGGAGCCGAAGGAAAAAAATTGTACGTGTGGCTAGATGCTCCGATCGGCTACATCTCTGCGACCAAGCAGTGGGCACTCGATCATGGCAAGGATTGGGAGTTGTATTGGAAGGAACAAGACGATCCTTCACAGAATACCCGACTCATCCATTTTATCGGAAAAGATAACATTGTCTTCCACTGCATTATTTTTCCTTCCATCCTTCATGCACATGAGGAGTATGTGCTTCCCGAGAATGTGCCCGCCAATGAATTCCTGAATCTGGAAGGAGATAAGATGTCTACGAGCAGGAATTATGCTGTCTGGCTCCATGAGTATTTGGAGGATTTTCCTGGTAAAGAAGATGTGCTTCGCTATGTGCTCACATCTATTATGCCTGAGAATAAAGATGCAGACTTTACGTGGAAGGATTTTCAGGCGCGCAACAACAATGAGCTAGCGGCTATTCTGGGCAATTTTGTCAATCGTGTCGTCGTCCTGACCCGCAAATACTATGAGGGTGTCGTCCCCAACCCTGGAGACTTGACTGAGAATGAATCCGTAAAGGCTGTTTATCAAGAGATCGAGGGGCATATCCGCGACATCGAAACCAATATGGAGCAGTTCCGCTTCCGCGACGCACAGGCAGCTTTCATCCATGTAGCACGTGTGGGCAATAAGTATTTGACAGATGAGGAGCCTTGGAAGAAGTGGAAAGAGGATAAGGAGGCAGTACATGTGATTCTGTATACTTCCATACAGATCATTGCGCAGCTGGGGATATTGGCCAAGACGTTCTTGCCGAAAACCGCGGATAAAATCTTCGATCTTCTGCAAGTAGATGGGCACAACTTCAACTGGGATACCTTATTTAGAGGGGAAATGGTCACTTGCGGGCATAAAATCTATGCAGAGAAGGCTCCCAAAATCCTATTTGAGCAAATCACCGATGAAGCTATTGAAGTGCAGCTACAGAAGCTCGCAGCGGAACCCGAACCTTTGAATCCGCATGTAGAACCTCAGAAGGCAGAAATTACCTATGACGATTTCCAGAAGATGGATATGCGTGTAGGGACGATCTTGGAGGCAGAAAAAGTCCCCAAGACAAAGAAGCTGTTAAAATTCTTGGTAGATACAGGGATTGATACGCGGACCATCGTTTCAGGTGTCGCAGAGTACTTCGAGCCAGAAGACTTGGTTGGAAAGCAAGTAACTGTGCTGGTGAATTTGGCTCCACGTAAGATTCGTGGGGTAGAGTCTCAGGGTATGTTATTATTTGCGGAGGATGCTTCAGGTAAGCTTCACCGCATGCATCCCGCAGAAGATGTCGAGCCTGGCTCTATGGTGAATTGATCCCGTAAGCCCTTCTTCTATAAACTAATCATAAGCTCCCAAAACGCATCTGTGATGGGAGCTTTTTTATTTTCCTTAAAGTCAAACATCACCATCTGTGCTTGAATCTTTGCTGCGACGCGCTGTTGGGTACCACTGACCACAAGATTTTCGAATACGACTCGGTCTGGCATGCGCTCGATGACGCGTGTCCCAATCCATACTGTATCAGGATAGCGAATGGGATAGATGTACTTGCACTTGAGTTTGGCGAGTACGGGGCCTATATGTGGAGGACGAGGTTCATTCCAGGAAGCCACAGCTTTATCTAGAAAGGCGGATCGTCCTACTTCCGCCCATCGAAGATAGACAGTGTTGTTCACGTGGCGGGCAGCATCCATGTCTCCCCAATTCACCTGACGAAAGGCGAGGATGGGATAATCTTGCAAGAGGCTTTCAACTTCTGAGGGAGGGGTGATCATGGGCGAAAGTTACGGGTTCTTAAGCGAGTCGAGCAAATCACTTAGTGAGGGATTTTCCAGAATGATATCTGCCCGCTCATAGTAAGGACTTCGTTTGGCTAACAGTTGTTGGATAAAGTTGAGGAGCTCTGTGTCGTCTAGAGAAGCAATCAAGGGGCGATTCGCTTTTTGTGGAGCGAGTCGCTGGGTGAGTATTTCGGGTGAGAGTTTCAGGTAGATGACTTGGCCCAGGGTTTTGAGCAGAGAGATATTTTCACCGAAGCAAGGAGTGCCACCACCGGCAGCTAGTATCATGGGTTTTTGAGATGTTGCTCCTAGCGCTTGAAGTGCTTTTCGTTCGGCTACTCTGAAACCCGCTTCTCCGCGCTGGGCAAAGATTGCAGGAATTGTCATCCCTTCCTTCGCCTCAATCACATCATCCAAATCTTTAAATGGATAACCCCATCGCTTCGCCAGCGCACTTCCTAGTGTCGTTTTGCCTGCTCCCATGAACCCGATCAGTATGATTCCTTCACCTCTTGACTTTGCCTCTTCCATGATTCTTTTGCCTACGATCCCTAAATTTTATTTGATAATCTGCCCAGATCTTTTAAAGATTTAACACCTAGCTTATCTTGTTCCTATTACTTGTAAAACGGTGAAATTTTTCTAGCAATCGCAATAATTCAGTAGCATTTTCTGTAAAAAATTTCACTTAACTATTCGATAAATTTCAGATATTCATAAGGTATGATTGGTGGCAAGTCTGGGACAATTTCTCTAGAAAAGCAGTTTTGGGAGTGGTTTGCCCAAAATCAGGATACCTATTTTTATCTAGAAGCACATGATCTCGACAGTATGGACTTGCTTGCCAACCAGTTAAAGCAGGTCCATGAACACCTTACATTTGATTTGACGGAAGTAGATGCGCATGGACGTCGAGATCTGATTATTTCCGCTGATGGTTTGCATACTTCTTTTCCCGCAGTGATCAAGCTTGTAGAAGCTGCACCTCCTCTGTCCCAGTGGAATGTCGTTCCCTTTCGTCAAGCGAGTCCTGTCGATACCTTTCGCATCCGTATCGGTGATACGTATCTCCATTCGGGAAATGTGAAGTTTAGTTTTGATGTGGCTCAGTGTCGTCTCATGCTCAATCTCTTTGTCTCGCACTATGAGACTCAGCCCGAACATTACGATCTGGGATGTATGATCCTGATTGATACGTTGTTGGGAGAATATGAGGCGGCTACCAAAATATTTTTCCTCGATATCAAGGATACTGAAGAGGCCGAAGACTACGAATCGCTTCCCTCCTTGGAAGTCTTACCTATCTTGCTGGAAGATGTCAATCAGGGCAAAGTGAAAGGAAGTATTCCTATTGTGCCCACAGACCTTCCTTCGAGCAAAGATCCCTATCATGTCCAGGATCACTTTGTTCTCATGCGCAATCAGGAGCACGGCTTTCCGCATCTTGTCCTGATCAACTCTTCCTACTATACTTTTTCTAAGAAGCATGAGTTTCCCTGGCTGTTGAGTATTTCTTTCCCTTATGAACCCGCAAAGGAAGGACTGCCCACGAGTGCTAAGTCTGATCAACTGATCGCAGAGGAGCAGAAACTACTGAGCATACTATCTCCTATTTCGAAGGCCTATTTTACGTACAGAAGCACCTGGAATGGTACACGTATCCTGTATATTCATCTCAACAATTGGCCAGAGATCGAGTACAGCTTTCAGAACTCCTTTCATCAAGCATTTGGCCAAGCCTCCTTTGAGATTGCCTATGAAAAGGATTGGGAAACCGTACGTGCCATGCTCGTTTATCTAAAAGATGCGGAGCAAAATATGGATCAGTAATCTATTAGCGGACTCGCATTCTTCTCTTTGGAACTTATGCCCTCACCATGGGCGCTACGCATCTCTATCTAGACAAAATTTGTGGCATTTTTGTATATATTTCCTATTTGAATTAGTATATTGCTAAATAAGTACACTGTTTGGTAGCTAAATAGGGATTGATCATGGCGAAAAAGCGCGACTTTGCCATTATAGACATTGAGACTACAGGGGGAGACCCCAAAATGGATCGTATCACAGAAATCGCCATTATCCGCTACAATGGAGACGAGGTAGTGGATTCTTTTACTTCTCTAGTCAATCCTCAAATGCCGATTCCGCCCTATATCACACGTATTACGGGCATTGACAACGAAATGGTCAAAGACGCGCCTAAATTCTATGAAGTGGCCAAGCAGATTGTCGAGATCACGCAGGATACGGTCTTTGTTGCTCACAATGTCCGTTTTGATTACAGCTTTATCCAGAAAGAGTTTCGCCAGCTAGCTTATACATTTACGCGCCCTCAATTATGTACTGTCAAGCTCAGTCGCAAGATCATCCCTGGATATAAATCCTATTCGCTAGGCAATATTTGTCGGGAACTCGGTATTCCTAATGAGGCGCGACACCGTGCGTGGGGAGATGCATCTGCTACCGTCAAACTGCTAGAGCACCTACTCGAAGTAGCTGAAAATGGGACAACCAAAGGGCAGTTGACTGATGAGATGGCAGAGGTCAAGCTTCCTCCTCATCTTGCCTCGGAGGAAGTACACAATTTACCTGAGGAGACAGGCGTATATTATTTCTTGGATCAGAAGGGACGTGTGCTTTATGTCGGCAAGAGTAACAATGTACGCAAAAGAATATTGTCTCATTTTTCTGGTGCGCATAAAGCAGCACGTACCATGCGGATGTTAGAACAAATTCATGACATTGCATTTGAGTTGACGGGAAGTGAGTTGATTGCTTTACTTTTGGAAAATGAAGAAATCAAGCGCATCCAGCCTCCTTTTAATCGTGCGCAGCGTCGCAAAGCTTATAAGTACGGCGTTTATACCTTCGTCAACGAAGAAGGATATATCGGATTTAAAGTAGACAAGTATAAGGAAGAGGAACATCCTGTGGCGGGTTTTAGCGGAAAGACGCACGCCGAATCAGCCCTGAAAAATAGAGGTACTAAGCATCAACTTTGTCCCAAACTCTACGGTGCAGAAAAAGGACCTGGCCGCTGTTTTCACTATCAGCTCCATATCTGTAAGGGGGCCTGTGTAGGGGATGAAGAGCCAGCGGTATACAACGAGCGAGTCAGTGCTGTTATTCACTCCCTGAACTATGGGAAGTCTGATATGGAGACTTTTCTTGTAGTGGGAGAAGGGCGTACCTACAGTGAGCGCTCAGTAGTCTGGGTGGAGCAAGGACGCTACAAAGGATACGCCTATTTGGAAGTAGAAACACTGACTTACGATTTAGAAACGATCCTTGAGTCTATTCCCTTCAAAGAAGAAGCCCCCGACGTGCAGCGCATCATTCAGGGCTATATTAAGCGGCATCCAAAGGAAGTCAAGCGTATTTCCGCCAACGATCCACTCGCTTAGCACGAAAACCGACACGTATGTTTCCTCAAGCCACACGAAAGGAAAGGGCAGTAGATCTCTATCTGTAATCTTCTTATTTTGCCCCCCTCTCATATCTGTCCAATCTCCAGAGTACAACCCCCCATAGAGATCATTATGCGCAAGTTTTGGTTCCTGATTTTCCTCTTATCGGCCTTATCCATGACAGGGCAGGTATACAATGTGACAAAGTATAGTACCGATGAAGGACTAGTACAATCTCAGGTCATGTGTATGGTGCAGGATAATCGAGGGTATCTTTGGCTGGGTACACACCGAGGGATTGATCGATTTGATGGACAAAAATTCAAGCATTTTGGGATACAAGAAGGACTGGCAGGAAATTTTGTAGCGGATATTGTGGAAGACGGTGAGCGGACATTTTGGATTGCTACCGACAATGGGCTGAGTCTTTTTGATGGGTTAAGGTTTAAGAATTTTGGCTCTGAAGAAGGGTTTTCTGAGAATACCATTGAATGTCTTGCAATGGATCCCAATGGCTACTTGTGGTTGGGAACTCAGTCCAAGGGTTTGATGGCTTTTGATAGGGAGGAGCGCATGGTCAAGGATCTAGATTTACCGAGTAGATTGGTGAATCAGGGCATTACAGCACTCACATGGGATAGCCAGGATCAACTATGGATCGGGACGCGCAGCGGATTGTGGATGCGGGATAGGCGAGGAGCGTTTCACAAAGTCTCCCATCCTAAACTACCTACAAATCTTGTCATTGAAGAGATCTTTGAAGGGGTGCAAGGACAGATGTTGCTCGGGACGACGACAGGTTTATATCACTATGATGGACAAACTTATCACAGCTACAATCCCAAAAGTATCGGCTTGGATATGCGCGTCTTTGCCGTCTTACAAGACCGAACAGGTAAAGTGTGGATTGGGACGGGCAATGGGCTCGCATGGCTAGAGCAAGGAGAACTGACCATCTTGGACAAAAGCGGAAGGAATCTGGACATTCGTGTGACCAGTGGCTTGTTGGACAACGAAGGGAATATCTGGTTTGGGACAGATGGTGGAGGAGTTCGAAAAGTGACGGAAGGTGTCTTTGAGGCGTATACAGTCCAAAATGAGATGAGCAGCAACCTAGCAAAGTCGTTTTTAGAGGATAATGAAGGGAGAATCTGGATCAGTACCAAAGACCAGGGGATCAATGTATATGAGGGGAGAAAAAAGGTACGAACATATAACCAAGAAAATGGGCTCGGAGGAAATGATATATGTTCGAGTATGGAGGATAGCCAAGGGAATTTCTGGTTTGCTTCGTACAACGGTACTTTGACCAAGTATAGGAATGGAGAATTTCAAGTCATTGATGCTTCTGATGGACTAGATTGCAACAGTGTATATTGGGTCACAGAGATAGGAAGAGATACGCTTTGGATTGGGACGGATAATGGTCTATTTGTCTGGGAAAAAAATCGTGTGACGAGGCACTATACAGATGCAGATGGCCTTCCTACTAATATCATCTATCATATTTTAGCAGAGAGCCCTTCTCAGATCTGGCTAGGGACTGCTATGGGTTTAGTGGAATATGCAGAGGGGCGTTTTCGCTTGATAGAGGCTCCACATGCCATAGGTAAAAATGTCCTCTCCATCCTCAAAGATAAAAATGGGACGCTCTGGATTGGGAGTGTAAAAGGTCTGGCAGCTATGCGCGGCGATTCTACGCACTTCATCAAGATCTCAGGTGCACCAGGTGCGCATACCATCGTGGGCTTGGTCATGGAGGCTGATCAATACCTATGGGTGGCAACAGAAAATGGCGCGTATCGCTTGAGTGTTTCAGGTTTTGATCCGCTCAAGCGTAATTCATTTGAGCACTATACACAGAAGGACGGCCTACCCAGCTTAGAGTGTAATGCCAATGCAGCCTTCACGGACAAGGAGGGAGCAGTATGGTTGGGTACAGCTGAGGGAGCCATTCACCGACCCCTCAATACCGAGCGGCAGAGGCTCAGATTTCCCCCCAAAGTATATGTCACAGGTATCCAAAATCAAGAAGGTCTGGACTGGATAAATGAAGGTTTCAAAGTGGATGAGGGAGGGTTGCCTATGAAATTGGAATTGCCTTACTCAGATAATCGACTCAGCTTTGAGTATATCGGAATCAGTCTAAAAAGTCCCAAGCAAGTAGAGTATCGGTTCATGCTCGAAGGAATCGACAATGACTGGTTGCGTCCGACACGGCAGACCGAAGTTTTTTATCCCAACCTCAATCCAGGAAAATATACATTCAAAGTAGTTGCTAAGCGTGAGACAGAGCCTTGGGATTATGACCATCCTGCTGAGTTTTCTTTTGAAATTCTTTCTCCTTTTTGGCAGAGCTGGTGGTTCATCCTCATACTGGTCAGTTTTGTTATCGGCAGTGGATATACCCTCTATCTGACGATCAGTACGAGGAGACGACAGCTGCGAGAAGAGCAGCGCATCCGTAACAAGGCAGAGAAACTCCAGCTAGAGCATCAAGCCTTATATGCGATGATGAATCCCCATTTTACCTTCAACGCGCTCCAATCTATCCAGAATTTCATTCAACGAAACGATAAAAAATCTGCACATAAGTTCCTCGCTAGCTTTGCCAAGCTGGTTCGAAAAAATTTAGACAGCACCCAAGTGGATTTCATTTCTCTCAGTGAAGAACTCGACCGTTTGAAACTCTATTTAGCTTTGGAGAAAATGCGTTTTCCAGAGAAATTTGATTACGGATTCGACATTGATCCCGAACTGGACCTATCATCTACCCAGATTCCTCCCATGTTGCTTCAACCCTTCGTAGAAAACTCCATCAAGCATGGGATCATGCCTTTGCAGAAAGATGGATTCATCAATATATCCATTTGGGAGCAAGATGATGATTACTTGACCGTGAAAATCCAGGACAATGGCATTGGGATTACTGCAAGCAAAAATATGCGTCGCAATCGCCCCTCGGACCATGTCTCCAAGGGGATGCAGATTACACAGGATCGCCTGGAGTTGTTTGCACGTATGGCTAAGAAATCTTACCAACTGGACATCGAAGAGATCAAGGATGAATCAGGTGCGGTCCGAGGGACAGAGGTTCATTTGGTTGTTCCGCTGCACCTTGGGGACTTAATCTTTGGCTAGCCTCGATTGTTTAATGGCGATGGTTGTCAATCGCCTCCTTTGTTCCACCAAATAGGACGGCGTCTACGCCATCGCTGGTAAGGAAATCATGAGGGAATCCCAGCTCAATAGCACTGACTTCATGAAGTTTGGCCATGTGCTCCTCAGGGATCTCAAACGTGACACAAGCAAGGCTATCTTCGATCTGGGAAATTTTTCTTGCTCCTACGATGGGGATCACTACCTGATCTTGCTGCCGTGTCCAGTTCACAGCTACCTGCGCGGGAGATACACCTAGTGCTTTGGCGACATCTACTACAGCTTGTGCGATGGTTTGTGACCGTGGACTCAGACGTTTGCTTTCAGGCTTGAGACGCTTGTCCTCACCATTATCAATGAGGTACTTTCCTGTCAAGGCACCACCTGCTAGAGGAGCCCATGGCGTGACAGCGATATCCAGTGCTTTGGCCATAGGCATCAGGTCCCGCTCTGGCGTGCGCTGGATCAAACTATACTCAATCTGCAAGCCTGCAAATGCTGTCCACCCTCTAAAATCGGCGATCGTATTGGCTTGGGAGACAATCCATGCTGGTGTATCGGAGATGCCGATATAGTTGACCATGCCCCTACGGACGAGATCATCTAACCCTCGCATAATTTCATCAACAGAGGTTGTGAAATCCCACGCGTGGAGCCACAGAAGATCAATATAGTCTGTTTGGAGACGCTTCAAACTCTCCTTTACAGACCGAATCATATTCTTGCGGTGATTTCCTGTAAAATTGGGGTCGTTTTGTCGATCATACAGGCTGTACTTTGTGGCAATGACAAAGTGGTCCCGATCTGCTTGGGTAAATTCTCCAATCATCCGCTCACTGGTTCCTTCTGTATATCGATTGGCCGTATCTATAAAGTTCCCGCCAGCATGGGCATAAGCATCAAAAATTGCCTGGCTAGTTGCTTTATCTGCGCCCCAACCCCATTCTGTCCCAAAGGTCATGGTACCCAAACTGAGTTCAGAAACGCGCAATCCACTTCGTCCAAATAATTTGTATTTCATTTTCTTGAATAAATTATGAAATTTCCGTTTGCGATTGTTTGAGGGTAGCTCTTAAGAAAAGCCATGTGCCAGAGGTATCTTTGAGCTATCCACTGTCTCAATATTACTGAACCTATCACTATGTCTGCGTCATCTTCCCAACGTCCTAGTGCTTTGGAGCACCAAGCTCGAATTTTCCTACGTGGAGGGGCTGGATTAACACCTCCTATTCCTGTAGATCCATTAAATCTGGAAGAGAAGGCGCAAAAATATATGTCTCCTGCGGCGGCGGCTTATATCATAGGCGGAGCTGGGAGAGAGAGAACGATCGCATTTAACCGTCAGGATTTCGATCGATGGCGTATTGTCCCTCGCATGCTCAAAGACGTTGGGACGCGCGATACTTCTATTCGCTTTTTGGGGCAGACGATCGCTTCTCCTCTTATGCTTGCTCCGATTGGTGTATTGGAGATGGTACACAAGAAAGCGGATTTGGCAGTTGCTGCTGCTGCTGCTGCTACGGATACACCCATGATTATCTCTAATCAAGCTTCTTTTCCGATGGAGGCAATCGCCCGCACGCTGGGAGAGACGCCGCGGATGTTTCAACTGTATTGGAGCAAATCCAATGAGCTTGTCAAGAGCTTAGTGAAGCGAGCCGAAGATATAGGGTCTCAAGCAATTGTTCTCACCCTGGATACTACGATGCTGGGGTGGAGAAATCGTGACTTGGAGGAGGCCTATCTTCCCTTTCTCAGAGGCCAGGGAATTGCCCAGTATACGAGTGATCCTATCTTTCAAGAGTTAGTAGAAAAATTTCAACCAGATCCCTCTGCTTCTAAACCTCCTGTGACCCCCGCGACCCTTGCGATGCTGCTGAAACAAGCCGACAATATTCCTGGGTTTTTTCTCAAAAATCTCACCTCAGGTAAAGCGCTTAGGTCCGTTAGCGCTTTTATCCATTATTTTGTGCGACCTAGCCTTAATTGGGAAAATCTGGCCTTTTTGAAAGATTGTACCTCATTGCCGATCATTCTCAAAGGGATACTCCATCCCGACGATGCCAAGCTGGCTGTCGAGCATGGAGCCCAAGGGATTATCGTTTCTAATCATGGAGGTAGGCAGGTAGATGGAGCGATAAGTGCAATAGAGGCCTTACCCACAATTGTTTCAGCTGTGGAGGGGAAGATTCCTATTTGGATGGATAGTGGGATTCGGACAGGGGCCGATGTATTCAAGGCACTCGCGCTCGGGGCGCAAGCCGTATGTATAGGGCGTCCTTATGTATATGGACTCACCTTGGCAGGCACAAAGGGGGTACAATCCGTGATTCAACACCTACAGGCAGAGTTTGAATTGACGATGGGATTAGCGGGTTGTAAAAATGTAGCGGAAATCCGCCAATCACCATTGGAAGTGGGAATAAGTTCAAGAGACTAGGATTTTCCAGAAGAGAGACTCCTGATAAATCTATATATTTGAATACTATCTCACGTTTCCCATATGAAGACAATCAAAGGACCTGCTATTTTTCTCGCACAGTTTGCCGATGATGCTCCTCCTTTCCATTCTTTTCCAGACATCTGTGCTTGGGCGGCACAACTCGGATATCTCGGCGTGCAAATCCCAACTTGGGATAAGCGTTTATTTGATCTAGAGCTAGCAGCTACAAGCGATACTTATTTAGATGAACTGAAAGGACAAGCATCTGATGCAGGAGTAGTCATCACAGAGCTATCTACTCACCTCCAAGGGCAATTAGTGGCGGTTCATCCTGCTTATGATCACATGTTTGATGGGTTTGCTGATGCCGCTGTAAAGGGCAATCCTCAGGCGCGTCAAGCTTGGGCCACAGATCAGCTATTGAAGGCAGCTCAGGCTAGTCAGAAATTGGGCCTGACAGCGCATGCGACATTTTCAGGGGCACTTGCTTGGCCCTATATGTACCCTTGGCCGCAGCGACCAGCGGGATTGGTAGAACTTGCTTTTGAGGAGCTCGCCCAAAGATGGCTTCCGATCCTGAATGCTTTTGATGATGCAGGGGTCGATTTGTGCTACGAAATTCACCCAGGTGAAGACCTTCATGATGGCGTGACGTTTGAGCGATTTTTTGAAGCGGTGGGTAAACATGCGCGTTGTAAAATGCTCTATGATCCCAGTCATTTGGTGTTACAGCAGATTGATTACTTGGAGTATATTGACATCTATCACGAGTTCATCCGAATGTTTCATGTGAAAGATGCCGAGTTCAAAATGAATGGAAGATCAGGCGTATATGGCGGGTACCAGAGTTGGGTGAATCGTCCAGGAAGGTTTCGGTCGTTGGGAGATGGGGAAATTGACTTTGCAGGGATCTTCAGTAATTTGAGCCAGCATGGCTATGACGGATGGGCTGTGATGGAATGGGAGTGCGCCATCAAGGATGCCGTGCAAGGTGCTGAGGAAGGGGCGCCTTTTATTGCAGGACACATTATCCAGGTGACAGAAAAAGCCTTTGATGACTTTGCGGATAGCCAAATGGATGCTGCAGCCAACCGTAAGATACTGGGAATCGATCAATAGGTTGTGTGCTCCTCACTATCGGAGTTGTAGCTATTGAATTAACTGTTAAGCTTAATTGGAAAAGAAGATGAAGCGATTAGTACACTCAATCATATCGTGTGTAATGCTAGGTTTAGGACTCTCGATAGCGACACCTTTGGTGGCCCAGGACGAGGAAGTAGCGATCAAACGTCCACTCGAACAGTGGATTTATGAAGGTCGACTAGATACGAGAGACGATGTATTAGTATCTGCCCTCAATGTCTTCCTTTGGGCGGCGTATGACACAGCGAATTGCCATATGGTCCAAGCATGGAGGGGAGGGATCAAAAGAGACAAATCGGGGGAGAGTGACCAAATGGAGACCGTAGGACTCGCTTACTTTGACAGAGAGGAAAATGTAGCGGATTGGTTTGTCATCAAAAAAGGGAAACGCCTTATCCCTACTCAAAAATTTGTAGGATATAACGTGAAGAATGAACGTCTATATCTGAATTATGAGTTGACGCTCCCCGATGGACAGAGGTTTTTTGTGGAAGAATACCCAGAGTATACAGGAAAAGCCTCTAATACCAATCGTACAGGCCTAGTACGCACCTTTACTTTGAAGGGAGCTCCCACAGATATTGAAATTTTCCTGCATTTGTCCTGTCCTAATATGCTGAGAAATGGAGACCTCAAAACCAACAGTAAGTTTAAGAATACTCAGCGCACAAAAAAAATCTATGACTGGGGTACCATCAGAGACGTAGAGACCGATTTGCTCTTGCACCCCACGCTCCCTACGGTGCTGACAATGATGTTTACCTACGACCTGGAGGCAGAGGCAAAGAAGAGGAGTTAGAGCAGGTGTACAGCTCAGGCCTTGACATAAGGTAAGTAGAAATAAAAAGTTGATCCTGCTCCTAGGGTTGATTGTACCCATATGCGACCTCCATGCAGGGCGATGATGCGACGCGCTGTGGCGAGCCCTACCCCTAGACCGCTAAACGTCTCTGCTGGGTGTAGCTTCTGAAATAAGGAAAATATCCTTTCGTGGAAACGGTCCTCGATGCCTATTCCATTGTCTCTAATAAAGTAGGTATAGCCATCTGCTTCTGGAAATCCTCCTACTTCTATTTGTGTAACCATTTCATGCTCAGAAAACTTTATCGCATTGGCTATGAGGAGTTTTACTACTTCTACAAGTAGTTTTAAGTCTGCATGAATAGGAGGGATCTCTGCTAGATCTAGCTGTATGATCCGATCGTTGAACTCGAGTTTGAATTTTTTGTATACATCTTGGAAAATCAGGTGCATATCCACTTCCTCTCTTTCTGGTATCGTCGCACTAATCTTGGCGTAGTGGGCTGCTGCCGACAAGATATGGTGCATCTTATGGGTGGATTCCATGACATTTTGTAGCGATTCTACTGAATGTGTATTGAGTAGAGCTTGATTTTCCTGCAAGACATTCTCCGTAAAGGCAAGGATGGCCCGAAGAGGTGCCCGAATATCGTGAGAGAGCGCAACGCCAAATTGCGCGAGTTCATGATGCGTCTCCTCAACGAGAGATTGAAGACGCTTCACTTCACGTAGGGGGTTGGTATCTTGAACCTGAGCCCATAAAGCCCACGCAATGACACGATTTCCCTCCCGAAAAGGGTAGATCCGTGTGTGCGTGTCGAAGATTTCTCCTACTAGTAGCCACTCCATAGGAAAGCGCTCCGAGAGTCCCGTTGAAATTTGCTGTTCCAACCGAAGCTTTAAGGTTTCATGGGTATGTATAGGGAGAAGGTCCCAGATAGCGTCGGCCTCAGATATTTGCACGAGCCCACTTCCCATATTCAGGTGTAGAAGGTTGCCATTAGGCTGTATAATAGCCAAAAGGTCGGTTTGGGCTAGGTAGTCCTCGAAGTTGAGTTTAATGGCATGTGTAGGAATTCCTTTTCTCGAGAGTGTCGCATGTAGATGGGGGACCACTTGTCCTGTGGCAACATAGTAAGACCTATTGCCTCTTTTTGTAGAGCGGATATGCCAGTGAATAGCTGGACCCAGCCACGTATCATTGGGTGCATGCATCCTGATACACATCCACACTTCTGACTGACCATTTGCTAGTCGATAGATCCCTCGCTTCCAAGCGAAAATATCTTGATCATAGACAAGCGTTCTCATTCCCGATTCTGATAGTTCAGCAGCTGTAGAACTGAGGATTTTTTCAGCGGTCTTATTGAGGAAGACCACCTTTCCATCCCCCTTAATAATCGCGATCGGTTGGGGAATATATTCTGAGGCAATGGAAATACCCTCAATATAATGAACTTCGTGTGGCATAGATTCAGCAGCTTTCGGGGGAGAAGTGTTGTATTCATGAAAATAACAGGAATGAAAGATCAAGCATAATGAAGGCTGTATCTAGGCTGTAGGCTTTTGTGTAGAAGGGGCAGAAATTCACCTAATAAAGGTTTTATATTGAGCTAATAAAGGGTAAGAACCATCTACATTGAATAGGATATACCCATTTATGTATCAACTTCTTTATTCAAAATACTCAAAGACAAGAAAATGGGTGGTCGTAAGCTTTCTTCACATATTGTCAAAAGAATATGATCCTTTTTATAGCAGGATCAGGATAGAGAATAAAGAATGGGCTGACTTGGAGCAGCATCGGATACAAAAGGAGCAGGAGCAAGGCAGAGCGCATACGCTCCATCAGGACAATGATCGGGTATGTAAACCAGTTCGGTGATGGTGGCATACGTGCGTGAAGTAGAAGTGGGGGCGTGACTTCCTGTGGGGATATTCCAGAAAATATGATGATTGGATAGCTTACCTTCGTCGAAGAGTCTATCGACTGACGGAAAGTCTACCAATAGATGTTGAACCCCCTTATCACATAGATATTGCATCGCTTCATGAGTAAAAAAGGGAGTAGATGTATTGGTGTAGACTTTTTCTTTTTTATCAGGAGGATTGGGAATTGTACGAATAATGATTGCCTGTAAAAAGTCTGAGGAAACCGTTGCTAGTTTTTCCTCAAGATTCGTACGTGTGATGACCAGATCTTTTGCTTCAAGAGGGGGCGTGTATGTTTCTTCTGTTGTTTTTCCTAATTGAGGGGTGAGAGAGAGAAGTGTGGCGGGAAACAGATATTGATCGAGACAATCAGAAAGTGCAATACGCTCAGCTGTAATATGGCCTATACACTCTGTATGTGTGCCATTGCAATGAGGAATCAGCTGGATTTGCTCAAAGTTGCAACTCCCTCCCTGTCGTACATCCCCTACAAATCCCTGGCCCTTGTAGGCCTGTGCATGTGAGTTCGGTACTCCATAGGTATTGGGTTGGGGGCCATCAAAGTGCATAGGGATGCCAATGGAAATTCCAGGCATATGGACTTGATGGGTGTGCTGCGACAGCTTGAGTTCTATGTTCATGATGAAAAATCTTCAGAAGGCATTCGAATGTAATTTTACTAGATTATTATAGGTAAAAGAATCGGATAGATGAGAATGTTAAGTAGGCTATAAGAAGCGAGAGTCGATCCCTAAATGGGATGATGTCTTTTCAGCTGAACTCTTACTTAGCCTGGTCATCTACACAAGTAATGGAAGCCTCTCTACATATTTTCTTAATTTGGAAAAGGAGCTTTTATATCCCTTGGTATTCTGTACATTCTTCGTATATTTGCATCCCATTATCCGTAAAATGACAATCCTTAAATAGAATGGCTCATCATAAGTCGGCGAAAAAAAGAATCCGTCAGAATGCCAAGCGCAGACTGCGTAACAGATATAAGAAAACTACGATGCGTACTTACGTGAAGCGCCTCCGTGCGACCAGCGATAAGGCCGAAGCACAAGAAATGCTTCCTAAAGTAGTTAGTATCATCGACAAAGTTGCTAAGAGCAACATCATCCACAAGAAGAACGCATCTAACTTGAAGAGCAAGCTCACGAAGTACGTAAACGCTTTGGAAGCTTAAGTCAAGCTAGAGCTTTAGTTATAAATAGTATTTTTGAAGGTCCGAGCTCACATAGCACGGGCCTTTATCTGTTTACTTTTGGGCCAATCTTTCCATCTAGGTCTCCACAAGTGGGTGTATCTTTCCCCTAAACCCACAACTATGTATCAACAAGAAGGCCCTATCACCCAATGGGCACTAGAAGACCGACCTAGAGAGAAACTCATGAAAAGAGGAATCACTGCACTCACAGATGCTGAGTTGCTGGCATTACTCTTGCGTTCAGGTACTAAGGATCAATCTGCTATTCAACTGGCACGGCACGTACTTAAACAGAACGGAGGCCTAGATCTCTTGGCTCGATCATCTGTACCCAACCTCTGCCAAATTAAAGGAATCGGTATAGCCAAGGCAATCTCTATAGTTGCTGCCTTTGAATTGGGGAGACGAAAGGAAGCTTATTCCCCTGCTCGTATTCGAGTGACAGCCTCACAGGTAGCCGCTCAGTATCTGAACCCTAAATTGGTAGACGAGAATCAAGAGATCTTTTATGTCCTCTTTCTCAATCGCAACTTAGAGGTGATCGGTGAAAAACGAATTTTTCAGGGTGGAGTCAGTGCGACTGTGATCGATCCCAAAATCGTCTTTCAAGAAGCCATGCATCATCTGGCTAGTGGTATCGTTGTAGCCCATAACCATCCTTCAGGCAACTTTCAGCCAAGTGAAGCTGATCTTAAGATCACACGTAAACTTGTACAAGCGGGGAAAATGCTAGATATCCGTGTGATGGATCATCTCATTATTTCTAGCAAAGGTTACTATTCTTTCGCTGATGAAGGGATATTGGGTATGATGAACGATGAGTCCTAAGGTAGCAAAGGGTAGACATCCATGGACATCTACCCTCTTCGAATTTTTGTGTATACAGAGTCTTTGAATAAGTGGTAAAAGCTCCTAAGCATCTGTACCCAATTTAAGCCCTTGATTTTGGGGCTCTCCTCTCATTTTTGTCAATCTTCTGAAAAGTTACTTAAGCGTCTGGATTGTCAGCGTATTTTCTTGCATGCCAGGAATCCAAAACTCTCCCATATTGGCGTCCCAGTAGAAGTCGGCAGGGCCTTGGATACGCTGTACACCTTCAGGTAGGAAGTATGCACCGACATTGCCTGCAGAGGCAACTTTTACAAGGAAAGCGCCACGAGACCAGTCAGAGAAGAAAATATTGCCTCCGACGATTGCGATTCCGTCTAGTGAACCTGTATAAGGATCGAGTGCCTCAAAAGAGTTCCCCTTCGTATCGAAGGTGATGACGCTGAGCTTTCCTTTTCCATCAGATGGGTAAGTAACGGTGTATAGTTTATTCTCACCTGCTTCGTACCACAGTCCATTAGGTTTTTGTACATCAGGTGTCGTCTCGATGCGCTCAAACGTCATATCTGTAAGGTTTACCTCAAAGATGCGGTTGATGTCTGTGGCAGAAATAAAAATCGCATTGTCATCCTTTTTGACAATATCATTGAGGAAAAGCGTACCTGTACTAGACAGATCGATGATACCGACACTGTCTTGTGAGGCCATGTCGAATATGCGGATCTTATCTATATCTGCTACATAAAACTTCCCGTTGATGATGGCACTTCCCTTGGGGGCGTCCAAGCCTTCGATAAACTTCTCGGCTACAACGGTACCTGCTGTGTCGAGCTTCATGATGAATCCATCTCCATCCTTCTCAGAAGGCTTGAGCTCCTTGCCTACATTGGAGACATAGTAGAAGCCTCCATCACCGATGACAGACTCAGGAGAAGCAAGTCCGATATCTTTCAACTGGAAGGAGCGCCCAGATTTTTTGGGACCCGTGGGTGCTTCGGTTTCTTGAGAGTTTTCTCCCCCACATGCCAGGAGAAGAATGGTAAGTGTAGCTAATAATGCGTGTGTGATATACTTCATAAGCATAATGTATTGACCTTTAGGGCAAAGGTAATAATCCGCATCATAATTATGCCAACATATGGGATATTTTTAGAGACTGTAAAGTCAACATATAAAGGGTAAAGAGAATGGGAGGCAGCCTTGAGGAAAGGAACTTACAGCTACAAAATAAGTTGGGCGTGAGGAAGCAACTCCTTGAGATAGGCTTTTTCGGTAGCTGAAATTGGGTTAAAAGACACACTCAGCACCTGAAGTTTTTCCAGCATGAGGAGATCTACTATAGAGGAGATTCCTGTGCGGTTGAGAAACAGTTCAGAAAGATTGGGAAGTTGATCCAGGCTCTCCCATGAGGAGTGAGGTGCCGAAGGATAAGATAGATCCAGTTGCGTTAGGCTCGGGCAACAGGTGAGATCTGACAAAGAGAAAGGAGAACAGTAAGCGGCCTGCAACACTTCTAGATGAGGGACCAAGCGCAGGGCGGAGAGATCTTGAATAGAAGTGGAGCTAATATCCAGGGAGCGTAGATTGGGGAACAGCATCAAGGGGGAGAGATCTGTAATATCAGTCCCATAAAGATCCAGAGATTCTATTTGCTTTATATAATATAAAAGGCCTGCATCTATTGCCTCTCGCTCTCCGATAGCTTCGAAGATCGCGTGCTTCCAATATTCATCTAATGAGTCCCAGTAATTAGGAGAGAGCGTCTGAGCTTGAGAAAACATGTGCAAGAATTTATCACTCAATCTTGGAAATATCCCCCTATCTTACTAGACGAAAGCCTTTAGCATATTACATCGTTTATACAATAAAAAAACGCGTCATTTTCTTGAGAGAAAATGACGCGAACATAGTCTATCCAACTGTTATTTGATTTATAATCAGGCTTTACACTCCCTGTAGTTTTTCTTTGAGCTGTGTGATGGGGAGATTGAGCAAGCTAAAATCGGGGTGTATATCCTTGAGTAGTTCAAATTTCTCACAATACATGCCCGTAGCTTTCTGGTTTTTTTCTACGAATGAAAGTAGTTTCAGGAAGTACTCACGCACCGTAGGGTGTGCCTTATCTATTACTTTTGCTCGCAGCTTATTGATTTCAAAGTCCTTTTCTCTCGCAAAATAAGTCACGAGTAAGGGTTTCATCTTTTTCTGTTCGTCATCATCAAAGTTAGAATCAGAGAAGACTGCCAAGAGCTCGTGCAGGTAGATGCGCTCGTCTGGATTTTCGTAAAAGTACGAGAGCTTATCCCAGAAAAGGTAAGGGATATACGTGCCTCCAAACCGACTGGCAGATTGCATCAAAAAACGGTTGAAGGTATCTTCGTCCTCTCCTGCTTCGACATGCATATCTGTCAATGCTTTGACCAAGGGCCCTTTTTCTTCCTCCCAATCACCGTAATACTGGTCTTCGAGCTTCTCTAAATCTGCTACGATATTCATTTTTGTGTATGTTAACTGAGTGTGTGATACGAATAGATCCTATGTTCTTGGGCTTTATTTCGCCCCTAAGGGATTGATCTCTGTATCTACGTGTAAACAAATATAATTAAGAACCCACATTTTCAATAAGTCGAGACAAGATTGAATGCCAAAATCTTATTTCACTCATATAACATGTGAACTTCCAGATATAAATAGGTCCATCCGCAGAACAGATGGACACATTTATCTTACCATTCTTCAACGTAAAGCACGTTTTTCTGTTGTAAATTTTTGTAGAAGTCTAAAAGCACATGCGTACACAGAGCTTTAGTTCCCTACTTCTGAGAGGAATTTGATACGCACAAGACGGATATCGTCTCGCTCTACTTCCATATCTTGGCTTAGCTCTTTTTCAGCTAGATCAAGGTTGTCTGACTCTGCATTCATGAAGTAGTCATAGATATCTTCGATCACATCTTCGTCTATTTGGTCCTTGATAAAGTAATCAATATCCAGCCGTGTACCAGAGTAAACGATTTGTTCGACAGAGTTGAGTAGCTCACTATATTCGAGGCCTTTGATACTGGCAATACGATCTAGCGGGGTGCGTCGGTCTACATGCTGGATGATGAAGAGTTTATTCATCGACTTTCTGGCAGTAGACTTCACGACTACTTCTGCAGTACGTTCGATCCCGTGGGCTTCCACATATTCCTTGATCATCTTGACAAAGGAAGCAGCAAATTTTTGTGCCTTTCCTCTTCCTACTCCCGTAATGTTGAGGAATTCCTCCATCGAAGTAGGATATTTCGTCGCCATATCTTCTAGGGAAGGATCCTGAAATATCACATAGGGAGGAATCTTCTTTTGACGGGCAAGTTTCTTTCGAAGAGCCTTGAGTTTATCGAATAGCTCCGCATCGTAGGTATTGAATTTTTCGATGGGCTCTACATTCTTCTTCAGCTTCTCGAAATCCTGGAATTTGATGAGTTCTATCGGACCTGGTTTGGCGAGATACTCATTTCCTTTTTCTGCCAGCCTGATTACACCATAGTTGTCGATGTCTTTGATGAGATAATCATAGACGATCAGTTGGTTGAAAATGGATTTCCACTCTCGATCATTTAATTTCTCTCCTTTTCCATAGGAAGCGAGTTCCTCATGCGCGTAGAAGTTGATTTGCTGGTTGTTGCTTCCACGGAGGATATTGATCAAGTGAGATTGACCAAACTTTTCATTGACACCTTTGACGGCTGAAAGTGCAAGAGAGACTTCATTTTCTGCATCAAATTTCTCCTTGGGAAATCTGTGGTTGTCGCACATGCCGTTGCAATCTGCTTCGTCAAAGTATTCTCCAAAATAGTGGAGCATCAACTTCCTGCGGCAGGTACCTGACTCCGCAAAAGCAGCCATTTCATAGAGAAGATGTTTACCAGACTCACGTTCACTTACAGGCTTATCCTTCATGAACTTCTCCAACTTGACGATGTCATTGAAGTCGTAGAAGAGTACGCAGTTTCCCTCTAGACCGTCTCGACCAGCACGTCCCGTTTCCTGATAGTAACTCTCTATACTTTTGGGTACATCATAGTGAATCACGAATCGGACGTCGGGCTTGTCGATTCCCATCCCAAAAGCGATCGTCGCAACTACTACTTGTACATCCTCATTGAGGAACATATCTTGGTGGCGCGAACGTGTGGATGAGTCTAGGCCTGCGTGATAGGGAACCGCTTTGATCCCATTTACATTCAGGATTTCGGCATTCTCTTCTACCTTTCTGCGGCTGAGACAATAGACGATACCTGATTTTCCAGGATGTGACTTGATATATCGGATAATCTCCGTCGTCGCGTGATTGTTGTTCACCTTGGGTCGTACCTCGTAGTAGAGGTTGGGGCGGTTGAAGGAGGTGAGGAAGACATTGGCATCTGCGATCTGTAGATTTTGCATGATGTCTGCGCGCACCTTGGGAGTCGCTGTGGCAGTCAATCCGATGACAGGGACATTGCCTATGTGGCCGATCATCTCTCGGATACGGCGATACTCTGGGCGGAAATCATGTCCCCATTCAGAGATACAATGTGCTTCATCTACCGCAACAAAGCTGATGCGTGCCTGCTTTAGGAAGTCTATAAACTCCTCTTTGACAAGGGATTCTGGTGCTACATATAGCAGTTTGAGCTGCTGAGAAAGTACTTTATGCTTGACTTCTTCGTAGTCTCCTCGGTTCATGCTGCTGTTCAGATAGCCAGCCTCAATTCCAAATGCTTGTAACTGATCTACCTGATTTTTCATCAAAGCAATCAGAGGAGAAATAACAAGGGCTGTCCCTTCCATCATTACAGCTGGTAGCTGGTAGCACAAAGACTTACCCGCTCCTGTAGGCATGATGACAAATGTATCTCGACCATCCAGAATACTTTGGATGACTTCTTCTTGTTTACCACGAAATGAATCATACCCAAAATACTGTTTTAAGGCTGCGGTCAATGCAGATTCTCGTGCGGCAATGGATTCGTTCACTATGTTAATTGAATTATATGCTGGATGGTTTGATCACAATCCAAGATCCAAATTTACAGATAATGGGACGTTTTACCCAATTCATCTGAATTACTTAAAATACAAAATATTTACGCTTAAAACCAATGTCGTTTATGGCCTCAATCCTACTTTTAGTGAACAATTCTTCTAGCGAAAAAGGGATTGAATCCACATAATGAGGTCTAATTCAAGTAGATATTTCATACTCCACGGACACTAACGCTTAAAGGGGGCAAGTGTTTTAGATACGTATTTTCATATATACGGATCCACATAAGGGTAAAAATTTTTCTCTCGTATATCTATGGACGTGATTGTTGTAATCTCACACCAATTTTGATGATATGCAGCATGAGACAAACGGAAGATATCGTCGAAAAAATTCAGACACATACCACTTAGATTCATGGAGATTTTCCGTCTATATAAGTGTAAAAAGTCAAGTCGGGAAGAGGAGGAATGACACGATACCCATCTCGGATTTTGAAAAACATGTTTTTTTCGCTTTATATTGAGAAATGAAAAGATCTTCAGTTCATATATCCACCCCAACTGATTCTGAATATCTTTTTATGTTTTATGCTATATCCTCCCAAATAATTCTTCTCGTTTCATGCCTATGAAGCAACGATGACTATTTTTTTCGCGTTTCACTAACAACTGATTATTCCATGAGACCTTCAGATTATCAGGAAGATCAAATTGTAGAAGGCTGCATCAATGGCGGTCGGAAATACCAGAAACTGCTGTATGAAAAATACTACGGCAGTATGATGGTGGTATGTATGCGCTATACACAAGATAGGGAAGAGGCACGGGATGTGCTCCATGAGGGGTTTATGAAAGTGTATCGCAACTTGCATCGCTTTGTGAAGGGAACCAATCTAGGTGCCTGGATTCGCCGTATCATGGTCAATACTGCCATTGACCATTATCGAAAGAATGCAAAAGGGCCTAATTTAGTAGAAATAAACCAGGCTGTACACGAAACCGATGTGCAGGATGTTGTTTCTGATATGAGTGCAGAAGAAATACTAGATATGGTGCAACGCCTTTCGCCTGCCTATCGTATGGTATTTAATTTGTACGTCATAGAAGGATACTCGCATAAAGAAGTAGGGGAATTGCTAGGCATCAGCGAAGGGACCTCCAAGTCCAACCTGGCCAAAGCGAGAGCCAAACTTCAGCGGATGATTTTACAGTCGCAAAAAATCGCCAAAGCCGAAAGGGACTTATATGCCTGACACGAGTCTGGAACTACTGATCAAACGTAAGTTGGAAGCCCTCCAACTCCCCTATCGTCCAAGTGATTGGATAGACATGGAGACACGTTTGGATCAAGCGTTCGATGCACATGTCAGAGAGCTTCTTACACATTATACCTTTCCACTCGCACCAGAAGCATGGAAGGATTTCCTCTCCCATATACAGGATCGCTGGGATGCTGATATAGAAAAGCTTCTTTCCACGCATGAAGTGACGTACACACCCGAAAGCTGGGCCAGTCTCAAAGCAGACTTAGACGGACAGACTTGGGAAGTCCTATTGATTCAAAAGCTTCAAGCACTAGACCTGCCATTGGATCTGCAATCGTGGCAAGCCTTGGAGCAGCTCCTAGATCAATACTCTGAAGACAGTCTACTTAGAAATAAACTCGCTCGACACGAGTTATCGTTTGAGGCAGCCGACTGGGACAGCTTCGAGCAATTCCGAAACGAAACCTTTGATCATACCCTTAAAGAAAAACTGACTTCCCTCGACATGATGGAAGGTCCCGCTTGGGATCAGTTGGCTGAGGCCTTAGATGGAAATGCTTTTGATCATAGTATTCGTAAGTTACTAGTTGACTTTCAGGTTCCCTTCCATCCTACACATTGGATGGAGATGCAGGACCGACTGGAGTCCCACTTTGATGCTTTGCTGCGTCAGAAACTGGTCCAGTATCGCTCGTCACCTGTCAGAAAAGACTGGGTGGCACTTTCTAGTATGCTGCGTGAAGAAGGTCTCCAGCGTACACCTGTCATTGCGATGCGTCCTTGGATGCGTGGAGCGGTCGCTGCTGCTATTTTACTCCTATTCTTGATGGTAGGAACGATTTGGCAAGGAACGCCCCAGAAGCCGTGGTTTTCATTTAAGCAAGTCTTGAAAGAAGCTACACGTGTCGTAAGACCGAGCGATTCGACTTCGCGTGAAGAGCCACAGCTGGCATCAAATATTTCATCTTCCGCTCCTTCTACCCAAGTCTCTACCGATCTTGCAGCAGATACCCAGCCACTCGATATTCATCCTCTAGCCGATCTCTCTCAAATAGACGTACTCTCACAGTCTGCCCAGGATGCTATTGCCTCTCCTCGGCCAAGCGTGGTCACAGCAGCTTTGAACGTTGTCGCTCAGCAAGAGAGGGAGTCTGCTTCCCACGAAGCATTTGAGGAAGCACCAATGATTATGTCTGCATATCGAGAGATTCAGGCCATCAAACGAGATTATGCCATCGCGCTGGCAGGAGAGATACAGGAAAATAAAGAAGCTTCCTTATCTGGAAAGCTAGGAAGTCGTGTGCCCGATCTTGCATTTGGCGTGCATGGTGGCTTCACGATGACTAAGGTAGAACTCAATGGACCTAGATCTGATCCAGGTTACAGTGCAGGCTTGAGAATGAAACTCAAACTCAATGACAAATGGGCGATTGTAAGTGGGCTACAGTATGGAGAAAAGCGATTTTACTACGAATACCTAAGTAGCGAAAATCCTGAAAGTCCATCTACTGGTCTCGGAAATCGAAGTGCCTTGAGTTCGACCAATGTGAAGGCTATTCAGGGAGATTTCGTACTGGTGGATCTACCGTTACTTCTTCGTTATACCATTCCTTCTGAAAATCCACTTAGGCTGTATGTGCAGGGGGGAATGATGAATACGATCAGTCTCAGAGAAGACTATGTGGACTTTGATCCGCAGTCAGCTATCAACAGTGCCTTGCCAGAGATCAGCAGTGTAGCTGGTCTGGAAGGAGCTGATTTTGCCCGTAACCTCAAAACCTATCCAGGCAATATCTATGTATCCATAGGGATTGAATTTCCTGTAGCCAAGAATTCTTATGTAGAGATTGAGCCGTACTTTTTACAGAATTTACAGCGTACAAAAGAGGCGGAGGGACTGGATATAAGGAAGAGGTTATATACCACAGGTGTCAGTTTATCCTTCATGTTTGACTACCAGGAATAAGAAAGTGGCAATACCTGCATCCAAAGCCAACTATTTGATTCTCTTTGTCGTAAAATATAGTAGCGTTTCAATAAGTAAACTTCTCATTTTAGCCGTTTGAGAATAAAAGCATGGATTTAGCGGTCCATGCTTTTTTGTTTTCAGAGGAGCGATTGATTGTACAGGAAAAAGTGTGCACTCGGACTGGTACAAAAAAAAATTAGGGGACTCAATCCATGTTGGAGAGTCAACCCTAACCCCTAGCTTCTGTATCTGGCGTAATGCCTTAACACTTGCAATATGGGGTGGATAGTTCAATAATTAAAATACTTTAAGACCCATTTATAACACGTATATAATCAAATATATGTCATATGAAATGGGCTATGAGAATGGATATATAGCTTTGATTACCAGTGATTTATTTGAGGGGAGCTAAATGAAGGAGGAGGATTTTCAATAAGAAATAATCTTTGGGAAAAGAAAAAGCGACACAAGAGAGGTATTTTTATACATATTCATGTAATAAATATGAATTGTAATGAGTGATTTTCTGAATATTTTTTTTGATAAAAAGAGTATAATCTTGAAGCCATTGTCTTTTCAAGTACATCTAAAGCATAACTGGATAGTAGAATCATTATTTTTCAAGTTTCCCTCTCTGCGGAAAAACCGAATGCCTCCGCTCTTGTTATGCTAATTGATTACCTTTGACTTTTAACACACATTACGCATTGATCATATGGATTTAGTTTCAGATATTCTATCTATTGCGGGGCTTACAGCTGGCATCATTGTTTTGCTCATCCTCACTGTGTTTTACTTCGTCCGCTATTTCAAGCAGGAGGAAAAGTAGAGGCTGGGTGAATATGAGATGAGAAAGGATTCCCTAAAAGAAAAAGCCACTTCATTAGAAGCGGCTTTATCATAGTACGAGAGAAAACTTCTCTCTACATCTTTTGGGAGGTAGTAGCCTTGGCTTAGTGTGTAATCATAGGTTCCAAGGATTTCGCTTGCTCTACAAAAGCAGCTACCTGATTTCCACTTGGGATTTGACGAACCAAACTCTTCTCATCATTTACTTCCTTCATCTTTGCATGAAGATTTTCAGGTTTGCGGTTGCGCAATTCTTTGATGCTGTCGATACCTGCTGCGTTTAGAAGCTCGGCAAATTGGCTGCTTACACCCTTGATGCGGAATAAGTCTGCCATATTCACCCAACTAAGGATCTGAGGCTCACGAATACCTGTGGATTCTGCGAGTGTCTGTCTTCCTTTCTTGCTGGCTCCAGCTTTAAGGAGTCCTTCTACAGATCTCACGCCTGCAGCTGCAAGCTTCTCCGCAAATGCGGGACCGATACCTTCAATGTCCGAAATTTTTGCCATAGGTTTATATCAGTTTGATAGATTGGATATTCGACATCTATAATAGCTCATTTCGCAAAATGAAACAAGCCGAGTGCCTGAATCACAATAGGATACTTTGATTTTACTGCCATTCGGACGAGAAATTCGAAAAAAGTCACAAATGGTCCGACAGCATACACTATTTTTATATACAAATAGTCTAATTTATAGGGTTAATGAGGAGAGATAAAGTAAGTGTAGCGACCGAGGTAAGGTATACTTTACATCATATGAGAGGGATTTGAGTGCAGGGAAACGATTTTTACCCCATTCAAGAGGAAGCATTTTATTTTATTTGAACTCAGAAGTAAAAAGCCTTTATCCACACATGAAACGATTCATCACATTTCTTGGGGTTCTTACAGTCTTTTCTTTCGGCTTTGCACAGAATTATGCGGATAATTCAGTGCTAAGTGAAGGAAAGTGGACCAAAATGGGAATTGTAAAGCCAGGCGTCTATCGTTTAGAATACAACGATCTGACGACAGCTGGACTTGATCCCAATACGCTAAACCCACGCAACATCCACATATATGGTAACGGAGGCGGCATGCTTCCCCAAGCCAACAGCACCGAGCGTCCTGATGATCTACAAGAGGTACCGATTACTGTTATTGGTGAGGCAGACGGTCGTTTTGACCAGGGAGATGCGATCCTGTTCTATGCTGAGGGATCAGATGGATACGTTTGGAATGCCGAATCCCAACTGCTAAGCAACGAACAAAATCTCTATGCAGATACCAACTTCTATTTCATCACCGCCAATACACTCCCTGGGAAAAGAATAAATGTGATTCCTTCTGAGCCTTCAGGAACTTTTGATGCAAACGCATTCAGAGGCACCGATTTTCACGAGGTAGATTTGGAGAGCCCCATCGAGTCGGGTAGGTTTTGGTTGGGAGAGACTTTCTCTGGTGCACTCAGCCAGCGTACATTCAGTTTTTATGTGCCAGATGTACCTAGTACAGGATCTGTTCGTGTGACGATGAGAGTAGCAGCCGCTTCTTCTATCCCTTCGCAATTTACCGTGACTGCGGGAGGGCTGAGTCCTTTTCAGATCTCGATCAACAAGGTAATCATCGGAGCGGAAACCTCTGACAATTATAAGTTGGTTACGAACACGTTTGCCGTCCCACAATCCGCCTTGGACGGTGATTCTCTACGCATCACTCTGGATTATGCCTCGACTGACTTCCAGGCTATTGGGTGGCTTGATTTCATTGACCTAGATTTTGATCAAGATCCTACATTGGGTCCCAATGAAGGCCGATTGTTGCTCTTGGCTGATGGAGTGGCAGAAGGTGAGGTAGCGCGTGTTAGACTACAAGTAGCGGATGCTTCCTACAACATTTGGAACGTATCTGATCCTTCCAATATCTATGCTTATGAATATAATCTCAATGGTTCCCAGCTTTCGTTTAATATGGCAGCAGATTCCGTTGAGTTTTTATATGCATTTAAGGATGAGGCGCTAAAGCCCGTCAATTATATCCCTGTTCCCAACCAAGATCTACATGGATTGAATCCTGTAGACTACCTCATCATTTCACCCGATCTGTTTCGTGCAGAGGCCCAGCGCTTGGGAGAGTTTCACCAAAACGAATACCAGCGAAGCTTCACCATCGTGAGCCCTGAGCAAATCTACAATGAATTCTCAGGAGGTAAGATGGACGTGACAGCTATTCGCGATTTTATTCGCATGATGTGGGTGAGGAGTGCCAATGTAGGACCAGGACATGTGCTATTATTTGGAGATGGAACATACATCTACAAATACATCAGTGAGTTTGTCAATAGTGAGCGAAACTTCATTCCAACTTATCAATCTCGTAACTCTTGGAGGCCAGACTTATCCTTTGTTGCAGACGACTATTTTGTATTGCTAGATGAGGAGGATGGATCATGGGGAGAGGGGACCAATATCCCAGGTGATAAGCCCCTGGAGCAGCATTTCATAGACATTCCTATTGGTCGCTTGCCAATCGAGACCCCACAAGAGGCAAAAGAAATCGTAGATAAGATCATTCGATATAAGCAGAATCCTGTTCCCGAAGACTTTGGTGCATGGCGCAGCCGCATCATGCTAGTGGCTGACCACAAAGAATCTGACGGAGACATCCACGTACGCCAGTCCAATGGCTACTCTTCCCAAATCTTCAATGCCAATGCTTGCTACAATCTGGACAAGCTCTTCATGGACAACTACCAGATGGAGATTACGGCGAGTGGGGAGCGATTTCCTGACGGACGCGAGGCACTGCTAAACTCCATGGATCAAGGAGCATTGATCATGAACTATACAGGGCATGGGAACTATGAAGCTTGGTCCAACGCCAAGATTTTCCAGAGCGCAGACCTTGGCAACTTACAAAATGCAGGCAAAACACCAGCTGTGGTGACGGCGACCTGTGAGTTCGGACGCTACGACGATCCTGAAAAGCGGTCAGGAGCGGAGCTGATGCTGATGAAGGCAGATGGAGGCTCCATCGCGATGTTTACGACGGTACGTCTAGTATATGCACGCCCCAACGCGATACTCAACCAGAACTTCTACCATCATGTCTTTGAATACGATGACACAAAAGGCCGCATGCCTACCATCGGTGAGGTCAATATGAAGACTAAGAACGAAACGTATAAATCGTTCAACTTAAATACCAGAGCCTTTACACTTCTAGGTGATCCTGGCTTGATCTTGAATTATCCTGAACTGAGTGCAATCATCACGGATATCAATGAGCGACCTGTAGATAGTGCGGTATTCGATACGGTGCGCTCGCTGGAACTGGTACAGATCAGAGGGGAGATTCAAGATGCGCAGGGTGCAGCCATCTCGAATTTTAATGGAGATTTGGATGTAACCGTTTTTGATAAGCCGAGCGCATTTACGACTATTCGTTCCAACTTCTCCTTCGTTTGGCAGCAAAACAGAATTTTCAATGGCTCTGCTTCTGTCGAAGATGGGAAGTTTGCCATTGATTTTGTGGTCCCTGTAGATATCTCTTACGAAGAGGGTTTTGGAAAAATCAGCCTCTACGCCACAGATGAGCTACAAGATGCCATGGGTTGCCGCACCAATTTGGTGATTTCAGGTACAGATGTCTCGGCTGATCCCGACAACAAAGGCCCAGAGGTGGAACTGTTTATGAATGATGCATTTTGGAGAGAAGGGGGGGTAACGGGGCCTGAGCCGTTTCTTTATGCAGAGGTATTTGACGAAAATGGTATCAATACCGCAAACACTGGAATTGGGCACGAGATTAGTGCATTCTTGGACGATGATCAGTCAGATGTATTTATCCTGAATGAATACTATACCGCCAAGCCCAATAGCTATCAAGAAGGAACGGTCAGGTACCAGTTGAGGGATTTGGAAGAAGGTTATCACAAGTTGACGATCCGTGTATGGGATGTGGCGAACAATAGTTCTGAGGCAAGCACGACTTTCATCGTAGCTACAAGCCCTCAAGGTGTATTGAATGAGCTGCTGAGCGCGCCCAATCCCTACAACCCCAACGAGGGCGAGACGCGGTTTTTGATCAATCACAACTGGGACGGGAAAGAGTTGGAGGCGAAAATTGAGATCCTGGATCTGTCAGGAAGAGAGGTAGCGGAGCTTTCGGCATCATTTACAGCCACAGGTTCGGTCTTTAGAGATCTAACTTGGGATGGAAATACAGGTGATAACAACCAGGTAAGCGAAGGCATGTATGTCTATCGGGTACAGTTGACGGATGTAGAAACAGGCAACACGCTTAACAAAGCGAGTCGTTTGGTTGTTATCAAGTGAGAAAAATAAACAGGAACAAGGGATGGAGCTGTATTTATCCCTATTTCTGGGGAAATGTATATAGAATCTCTGTAAGGAAGCAGCTTTTTGCGATTCTTTTCGTTACTAGGATATCCTAA
>JBCBPW010000060.1:0-43425 GCA_039820545.1 Bacteroidota bacterium | reverse complement strand
CTAGCCCCTACATACCGTTCCCAGATTTAGCAAGTTCAGCACAGAGACTCTTTTTATATATGAAAAAAATTAGATGTATGTTGAGGAGACTAGCGCAACTAACCTACTATTCCCATGTCATTTATCTTGGTTATGAAAAAAACACTATGTCCCAGATGTATGATGAGTCTGGACTTCTTGGTGAGGATATAAGATGATGACTAGCTTTTAAGGAATCATTTTTCAAAGAAGTAATAGCGAAACACTAACAAACCATCTACTATGAACCTTCTACAATCTGTCCATGTCTCTTTTTTCAGAGCATGGATCACACTTCTTTTGGCTGTTGTACTCTCGGGTACACTACCTGCCCAACCGCAACTTCCGCATACGCTCTCTCCCGCTGAAAAAATCTATGGTCTGTCCAAGTTTTGGCAGGAAGCTAATTATAACTTTGTCTATATCAATAAAGTAGATAGGGAAAAATGGGAGGATGATTACCAACGATTGATTACCGAAGTACAGGAAACCGAGAGTGATTATGCCTACTATCGGCTTTTGCAGAAGTTTTGTGCTACCCTAGAGGACGGCCATACAAATGTCTATTTTCCAAAATCTACAGATAGCCTCATCTACACTACTTGGTTTGGGGATTATCGATTGATTTTAGACAACATTGGAGGGAAGGCCATCGTCACCCATGTGAACCAAAGCAAGAAGGACGAGATCCCTATTGGGACAGAAATCACCAAGGTAAATGGCTTACCCACGCGTACCTATGCTGATCAGTTTGTCAAGCCCTACATTGCGTCATCTACTGATTATATCCTCGAAAGTTCGACGATTGCTCAGCTTCTACGTAGCCCTATTGGGACTACTTATCAGCTAGAGTTGAAGAAACCAAATGGGGAATTGATGGACTTAGAGGTGACACATGGCGACATTACAGATACAGAAATCTATCCTCCTTATGAGCAGAGGAATTTGCTCGATTTCAAGTGGATCAATGACGAAATCGCTTATATCTCTTTGAATAGTTTTGCTTATGAGAAAATAGATACGTTATTCATAGAGAAATTACCCGAAATCAGAAAAGCCAAGAAGTTGATTGTGGACTTGCGCTACAACGGAGGAGGAAGTACAGGTGTTGGGACGGCGATTTTGCAATATCTGACCCATGATCAGGAGCTGTACGGCTCAGCTTATCAAAGTAGGTTGCACATTCCCGCTTTCAAGGCTTGGGGGAAGTGGACGACACCTCAAGATACAGTGAATGTCTCAGAGGAAAATAAAAAATGGAACAAGCAGGCCTTGCTGACTTATCAGGATAGCTACTTTCATAAGTTTCCTTATCATGCGACGAAGCTAGACTTGGCAAAAGAAGAAAGAATCGTCATCCCGACAGTATTATTGATTGGAAATGGGACAGCGTCGGCTGCTGAGGACTTTCTAATCGCAGCAGATAACCAAAAGCACATGATCAAGATTGGACAGCCCACCTTTGGTAGTACAGGCCAACCCATGGTGTTTGACATGCCAGGAGGCGGCTCGGCGAGGATCTGCACCAAAAAAGATACCTATCCAGACGGTAGAGAGTTCGTCGGAGTCGGCATCCAGCCTGATATTTATATCAAAAAATCTCTGGATGACTTCATTCAGGATGAAGACCCTGCCTTGGAGAGGGCGATTAAGTATTTGGAGAATCCCTAGTAGAGTTTAGGCATGCCTAAACTAAACCCTAGGCATGCCCAAATTCTATCCTCGGCCTAGGTATGCTTAGACCCTACACATGGTATTTTTTTAATTTCTATCCATTCTTAAGCTTATATTTATGCCCAAATTTAAACTACGCTAAGATGAACGCGCTTTTCCATCATATTCTATTCGCCCTGTTAGGGGTATATGGCTTTAGTCTCCATGCGCAAGCTACGCTAGAAGCTGTCAGCCCCTCTATCACAAAATCTGAAATGGTCTTGACCGATGAGGGCTATCGCCTCCATTTGGATGGGAAACCCTTTTTCATCAAGGGTGCAGGTTTCGCAGGAAATGGGAGCATGGAGGCACTCGCACAGCACGGTGCCAATGCATTGCGTACATGGAGTACCGACAACGGCAAAGAAGTCCTTGACCAGGCGGAAGCATTGGGATTAAAGGTAGCTATGGGGGTGTGGGTAGGTTTGGAGCGTCATGGATTTGATTATGATGATCCAGAGGCTATTGAAAAGCAATTGAAGAGCATCCGAAAGAAAGTCAAAGCGCTGAAAAACCACCCTGCTTTGATGTTTTGGTGTGTGGGTAATGAAATGAACCACCACTCTAAAAATCCCAAAGTATGGGACGCCGTCAACGAGATCTCTCAAATGATTCACGAGGTCGATCCTAACCATCTCACAACTACGCCTCTCGCAGGGATGAGCAAAAGAGTGGTGAAAATGGTAGAGCAACGCGCTGCTGACCTCGATTTCCTGAGCGTCCAGCTATATGGTCCGATGGATCAACTTCCTCAGATTATCGAAAAATCTGGTTATAAAGGTCCTCTACTAGTTACAGAGTGGGGTGCCACAGGCTACTGGGAGGTACCCACAACCGAGTGGGGTGCCCCGCTTGAAAATCATAGTTCCAAGAAGGCGGACCTATACCTGAGTCGTTACCAAAATGGGATTTTGGATCAATCTGAGCAGGTAGTCGGCTCTTTTGTCTTCCTTTGGGGGCAGAAGCAGGAGCGTACGCCGACTTGGTTTGGGATGTTCATGCCCGATGGCAATGAGACGGAGTCTGTAGATATGATGCACTATGCCTGGAATGGCCAGTGGCCAGCCAATCGTTCGCCGCGCTTGCATGACTTCACCTTGGACGGACACAAGGCAGATGCGAGCATCAAGCTCACAGCGGGGAGCGCGTATCCTACCAAGGTTGTCGTCACGGATCCTGATCAGGATGAGCTGCGCTATCGCTGGGAGGTTCGCAGTGAGAGCACTACGACCAAGACAGGCGGAGACAAAGAGTATGTACCTTCCTTGGTGAAGGGGTTATTTCCTGCGGATGCGGGGAGCAAGACGACCTTCCATGCACCTCAGAAGGCGGGTGCCTATCGCTTGTTTATCTATGTGGAGGATGGACAGGGACATACGGCACATGCGAATATTCCTTTTTGGGTGGAATAGGACTTAAAAAAGTACCATATCATGACGCCTGTCCTGCGCATAAAGCCTGGGACGGGCGTACCTTTTGGGGCTTTCAAAGTCTACTCTCCGATTCATTCCCCTTAAAATTAAATGCAATAGTGTTGCATTTAGGGAAATGAGGTTATATTTATCATACAGTTATATATAAATATTGCCATATGATTTATATCGAGCAAGCAGATAAGTCCTTCAGAGGCACACCTGCTGTGCAAAATCTCAACTTACAAGTCCAGTCTGGCGAAATTCTAGGACTTCTAGGTGCCAACGGCGCAGGTAAATCCACTACGATCAATATGCTGCTAGGGTTCCTCACGCCTGACTCAGGTAAGGTAATGATCAACCAACTAGATTGTACCCAGCACAAAGGAGAAGTACGCAAACTGATTGGCTACATCCCTGAGAATGTCAATCTGTATCCCTACCTCTCAGGGATAGAAAACCTAGATTACTTCTGTAGGCTGGCAGATCTCAGATATAGCATGCGGGAACTTCAGGACTTCCTCTCCACCTGTGGCCTCAGTGGTGAGGCACATACACAAAATGTGTCGACCTACTCGAAAGGGATGCGACAAAAGGTCGGTATTGCCATTGCCTACGCTAAAAAAGCACAAGTATACCTCCTGGATGAACCTGCGAGTGGACTAGACCCTTTGGCAAGCAATGAACTCTCACTGCTACTGCGAAAGTTGGCCTCCGAGGGAGCTGCGATCCTCATGGCGTCTCACGATATCTTCCGTGTAAGAGAGGTCTGCGATCGCATCGGCATATTGAAAAAGGGTACTCTCCTGAAGGAGCTGCGAAGCGAAGAGGTGAGTGCCGATGAGCTGGAAAAGTTGTACTTGGAGTTCATGCAAAATTAGGGAATCATGTGGCAAATCATCCGAAACGAATGGCAATCCTGGATGCGTAATCGCACTTTATTAGGCATCAGTATAGGCTTTGTCGCAATCTTATGTTTGACGATCTACCTGGGATATCTTCAAACAGAAGCACAATCCGAACGCTATCAAAGTGCACGACAACACCTGCGTCATCAGTGGGAAAATAACCGAGAAATGCATCCGCATGGTGCGGTCCATTATGGAACCTACGTATTCAAACCGATCAATCTGCTCAGTAGCCTAGACGAAGGGGTGAGCAGCATCACGGGAAATGTCCTGCGAATTGAAGGGCACGTACAAAACGAGATCATCTACTCAGAAGCTTCACAAATGCAGGCCAATTCCAAGTTTGGTAAGCTCAAAAGCTCCCTTTTGCTTCAGTATATTATTCCTCTTTTACTCATTTTCCTCGCCTATCAATCTATCAACAGCGAAAAGCAAAGCGGACGTCTGAAACTCTTATTACTACAAGGAGCCAACCCTATCCAGCTTGTCCTTGCCAAAACTTTTGCCGTCACCTCATATGGAATGGGACTTTTGGCACTCACCATCCTTTCCTATGCCCTCTTTCATCTCTCACAGATCAGTGCGGAAATCTGGGGAAGAACCATCCTTTTCTTTTGCTCCTACAGCCTTTACTACTTCATCATTGCAGGCTTTACTGTATTTCTTTCTTTTCGCCTCAAAAATACCAGTCTCGCGCTCACCTCGATGCTAGGGCTATGGATCATCTGGACCATTTTCTCCCCACATATCCTCATGAGCTCTGTCGAACAATGGCATCAACTCCCCACTAGGGAAGCGTTTAAAAAAGCGATGAAGGAAGATCGTGCCAAAGGAATCGATGGACACAATCCGCGCGATGAACGGAGAAAGGAATTAGAAGAACAGATCTTGGCAAAGTATGAAGTGGATAGCCTTTCGGAGCTCCCTATAGATTTTGGGGGCATACTCATGCAGGCGGATGAAGAATATGGAAATGAAGTCTGGGATAAGCATTTTGGCTATATACGGGAGGTTTTGGGAGAGCAAAAGCAAAGTTACCAGTTGGGAGGAATACTCAATCCATTTATTTCGCTGCAAAACCTGAGCATGGGTCTCGCAGGTAATGACAATTGGCACCATCAAGCCTTTTTGGTACAAGCCGAAACGTATCGTAGGAACCTGATCAAGACACTCAACGACGAACACGCCTATGGTACCATCAAAGAAGGAGACGACTATATAAAAGTGGGTCCTGAATTTTTTCAAAGTATAGAACCGTTTCGATATCAACCCGTTCCATTCTCAGCTACATTTCCCATTTATGGTTTAAACCTCACACTCCTGATCATGTGGAGCCTTTTGGCGGGCCTCCTGCTGATTTTAGGCACGAAAAACACACAGATTCTATGAAGAATATGACAACTTTTTTATACGAATGGAAGCATTTCGTCCGCAGCCCATTCAAAATGCTGGCCCTTCTCCTCTTCATAGTAGCTAGTGTCTATGGCCTACACAAAGGAGCGCATGTATTTCAAAAGCAGCGTGCAGAGGTGGAGAAAATGGAACAGAAAGTAGAGGAAGAAAGGCAAATCTATCTATCAGCCTATCAGGAGGGACTTTTTGTGCCAGAGGATCGTCCATGGGTCGACATGCGTACACCACTTTGGGCTATAGAGTACGCTTGGGTGTATCACTACAAGGTTCCTTCGCCTGCGATGGTCTATAGCATCGGACAAAGCGAACAGTACGGATTCATCAAAAAAATCACGCGCTGGGCGAGTCCTTATGATACGGACTTAGCCGAGGAAATTGCCAATCCCGAGAGACTCCAAACGGGCACGCTGGATTTCTCCTTTGCCTTATTATTTCTGTCCCCTTTACTCCTACTTGTACTGGTATACAATATCCAAAGTATGGAGACTGAACAGGGTTTCATGCCTTTGATAGAGGTCCAAAACGGTTCCAAGCGTTCTTGGCTCGTATCCAGAATGATGTTTTATGTGCTCTTATTATGCTTGGTCAATGTCTTGTTGATCAGTTATGGAGCTACACTCACAGGTGTAGAGATTGCATCGAGTTTAGCTTTGGGCCAAGTGATACTTTACAGCTTCGCTTATGTAGCTTTCTGGTCGCTGCTCTATTTTTTGATTCTCCAAGGAGGAAAAAGTATCAGTGAAAATACGCTGAAGATGGTAGGGATGTACCTCATTTTTGCCTTCATCATTCCAGCCACAGTATCGCAATATTTGAGTATTCGACGGCCTGCTAGCCTGATGACAGCCTTTTTGGATGCAAAACTAGATAAGCGATGGGACATCTGGGATCAGCCTCCTTATGACAGACAAGCTCAGCTTGTGGAGCTGTTTCCTGAGATTGCGGATAGCCCTTTGCTGAGGGATACGACGAAGTTAGATCGTGCCATCAGGGAATCTACTTCTGCTTTGGAGAACCAGCTTCAAAAAGCCAGTATTCGCCCTGTAGAAGAGGAGAATGAAGCCAAAAATACGTTCATCAAGCGTACTTTCTGGTTCAATCCTGTTTCTTTTTTCCAGAATCGATTCAATTCAGTGGCACAGACGCATTATGATGACTATCAAAACTATCGAGATGAAATCCAGCAATTGGTAGATGTGCAGATTCAAGTTTTGATTTTGGATATGTGGGCAGATAAAAAGGTAGATGAGGAGCAGTATGTAAAATATTACGAGATTTTGAGGAAACTGGAAAAATAGATAAGATTTCGAATGATTGGGTAGTTAAGGTGTGTGCTAGGTTTATCTATCCATTCAATTTGTAGGGATTTATTTGAACGCTAGAATGGTGCAAACAGTTCACCACAGATCCTTGCATTTTTCCTCATCATATACTTTGCAAAACGAGTGATAATCCCAACTCCCCAACAGATTTTATTTTTTGCCTGTACTTCATAGGAAAATGAATAATTTGGCTGTAGTAAAGAGACGCTCGGAAGTCATTCATGGCGGATTTTATAGGACTACATGATCCGTTGAAACCAATACTACTCATATGAAATTCAACATCCTCATTCTTAATCTCGTTATTTTGTTTACCCTTCCCATTAGTGCCCAAGCCCAGCCAGATCCAGATATAGAGGCCAAAATCGACAGCATCCTGCCCTTACTCACCCTAGAAGAAAAGGTTGCCATGTGCCATGCACAATCCAAATTCAGTTCTCCAGGTGTCGATAGACTCGGCATCCCAGAGCTATGGATGTCAGATGGACCACATGGTGTCAGAGGAGAGATCAATTGGGACAATTGGGGATATGCCAACTGGACCAACGATTCGATTACAGCCTTTCCTGCCCTCACCTGCCTAGCCGCTACATTTAACCCACAACTATCCTATGAGTTCGGGAAAGCGCTGGGAGAAGAGGCGAGGTATCGCAAGAAGGATGTCCTCCTTGGCCCAGGTGTCAACATTTATCGGACACCGATGAATGGACGTAATTTTGAGTACATGGGAGAAGATCCACATCTGGCCTCTATCATGTGTGTCCCTTACATCCACGGAGTACAAGAAAATGGTGTAGCCGCCTGCATCAAGCATTATGTCCTCAATAACCAAGAAAAGTGGCGGGGCCACATCAATGTGGAGGTCAGCGACCGCGCCCTGTATGAGATCTACCTGCCAGCTTTCAAAGCTGCTGTCGAGGAAGGTGGATCATGGACCCTCATGGGTGCTTACAACCAGTTTCGCGGCCAGCACTGCTGCCATCACGAGCTGCTGCTCAATCAGATCTTAAAGGAAGACTGGAACTTTGACGGTGTGGTCATCACCGACTGGGGAGGCGCGCACGACACAAGAGAATCGGCTCTCTATGGATTGGACTTGGAGATGGGTACAGGGACGGACGGTTTGACGACCAGCACTAAGAATGCATACGACAGCTATTATCTAGCCAATCCCTTTTTGGACCTTCTTCGCAAGGGCGAACTGGACGAAGCCCTCGTAGATGACAAGGCAAGAAGGCTGCTGCGCTTGATGTTGCGTACGACTTTGAATCCCCATCGAGGGCTGGGTGTCATGAACAATCAGGAGCATCTGGATGTAGCCCGAAAAGTAGGAGCAGAAGGCATCGTCTTATTGAAGAATGAGGAAAACTTTTTTCCTATTGACCTCAATACGACGCAGACAATCGCTGTGATCGGGGAGAATGCGACGAGAATGATGACAGTCGGCGGAGGTTCCTCTGAGTTAAAAGCCAAGAAAGAAGTTTCTCCCCTCGAAGGTATCCAAGCGCGATTCGCCAATGCCACGATTCTCCATACGCTGGGCTATGCTTCAGGTCCTCCCTTGTATGCAAGGACCAAGCCTTCTCCCTACGATGCAGATTCCTTGAAGGCAAAGGCCATTGAGATCGCCCGCAAAGCGGATCTGGTATTGTTCGTCGGGGGACTCAACAAAAACCATCACCAGGACTGTGAGGGCGGAGACAGGCTATCTTATAACCTGCCCTTTGGACAAGATGACCTATTGAAAGAAATTCTTGCTGTCAACTCCAATGTCGGCGTCGTACTCGTCAGTGGAAACGCGGTGGCCATGCCTTGGATAGCAGATGTGAAAGGGCTCATGCAGGCTTGGTACCTGGGAAGTCAGGCAGGTTATGCCCTCACGGATGTCATGTGTGGGGATCAAACGCCTTCAGGCAAGTTGCCTTTTACCTTTCCCAAAGAGCTGAAAGACAATAGTGCGCATCATTTTGGAGAAATCTCCTATCCAGGTGATAGCGTGAAGCAGGTATATAAAGAGGGGATTTTGGTCGGCTATCGCTGGCATGATACCAAGGAAATTGAACCTTTATTTCCCTTCGGCTTTGGTCTTTCCTACACTGATTTCTCAATTTCGAAAATCACCACAGATAAGAAATCCTACGTCGCCTCAGACCAGTTGATCGTAACCTGTACAGTGGAGAATGAAGGAGAAGTGAAGGGAGCAGAAGTGGTTCAAGTGTATATCGGAAAGCCCAAATCCAAGGTTGAAAGAGCCAAAAAGGAATTGAAGGGCTTCCAAAAAGTGCTATTGGAAAAAGGAGAATCTCGCACGGTCGAAATAAGGATGGATGTGGAATCTCTCGCCTACTATGATGAGGCTACTGCGGGTTGGGTATTGGAAAAAGGAAATTATGAAGTCTACGTGGGAAATGCTTCGAACAACATCGAGCAGGTAATCAAGATCAAGGTAGAATGACGTAGGACCATCGCAAGGGCGTGATCATCCTCAAGGATTCGCGCCCATCTTATTCATCCAAGATCCTACGCTAAACGATTAAAGTAATATGTAGGCATGGTCGGAAGTGCAAAATTCATGAAGCTAGTATCCTAATTTCGCTCATCCATTCTCAAAATTCCCTATTTTCATCCCCAATTAAAAAACATCTACCCTATGCATACATTTCGGCTTTCTTTTCTATGTCTATGGATCAGTTTGGTATGTTGCCTTCCTGCTTTTGGCCAAACCAATCCCGATCACTGGACGCCCGAAGAGATCATCAACACCCAATACGTATCTTCTCCGAGTTTTTCTCCTGATGGGAAGATGATCGTATGGTCCAAAAAGACCCCGCTCAAGAAAGAAGATAAATTCGTTCAGAAGCTGTTTCTGACCCGATTGGACGTGATGAAAGATGACAAACCCCTGACGGTCCAACTCACCTATGGAAAATCATCTGAACGCAACGCGATTTTTTCACCAGATGGGACCTTCATCTACTATCTCTCCTCCAAGGAAAAAGGTAAAAAGCTGTGGCGGTTGAGTTTGTATGGAGGGGAATCCGAAGCGGTTCACGAGTTCAAAAACGGCATCAGCTCCATGAGATGGTTGGGAGAGGATCGTCTAGCTTTTGTCAGTAATGAAGGGAAAACGCAGTACGAACTCGAAAAAGAAGAAATCAAAGACAATGTACAGGTGATCGAAGATGTCGAACATTGGAAGCCCTATCGTATATATGCTTTCAGCTTGAAGGACAAAAAAATCGAACGACTCACCGACAACGCCCATCGTATCTCTACCTATGCCGTCTCACGAGATGGTCGTTATCTCCTTGCGCGAAAGTCCATGAGCCCGCATTCTCCTGCCGATGGACAACCCAAACCTGTCTCCTTCCTGAAGGATCTACAAACAGGTACGACCACGACCATCCTCCAAGATGTTCACCAGCCAGGTTCCTTTGAATTCTCTCCTGACAACGCAGGCTTTTATTTCACCGCAGACAATACTTCAGATACCCTCTGGAATGGCGCAGGTCAAACCGATTTGTACTACTACACATTGGCGACACAGTCGCACCAGCAAGTCCCGCTAGATTGGGAGAATGGACTCTCAGGAGGCTTTTACCTTAGCGGGGATCATCTTATCGCTTCTCTCGCAAATGGTCCCCTCCGCAAGGTGAAAATGTACCGTAAGTCAGGCAATAGCTGGACAGCGCAAGATCCAGATTTTGGAGACATGGAAGCCCACGTTGCTCTGCTAGCTGTCAGCTCCAATGGACAAAAACTCATGTTTAACCACTCTACGGCGATGCAATTGCCCAAGTATTATGTGGTGGATCTCGAGAAGGGAACACAAGACGCATTGGAGATGAAGGGTCGTGTAGAGTTTATCTCCTTGAATGATGCGCTCAAGAAGAAGCCTGTGGCGAAAGCAGAGATCATCTATTGGGAAGGCGCAAACAAGGAGCAGGTAAATGGGATTTTGTACTATCCCAAGAACTATGAAAAAGGAAAGAAATATCCACTGATTCTGTCTATTCATGGTGGACCGACAGGTGTGGACCGCGACAGTTGGTCGGAGCGCTGGTCTACCTATCCGCAGATCTACACAGACAAGGGGGCCTTTGTCTTGAAGCCCAATTATCACGGTTCAGGTGCGCACGGGAAGGCTTTTGCGGAGTCTATTAGCAAGGGGAAGTACTACTCCCTAGAACAAATTGACATCAAAAACGGGATCGACCATTTGAATGGACTGGGAATGATCGACATGGACAAGCTCGGGACAATGGGTTGGTCTAATGGGGCGATTTTGACTACCTGGATGACGTTGAAATATCCCGATATGTTCAAGGTCGCTGCGCCAGGTGCAGGTGACATCAACTGGACGTCGGATTACGGAACTTGTCGTTTTGGTGTGACCTTCGACCAGTATTATTTCGGTGGCGCACCCTGGGATGATATGAATGGCAAGCATTACAATGAGTGGTACATCAACAACTCACCCATTTTTGAGATTGAAAAAATCAAAACGCCTACCATCATCTTCCACGGGAGCAATGATCGAGCGGTTCCAAGGGATCAGGGTTGGGAGTACTACCGTGGATTGCAGCAAGTAGGGCAAGCTCCTGTGAAGTTTTTATGGTTTCCTGGTCAGCCACATGGCTTGCAGAAGATCACACACCAGCTCCGCAAAATGAAGGAGGAAATCCGCTGGATCGATACCTACCTTTTCAAAACCTACAAGCCTAAAAATGAGGCGTTCAAAGAGAAGAGTCCGCTTGCGATGGCTTTTAATAAGGCTAAGGCATCCAAGGTCAACGGAATGTATGGTGTCTCTGCTTCTAAGGGGAAATTGGTACCTGAGATGGTCATCTTGAAGAAAGATTCTATCCACATCAGCCGTTTTGAGGTAACCAATGCCCAATACGCAGCATTTGACAAGCGGTATAAGTTCCCCGTACAGGAGGCCAATCATCCAGTCATGAGTCTTTCGAAGACGCAGATCCAAAACTATCTCGCATGGATCAATAAGCTGACAGGGGAGACCTACCGCCTACCCAATGAGAAGGAGGCGATGAAGTGGCACAAAAAAGCCCATGCAGGAGCTAGTAAGCAAAATACCCTCAACTACTGGGCAGGCTACACATTGACGCGTGACGACGCCATGATGCTCACACAAAAACTCGCATCAGAAAAAGTTGAGTTGATCAAGGAAGTAGGAAGTTTCCCTCCGCAAAAGATGGGGGGAGAGGAGCTTTTTGATTTGTCGGGAAATGTTGCAGAGTACTACATGGAAGCCAACCAACTGAAGGTATATGGCTACGATGCGCATAGCTTTGCCGATCCTTTTGATCCTACCTACAATGAATCCAAGATGGTCGGGATTCGCTTGGTGAGAGAGTAAATGATGTTTTGTCGTTTACGGAAAAAACATAAGTCCTTTTGGGTGTTTCACACGCCCAAAAGGATTTTTTGATGAATGAAAACGAAGGCTTATTTGTGTCGCTCGATAAAGGCCTTTACATCTTCTGTAAACTGGATGGCTTCATTGGACATGGGGCTGTGTCCCGATCGCTCGTAGATGATGAGTTCCTTCTCTGCCGAGCCGAGCTGCGCAAATCCAGATTCCCCAATAGCAGGCGGCACCACAAAATCGTATTTGCCCCACAATAGCAAGCTGGGAATCTCGATCAAGCGAAGCTGATCCGTCAGTGCATACTGCTCCGAATCGTCATTGAGTATGAGATTGACTGCGCCATTGGCAGCCAGGGTCGCCAAGCTGATGTCAGGCGCTGCATAGAGAGGATAGGCAAAGCCGCCCGTTTCCTCATCTGCCAGATCAAATAGGCTCTCTGCCTCAAATGCTTTGTCGTTTAGATACCCACTTTCCTCACCTGAGATGTTGAGTGTATCCATTTCGTTGACGCGCTCCAGCACAGGTTCCCAAAAGTCCAGGTTATTGTCCTGATCGACCTCCTCCTGTCCCAGTCTTTGAAACATTTTGATGACTTCGATGTCGTTCTTGACGAAGTCATGCGCACCATTCATCTCGATCCAGCCTTTCAATATGTCCTGTATGTCTGTAAAGATGAGTGCATGGGCAGAGGTCAGTCCTCCCCAGCTATGCCCCGCCAGAAATATACTGATGTCCTCCCCATATCGCGCTTGCAGCAATCGGGCGAGCGCAAAAATATCCTCTGAGTTTTGGGCGATGGTGAGATCTTCCTGCGTATTGTTTCCCTGGGAAGCTCCATTTCCTCTTTGATCCAAATAGACCATCGCATAATCTTTCTCCATCTCATCGGCAAAGAAACCACTGTTGTAGCTCGAAGCACCACCACCAGGACCCCCATGTAGGTAGATGAAAAATACCTTGGAAGCGATGTTGCCATTGATTTCGACGAATAAATCAGCCTTGCCATTTCGGAGAAAAAATTGATCAAATACCTCGTCGCTTTGTCGGGAGCAAGCAGTCACCAGTAGGAAACTACTCAAAAGAAAAAAGCCTATATATTTCATTTTGCTTGATGTGATCTGATTTTAAAAGAAGGTGGGGATGCAAGAATCTAGTATGAGCGTCTTTATTTCGAGCCAAAAGACATACCCAACTCTATGGCAGCATTGGGGAAAAGGCCAAAGTCATATCCGATTAGTTGCACTTGGGGTTTTACATAAATGTGTTTTTCCCTTTTCCCTTGACCGCCCCCAAATAGCTTCCCAAAAGAGGGTGCCAAAGCTATGATGAAGCTATTTGTCCCTGCTCCTCCTATTTCGCTGATGGTCCCATCGCTGTTGAGTTCGAGGGTAGGGATGTTGTATGTGCGGCGCAGGTAATTGAGTTCGACAGAGAGTCCCAGTGTACGCAATTTAGTGGCATTGGTCTGCATGCGCGTAAGCCCGATTCCTCCATAAGCTCCCACATGGTTATTAGGATGGGTATAAAAGCCCACATTTCCATCTGCTAGATATTGGATGATCTTTTGCTGGCTCGCGCGCCTTTTCCGTAAAGCTTTGAACAAGGCACTTCTATTTTTTTCCTTTTCTGACAGGATGTAGCTCGTGCCTACTCTCAATCCTGGATGAAGTCCATTTTCTGCCCAAAGCCCGATTCTAATGCCTGTGATTCGCTCTGATAAGCCATTGCTAGTGTCTAGCATAGGTCGAGAAGTCTGCGAATAGGCTTCTGGGGTACAGAGAAAAAGCAGGAGAAGCCCTAAGCCAGTGAATGGAATGTTGAGGTTGAGTTTCATCATAATGAGGTGTGGTGTACCATTATCCAAGGAAGATAAATGTGGTAGTAAATGATCATCTGGGCCAAAAGTTAACATTCTCTCAAAGGTTTTTCGTACGAGAATCCAGGTATTTATTTCATAAAGACTGCATCAAATGGGAAAAGACAAGAAATCCTGCGGCCAAAATCGAAGCGGGAATGTGTCCCTTTTTACCGACTATATCCACGATTGTGCGTAACTTTATGCATAAGTCACAAGATAAAATTTCATCTTGTGGCATCGTACACTTCGAGGCAGTTTGATCGTCGGACTGAACAAAGGGGAATCACGTGAAAATCGTGAGCGGTTGCGCAACTGTAAGTGGCATTTTAGGGAGCCATGAGCCAGATTACCTTCCTTGAGCGTGCGGATGTTGCTTTCGCATCAAAAGCAATTGTCCGAAATCCCTCCCATACTAGGCAAGTATCCCCTTGTGGATGGCCTAGCTGTGTTTTCGTACATATTGCTGCTTCTTTTGGATTTACTGAGCAATATGAATCCTAAGGCATTTTTCAATTGGAGTAGCGGGAAAGACGCTGCTTTGGCGCTTCATTATCTGCTACAGGACGCTTCCTATCAGGTGGCCTACCTCCTTACGACTGTGAGTGCCGAGCACCAGCGGGTGAGTATGCATGGGCTCAGAGCAGCACTCCTCAGAGAGCAATTGGAGACTATCGGCATTCCCTATGGCTTGGTAGAGTTGCCTGAGGATACGACCCATGCGACCTATGAGCAGGTCATGAAGGAGGAAATGGGACGATTGAAGGCGCAGGGATATACGTATGCCGCTTTTGGCGACATCTTCCTAGAGGACCTCAGAAGATATCGGGAGGATCAACTTGCCAGCTGTGGCATGCAAGGTGTATTTCCGCTTTGGAAACGAGATACAACGGAATTGATTCATGAGTTTTTGGATCTGGGATTTCGATCTGTCGTGGTGTGTGTGAATGGGGCGCTGCTCGATCCATCATTTGCGGGCAGGGTGATCGACAAGGATTTCATCAAAGATCTCCCTGGAAATGTAGATCCATGCGGGGAAAATGGCGAATTCCATACCTTTTGTTTTGATGCCCCCTTCTTTCAAGCTCCGATTGACTATGCTGTCGGAGAGACCGTTTCCAAGATATATCGAAATGGTGAACAAGAATATACATACTGGTTTTGTGACCTCTTAAGCGAAAAAGTAGATGCCTAAGCATGAAATCACCCCTTGCCCCCGCTGTGGAAAGCAGTTTGAATGCAAAGTCGGATCTATTCTCCTCTGCCAATGCAGCACAGTGGAACTTACAGGAGTAGAGCGAGAATATCTACAGGAGCTGTACGACGATTGCCTGTGTGTCTCTTGTATCAAGGAACTGAAAGCAGCATTTCAAAAGAATCAGTCCAATAATACGATGAATACTCTTTGATAGAATTAGAATGGAAAATAGAAATAAAGCCACCACACCCAAGAAGAAACTCCCTTCCCGAAAAGAATTGATAGAGGGCGAGCATTATTACATCAATTCTATGGGGTACTGGGTCTTCACAGAGAAGTATCATTTACTTCGTGGCTACTGCTGTGAAAATGGTTGCTTACACTGCCCCTATGGAAATTCGAAGAAGGTATGAATCGCCCTAAGGATTGTTTTCCCCAACGCATCGTATGCCTTACAGAAGAACCTACCGAGACACTTTATTTACTTGGTGAGGAAGATCGAATTGTCGGTATTTCGGGTTTTACGATGCGCCCTGCTAGAGCCAGGAAGGAAAAACCGAAAGTATCCGCTTTTTCGTCAGCCAAAATAGAGGAAATCATCGCCTTGCAACCTGATCTTGTGATGGGGTTTTCTGATGTCCAGTCAGAGATCGCCAGAGAGCTGATCGCGCGCGGCCTCACCGTCTGGATCAACAATCACCGAAGCGTAGCAGGTATCTACCAGATGATCGTGCAGCTAGGGGCTATGGTAGGGAAGCAGGGGCGAGCCCTTACCTTGGCCGAGGAGATTGCGCAAAATCTCCAGAATATCTGTGCTTCTAATCAGCAGAAGCCAGTCAAACCCAAAGTCTATTTTGAAGAGTGGTACGATCCTTTGATTTCGGGTATCCAGTGGGTAGGGGAGTTGATTGAGCTAGCAGGAGGGATCGATATTTTTCCTGAACTGCAAAAAGAGTCGCTAGCCAAAGACCGAGTCATTGCGGATCCTCAAGAAATCGTCCGCCGAAATCCAGACATTATATTGGCTTCCTGGTGTGGAAAGAAGTTCAAGAAAGACCAGTTGGTGAATAGACCCAATTGGGATAAAATCAAAGCAGTCCAGCATGATTGTATTTTTGAGATCAAATCCGAGCTCATTTTGCAGCCAGGACCTGCTGCACTAACCGATGGGGTAGGGGAGATGGCTTCGATTATTGAGAAATGGCATGCGTCGAGGGAACGATAATAGGAGAGGCGCCGGCTTTCCCTAGATGATAGAATCAGTTTCTATATTTATTTTCCTCCAATTATCTCATACTAAGCAATTCTCCAAGGTCATTGAGCCCTTCTGAAAGCAGAATTTTAGCAAAATTAAGGCCTCACCATTTGACCCCAATAACATGAGCATGAGATATATCTTCTTAAGCGTTTTACTACCTATCCTGCTTTTGGCCTGCGCCCCTCCTACAGAGCCAAGTTTTTCGGAAGAGTCCGACAAAGAAAAGGTAATGGAAATCCTCAAAAACCTGGACAACTACACACTCGACATAGAGGATAAAATCAGCGTGTACTCAGAAGATGTGATTCATATGGGGCAAGGCAATCGCCCCATCACCAATCTCGAAGACCTAAAAGCGATGCTCCTAGAAGAAAGTATGTGGGGGCACTCGGAGATGAGGCACGAAGCATATGAAATTCATAGTTATACCGACCATGTGATCATGCGAGGAGGGGTAACAGGCACTTGGTACTCTATGGATGGGAAGACAAAGATACCCTTTGAGACCAACAATCTCATCACTTTCAAAAGAACTCCAAGCGGAGAGCTGAAGGTATGGCATGTGATATTTAATCGAGTGGAAAATTAGGTTGTGAAGGATTGCCTCCTTCTATTTGTTCTATGGTCCAGATTTAGTCTCTAAAGGGAGCTTCAACTATTTTTTCTTACAAGCAACCTTAAGGGTATTAGATGCGACTATTGTTTTTGGGAGCGATCTTTTTGATCTTTAGATACGCTATACGATATTTTCCATGAGTAAAACCGCCCTTTATTTCCTAGGCTGGCTAATGCTGGTGCTGACAGCCTGTTCTTCATTCAATGATAGACCCCGCGGCGAAGTCACCATTCCTGATTTCAACTTTCCCCAAACCCTTGTATTCGAGCAAAATCTTTCTTCCTATCAATTATTTGAAGGGACACCAGCAGATTTGACGCCTGCGGAGGATGTGCATTTGTTGGAGCTAAGCTCGGTCCTCTTTACGGACTATGCGCATAAGCAGCGACTCGTCAAGCTCCCCGAAGGTAGGCAAATGACTCGTCAGAGCGAAGGTTCGATTGATTTTCCAGATGGAACGATACTGACGAAGACCTTCTATTATTACAACGATGAAAGGGATAGAGACTTAGGCAAAAGAATCATCGAAACGCGTCTCCTGATCAAAGAAAATGCCACTTGGAATATCGCTACTTATCTATGGAATGAAGCGCAGACAGAAGCTACTTTAACGCTAGATGGGGTGGATACGCAAGTCAGCTGGACTTCATCTGAGGGCAACAATCTATCGACGCTGTACCATGTGCCTACCCAGAATGAATGCATGGTATGTCACCAATCTTATGAGCGTATGTCTCCTCTAGGGCCTACCCTGAGAAATTTGAATCGCTCTGTAGAGAGAAATGGAATGCCTCTCAATCAGATTGCACATTTGCAAGCCGTAAGTGTAATGAATGATTTTGCTGTGGATCAAGTACCTAAGATGCCCGATTATAAGGATACGGGCGCTCCTTTATCAGAACGAGGAAGGGCTTATTTTGCCATGAACTGTGCACACTGTCACAATCCTGGTGCGTGGGAGGCTTCAGCAGAACGTGATTTTGATTTTCGGTACGAGACACCTTTTGACCAGACAGGGATTTTGTTTGAAAGGGACCGAATTGAAGAGGCGCTGAGAGACCAAGAGATGCCTTTTATCGGTACTACTTTGCTAGACCAGGAGGGAGTGGATCTTGTGATTGCGTATATGGAGAGTCTATAAGTGCCAAGATAAACTCATACGATTTTTTCGTGTAGCTTATAGGATGCCCCAAAGTATCACTACATGAAAACCTTTTGTTTGTGTTTCTTCCTGGTTATGGCTGGTCTGTCATCCTACAGCTAAGAGATAACCATTGATCCATTTTTAGATACCCCACAGCTTGATGAAGATAATTGGACCTATCCTTGGTATATTGTTAAGCACGAAAGAGGGTTTGAAAATACTTTTGATGAAGGAATTTCATCCATCGTACTTGAGGAGCAGATTAGATGGTCTCGTCTTGAGATTGATAAAATTTTCAAGACAATTCAGGGAATCTTTGTCATTGAGTGAAAGGTAGGCCTATACATACATCTACCTCAGGTGGGATCTGCCTTCTTTTTTGCTTTAGGATCGAACTGAGTAGCTCTCATCAATTTCTTATACCTTAGATTTGCGTTTCAAATGTGGAGAAATCCGTTTAAGAATCATGTCTCTCACGCAAATCCTCTATCTATATACCTATAGTACCCTCCAACATGAAAAATCTATCCCTCAATCTTTCTGTGACTTTTTTGTTGATTTGCTTCCTTGCACACGGCCCTATTTTACAAGCACAAAAGTTTGCGCCAACCGATGGCAATTGTCTGGTCTTTATCGGACAGGATCTGGAGGCAACAGGGGGGCTGAACGACTACAGTGAAGGATACACAGATTTCTTTGATACACCAGCGGGTGTGACTGTATACACAAATCTTTCTCCTGGTGGTGAGTCTTATGGCTACTATGCAGCGGGCTTAGATGGGATCAAGACAATGGCCAACTGGGGAGCGGGGGATAGCTGGGCTGACCTCTACATACAAGATATAACGTATCAGCATAGCGCCATTGCGATCGGACTGTCTATGGTGGGCCATGAGAAGAAAGTGGGAAAGGGCACACACGATGAACTGATCGAAGAATTGGGTTTATGGATAAAGGGCATCAAGCGCCCCATCTTTTTGAGGGTCGGATATGAATTTGATGGTTGGGAGTGGAATCACTACGATCGAAAGCACTATATCCGCGCCTGGAAGCGGATACACAGTATTTTTGCCAATCTCAAGGTAGATAATGTAGCATTTGTCTGGCAGTCCAAGGGGACAGGCTCAGGACAGGAAATTCTGGAAGCATGGTATCCAGGGGACGAGTGGGTAGACTGGTGTGGGTACTCTTATTTTGGACAACCAGACCAGGAAATGATTCACTTTGCCAGAAAGCATCAAAAACCTGTATTCATTGCAGAGGCTACTCCCGTGCGACAAATGGATAACCTATACTTTGATACAGATTTGGGAAATGAAGCCTTACAAGAGATTATTTGGGAAGGGTGGTTTGTACCCTTCTTCAAAACAATAGAAGAAAACAGCGATGTAGTCAAGGCATTTAGTTACATCAACGCAAACTGGCGCGCACAACCTATGTGGATTACAAACCCTGTGTTTCAGCAGGTTGATGCGCGTATTCAAATCAATACATACATATCACAAAGGTGGAAAGAAAAGATGAAGGAAGCCCGATATCTGCATGCGGCAGATAAACCTTGGGATTAATAGTGATTATCACGAATCAATTTAGATAGGATTCCTTTTCTAGGTAGAGCCGTCGATTTATCGTGTCTCTGAGTAGAAAATGCGATGTCAACCCATTCGAGATAATCATAAATCATAAGAGAATAAACGGTCTAATTTCGTACTACCACATGAGCACTTTTATCTCTGCCAAAATTGGGTAAATAGGACAAAAGAGAAGGAGAAAAAAAGATACATTGCTCAAATACAAGGATTTTTATATATATTAATTTATTATTTTGATTAGCGCTTAAATATGTATTGCTCAGTAAGCTATGTCATTATCATAGGTTAATTTGAGCATATGTACTAAAGTGTACGATCAAAATGGTGGGGAGATTCCCGGTTTCCCCAGCAAAGTCCTCGTTTCTACGCTAAAAACCATACTTGATTTTCATCTTCTAAATACTACTACCTGATGAAACACATTGTTTTTTTCTTTTCGATCCTTCTCTTGACGACATACCTACCTGCGCAGGTTGATCCTGTCAAAGTAGCAGATGATGATGAGGGGATCCAATTATTGGTAAATGGGAAGCCCTTTATGGTCAATGGGATGAATTGGGATTATTTTCCCATCGGCACCAACTATACCTACAGTCTATGGGAGCAGTCTGACGAATTGATACGTTCAGCGCTAGCGTCGGAAATGTCACTCCTCCAAAAGATGGGCGTCAACGCAGTCAGAATGTACACAGGGGTACCTGCGAAGTGGATTTCCTACATCTATGAGAATTATGGAATTTACACCATGTTGAACCACTCCTTTGGAAGATATGGTCTGACACTAGATGACAACTGGGTATCTAATACAGAGTATGCCGATCCTAGAGTGAAAGAACTGCTCCTGCGTGAAGTGACAGAGCTAGCAGAGGAATATCAGGGTACACCAGGCCTTCTGCTTTACCTACTTGGCAACGAAAACAATTTTGGACTTTTTTGGGAAGGTGCCGAGACAGAGGATGTTCCTGTAGAAGATCGTAAGTCTACCATCCGCGCGGTCGCCATGTACAAGTTATTCAATGAGGCAGCTTTGGCCATGAAGGATATTGACGCCAATCATCCTGTTGCCCTTTGCAATGGAGACCTACTGTTTTTTGACCTCGTCGTGCAGCATTGTCCTGATGTAGACATCTTCGGGACCAATATGTATCGAGGTGCATCCTTTGGTGATGCCTTCGAGCGACTCAAGAAAGAATATGGGAAGCCTATCCTATTCACAGAGTTTGGAGCAGATGCCTACAGCGCGCTGTCTAGCTCGGAGGATCAGGAGTCACAGGCCTATTATATGGTTTCCAACTGGAAGGAAATCTATGCAAACGCTGCTGGCATGGGAAAAGGGGGAAATGCCATAGGAGATTTTACTTTCCAGTTTAGCGACGGCTGGTGGAAGTATGGCCAAACTTCGAACCTGGATGTCCACGACGAGGTGGCTTCTTGGGCAAGCGGGGGATACCAGCGTGACTTTAAGCAGGGAGAAAATAACATGAACGAGGAGTGGTTTGGGATCTGTGCCAAAGGCCCTACAGATAAGGCGGGATTGTACCAACTGAGTCCTCGGGCCGCCTACTATGCTTTACAAGAAGCACACGTCTTCAACCCTTACGAAGATGGGCAAAATCTGAGTCTTCTAAATGACCATTTCTCTAAGATTTCACTGAAGAAAAGAGAGTGAAAACCCTATCAGTGTTTCCTGTTGACAAGTAGCTACTCGGCTGGATGTTTCAGGGAGCCCAATGTAAATCGAGTATACTTCACTTTACATGATAAGGATTGTATATAAAATATTACTTCTTGTTTTTCAATCGTTTACAGAATTATTACTTTTTGGTTAGTGTGTATGTATATTGAAAGTATATACTGAAATATTATCTCAATATATGTAGCTTAATCTATCTAAAAGGGATACAACCACTGCTAAAATGCTGATTTTATTTAGCAGAAAATTCAACTCAAATTTCATCTAATAATACTACTACTCGATGAAACACTTAATTTTTTTCCTTTCGCTATTTCTATTAGCGACCGGTCTGTCTGCACAAACTGATCAGGTCAAAGTAGTAGATGCTGCTGATGGCTCACGGCTAATGGTCAATGGCCAGCCGATGATGATCAATGGTATGAACTGGGACTATTTTCCCATTGGTACCAACTTCAATTACAGTCTTTGGAGCGAATCTGATGCTGTGGTACGTGCGGCATTGGACAAAGAAATGTCGCTCTTGCAAAACATGGGTGTCAATGCTGTAAGAATGTACACAGGCGTGCCTCCCAAGTGGATTGCGTACATCTATGAAAAGTATGGTATTTATACGATGCTCAATCACTCTTTTGGTAGATATGGTCTGACCATCGACGGAAGCTGGGTGGCCATCACTGATTACAGAGAACCCAAAACAAAAGAACTGTTGATGTCTGAGGCGACAAAACTCGCAGAACAGTACAAGAACACACCTGGTCTTTTGTTGTACCTATTGGGTAATGAAAACAATTATGGTCTTTTCTGGGCAGGAGCAGAAACGGAAGCTTTTCCAGAAGGAGAAGAACAGCTGAAAGCCGTAGGTGAAGCGCGTGGTCGTCCCATGTACAAACTCATGAACGATGCAGCGAAAGCCATGAAATCTATTGATGGCTCTCACCCTGTAGCTATCTGTAATGGTGACTTACTCTTCATTGACATTGTAGCAGAAGAATGTACGGATGTAGACATCTACGGAACCAATATGTATCGTGGTGTATCTTTTACCGATGCCTTTGAGCGCGTCAAAAATGAGTACGGGAAGCCCATCATGTTTACAGAGTTTGGTGCGGATGCATTCAATGCCATTTCCAATCAGGAAGATCAGGAAATGCAGGCCTACTATATGGTCAACAACTGGCAAGATATTTATGCAAACGCCGCAGGGATGGGAAAAGCTGGAAACTCCTTAGGTGGATTTACTTTCCAGTTCAGTGATGGATGGTGGAAGTTTGGCCAGACCAAAAACCTAGATGTACATGACGCCAATGCTTCATGGCCTGGAGGTGGTTATACGCGTGATCTAGCAGAAGGGCAGAATAATATGAATGAGGAATGGTTTGGTATCTGCGCCAAAGGACCTACCAACGAGCGTGGATTATATGACCTCTATCCAAGAGCTTCTTACTATGCATTACAAGAAGCACACAGTTTCAATCCTTATGCGGCGGGACAATCAGAAACCGCTTTGAAAAGTCACTTCTCGAAGATCTCCCTCATGGGTGCTGTATTGAAAGGTAGAGGAGATAAGGCCGCATTGGCTGCTCAAGTTGGTGGTGGAAAGCTGAGCATTAGCCGCTTCACAGCAAACTTGGCTGCAGTGACAACTGGCGGAGACTTGATTTCTACTCCTGACGGTCTTGATCCAGACTATGACCTATTCCCCAATCGCCAAGGATTTGATCATATGCAGTCATTCTTTGTAGGTGTAAAAGCTACTCCTGCTCCGAATGTACGTGCAGAAGTACAGTTCAACATACTCGGAAACGTGGCCACGACACCGATTAACGAGATTTTCTACGAAAACCGTGGACGTCCCGTGACAGTCGAGACTACGGATGGACAAGTCGTATTGGGAGATGCCAACAGATTGGCGGTTTACCGGGCAGACTTCGAATGGAACCATGAACTGTTCGATATGAAAGGGTTCTATCGTACAGGTCACTACCACTGGGCATATGAAGGCGATTTCTTCGGCCTATATCCTGAAGCCAACTATGGTCCCAATATTGATATCTACAATGGTACCGCACCATTGGGAGCTGAGTTTTATGGTAAAAAAGCCTTTAAGGGGCTTGCTGTAGCCATCGGTCCCGAGCTATGGTGGGGGGCGAACCCAGCCATCATCGCAAAGTACACCCGTGAGTTAGGAGGCTTTGAAGTGACAGGTATGTTCCATGAAGACTTGGAGCAGCGTGTAGGTTCTGAGAGTTCATTTGCTGTACCTATCCCGAAGACACGTAGAGCCTCTCTTTACGCAGAGAAAGAATATGGCGCATTGGGTGTACACATTGGCGGTATCTGGGGTGGACAACCACTTGTGGGTCGTACATTCCAATTGATGAACCCTGAAATGGGGAAAGAAGGTACAGACATGACACCTTATGAAGACGTGATTCGCAATGAAGATCTGTGGGGTGGAAAAATCAAGCTGACCTATGCCAAAGGACGCTTCCAGTGGTATGCTTCTGGTGCAGCAAAAGGCTTGGTAGCCAATGGTGGAGCTGACGCAACCCTGACCTATACAGGATGGAAACTCAAAGACAGCGGAAGCGGCAACGTCTACAATGTACTGAGTGGATTTACCCTCGGAGTGGGTGACTTCCAGATTGCGCCTAACTTCTTGTGGCAGCGTCCCATCGTCGGACCTATGCTGGCAGGTGTAGAGTCTCCTGGACGTCCAAGAAACATCCTTGTTGATCCCTTCGTCGTTCGTGATGGAAACCGTGAGACAGTAGCAGGTGAGATCTTGCTTACGTATGATCCTACGCCTGGTAGCTTCTTCTACGAGTGGGACAATGACCGCTCAGAAGATGCGAAGTTTGCGGCTAACTTGGGCTTTGTCTATCGTCACCTCCCCACGAGCATGGATGCTGCGATCGGTATCTTGCCTGATGGACGTACATTCTTCGGTTTCCCTGGTGCAGCTCCTGCGCAGGATCTTTGGGAAGTACATGCACGTATCGTTTCTAAAGTCACACCTGACTTAGGGTGGATTGCCAATGTCTACGGTGGTACAGCACAGGCAAGAGGTAGCGATCCTCGCTTGATTCGCCGTGCGGGAATTGATTTCCGTATGATCTACAACGATCTGAAGCTCATCGGTTCATACAAGATGAATGATTGGGGACCGTTTGACTACCACAGGGACTTCAACCTGACTTTCCCTCACCAGTTCTCACTCGATCTATCCATGTCTCTAGGCAAGCCTGACTGGTTCGCATTGCCCAATACGCAGATTGGAATCATGGGTATCTATAGAACACTAGATGAGTTCAGCCCACGTTATTGCCCCACCAGAAGTATCGATGCTGCGGGTGAGTTCGTCTGTGATCCTACAGCCGTAGGCTTCAACAACGGAAGAGAGTGGGAAATCCGCACGTATGTAAACTTCAACATCTTCAACTAGAAAAAAATATTCAAACCGATAGAAATGAAAAAATTCAATCACCTAATCGGGATAATTATATCTGTTTTGCTGCTGGTTTCTTTGGGCTGTGAGCGTTCGCTCGAAGGCCTACAACCTGCAAGCGCGCCTATCGATGGCAACGTCTTTCTAGACGGGTTCAGTGGAGGACTAGAATATTCGGCCTTTGGGGGCTCTGATGTAACCGCTTTTAATGTGGTAGAAGAAGGAGCTTATGAGGGAACATCTGTGATGAAATTTTCAGTCCCTGACTTTGATGATCCCAAGGGATCTTATGCAGGAGGTGCTTTCACCGTACCTGGTGGTCGTGACCTCACGCCTTTCAATGTGCTTACCTTCTGGGCAAGAGCCTCGCAAGCTGCGAATATCAACATCCTGGGATTTGGTAATGATCTGGGCGCAAACAACTATGTAGCGACTATTACCAACACGCCTGTAAATACCAACTGGCGTAAGTATTACATTCCGATTCCAGATCCTTCCAAGCTCACGCAGGAAGGTGGGATGTTCTTTTACTCCGAAGGACCTGAGAATGGAACAGGCTATACGTTCTGGATTGATGAAGTAAAATTTGAAACGCTGGGAACCATCGCACTACAAAGCGCAGCTGCTTTCAACGGAGCGGACTCTACGACTTCACTTGAAACAGGTGCTACGTTCTCTTCTGCTGGTTTTGCAGATTTCAACCTTCCCAATGGTATCAACCAGCGTGTAGAAATAGGAGGTGCTTACTTTGATTATACAACATCTGATCCGCTAGTGGCTACTGTCAACCCATTTGGTGTAGTGACTGCTATGGAGGCGGGAAGTGCTTTTATCACTGCTAAATTAGGAGAAAAAGATGCTGACGGCTCTTTGACAGTTAATTCGACTGGACAGGCAGTCTTGCCTCAGACAGCAGCTCCTGATCCTGCTCAGCAAGCTGATGATGTAGTTTCTATCTACAGTGATTCTTATGTCGATGAACCTATTGAGTTCTTGAATGGCTTCTGGGAGTTTTCTACTACTCAGAGTACGGAAATTCAAGTTGCAGGGAATAATATCTTCCGTTACTCTCAGCTCAACTTCGTAGGGATTCAGTTTGCCAATCCTACCATTGACGTATCGGGGATGTCACACTTCCACATGGACATGTGGACGCCTGATCCTACGGCACTTCCTGCGGCTTTCAGGATCTTATTAGTAGATCTAGGAGCTGATGGTGTATTCGAGGGGAATGACAATACGTCTCATGAGATTACCTTAAACGATCCTACCCTACAGACTGAGCAGTGGATCAGTATTGACATACCATTATCAGACTTTATTGGCTTGAGAGGTAAAACGAATTTGGCACAGATTGTACTCTCTGGTGATCTGCCCAACGTATTTGTAGACAACATCTACTTCTACGATGATGGAACAGGTGGTAGCACAGGGGGAGGAGGTGAAAATACACCTTCTGTAGCAGCGCCTACACCTACAGTACCTGGAGCAGACGTCAAGTCTATCTTCAGTGATGCTTACACGGATGAGCCCATCGACTTCCTCAATGGTTTTTGGACGGGTTCTACTACGCAGAGTGCAAAAGTAGCCATCCAAGGTGACACAGCAATCTCTTATACACAATTGAACTTTGTAGGAATCGAATTCCAGAACCCTACGATTGATGCGACAGAGATGACCCATTTCCATGTGGATATTTGGACACCAGATCCGACGGATGCTGGCCGCGTATTCAAAGTGTTGCTACGTGACTTTGGTCCCAACGGTGTCTTTGATGAAAATGGAGACGATACCTTCCATGAACTCGTATTTACTGCTCCTGAGTTGAAAACGAAAGAGTGGGTGAGCCTTGACATTCCATTGACGGACTTTATCGGTTTGACCAACCGCGCGAATATGGCGCAGATTGTATTCTCAGGTGATCTACCCAATGTATTTGCAGACAACATCTACTTCTACAAAGGTGGAAGCACAGGGGGAGGCGACAATAAACCGACCACACCTGCGGCTACTCCTACGAAGCCCGCATCAGATGTGAAGTCTCTCTTCAGTGATGCCTATACAGATGAGCCGCTTGATTTCATCAACGGTTTCTGGGGAGGCTCGACCACGCAGAGTGCCAAGATCACCGTTCAGGGTGACAGCATCATCCAATACACGGATCTCAACTTTGTGGGTATTCAGTTTACCAATCCTACGATTGACGTAAATGAGATGACGCATATCCACGTAGACATCTGGACGCCTGACGCAACAAACGGTGGACAAGTATTCCGAGTGAAGCTACGTGACTTTGGTCCCAATGGTGTCTTCGATGAAGCAGGAGATGATACTGAGCATGAACTTACATTTACAAGCCCCACGCTGCAAACCGAACAGTGGATCAGCCTGGATCTTCCTTTGAGTGATTTTACAGGTCTTACCACAAAAGGAAACATGGCGCAGTTCATCCTCTCAGGAGACCTACCGAATGTATTTGTTGACAATGTTTACTTCTATAAGTAACAGTTGATCCATTGAATCATATTATTCCCCAGGCTGTAAACGTCTGGGGAACACTAGCAGAAAAGCCTGCTAAGGGGGAACAAAAAATGTGGACTTCTACAAATAATTTAACTTAATCATGAAACTTTTTAGTTTGAGTACAACGCGTTTATTGGCTGTTGCCTTGGCTCCTTTCTTGGCGCTAGGTCTTAACAGCTGCGAAATAGATACAACTCAGCAACTCGAAGAGAGAAATTGGACACTGACGTGGAGTGATGAATTTGATGGAGCTGCTGGAACAGCAATCGATTCTGACAAGTGGGGCTTTGACTTGGGGCGTGGAGACAACGGCTGGGGAAATCAGGAGCTTCAAACCTATACGAACGAGCTGGAAAATGTCGCCTTGGATGGTGACGGAAATCTCGTGATTACAGCTATCAAAGACGAAAGTGGAGCCTTTGCTACTTTTTCATCTGCGCGTATCACCACGAAGGATAAATTCTCACAAGCCTTTGGACGCTTTGAAGCACGCTTGAAGACACCCTTCGGTCCTGGTCTATGGCCTGCGTTTTGGATGTTGGGAGACAACATCGATGAAGTAAGCTGGCCACAGTGTGGAGAGATCGACGTGATGGAACTTCGCGGACAAGCTCCTAATATTGCACTGGGTTCTCTGCATGGTCCTGGCTACTCCGCAGGAAACTCTATCACAGGAAGCTATGGCCTGGAAGACACCCGTTTTGATACGGAATTCCACATCTACGCTGTAGAATGGACGGAAAATCGCATCGACTTTTTCGTGGATGATTTCCTCTACCAGCGCATTACTCCTGATGATGTACCAGGAGAGTGGGTATATGACGGTCCCATGTACTTACTGCTCAACGTAGCTGTGGGTGGAACCTTCGTAGGATTCCCTACTAGCCAAACACCATTTCCTCAGAAGATGATCGTGGATTACGTAAGGGTTTATCAATAAAAACCAATAGCTGGAAAAAGGGCTAGGGAGTGAAATTCCTACCCTTTTTCTGGTCCTATGTACGCTACGAAAAACGATACTACTACTACTACTAAAGTCTTGAGAGACATGCCTGACCTACGAAAGGTAACCATAGGTAACGAAAGCTTTTTCGCTATCGAAAGGGTTGACCAAATGCGTCCTTTCTTTATGACCATCGTCAGTGAGTCTGACCACTGGATGTTTGTTGCCAGCAATGGTGGACTATCGGCAGGACGCAAAAATGCGGAGTTTGCGCTATTTCCTTATTACACCGATGACAAAATCACAGAATCTGTTGAAGTAACGGGGTGTAAGTCCATCTTTCGTGTCTCAAAGAATGGGAGTTCTTACCTTTGGGAACCCTTTTCGATTCGAGAAGAAGGACGCTTCCAGCTTACACGCAACCTGTACAAGCATGAGTTTGGGCATAAGGTCATGTTTGAAGAGATCAACCACGATCTTGAACTATCTTTCCGATATACATGGAGTTCGAGCGATCAATTCGGATTCGTCCGACAAGCCCATCTGGCCAATCAAGGCTCAGAAGTGGTAGAAATTCAGTTCATAGATGGACTCCAAAATATCATTCCAGCCGCAGTAGGGAGCTACACACAAAATAACTTCAGCAATCTTGTCGATGCGTATAAGCGCAATGAGTTAGATACAAGTTCAGGACTTGGTATCTACGCATTGAGTGCCATCATCGTAGACAAGGCGGAGCCCAGTGAGGCACTCAAAGCCAACATCGTCTGGTCACTTGGCCTGGAAAATCCAACATACCTACTTTCTTCCCAACAACTAGATATGTTTCGGACCACAGGGGAGGTCCAGCTAGAAACAGACATAAAAGGGGAAAAAGGGGCCTACTTTGTGAATGGAAAGGTGAGCCTGCAACCTCAGACTGAGGAGAACTGGTTTATCATCGCCAATGTCAACCATAACCAATCTGCCGTCATTGATCTCATCCAGCGTATCAGGGGAGAAGAAAACCTCTTGAAAGCTGTCCAGGATGATGTGGCGCTAGGAACAAAGCGTTTGATGACGCTCAACGCTACTGCTGATGCCCTACAGTGCACAGAAGATCCCCTCCGAGATGCCCGTCACTTCAGCAATGTCTTGTTCAACATCATGCGAGGAGGTATTTTTGATCATGACTACCAGATCGAAAAGTGGGATTTTGCCTCCTACTTGACCAAGGCCAATAAGGAAATTGCCCAAGTGCACAAAGACTTTTTGGCCCAACTCCCCGATGTTTTTTCTGTCCATCAGCTAAGATTGCCATTGGAGTCATTGGATGACCCACATCTACGACGGCTCTGTGTCGAGTATTTACCACTGAAGTTCAGTCGTCGCCATGGCGATCCGAGCCGTCCATGGAATCGCTTCTCGATCAATACCCGAGACGAGCATGATGGCAGCAAAGTCCTGGATTATGAAGGGAATTGGCGAGATATTTTCCAGAATTGGGAAGCACTTGTCTACGCTTTTCCCGATTTCATAGAAGGCATGATCGCCAAATTTCTCAATGCCTCAACTTTCGATGGATACAATCCTTACCGAGTTACTAAAGGAGGTATTGATTGGGAAACCATTGAACCAGAAGATCCTTCCTCCTACATCGGATATTGGGGAGATCATCAGATCATCTATCTGCTGAAGTTTCTAGAGTTCATGGAAGCCCATCAGCCTGGTCAATTGTCGAATCTGTGTAAACAATCATTCTTTGTATACGCCGATGTGCCTTATCGCATCAAGTCCCATGCAGAGATTGTGCAAAATCCCAAGGATACAGTTGTATTTGATGAGGAGGTAGACTTGATGGTACGCCAGCGGCGAGAGGAACTGGGAGCAGATGGTGCCCTCTTGCGAGATCAGACTGGCCAAATCCACCGTGTCAATTTCATTGAAAAGCTTCTTGCCACTGTTCTCGCCAAGCTTTCCAATTTTATTCCCGAAGGTGGAATCTGGATGAATACCCAGCGTCCTGAGTGGAACGATGCAAACAATGCCTTGGTAGGAAATGGCGTATCCATGGTAACCCTTTGTTACTTGCGGAGATTCCTGACATTTTTCCAGCAGGTACTTGCTCAATCTTCGGATAGTGAATACACGCTTTCTGAGGAACTCCTGTCATTTTATGGGCAGATACGGGATGCATTTGCGGGACACAAACAACTGCTCCAGGCTCCGATTGGCGATGGTGACAGGAAAGCCATGTTGGATGCTTTGGGAGAAGCGGGAAGTGCCTACCGTTCCCAGGTTTATGCTCATGCGTTTACGGGGCAGAAAGCGTCTCTACAGCGCGAAGATCTCATGGATTTTTTCACTACTACATTATCATTTCTCGACCATAGCATTGCAGCCAATAGAAGGGAAGATGACCTTTTCCATGCCTACAATCTGATGACGGTACATGCAGGCGGCGTGAGCATTGACTATCTCAGCGAAATGCTAGAAGGCCAGGTAGCGGTATTGAGTAGTGGCTATTTGAAGCCCAAAGAGGTACTTGCCGTGCTGGATGGGATGAAAAATAGCCATCTGTTTCGTCCTGACCAGTACAGTTATATCCTGTATCCCAACAAAGAGCTGGCGGGTTTTCTACAGCGAAATAATATCCCCGAAGCACGCGTGGCGGAATCTCAACTTTTACAGCAGATGGTTGCAGATGGGCATAAGTCTGTGATTGAGCGCGACGCACAAGGAGGCTATCATTTTAACGCCCATTTCAAAAACGCCCATTACCTAAAAGAGGCACTAGATACACTCGCTGATACCTCTTATGCTGAGATGGCTTCAGATGAAAGGGTACTGATCCTAGATATCTTTGAGGAAGTATTCAATCACAAAGCATTTACAGGACGCTCAGGTACCTTCTATGGTTATGAAGGGTTGGGCTCAATTTATTGGCACATGGTATCCAAACTATTGTTAGCTGCTTGTGAATGTAGCATCGATGCCATCGAAAAGGAATCAGATCCAGTGACCGTCGGACGATTATTGGAACACTACTACGAAATAAATGCAGGAATAGGCGTACATAAATCTCCTGAATTGTATGGAGCTTTTCCTACAGATGCCTACTCCCATACTCCTGCTGGCAAAGGAGCACAGCAGCCAGGTATGACAGGTCAGGTCAAGGAAGACATCCTGAGTCGGTTTGGAGAACTAGGTGTGAAGGTGGAGAATGGCCGCCTGCATTTTCATCCGATTTTGCTGCGTCGATCTGAATTTTTGACCAAACCTAAGACTTTTACTTTCATTAATCTTCAAGGAGAGTCACAATCCTTAGCATTACCTGTAGATAGTTTGGCGTTTACCTACTGTCAAATCCCCATTGTCTATCTACTGAGCGAAAAAGATGCGGTAACTGTATATCTGAAAAATGGTAGACAGCTACAAAGTGACGAGCCTGCACTTGACCTGAATACGAGCCAATCTGTGTTTCGCAGAACAGGAGAAGTGCTCAAAATCGAATTTTCAGTTTCCTCCCACACACTCAAGTAGACCTACAATGAAATATTATATTTTCATCTTTATTCTTTTGCTGTTTGTCATAGCCTTGGGAACAGGCTGTCAAACAGGTGAAACCACTGATACTGATAATAACTCAATGAAGAGACCAGTACGCACTGCTGCTGAAATTTTAGGCAACCCTGACTTCCTTGCGATTTCCTACGGAGGATATAGGCATGCAGACCATGAGATCGAACCTACGATGGACGAACTCAAGGAAGACATGAAGATTCTCTATGCGATGGGTGTTCGCATGCTCAGAACCTACAAACTGCACCGTCCACATGCGACAAATTTGGTGAAAGCAATCAGTGAACTGAAGGCTGAAGATCCCGAGTTTGAGATGTATGTGATGCTAGGTGCATGGATGGATTGCCTCAATGCCTGGACAGATCTTCCATTAGATCACAATCAGGAAAGCGCGCGAAATGCAGAGGAGATTGAGCAGGCTGTCAAGCTAGCCAATGAATATCCCGACATCATCAAGGTGATCGCTGTGGGCAACGAAGCGATGGTCAAATGGGCTGCCAGCTATTTTGTACAGCCATGGGTGATCGTGAAGTGGGTAAAACATTTGCAGGATCTCAAGGCCAAAGGAGAATTGCCTAAGGACCTATGGGTCACCAGCTCGGATAACTTTGCCTCATGGGGGGGAGGGAGTGCCGAATACCATGTAGAGGATTTGAATGAACTCATCCGCAGCGTGGATTTCATCGCGATGCACACCTATCCGATGCATGATACGCACTACAATCCTGTATTCTGGAAAACGAGGGCCGAAGAGGCAGGAGATTCTGACAGCGCAAAGATTGAGGCAGCCATGATTCGATCCAAGGAATACGCGATGTCTCAATACGATTCTGTACGCAGCTATATGCGAGGTTTGGGTGTGGAGATACCTATTCACATTACTGAGACGGGATGGGCTAGCTTCTCCAATGGGTTGTATAGCACCACCAAATCCCGTGCTTGCGACGAGTATAAGATGGCCTTGTATTATGCACATATGAGAGAGTGGACGGACAAGGCTGGGTTGGGTTGTTTCTACTTTGAAGCATTTGACGAGCCTTGGAAGGACTCTCGTAACCCAGGTGGCTCTGAGAATCACTTTGGTCTGTTCACGGTGGATGGTCAAGCGAAATACGCCGTATGGGACCTAGTGGATGCAGGTACCTTTGAAGGCTTGTCTCGTGGAGGTAGCCCGATCGTCAAGACGCATGGTGGAGATGCAAGTGTGGTCATGGAAAATACATTGGTGCCCCCTATGCAGTAAAGCAGAAAGTTGTGGTGGTGCCATGACGTATGATGTTCAAAATCGATGTACATGGCACCCCTTTTACATACTCCATAACCCGAAAGTCTGTTATGAAAACTCCCATTATTACCATTTGTCTGATTTCCCTGCTTATGGCTATTAGTGCTTGTTCCAGCCAGGAAGAGAGCCGCGTACTAGCGGTAGAAATCGTAGAAACGTCTGCTGCGGGAAAAAAACTTGCCGTTGTAGAGCCTTCAGTAGAGGAGAAAGTATCTGCGATTGCGATCAGCCTGAAACCTGATGAGACCTTCCAAACCATCACAGGTATCGGTGGCTCTTTTACCGAAGCTTCAGCCTATCTGCTCAATCAGTTGAGCGAACCTAATAGACGTAAAATATTGGAAGCCTATTTTAGTGATGAGGGGGCTCGGTATTCCCTCACGCGAACGCATATCAATTCTTGTGATTTTTCTCTGGGAAATTATTCTTATGCCCCCGTGGAAGGAGACAAGGATTTGGTACACTTTTCTATCGACGAAGATCGCCCTGATCTGATCCCGATGATCAAGGAAGCACAGGAAATTTCATCTGAGGGGTTCAAGATCATTGCCTCACCATGGACAGCTCCACCTTGGATGAAAGACAACAACGACTGGCGTGGGGGTAAGCTATTGCCAGAATATCGCCAAACCTGGGCCCAGTTTTTCTCCAAATACCTCGATGCCTACAAAGAAGAAGGAATCGATATCTGGGGTGTCACAGTGGAGAATGAGCCTTTGGGGAACAACAACAACTGGGAGAGTATGCACTTCAGTGCGGAGGAAATGACAGCCTTTGTTCGTGACCACTTAGGACCTCAGTTTGAAAAAGAGGAACGGGATGTGAAAATCCTGGGATATGACCAGAATCGCGATGAGCTCATACATTGGGTGGATGTGATGTTTGGAGATGAAAAAGCAGCTCAATACTTTGATGGGACAGCCATCCACTGGTATGCCAGCACGGTAGAGTGGTTTCCTGATGTCCTGCAAGAGGCACACAGAAAAGCTCCTGGCAAGTATCTCATCGAATCCGAAGGCTGTGTAGACGCAGAAGTTCCCAAATGGCAGGATGATGCTTGGTACTGGAGCAAAGAAGCGACAGACTGGGGCTGGGATTGGGCATCACCTGAAACCAAACATCTCCATCCCAAATATTCGCCTGCCTATCGCTACGCACGTGACATCATCGGATGTCTCAATAACTGGGTAGATGGATGGGTCGATTGGAATATGGTACTTGACCGCCAAGGAGGACCCAACTGGTTCAAAAACTGGTGTGTAGCTCCCGTCATTGTCGATCCTGATGCAGATGAGGTATACTTTACGCCTATCTACTATACGATGGCGCATTTCAGCAAATACATTCGTCCTGGTGCCAAGAGAATCGGTTTTGAAAATCCTGATGAAGGACTCATGGTCACCGCTGCTCAAAATCCAGACGGATCGATTGCTGTCATTCTGTTCAATCAAGGTGAAGAGGCAAAGGATATCCATCTTTCACTAGGAGAACAATCCACACATCTTACCCTCAGCGCACAAGCCATTCAAACAGTGACGATTCCTAAGCGCTAATCAAAAAAAGCTATTCAATGGACTAACTATTCAAGCTTATGTCTCAAACAACTACTACTCTCGCAAAAGACAAAGTCCCAGTCATACAGAAAGCTGCCTTCGGAGCAGGCCACCTGGTGAACAACCTCCTCCCTGGAGCTTTGGGGATCTTCATGTTCTTCCTGCTCACTGCATTTGGGATGGACCCCTTCTTGGCGGGTCTACTTGGGGGCCTCCCCCGAATCTTTGACGCCATCACAGATCCCATCATGGGATTTATCTCAGATAATACCCGTTCACGCTGGGGAAGAAGAAGACCTTATATCTTCGCTGGTGCCATTTTGAGTGGAGTCCTTTTCGCCTTGCTATGGCAACTAGATGCCGAGAACGGATCTACCTACAACTTCTGGTATTTCCTGATTTTCTCACTCATCTACCTTGTTGGGAATACCGTCTTCTCTACTCCTCTGATTGGACTGGGCTATGAGATGACATCAGACTACAATGAACGTACCCGATTGATGGCGTTTTCGCAGACCCTGGGGCAGGTAGCATGGATGATTGTACCCTGGTTCTGGGTATTGATTGCAGATCCAGATCTGTTTGAAACTCAAGCAGTCGGTGTGCGTCAGCTTTCCATTATTGTGGGCGGAGCCTGTGTAGTATTGGGGATTCTCCCTGCGATTTTCTGCCGAGGACTTGATGCTTCATACATGGAAGGACGAAAGGAAATCTCTTTTAAGACCATTTTCTCCAATCTGACGGATCTTTTTCAGGGGATTGTACAGGTAGCAAAAAATAAGCCTTTTGTGAAGCTTTGTGGTGCCACCTTCTTGGTATTCAATGGATTCCAGATGGTCGCATCTTTCAGCTTCTTCATCATTGTTTTCTACATGTTCAACGGTGACTATGGCTCGGCAGGTAACTGGCCTGCATGGTTCTCTACGGTCAGTGCGATGCTGACAGCCTTTATGGTTATTCCTATTATCTCTTGGATGGCCAGCAAAGTAGGAAAGCGAAAGGCATTCATCATCTCAACAGCTATTTCTATTGCGGGATACGGACTCAAATGGTGGAGCTTTAACCCTGAAAATCCTTACCTCCTATTTATGCCCATTCCCTTGATGGCCTTTGGGATTGGCGGACTGTTTACTCTCATGATGAGTATGACGGCAGACGTGTGCGACTTGGACGAGTTGGACAATGGGATGCCACGGAAAGAAGGAACATTTGGTGCGATCTATTGGTGGATGGTCAAGTTGGGACAGGCACTGGCCCTGATGCTAGGAGGCGCCGTGCTAAAGATTGTAGGATTTGATCAGAGCTTGGCACAGCAGTCGGTAGAGACGATGACCAACTTGCGCATCGCAGACATTGTCATTCCATCTTTGACAGCTGGATTGGCCATTGCCGTGATGTGGGGGTATGACTTGACAGAGGAGAGGGCCAAGGAAATCAAAGCCGAGCTAGAATTACGCAGAGGCAAACTGTAACTCTGGACCTATTTTTCCCAACGATGACATCCTAAATTATATAAATCATGTCTACAGAATTAATGATCATATTCATCGGTGCAGCCCTCATGCTGATCCCTATTTTGGATAGCATGTTATCTCTTGGTTTGATGAATAGCAAAGTAGGGGTTCCTCTGGGAATCCTGGGATTTTGTCTCACCATGTATGGAGGATATGCGGTGGGTACGGTCACCATGCCTGGCCAACTGGAAGAAGTAGCCACGGGCAATAGATTGAAGATCGAGGGACCTATCGAAAAAGTGCAGATCATCTCTCCTCTGAAAGGAGATTCAGTGGAATGCCGTGTATTGACTATGGGCGTTTATCCAGATGCGAGCGAAAAGGACATTTGGGTACTCCTCAAACCATCTGATGGCAAGTATTATCCCCAGTCTGATCATACCAATACCTCCTTTAAGCGAAATGGAGAGTGGCAGGTGATCACGCGCTTTGGTGGGGATCAAGGAGAGGCATATGAAATCATCGTCTACGAGACAGATCCTTCAGCTACTCAGTTTTTTAGTGAGACGATTCAAAGCTGGAAAGATGCGTTGACTTATCCTGGTTTGGAGCAGGAAGATCTTCCTGAAGGAGCTGTGGAAGTTGACCGAATTGTCGTATCATTGAAGGAAAACTGTCGCGGTGTCTTCTAGACGACCCTCGGCCCAATATAACGTAACCCTTTGCCTGAGAAAGATAGGATGAAGCTATAGAAAAAACTTTCAAAACATGAGCAATACTACTACTGCTACGCACAAAGTCCCCTTTGGCCAAAAGGTCGCCTTCGGTGTGGGGATGCTGGCCAACCAGATGTTTCCTGCTACGCTCGGGATATTCATGGTGGTTCTTGTCCAAAACCTGGGCTTTCCAGGCTGGATGTGGGGAACGGTATACTTTCTCCCCAGAATTCTAGACGCTGTGACTGACCCGATCATGGGATTTATCTCAGATAATACACGGTCTGTCTGGGGGAGAAGGAGACAATACGTACTCCTCGGTGCCATCGTCATGGGGGTATCATTCTCCATCATGTGGCAATTGTATGGGGAAAATACCGTCAACTATAATTTTACCTACTTCCTGATCGGATCTTTTGCCTTCTACATAGGACTGACCATCTTCAGTGTCCCCTATGTAGCGATAGGATATGAGATGAGTGACGACTTCCACGAGCGCACCCAGATCATGGCCATCGCGCAGTGGATCGGTCAGTGGGCATGGGTCATTGCGCCCTGGTTTTGGGTCGTCATGTACGAGCCCGATTGGTTTGCTACACCAGAGGCCGCGACACGAGAGTTGGCTGTTTGGGTAGGGGTAATATTTGCGTTCTGTGCGATGGTCCCTGCCCTCTTCATCCCCAGCAAATCTACCCTCGGTGAAGAAGGTTATTCTCCTCTTTCATTCAGTGCCATTGGGGATAGCTTAGCGCAGATTTTGAAAGGATTTAGAGAGGCATTTTCCTCTAAGCCCTTCCGCAAGCTTTGTATTTCTACCTTTTTCATCTTCAACGCCTTCAATACGGTTGCAGGTTTCGTTTTCTTCATCGTCGTATGGCATCTTTTCAAAGGTGATGCGGGTGAGGCAGGCTACTGGACACCCCTCTTTGGAAGTGTGGGCGCACTTGTCACGACCTTCATTGTCATCCCGATTGTAGCTGCGATGTCCAAGAAGATGGGTAAGAAGAATGCCTTCATGGTGTCTCAGGCAATTGCGCTTGTAGGGTATGCCTCTTTGTGGTTTTTGTTTGTCCCTGGAAAGCCCTGGATGTTCTTATTCTCCCTTCCCTTCCACTCCTTCGGTATCGGGAGCCTCTTTGTCTTGATGATGTCTATGACTGCGGATGTCATTGACTTGGATGAATTGAAGCACGGCAAACGTAGAGAGGGTGTATTTGGAGCCATCTATTGGTACATGGTGAAGTTTGGATTTGCAATCGCAGGTGGATTGAGTGGGGTGATCTTAACGTTAGTAGGTTTTGACGGGAATGCAGATGTGCAGCCCGAAGGAGCCGTGGATGGATTGAGAATATTCTTCTCTGGATTCCCCATGATTGGAACCGTCATCGCCATGTGGCTGATGCATGACTATGATGTGGATGAGGAGCGAGCCAATGAAATCAGGGCAGAACTAGATGCGCGCAAGGCTGCTCAGAAAAATACCTATGGCTATCTTTCAGGCAAACTGAGAGAGATCTTCAGCAATGTCAAGGAATTGGAAGCCGTTTCTAACCTCAACTTGGCGAATAAGAGCCTCGGTGAGCTACAGCCTATATTTGCAGAAACGCTCAACGCGGGCATCCACGGCCTCAGCTTTAGTCCATATGTGGAAGGGCAGGATGCGGGTTCTATTCTTTCGGCCTATCAGATCCAGCGGCGAATGGAAGTCATCTGTCCCTACACACAAAATATCCGATCCTTCTCTTGCACAGAAGGTAATGAACTCATTCCTCGGATCGCGCGTGAAAAAGGCCTCAATACGATGGTGGGTGCTTGGCTCAGCAATGACAGAGAACGAAATGAACGTGAAATTCAGGCTCTGATCAGACTAGCCAAAGAAGGCGTAGTCGATGTGGCTACTGTAGGAAATGAGGTGCTGATGCGAGGAGAACTTACACCAGAAGAAATCATCGATTATGTAAAGAGAGTCCGAGCGCAGATCCCATCGGATGTTCCTGTAGGTTATGTAGATGCCTACTACCAATTTCTGGATCATCCTGCACTCATTGACGCTGTGGACGTGGTCCTGATCAACTGTTACCCCTTCTGGGAGGGAGCGGATAACAAGTATGCGCTGGCTTACTTGGACCATATGTATGAACTCACCCAGCAAGTAGCAGGTGGCAAGCCCATCATCATTACTGAAACAGGTTGGCCCAGTAGTGGACAGGCTGTTGAATCGGCTGAGCCTTCAAAAGAAAATGCCCTCAGATACTTTATCGATGCTCAAACATGGGCTGCGAGCAAAGGCATCGACATGTTCTATTTCTCCTCATTTGATGAGTCTTGGAAAGTAACACAAGAAGGGGAAGTAGGCGGCCAGTGGGGGCTATGGGATAAGAATGAACACTTAAAATACGGAACACTTACTCGATTGTAATTAAAGCATTTATGTCAAGTCGTCAATATCAAAATCTATTTCTCGCAGGGCCAAACTATGCAGGTGCTAGTCTGAAAGACTTGAAGGCTCAACACCATCAAGCTCTGGTCAATGGCATGCATGGTCTTTGCTTTAGTGCCTACACAGAAGGTCAGAAGCCGGGAGAGCAGATTTCTTATGAGCAGGTTAGGCGTAGGATGGAGATCATCAGCCCATTTTCGCGATGGGTACGCTCTTTTTCCTGTATAGAGGGGAATGAATATGTTCCCCAGACTGCGCGTGAGCTGGGCCTCAAAACGATGGTGGGCGCATGGCTCGGAAAAGACGAAGAAAAAAATGAGCAAGAGGTCAGCTCCCTCATTGAGATGGGGAAGGCAGGACTGGTCGATATTGCTGCTGTAGGTAACGAAGTGCTTTATCGAAATGACCTGACCAAAGAACAACTGCTGGACTATCTGAAGCGTGTGAAGGCTGCCTTACCTGATGTCCAGGTAGGGTATGTGGATGCCTACTACGAGTTTACCACTCATCCAGAACTTGTAGAGCACTCGGATATCATACTAGCCAATTGCTATCCCTTCTGGGAGAGTTGCCAGCTAGAGTATTCGCTGATGTATATGAAGCAAATGTATTATCAAGCGATGGCAGCTGCCCAAGGGAAGCCCGTGGTCATCACAGAGACAGGATGGCCCAGCCAGGGACAATCTTTGGGAGGCGCGATCCCTTCTACAGAAAATGCCATTAAGTATTTCCTGAATGCGCAATATTGGTCCTCTCAAGAAAATATCCCCATGTTCTATTTTTCATCTTTTGATGAGGCATGGAAGGTAGGCGCAGAAGGAGATGTAGGTGCCTACTGGGGTATCTGGGATAAGGATGAGCAATTGAAGTATGTGTAAGGGAGGAGATCTATGATGAGAATCTCCAGTTTCTTTGTCGGTTGGCTGTTGGTATGTGTGCACCTTTTATTTGGGCAGAAATTTCCAGAAAAAGGCTTGCCGCCTCTACAGAATTATACGCCTGAAGCCTATGCGCAGGCAGGTAAGGTATGGGGTATTCAGTCCTCAAAAAATGGACTGGTCTATTTCGCCACTGACAAAGGGTTGCTAGAGTTCGACGGGCTGAGGTGGAGACGCTTTGCGGGTAGCAAAGGCTTCACGCGCTCCCTTCTGATTGCCAATGATTCGCTCATCTATACAGGAGCGGATAAAGATTTTGGATATTGGAAGAGAGAGGGCCTCCAAGGATTTACATACCAGTCCTGCTATCCCTTCAGGGAAAGTACCAAAGGGCTGAATGAGGAATTTTGGGGCGTATACAAGCTCGAAGACGAGATTGTCTTCACTTCTTTTGACAACTTATATATCATGAAGGGGGAGCAATTGACCAAAATTGCTGCCCCTTCCCGGTTTTCGCGTAGCTTCCAGAGCGGTACGATGCTCTTCCTCGCCGATGAGTCAGAAGGACTCTATCAGTTTGATGGATTCAACCTTACAAAGGTCTTTGACTATCCAGGCAAACAGCCTTGGCAGATCATGGGCATCGACCAAAGAGGTCAATCCTTATTCATCGTGACCCGTGATCAAGGGCTGTATGAATACACAGATGGGAAGTTGACCAGGCTCCTACAGGAGGTGAGTCCTTATCTAAAGCAAGGCCAAGTCTTTAGTTTTACAACCATCGAAGATGAGCACTATGCCTTTGGGACGATTCTCGACGGTGTCTATATCACAGATCACGACGGAAGGGTCATCCAGCATCTCAATAAGCAAAAAGGCATCCTTAACAATACGGTCCTAAGCCTTCACTATAGTCCACAAGGAAGCCTTTGGCTGGGGATGGATTTTGGTGTTTCGGTTCTCTATATGTCGAGTGAAGTCTCTTATGTACTAGATGAGCAAGGGGTATTTGGGACTGGACAGACGGCTTTACTGAATGAAGATGATTTTTATTTGGGGACCAATCAGGGGTTATATTATTCGAAGTGGGGGGAACTGAAAAATGATGCTTCAGGAATTTCTCTTTCACTCATACCAGGATCTGCTGGTCAGGTTTGGGCATTACACAGGATGGGGGACGTCATATGGTGTGGCCATGATCAAGGCTTGTTTCAGATTTCTCCTCGTGGTATGTCGCCTATCTTTAGAGAAGAAGGCGTCCTATCTATGACTTCATTGAACGATGATTATCTGGTCACAGGAACCTACAATGGCTTATCTCTCTTTCACCGAAAAGGAGTAAAATGGGTATTTGAAGGGAAGCTCCCACCTATCCAAGGAGCTTGTAGTCAAGTCATCGCTGAGGGTGATAGTCTACTATGGATCAACATCCCCAATTTTGGCGTGATCAAAGCGACACTGAAAGCAGATTTTCGTGTTGAGAAGCAGCGGATCTATATTTTCGAAAATATTGAGGGTGAAAATCCATGGCTACAGCAGGACAGTACGAGCATTCATTTGCATTCCAGCCTCTTCTCCTATACATACAACACTGCACAGGATAGCTTTTTGCAAGTGGGACCACGAGAGAGCCTCGCACCTATTGTGAATCGAGTAACTGCGATCTGGGGCGGGCTTACACTAGGTGAATCATTCTTATTTTTTCCCGTTTACAATGGCTTCGCCTTATACAATAACACGCCACAACTGACGAGGTCTCAACTACCCGATATACTCATTCGTAGGGTGAGCGCCTTTAACAATGACACATCGATTACCTTTAATCAGGCCGTAGTCGTTCCCTACCATCTTAACAACATCCGCATTGAATTTTTGATCCCCCATCAGGATCAGATGCGCTATCGGTATCAGTTGGTCAACTTCCAGGATAGCTGGAGCGAGTGGTCCACTCAGCCAAGCAGGGACTTTTTGCATCTACCCGAAGGGGATTACGAGTTCATTGTGGAGGCACAAGGTCCTGATGGTTATATCCAATCAGATCCTTTGAACATTTCGATACGTCCTCCTTGGTATCGACAGTGGTATATCTTTCTGTGTTTGGCCCTGATCATCGCGGGGTCATACTTCTTGCAACGATGGCGGAGTCGCCGTAAGCTAAATCATCTGAAAGCACAACTGAAAGCCAAAGAGCAAGAAGCCGAGGAGAAGCAAGCGGTAGCGTTGGAACAAGAAAAACTGGTACAGACCCAGCAGCGGTTGGAGGGAGAGATTGCAGATCTTAAAAAGCGACTGAGGTCCAAAACGGTGGAGCTAGCCAAAAAGGGCAAGGAAAACGAAGACAAAAACCGACTCCTCCAAACCCTGAAGGATAAAATCAATACCATTGAAAGCCAATCAGATGATCCAGGGCGCCGATGGGCAGAAATGAGCCGTTTGCTCAAGAATAAAATGGGATCCGAAGATCATACCTTCGAAATGCAGATCGATGAGCTGAACCAGGATTTTCAGCGACGCCTCAAAGCGGATTATCCCGCTCTCACCACCTATGACCTTCGACTCGCTGCCTACCTCAAAATGGGTCTGAGCTCACGAGAGATCGCCGAACTCCTCAATGTCCTCCCCTCCAGTATCAATGTAAGCCGCTCGCGCCTCCGTAAAAAACTCAACCTAGAAGCTGAAGTCGATTTGTATGAATTCCTGATTGAAGTTTGAAAATGCTGATATCACCAGTATTTTGTTGATACGTTCACCCATCCATCAATATATAGGCAAATGAAACGAATACTTTCCCTGTTCTTGTTCCTGTGGCTGGCAGTGATGGCTTGCGTCTATGGACAAAATAGTGGGTTGAGACTAGATACCAGTATCATTGGGTCTGTATTGGGCGGTGCTGCTGAATGAGAAGTAATCGAGAAAATATTGTCTGATTATATTGATACAGAATTTCGGTATACAGACTCTTCAGGGAAAATCGTCCTAATTCAGAATGGCCTTCCGAAAGGGGGAGATCGGTTTGTCTACAGGGAAAGAATAGGGGGATTTTTGGCGCCTCAAGTTAAGACTGTCTATGGAAATGGTGTATTTTGG
>JBCBPW010000059.1:0-44207 GCA_039820545.1 Bacteroidota bacterium | reverse complement strand
CGATTTAGCCCCACTAAATCTCACAAAATAGCTTTCGTCAGAACCTAAAATCCCTGCTTTTTAGCTAGATGTTCATTATTCCAAACATGGTCTAAGACCATGTCTATAAGTTTCGCTTGTAAGATAGAAAAAAGGGTCTTGAAGGACCCTTTCATTTTTTGGAGAAAAAAATTAACCCGCCGATATTGGCGGGCCATCTATAAAAAAGGAACACACACATTTCATTTTCGTTACCTGAATATACAAAAGATATTCAAGAGATTTCTATAAAGAACAGGAAGATTCCTCTTTTGTTTAAGATTTTAGGTAAAAAAGTTAAATATTTTCGCACAGGGTCATCCTTTTGTGCCTGTTAATGCTAAGAGTTATGTACAGAATTTTCTTCATATTTATCCTTATCGCTCTGATTATCAACTTGCAAAGTTATGGCCAAGCTATATTGGGTTGGGATGACCTTGGAAAAATCTCATTTACCACTGCGAAAGATGACGAATCAGGTTATGCCTACATGAAGCCGATTTTCAGCGAAAAGGTAGAGGGAATGAACGGAAAGCAGGTTCAAATCACAGGATATATGATTCCACTAGATACCGAAGGCTACGAATACGTCGTTTCCGCTTACCCCAACAGTGCCTGCTTTTTCTGCGGAGGAGCAGGGAAAGAGTCTGTGGTAGAGCTCGACCTTGAAAGCTACGATCGCCGTTATGAAGTAGATGAAATCGTACAGATGGAGGGAATTTTTGAACTCAATGAGGATCAATTTGGACTCTGTTATAGACTGATCGGTGCCAAACCTGTAAACTAGCTTTACAACCCTTTGCCTGTCTCCCACATCATGTACAAAGCAAACAGCGCTACGGCACCAGAAAGTAAAATTTGCCACCAGCGATAGGGCTTTTTTAATCCTTCTACGAGTGCCAGATAAATCAGTCCATTGACCAACATCGCTACAGCGACAATCACCAATTGACCTGCCTCTATCCCTAGGTTAAACAATAGCAAAGGACCTGTCAGACAATCACTTTCTCCCAACATTCCCCTCAAGAAGTTTGAGAATCCCATGCCATGTATGAATCCGAAGACCAGTGCCAAGAGATAGTTCAAGCGTTTGACTTGTCTGGCTTCTGATTTATCTCCACGGAGGAGATTGTTGAGAGCCGTGAGAAAAATGGTAGTGGGAATGAGGAACTCAATGATGTCAGAGGGAAAACGCACGATGTCCAAGACCGATAAGGCAAGTGTGATCGAGTGCCCAATCGTAAATGCTGTAACCAAGACCAAGATCTCCCTCCACTGCTTGACCAAAAATAAGGCACAGAGCGCAACCACAAATAGCATGTGGTCATAGCCTTCTAAATCCAGTATATGTTCTACGCCAAGTGGAAAGTAAATTTCCGTCCCTTCAAAGCAGCTCATCACATCAGTCAGCAGGATCATAAAGAAGCAATTAGGAGGGATTGGAAGGTAGCACGTAAGCAATCAGTCCCTCTTCACCCAGGGTGATTTCAATCGTGTCGGCAGGAAAGAGCAACTGGATCACATGGTTTTGATAGAGGTCTCTGTAGGGAGACATCAGACCCATAGAAAGTACTTCTTGCCCGATGAGATGCTTCCAGACGCGGCTCTCGCTCATGTCTACCTGCTCTATTTCGACCTGTCCACGAAACTGCTGGATAATCCTTGTCTGTTCCAGCGCAAAGTTAAAGTCCTTGACGACCAGACCTGTCTGTGATTCATTGACTCCCAGCGACAGTTTGGCCTTGTCCATGTACAATTCGATCCAGTCCAAGGCCTCATAGACATCGTCTTTCTTGGCTACATTGCGCCAAACGGTGTAGGTGACACGAACCAGTTTCATACCCTCCATCTTACGGAGGTGATCTAGTTCATCTGGGGCAAAATAAGTCGGCAGTATATCCTGCATATCAGCAATTTTCAAAATCTACCTCTTCCAGGAGGCGTTTATTTTTATTGAATCGACCTTTGGAGAAAATACGGATACCAGCATCGCTTCCTTTCCTCAGCTTGAGTTGTTCTCCTTTAGGGAGATGAATGAAGCTCTGGCAATCTGTACCACAGCATCCGTCATATTTAGCTGCACATTCTTCACACTGGATGAAGAGCAAGTTACACATTACATTCCGACAGTTGGTATGTGTGTCACAAGGCTTACCACACTGGTGACAGTTGGCAATGACTTCATCACTGATCCGCTCTCCCAGACGCTCATCAAATACGAAGTTCTTTCCGCGAAATTTATTCGGAAGCTCTTCCTTGTCCGCATCGTGCGCGTACTTGATGATCCCTCCTTCGAGCTGATATACCTTCTCAAATCCTTTGTGCTTGAAATAAGCCGAAGCTTTCTCGCAGCGAATACCTCCTGTACAATACATGACGATGTGCTTCTCCCGATGCTCCTCCAGCATATCCTCAATGATCGGTAAAGACTCCCTAAAAGTATCCACATCAGGTGTGATGGCTCCCTGAAAGTGCCCCACCTCGGTCTCATAGTGATTGCGCATGTCGATGAGGATCGTATCGTCTCGATCCGTCAGCTCATTGAAGGTCTTGGCGTCGATGTGGGTTCCTGTGTCCGAAGGATTGAAGGTCTCATCGCTGAGTCCATCAGCCAATATCTTGGGACGCACTTTGATCTTGAGTTTATAAAAGGATTTATAATCTTCTTCTACTGCTAGGTTCAGACGAATACCACGAAGCCACTCATAAGATTCCAAGGCATTCATAAAATCTCCCATCCGCGCCATAGGTACAGAAAGCTGGGCATTGATCCCCTCCTTTGCTACATAGATCCGTCCGAATACATCGACCTCTCTAAACTTTAGATACAGATCATCACGGAATGCTTGTGGATCTTCCAACTGATGATATTTGTAGAATGAAATGGTATTACGAGGGACTTTGGCCTCTGCTACCTTTCGCTTCAGTTCGTCTCGATTGATTTTATTGTGAAGCGGCATATCCTTCGTTCGCTTTTTATTTAACTTCGGTCTGAATATTGTACAAGAATCCTACGTTGTTTGAGCAGAGTAGTTTGTCGGCATATGGAATTTTCCAGACAATCTAACCCTCATTCATTGCAATTATTCAGACTTTTTATAATTATTGCTCACCAAATACAAATCTAGCCGTACCAAATGGATCTTCGCCCCTCTCTTCTCCTTTCACTTTACCTACTGCTCCTGTTGGTAGCTTGTCAGCCTGAAAAACAGAAGACAGACCAGATAACAGGACAAATTTCGGATAAAAATATCCATTCTTCAAATCCGCTTTATAGCTTCTTGTCCGATACGCTCGAAGTAATGGAAGCAACCATCCAACCAAGGGAAAACTTGGGTGAAATCCTCAATCGGTTCCACGTATCTGCCGCGACGATTCATAAGGTAGCCACACTCCCACGTGAGGCATTTGATTCTCGTCGCCTACAAGTCAATAAGTCCTACACAGTCTTTCACCAAAAAGATTCTACCGCTTCCTGCTTTATCTATCATCCCAATCCCATCGACTACGTGGCCTTGAAGTTTGGAGATAGCTTGGAAGTTGTCCACGGGCAGCACAAGGTCGATACGGTCGTTCATACCCTTTCTGGGACCATCAATTCCTCTCTTTATGTGTCTGTACTTGAAGCAGGAGGCACGCCTCAGCTCGTCAATGAGATCGCAGATATCTATGCTTGGGTGATCGACTTCTTCGGGCTTCAGGGAGGCGATTGCTTCAAAGTGGTCTACACGACGCTAGAGGTCAACGGCGTAGAAGCAGGTTTTGGGAGAATCATTGCGTCGGAGTTTTACCATATGGATGACCCGTTGTACGCCTTTACCTTCGATCAAGGAAATGGAATGGCCTACTATGATGAGGTGGGGAATAGCCTACGCAAGAACTTCCTCAAGGCACCTTTGAATTACACACGCATCAGTTCTCGTTTCTCCTACAGCAGGCTTCATCCGATATTGAAAATTCGTCGTCCGCACCTTGGGGTTGATTATGCCGCACCTCGTGGGACACCCGTACTCTCGGTCGGTGATGGAGTGGTGACCAAGGCGGCTTACAGCGGGGGCGCAGGGCGTATGGTCAAAGTCAAGCACAACAGCAACTACGAAACAGCTTACCTACACCTCTATAAATACGCCAAAGGTATCAAACCAGGTGTCAAAGTTACACAAGGCCAAGTCATTGGTTATGTGGGAAGCACAGGATTGTCTACAGGTCCTCATCTCGACTTTCGCTTTTACAAAAACGGCGTCCCCATTGATCCACTCAAAGTAGAACCCGTCCCTACTGAGCCCATTGACAGTCTACATCTGGATCGCTTTATGGAGCAAATGGAGATTTATAAAGCTCAATTGCAGGAGGTTGACAAAGAAAATCCTACGCTTTACACCATGAAGGAGAAGATAGTGGAAGAAAAAAGTTGAGGAAAATCAAAAAAGGTTGTGACCTCTCGAATGCAAAAAAGTCTATAGTTCTGAAGGCAAAAAATTGCTTGTTTGGATAGGAATAGACAATTTGCATACAAGCCAATGGCCTAATTTTACAACCTAAATTACAACTCAACATGCTTCAGCAGAAATACAACGACGCACTCAGACTTGGAGAAGAACTCGGAATCAAAGACGGGTATGTAAACGAAGAAGAAGGAGTCCTCAAAATCGGTGGAATGGCGAAGACTCAGTACGAAAAAGATCAGATCTGGGACAAAATCAAGAAAGCAGGTGGCGATAGTCCTACAGACATCGTAGCGGACATCACGGTAGAAACGACAGATTACTACCACATCCATACTGTCGAATCTGGTGACTCTCTATCCAAGATTGCCAAGGCATACTACGGAGATCCCATGAAGTACACAGCGATTTTTGATGCGAACACGGACATCTTGAAAGATCCTAACGTCATTCACCCAGGTCAGGAATTGAAGCTTCCCAATCTGTAAGGAGAATCGAAGATTGAAATAAAAATATGATAGAGGGGGCCTATTGGGTTCCCTTTTTTTATGGAAATTTTCTCCTTCATATTTACATATGTTTTCTCATTGTTTTCCTGACGCTTGATTTTCGTCTGGCTCCGTTCTACTTTGCGGGACTGCCCAAATTTTAGCCAAGGTCTACATGCTCAAAATTGACACCCACTCTCACATCATCCCCAAGCATCTCCCCAAATTCACCGAAAAATTTGGCTATGGAGATTTCATCTACCTAGATCATCACCGTCCAGGCTACGCCAATATGATGAAGGGCGACGTCTTCTTTCGCGAGATCCAGGAAAATTGCTGGGAGCCCCAAGTCCGCATGGACGAATACGCAACCTTCGATACACAGGTGCAAGTAGTATGTACCATTCCCGTGATGTTTAGCTACTGGGCCAAGCCAAAAGATACGCTGGAACTTTCTCAGTTTCTCAATGATGACCTCTCTCAAGTAGTACAAGACCACAGCAAACACTATGTAGGTCTGGGAACTGTCCCTATGCAAGACACCGATCTCGCAGTCCAAGAGCTTCAACGAATTGCAGAAGAAACGCCTTTGGTTGGCATTCAGATCGGCTCCAATATCAATAAGATCAATCTCTCTGAACCACAGTTTTATCCCATTTGGGAAGCCTGTGAGCAGTTAAATTTATGCGTACTCGTACATCCCTGGGATATGATGGGATGGAGACAGATGGAGAAGTATTGGCTCCCCTGGCTAGTAGGCATGCCTGCGGAGACCTCTCGTGCCATTTGCTCGATGATATTTGGAGGTATTTTTGAAAAATTTCCTAGGCTGCGTGTCAACTTCGCCCACGCAGGTGGTGCCTTCCTCCCGACCATCGGTCGTATTGAGCATGGATACAACTGCCGCCCTGACCTCGTCGCGATCGACAACCCCGTCAATCCTCGAGACTATCTGGGACACTTTTGGGTAGACTGTATCACCCACGACGCCCATATGCTCCGCTATGTCCTCAATACCGTAGGTTCCAATCGCGTCGTGATCGGATCAGACTATCCCTTTCCACTGGGAGACCTTGAAATCGGAGCCTTCATAGAAGATATGGGGCTGCCTCCTTCGGACAAGGAAAATGTCTACTTCAAGTCTGCGCTAGAATGGTTGGGGCTAGATGAAAAAGACTTTATATTGAAACCAAAGAAATCCATTAGATGAAAAACCTCATTTCACTCATCATACTTCTGAGTCTTTCTCTCGGACTTTTTGCCCAACAAGATCTGAATCTATTCACGGAAGCTGAGCATATGCTGATTCATGGCGATAGTGCAAAAGCAGAAGATCCACTACGGGTATACATCATTACAGAATATGAAGATTCTTTATTACTCCGATCTCAGAGTCGTCCAGTGGTAGCTGATCCCTCGGATTCTACCCTGCAACTGTTCATCGACCGATTGTATGCGACAGTTACAGACTCAGCAAGTATGGGTGTCGGCATCGCGGCACCGCAAGTAGGACTCCTTCGTCAGATCATTTGGGTTCAGCGTTTTGATAAGGAAGGGTTTCCATTCGAAGCCTACCTCAATCCCAGCATCCGCCAGTATACCAAACTAGGTCAGACAGGGCCTGAGGGCTGCTTGTCCATTCCCGACGAGCGAGACTCCGTCGATCGTGCATACGCGATTCTCATCGGATATCAAACCCGAACAGGGGACTATAAAATCGAGATGGTCGAAGGATTTACAGCGGTCATCTTTCAGCATGAGATCGACCATCTCAACGGCATCTTGTACAAAGATCACCTGGCAAGGGAAATCAAAGAGGCAGAAGTAGTAGAAGTTCCTTCTGATGAGTAGCTATCTGATATATGGACCTCTTTTGTTAGGCATGATGCTGGGAATCTGGAGCTGCCAGGCAAAGAAAAAAGAAGCAAACCGTGAGGCTTTACTAGAAGCAGCATTTAATATTCACCAGGAAACCCTTGAGCAGTATCGCGAGATAAAGCCTTTTCAATATTTGTACATAATCGAATCAGATTGGAAAAAAATGAAGGTTTGGCAGGTCAATGACAGCATGTTTCTTGCCTGGGAAGAAGCATTTGCAAGTGTGCCAGGCTATGAGGATCAGTTTCCACAAGATTCCCTATATCGAGCCATAGATCATGGACTTTCACTCATGGAAGACATGAAAGGAGAAGAAATTCTGACGTTACAAAAGGAACAACTGGCTCGACTGAAGGAAATCGAACAACGATATACGAACCCGAAAGCGGATACGCTGTACCAGACTTTCCTAGAAGAATTTCAGCAGAAAATAGAAACGATTACATCAAAAAAAGTCACAGATAAATGAAAATAGCCATCGATTTTGACGGGGTCTTACACCTCTACTCTAAGGGCTGGAACGGAGGAGAAATTTACGATCCCCCTGTACCTGGTGCGAAGGAAGCCATGCAAAAGCTCAAGGCCCAAGGACACACACTTTACATTTTCAGTACACGCAGCAATAAGATCTTTCGTAAAAATGATCCTGTCGATCACAACAAAGCGATGAAAGCATGGCTAGAGGAGCACGGGATTCCCTTTGATAAGATCTGGACGTTTGGCAAACCCATGGCAGACATCTTTATCGACGATCGTGCCATTGGGTTTCGTGGAGACTGGGATCAGACGGTGCAGGAAGTCGAAGGATTTAAGGTGTGGACACAGGCGTCCAAAGAATAATATGTAAGGTAGCAGGGAAATGAGACCTAGCTATTGGCGTCTGATTCTTTGTTTCCCCCTTTGGGTTCCACCTCTGGGACAGGATCATACCCATGACCTCCCCAAGGGTGGCAACTCGAGATACGCTTAACGGCCAACCATCCTCCGCGGAAGGGGCCGTGCTTTTGGATGGCTTCAACTGCATAGGCCGAGCAGGTAGGTGTATACCGACATGAAGCCTGTGTCAGGGGTGAAATCGCGCCTTGATAGAAACGAACCAACCCAATCATCAAAGCAGAAAGTATTTTTCGTATCATAGTCATTGAACGTACAGGTCCTACGAAAGTTTATCATTATGAACCGACACCTCTACTTATCCACCATTCTCTTTGGTGTGCTCATGTATGCCTCGACTGTCCAAGGTCAATTTAACAATATTCTTCTGGATGACAGCATCACCGTTTACAATCCCTGCGAACCCAGTATCTGCATCAATTTTCAAAATCCTGACAATGTCGTCGGAGGGGCCATCCTTGATAAGGTGTATATCACGCTAGATGGTGGAGAAAAATGGCTCACCCAACGACTAGAGTCTGATTATGGCGTCTACGGTGATCCCTGCCTTATCTCTGATTTTCAGGGAAATATCTATTACCTCCACCTTTCCAATACCCCTAGCCAAGGTGGATGGCTAGATCGAATCGTATGTCAACACTCCTCTGATGGGGGGGTAAGGTGGACAGATGAAGGATTCATGGGGCACCGTAATCCCAAAGATCAGGATAAAGAATGGGCCGTAGCAGACCCCAAAACAGGTCAATTGTATGCTACATGGACAGAGTTTGATGCGTATTCAAGCAAAAAAGAAGCGGACCATAGCCGAATCTTATTCTCGACTTCCGTGGATAGTGGGAAAACGTGGAGCGAACCTATCAACTTGAGTGAGAAGGAAGGAAACTGCCTAGATGGCGATCAAACCACTGAAGGGGCCGTCCCTACCGTCGGACCTGAAGGTGAAATATATGTCGCATGGTCCTACGATGAAAAAATATACTTTGATAAAAGCCTAGATCAAGGCCAAACGTGGCTAAAGAATGACATTCTGGTTGCGGATCAACCTGGAGGTTGGGAATACAACATGCCAGGGATCATGCGCTGCAATGGATTGCCCGTCACAGCCTGCGACATCAGTCAAGGACCTCATAAAGGCACGATCTACGTCAACTGGAGCGACCAACGCCACGGCAGCAAGGATACGGATATATGGCTCTCCAAGTCTACCGATGGCGGCGACACATGGTCTCCTCCTCTCAGGGTGAACGATGACGGAGAAGGTAAGCACCAATTTTTGACATGGATGACGGTGGACCCCATGACAGGCTATGTATACTGTGTATTTTACGACAGACGGGCTTACAAAGACAATCACACAGATGTATATCTTGCCTACTCTACCGACGGAGGTGCCCACTTCACCAACGTAAAAATCAGCGAAACGCCTTTTCTTCCTAATAAAAATGTTTTCTTCGGAGATTATACCAATATTGCTGCCTATGACGGAAAAATATGGCCCATTTGGACAAGGCTGGAGAACAAAAAATCTAGTGTATGGACATCGAAAATTCTTCATAGCGAACTAGAAGCTATTCAACAGCAAAACAGATAATTTTCAACTCTCGAAATCTTTCGTCTACTTACTTAGCCTCATAAACTCTCATATCTTCTATACATTTATCCTTACTCATCCTATCGCTTTTACATGAAATTCAAGGACCTCAATATTGAAGTAGCGCGTCTCCAAAAGGAGATCAGCAGACGATTAGACTTGTCGCTTGACAAACTGATTTTTGACTATGGAGAAGAAAATCAGGAAATCATTCTTAACCTCATTACCCTTAACCCCAAACACGAGCAGTCCTTTCTTTACCATACAGCTAAGGGAAAGGATAAAGTCGAGGTGCTGGAACATATGTTGGAGTACGTGGAGCGCACCCATCGCAAAGTCAACACCTACACAGTCCAGTGGACCAAACGCGGGGAGGCAGATCTACACACCTCTTACTTCCGCGCCAAAAATATGTACGATGTATTAGACAAGTTTTTTCATGGCCGTGAAAAGGATGCATATGTTATTTTTTCTCTGACAATGAACCCTGTCGCTTAATGTAGCTCAAGCTGTATTGAACTGAAACTCTGAGGATGTCTTCTGAAGCAATAAAGGACCGTTCAGATGAATCGCTGGTGGAAGCCATCGTACAGACAGGGAACACCCTTTATTTTGATGTGATCTATCAGCGATACGCTCAGAAGATTTATTATCAGATTATTTCCTACCTCAAAGATCCTGAAGAAGCGCAGGATTTGATGCATGATATATTTGTCAAGCTATATGAAAAGCTGGGTAAATTCGAGGGAAAATCCTCTTTTTCTACCTGGCTTTTTAGCTTTGCGAGAAACTCTACCCTAGACTATCTCCGCAAAAAAGGTCGTATGCCCCGCCAAGAGTGGGATGACCACCTAGCTGAATCTATCCCAGAGGTATCAGACAATGAGCTACTTAGCATCCAAACAGAAAGGCTGGGTAGAATCCTCGAACAAATTCATCCAGACGAAAAAGCCTTACTCATCATGATGTATGCGCATGAATGGAAGATGGAGGAAATCGCAGATCATATGGGAATCAGTCTCAGTGCTGTGAAAATGCGAATCAAACGCAGCAAAGCCAAGGTGAAGAAACTATTTGATGAAATGGAAGAAAAATCTCAGAGAAAAACTCCATAAGTAGACTATCAGAAATGAGAGGGGATCCCGAAAGGGATTTCGATACGCTCAAGATATGAGGCTGAAAGTGCCCGTAATGAATAAATTCTACATGCCTCATGTTTCTTATATAGATTTATTTAAAAAACTATAAATCAAATACTTACATCCATTTTCTCAAAAATTTTATATTTTTTCAATATCTACGTGACTTTTTCTTTTTTCTATCGTCTAAGGCGAAGCAATAAATGTAGCTCATGCAAAATCCTTTTCAAGAACTTCTACCTGAAGAAGAAAACAACCAGGAATTGGTAGGCAAAGAAGTGATGGGAAGTCTGCATACGCGCTCCCTGCTGGTAAATATGCTCGAATTGTTTACCACTGTTTTTGGGGTGACCCTTCGGGAAAGTATTTCTCCTCAATCTAAGCTCACAAGCCTAGATGACGCACCTGAACAATCGGAATAAAATCTAACATGAACTGGATCGAAATTATACAGAAGCTCCTCAACCAGGGAATCGACTGGCTCAGTCTCTGGGGGCCACGTATCTTATTGGGTTTACTCTTCCTCATCATTGGTCGAATCATCGCAAAGGTTGTTTCACGTATTATTACCAGGACGCTGAGTACGATCAAGTTTGATGTACTGATGGATCGCCTGGAGATAGGAGACTACCTACGCAAGGTCAATATTTCCCAAAAACCCTCTGGAATTGTGGGGCAAATCGCCTACTGGTCCTTGATTATGATCATCCTAGTGCTAGTGGCAGACCAATGGGGACTAAGTGCGCTCTCGTCCAAGATCAATGCCCTTGTAGCCTATATCCCTAATATTTTGGTGGCCCTCTTCATCTTCGTGATGGGGCTATATCTCGCCAACGGGATTCGCAACTTCCTATTGAGCACGCTCAGCGCGTACGGCCTTACATCGGGAAAAGTCATTAGCAATCTCTTATTTTACTTGCTGATGATTTTCGTTTCGCTCACCTCGCTCGAACAGTTACAATTCAACATCGACCTGCTTACCTCCAATGTCATGATCCTGCTCGGAGGAGTAGCACTCGCTTTTGCCATTGGATATGGACTAGCAGCCAGAGAGATCTTTCCCAATATTATTTCATCTTATTACAGCAAAAGCATGTATACCATCGGGCAGAAAATCCGGGTAGGAGAAGCAGAGGGAGAAATCATCGAGATCACGAGTTTGTCTGTCGTGATTCGGACAGGGGAGGGCAAACGGATCATTCCTTCCAAAAAACTCATTACAGAGGAGGTGGATATTTTGTGACTATTTAAAAAAGCTTAGCGTCTCAGTTTCCAAAAGCATACGTCCACAACACTCAAATGATCCAACATGAGATATTCCCTAAGCTTTATCCTACTTTTCTCCTTCTACTGGGCCTCCGCACAATATGGGTCAGTAGTTTTTGACTATGAGATGGGCTATTTCAACAATGGCCAACCCCTTCCTGCAGAAGAGAGACTTTTATTCTCGGGAGAAGTATCTGAATCTGTTATCGCAATAGAGGTCAAAGCACTCAAACCCAACGGAAAAAAAGCACTTTATGCCGCACTATGGCAAAGAGCAGAAGGAAACGGCAGTGAAAACTTCCAACTTCCCTTCAACTATCGCCTCCAAGCAAATGCAAGCTATGATGTTGCCATCACCTACTATGAACTGGTAGACCGTCCCGATAAGGCAGAAATCAACCGCCGTATTCTGAAAAATCTGGAGTTTTACCAAACCCAGTTCATCAAAGTTCAAAAAGGGAAACTGAGACTCGAAAAATCTGCAAAGAAACTCAAAGATGATTTAGATCAAATTCTGCAACAAGGCCTTCAGGACTATCGACCTGCTGTCGCGATGGAAGAGATGGCTTACTCGGATCTTGTCCAACTTTATCTCGAAAGCCTAGAAAAAGATACTACGGTTGGATCTGCGGATGAATTGGTAGACTTACTGTCTAGAGAAACCAAACACATGTTGGAAGGCAACTGGTGGAAGATCTATGACGCGCGCAAGATCAATGACTATCCCACAGAAAAACTGGGAGGAAAACTAGCGGTAAACGTAGGCTATGGTGGTGTGATATTCAACACAGATCCAGAAAATTTCTCCTATGGAGCGGCTCCCTACATCGGCCTGTCTCTCCCTCTCAGCAACCGAGCCTACAGCCCTGCTCTCCTTCGCAATGCCTCGCTTTCTCTTGGTGCCTTCACCCAAAACCTGGAAGATTCAGAGAAAAACACCTTCACTGGACCGATCTTCGGGAGACCTTACTTCGTGGGAATTGGATATAATATCTTCCGATTCATCCGATTGAATGCAGGGGCCGTCGCCTTAGAAGAACTCAATAACGGAGGCTCAGGCTTACAGCTGGACCGGATACAACTTCAGCCCTTTGTAGGGCTGAGTGCTGAGATTAAGTTTTCTGTGGGGCTGGGAAGATAAGTGTAATACACGTCTTTTGGGATATGAATCCAAATGATACAGAGATGCGCACGCTGTTGATGTATGCACACAATGTGACGATGCATGTGCATGCTGTGACGATGCGCCCACGGGGGTCAATTCAGAAGATCTTCTAGATCTACTGCATCTAGGGACTTGTAAATGTCTTCTTCGACCGAAATGATATCATCTGATAGCTGGGCCTTCTTTCGCTGGAGGCCCAGTATTTTTTCTTCTATGGTATCTTGTGTGATGAATTTGTAGAAGAATACCGTACGCTTCTGTCCGATGCGGTGTGAGCGGTCGATGGCCTGATTCTCAACGGCTGGATTCCACCAAGGGTCAAGAATGAAAACATAGTCTGCGGCCGTGAGGTTCAGCCCTACCCCACCTGCCTTAAGGCTGATCAGGAAGACTTTGATTTTGTCGTCTTTTTGAAATGTATCTACCTGCCCCTGGCGATCGCGGGTGCTGCCATCAAGGTAGTTGAACTTGATACCTTCATTGATCAGATCATCACGCAAGAGGTGTAACATCTTCACAAACTGGCTAAAGATCAACACCTTAGAATCGTCCTTGGCAATCACTTGTTTGAGTAGACGCTTGACCTCTTTGTACTTTCCTGACTGCTCCAACGTAAACTTCTCCTCCTCAATCATGCGCGGATGAATCGCAATCTGTCTGAGCTTTTGAAGTCCCGTCAGGATATTGAGCTTGTTCTTCTTCCAAGCATTTTTGCTGATCAACTCCATCAAGTAGTTGCGATAGGTATTCTTGATATCCTCATAGTATTTACGCTGAGGCTCAATCATCTCGCAGTATTGGAGCTTCTCGATTCTTTCGGGTAAGTCTTTTTCAACCTGATTTTTCTTTCTTCTCAGGATAAAGGGATAGATGATCCTACGCAGTTTAGCCGAGCGCTTTGGGTCATGACTCTTCTCGATGGGTTGGACATAGAAGCGTTTAAAGAAGGTCTCATTTCCCAGTAGGCCAGGATTGAGAAAGGCCATCTGCGACCAGATGTCCATGACAGTGTTCTCGATAGGTGTCCCAGTGAGCGAAAGACGGTAGGCAGAAACCAGCTTCCGGATCGCTTTGGCGGTCTTGGATTCTGGATTCTTGATCATCTGACTTTCATCGAGAATCACATAGTGAAAAGGAAAATCTTTGAGTTGGTCTATATCTTGTCTGACGATACCATAAGTCGTCAGGATAAGGTCAAACTTGGAAAAATGGTCGAGTCGGCGCTGGCGCCCCACGCCTGTATGTATCAGCACCTTCAGCTCGGGCGTAAACTTTCGGGCTTCGTTGCACCAGTTCTGAATAAGCGAAGTAGGTAGGACAATAAGTGAGGGAGAATCTGTTCCTTCTTCCTTTTCCTTTTGCAGAAGGGCAAGCGTCTGAATGGTTTTTCCCAAACCCATATCATCAGCCAGAATCCCTCCCATGCGATTATTCTTCATGAAGTGCAGCCAGTTATAGCCTTCCTTCTGGTAGTTGCGTAGGGTCGCTTTGAGATTTGCGGGTGCCTCAACCTGTGGGATCGCGTCCAGTTTCTTAAATGTATCTACCCACTCAGCTGCATTGGGACCGTGTGAGGGAAAATTCAATAGCGGAGCCTGATATTTCTTGATGCTAAGCGTCTCCTCTCCATTTCGTTGCTCAGAGACCTCCATAAGGTGGCGATAATCCGAGAACCACTCTTCTGGTAGAATCGCGATAGATCCATTGGGTAGCGGATATTCACGCTTATTTTTTAGGATATAGGTGCGGAACTTCACAAAAGGGATGCTGAACTGCCCGATACGCACGACGGCCTTGATGTCAAACCAGTCCCCTACCTCAACTGTCTCGAGTTCGATTTGGGGACGCATCAGATTGAGATGATAATGCTGATCCTTTTGAACGATCTGTATATTGGCCTCCTTCATCGAATCCGCATGTGTCGAGAGCCATTTCAAGCCGACTTCCTTGTCGATGTATTGCCAAGGGGTCAGGCTGTTGGGATTGGGCGTCAAGCGACCCGAAAGATTCTTTATCTTCTGCTCTTCTGCTTCTGCACGTATGATACGGTGGAAGATGATGTCATCTCCCTGGATTTCCATTTCCGCCTTTACCTTCGACTCATCTTCGAGTGACAACGTGAAATCTCCATAGCTCACCTCACGTAGAAATGAAAAACTATCTCCTCCATTCTCAGTCACACGAAGAGAGAATTGAGGTTCTTCCTTCACATCTCGTATAAAAAATCCTTTTGCTGATATTTCGTACTTTTCTACAATTTGTGAAACAAACTTTTGATAGTATACTTTCTCTTTCTCTTTGGGAATAGAGATGTTTCGCTTATTGAGAAAGGCCTTCAATTTATTTCCATCTACTGCCCGCTCAAAGGTAAATAGTTCTCCATTGAGGAGCATCCAAGCAGGTGTCATGCAGAGTAAGACAGCTCCTTTGAATTGAAAATCAATCTTTTCCCCTTTCAATTTGATCGTGGGGAAATACATCGTATGGTCTTCCCTGCGGCGAAAATGGAAAAGGACCGTAGCTTTCTCTTCTAATACTTTTATAGGTTCTTGAGCAGGGTAGCTGTCATTACCCATCCCAAACACAGGTTTCCCTATCAGATGAGGAAGGATTTGGCCTATCTTTCTTTGGATGAAGTTGTGCGCTAATTTTTTGACCTCTCCATCAAATTTCTTCATCCAAAACTCTACTTCTTTCCTGGGATTTCCTCCAAATCTTCGGACAATCTCTTTGGGTACGATTTCCCCACAAAGCTTGATCAACTCCTCATCGGTATCATCCATTCCACTTGCAAACTGCTCCATATTGTCTGGATAGGCATGCTGATGGACAAGACTCAGCGATCCATCCTTTAGCGTCTCCACATAATGGGCAGATACAAGGTACCCCAAATACTCATGATGATAAGTAGCGTATACAACCTTGAATGCTTTGGACGAATCTACCAGGCGCATAAATTCTAAAAGAAGTAAAAATTATATATGTTCGAGTACTTAAACTAAAGCCAAAACTAAAGGTAAGGATAAAATTCATTTGGTGAGAACTTTTCCTAAGGAAACGTAAAAAAAAGCGGGATTCTTTAGCGTATTACGGTACAAATCGTTGAAATAATAGTGAAATGAAAATATCGCTCCCGCTCAACCATAGTTGGATTGAAGGGAAATTTCACTTGAAAAATAAATCCATCTTACAGGAATTAACGAGAAGCCTGCTCTTGGGGGCCAGAAGGAATGATCGGCAACACTACACGAGAGGGATGAGCTGCATCTGTATGTATCGTATATGTAGTCTCCGCACAGGAACCCAGCGTCCCATCAGGACAAATCGTAGGATTCAGCTCGAAAGTGGCAGCATCAGCTCCCGCAATCGAGATGCGGATCTTGTGACCTTTTTTAAACTTCCAGCTTGTCGGGAGCAAATCAAAGGTAAGTTCAACGGGTTCACCTGAAGATAGAATTCCGTCCTGCCATTGCGCTTGTTCATAGCCATGCCAAGGAAGTTCAGGCTTGACATCTAGTTGGTTTTGCGCAAGCACATTGTTGTCGTACATCTTGGCCCAGCCTGCGCGGAGCTGCCCATCCGTCACATAGTAGGCTTCGCCTTTTTCATCTACATCACTTAGATAGACATAGACATCTGCATCTGCTTGGTTGGCAGACAACCAGATATGGGCCAAGGGATGCCCTGTCACCTCCACATCCTCTGTCAAGACTTCTGATTCCAGTACCAAACACCTTTCATCTAATGTCGTACGTTTCATGACATTGGAGGGCGCACCACGATACATGATCATACGTGCTGACGAATCCTTGTCGTAGCCCCCATAAGCGGTAAAGTCTACTTCATATGTGAGATTCGATCCTTTTTGAGGTGCTTTCGTGAGCCCCGATTCTCCCAAGAAGAAAGGCGTCATCACCTCCCGCTCCAAAGGCCAAGTAGCCTCTTCGCGCCAACCTTCATGCATGACATAGAGATGAACGGGAGCGTCCTTGTCGAATCCATTGTCAATGCCTTTGAGATAACGATCATAAAATCTTAGACGCTCTTTGGCCATTTGCTCACCATAGGTATCCTTAAAATCATACTCAAGGTATTTTTGATAAGCCTTGGGAAAAGAGGTATGAAACCTGGGACCCAAATGAAGGTAGGAAGGATTATAAGGAGCCAAAGTCGCATACCACATGGCCGTGCCACGCAGAAATCCATCAAACCATCCACCAATATGAAATATCGGAATCTCTGTATCTGCAATCTTCTTGGCATCGTATCCAGGTCCTACTTTGTAGAAATTGATATTTCCGAGTTCTTCTCCTCCTGTCACATCGATAGACTGATAAGTAGAATCCAAAAAGGTCTCCACCCACACATTGTCGAGATGATCCAGTGTCGCTTGATAGTAATATTGGGAATCGCGTGAGGCTTTGTCGCGATAGCGTGGGGCAAATGCGCCTTGTAGCATGGCCTTTCGCTCAAATTCGGGCCACTCGTCAACCAATTTTCCATCTCCATCTTCGTCAATCACAGGAGCTGTAGGCATGGCGATTGGTTTCTTCTCCAGCACATTGAGATTTCCACCTTGTAGCCTCCCACTGAAGCCTTCCATCCATCGCGTCGCCAGAATCCCTCCAGGACGGAAGCCTGTGGTGTAGAGATCAAAGCCCATCACCTCAGGAATGATGCATTTGAGGGCGTCGGGTTGCTGAGCAGCTGTCATGTATTGTGCCCATCCCAAGTAGGACTGTCCCCACATGCCGACATGACCATCACACCAGGATTGCTGGGCCATCCAGTCGATCAGATCCTTTCCATCTTCCCCCAGCTTGGGCATGAGCGCTATCTGATGTCCGTAAGAAGCACCTGTTCCGCGCATATCCGCAATCACAATAGCATACCCATGCGCCACCATCATTTTCAAGCTTTTGACGAGGTCTACCATGCTATAGGTGGGACCCCAACCAAATCCCAAGGCGGTAGATCCTATATGCTTCGCAAGCCCCATATGTGGCACAATGAATCCTCGACCGTAGGGCGTGTAAATAAAAATCGTCGGAAAAGCATCTCTTGAAGGGCCTTGAGTAGGAAGGATCACATCTACTGCAAGGGATGTACCGTCTGTCACTTTCACGTATTGCGACTCAACTGAATACTCCTTGTAGACCTTCTTGTCGTAGTCATCATATTGGAAATGAAGAGATTGAGACCAAAGAGAAGAGGAGATTAGAATGAGTAGACTGGTCAAAAAGACCATTCGAAGACAAAGGCGCATAGTGAGTGTGTTTTACTCGCTAAACGCAATCTGTTCTCAAACGTTTACCTGAAACTTTATTTTTTTGATTTCCCTCAGACCATGTTTGGAACTTCAAATCTGCAAAAAATTTGTGCTTCCAGAACCATGACTTCATCTATTTTGATTGATTTAGCCCCACTAAATCTCACAAAATAGCTTTCGCCAGAACCTAAAATCACGGTTTTGGGGCTAGATCTTCATTGTTCCACACATGGTCTAATTTCGAATCAAGGGCCAATCCAAACTCTTCTTGAAGCTCACGTGTATTCTCCTGAATCCACGCTCCTACCCTTTGCCTAAATACTTCTCCATCCTCCTCCTTGATAGGCTCACCAAAACGGATTTTGACGGCCTTTCTTCCTGGAACAGAGAATCGACGCACAAAATGCTCTATAAACCCATCGTCTCCTACCCATGCTTCCTCAGGATCTTGGTACTCAACCGCAGCGGGAATCACAGGCACATCGGTCCCTGCTGCTACATAAAAAATCCCTTTGTGCAGCTCTCCGACCTCAGGAGACATATGGGTCGTCCCTTCAGGAAATACCAAAACAGATACGCCCTCTTTGAGCCTTTCCTTTACCTGATTGCGCGTTTGCTGGCGGCTATTCTTATCCTTTCTATCGACAAAGATCGTTCGGGCAATCCGTGCAGCTTTGCTGATCAAGGGCCACTTACTGACTTCAATTTTGGCGACAAAACACACAGGAATGATGGAGACAAAGTGGATGATGTCCAGATAGGAACGGTGATTGGGCAATATCAACGCACCTTCCTCAGGGATTCTTCCTTGCCATTCAATGTCGATTCCCAACCAGCGCGCCTCATCGCGTCCACAGTCTTTGACGATCCCCCAAGCAAAGTTAGGATCTCTCCCTGCCCATATACTTTTGATGATCACACGTGTGACGTGAAAAGCCAGGATAACCGTAAAGCCCAAGAGCTTGTATATTCCTCTGATCTTTTGCATGACTACAAATGTAGATATTTTTTCTTTCCAGATTTACCTCTGATCTGTAGAATTGTTCCTCCTCAGGTGAGAGGGATCGACCAAGCTTTTACTTCCCTCTTCCAGTGCCGTGGTGAGTCCTAGGCTTCTCCCTATCTTAAGCACTTCAATACCTAACACACTTATTATGTATCGATCCTTCAGCCTACTTTTCCTTCTCATCGGATTATCCTTTGTGAAACTACACGCACAAGACACCTTCGCCCAGGACTCCTCAGACATCCATGCGGTGGTCAAACAACTTTTCGATGGGATGCGAAAAGGAGATTCTGCCATGGTACATGCGACGATGCACCCTGAGGTACGGATGCTCACGTCCTATATCAACAAAGAAGGCGAAGCCAAGCTTCAAGTGGGGAGCCTCGACCGATTCTTGAAAGCTGTCGGGACGCCACACGAAGCCGTTTGGAATGAAACGATAGACGCTCTCCACGTCGAAGTGGATGACAATCTGGCTCATGCATGGGTAGATTATTCTTTTTATGTCAATGAAGACTTTCACCACTGTGGGGTAGACGCTTTTCTCTTCATCCGAGAAGGCGAAGAAAACTGGAAGATCATTCACCTTGCGGATACGCGTCGGACGGAGGGCTGTCCGTAGCGGGATGCGGCTCGACTTTTAGGCGGTAGCCCAATCCAAGTTGGCTTTGAATGTCTGCTTGATTGACGAAAATCTGTAGGCGATGGATCTGCTTCTCCTGAATTTGAAACCGTACATGCACAGGGAATGTCACCCATACCCCTAAGTCGCGATTGTGAAATCGTCCCTGATAGTAGGAAAAAACTTCAGGACCAGCGGCTGTTTGCATGAGGTAGCTTTCGTGCCGCTCATAGTGGGCTGTGTCATAGGTCGTATGGAAGGCTCTCCACGACGCGATCACGGCTGCCTTATCGAGTGTATCGGCGACTTTGGGACCTATAAATTGGATGTCTTCTGCTAGCAAGGCCGCCAGTCCCTCATAGTCCTGAGTAAAGGCGTGTTGGAAGTACTCGTCTGCGACTTGTGATAGCTGGCTAGGAGGCGTATTCGAGTTTTTCTCACAGGCAAAAAGCAGCAGACCTAACAATGGAAGCAAGAGGTATTTCATATGGGATGCGTTTCGAGAATAAGTAAATATAATGCTAGACAATCTCCTTTTTGATGTATAGATGGATAAAAGACGAAAAAGCGACATTTGCCTTTACAAAAATAAAATGCTGCCGAAATCCTTAAGATTTCGACAGCACATGTACTTACACTATTTTTTATAATTTTACACTAGATCAATAAGACTAGTATGCAAAGTTGTGATGGAAAGTAGAATACGCTGCAAGCCCATAAGTCTGGTTCGTCACCTCACTTTGATATACAGCATAAGTCCCTCTCGTTAGTAAAAGTTCTATAGTCATGCCCTCACTAAAGTTTTCTAGATCCGCCGCCGTAAACGTATAGCTTCCATTATCTGGAATTATCTTAGCATATGAGACCCTATCAGGATATAGCTGTCTTTCTTCTTCTGTTCCTGCCAGATTAGAAGGCCGATAATCCAAAATCATGATGAGACCCTTTGAAAAGGAAGGATCGGTAACCCAGGATATAGAGGTCCCAGGCGCTATTTGTTTTGTGCTTGGACTAAAGCTCGTTACAGAGACAACCTGTGGCACGTAAATGGAAGCGGTCAAATTCTCTCCTGAACGAGCATTATCGATCGAAAACTCACTGGAAGCCCCGTATAGGTTCGCTACCAAGTTTCCTCTCTCTTGATAATTTACACAGTAATATCCATCTGATTTACATATCAAATTAAACGGACCAAATTGAACATTGCTTTCGCATGCTGAGCTTTCCGATGTAAACTGAGTACTCAGATTGGAAGATGAGGTGATATCGAACAATTCTCCTGTCTCCTCATTCTTGAAACGATAGCTTGCGTTATTCTGAAGGTGTAGAGATCCATCATAGCTTCCATTCAAGAAGTTGAGATAATCTTCTAGTTGCGGATTTCCCTCTGAGGCTTGCTCAATGATGAATCCTGGAGGAGTTGATGAGGCTGATTCAATGATTCCATTTTGTTCAGTAGAACATCCAATAAGGATGAACAGAATAATCCCTGCTAAGATTGTGCTTGAATTCATTTGTAGTTGGAATTAAAAATTTGATGCTATTATTTGTTTTCTAGATTAGTCTATATTAGAAGCCTGTAATTAGACTATCTGGTTGTTAAGTGATGATAAGAACTTAATATGTCTTACATAAAACAAGGATTCTCACCAAAAACTGAATTAAACTGAATAACTCCTGCATTTGCCTGGTTTGCTGCAACATCTTGTATATCTTGCATTCTAAAGGCTCTAACCTGAAAGTCTTGATTTGAACCCTCACAGCCTGAATTACATCTGGTAACAGCCTCTGCTTTGATCTGATAGGCACTACCAATAGGTCGATCAAATGGGAAATTCATAAACATATCTCCTGTTAAGACATAACAATCACCGTTTCCACCAGACGCAGTTCTCCTTCTAATTGGCCCAAAAGAGTTGCTTGAACCATAGAAATCATTTACTGTACAAGAGTTTTGCTGATTAAATTCACAAACCTGACCAGGTAGGCTGAAAACTTCAAATCTTATTCCATGATGCTGGTCTGGAATTCTAAATGGTTCAGGAACGATGTCTTCAGAACATGCATCAATCACTTGATTGAAAAAACTCATTGGATTCATGTCTGAGAAGGAGCAAGGTCTATTACCTTGAGGGGATAAATTAGCAGGCGTTTGAAAAATCATCTCTAAATTTGCCGCTTCGGTTTCACAAGGAGGACAACCTTGTTTGTTACAAGCGGCGTAATTAGGCCCACTGTTTCCTGGGTTATTACCTCCAGTGTTTCCTCCGTTATTTCCTCCTCCTCCTCTTGCAGTAAGATCGGAACAGGGGAAAATTACAAAAGCGATCATAACCCAAAAAACCACTGTCTTTCTGATTAACGTTTTCATGGTTTGTAATTAAATGAAAATTTGAAGTTGTATTTATTGTGTATCTCAAAATTTGAGGCACATTGTTTACAGATTTCAAATCTACTAATGAAATTATTTAAAAAAAAGAGATTTTTTATACTACTTTTGAAGCTACATAACCATGTTAATACACATTATGCATAATTTAATCGATAAAGGGTATCTTAGAGGCATATCTCTACTCATACTAAGCTGGATACTATGGTATCTCAGTTGGAAAGTGTTTCCGTATTTTATTTTGGTATCACTTTTTCCCCTTTTATGCTTTCTGAACACAAAACGACGCTACAAAAGAACTTCACCGATAATCATTTTCGAGGTATCATTAGGAACATTTATATGCGTGTTGATCAACACATCATGGCTTATTGAAACAAATGATGTATATGGTATATTAGCCAATATTATTTATTCCATAGAATTTACATGTCTCATATTTTTTATAAAATTTATTACTAGTCTTAGAAAAATCACTTACTCTCTTTATTCCTATCTGATACTTTTCCTATCCTGGCTAAGCTTTGAATACCTCCAAAATATTCTCGAAATCGGCTTTCCTTGGATCAATCTAGGGAATATATTTTGTCAAAATCCGTTAATTATACAATGGTATGCGTATACAGGTGTATTAGGTGGGACCTCATGGATACTTCTTACTAATATTATTTTCTATCATACCCTATCTCAACGAAGTAAACTTAAAGTCTCTTTACTAGTTCTAGTATTTGTATTATTTATTCCTCCACTTATATCATTTGTTATTGAAAAGGATAAAGGAAATAGTGTATCAGAAGCACAAGTCAAAAACTATTCGATAGCATTTATCCAAACAAATTTTAATCATTCTCTTTCAACTGATGTGAGATTAAATAATATTATCGACTCCTTGTATAATGATAATAACTTCTCTGTCGATATTCTAACTCTCCCTGAATGTAGTATTAGTCAATTTGTCAAAATTGAGAGACTATCCAAAAATTCACTTTTCATCAAACTAAAAGCCTTGATTAAAAGTGGCAAAGTAAAAATCATATTGACTGGTGCCAATCTCATACTAAATGAAGATAATCGAAAGTATAAACTAAATGCTGTACTTAGACTTGATAATAGCACAGACTATAAGTTTATTTCAAAAAATAAGTTTGTCCCATTTCATGAAAAAATCCCAGAGGGCTTCTCATTTCTCAATATTCCTTCTGCAAATTATGATTATTATCAATCAAGTCTAAGCGCTTTCAGAAGTTTTGACTCGACATCACTAATACCTGTTATTTGCTATGAATCCATTTTTGGACAGATTTGTGGAAGAAAGATTGATGACAATCGGGGATTATTTTTCTTTTTCTCTAGTGAAACAGATCTGGGATCATTCGACTCTAAACAATTCTATTTATCTCTCTCCCAACTACGAGCTATTGAAACCAATAGATATGTTGTCAGAGCGACAAATCTAGGGTTTAATGCAGTTATAAATCATTACGGCTCTATCATTACTAAGGCCCCTAATTCAAATTCTACAAAAGTCTTAATTTGTAAAGTTCCTGCATTATCTGGTAAGACCTTCTACACCCGATACGGAGATTATATGGGATTGATAGCAGCTATTTTATTAGGGCTCATCCTAATATTTGCTGTCATAGATGTAAATATCTTGAAAGATAATACCGAAAATATGTAGTCATTCGAACCACATAGACCTCTATGCCTCAGATCATATTTGAGTATTCATCCATCCAGTCGAGAAATAAAATCGAACCATCATCATGGATAATCTCCTTTTTGAGGGATAGATGGATAAAAGACGGAAAACCGACACTCTCCTTCTCATTTTCCTTCTAATATCACGTTCTTGATTAGGCAAATATATGAGTGAAAGAAAATCTTTTGGGTTTGAAACGCGGATGCTACATGCAGGGCATATCCCCGACGCCATCACAGGGGCAAGAGCTGTACCGATTTACCAAACCACATCCTATGTATTCGATGATACAGACCAGGCTGCACAGCTCTTCGAGTTGAAGCAATATGGAAACATCTACACTCGGATCAACAATCCGACGACAGCAGTACTGGAAGAAAGAGCTGCCTCCCTCGAAGGAGGAACAGGCGCCTTGGCGACCGCCAGTGGGATGGCCGCACAGTTTACGACGCTGATGACGCTACTAGAACCAGGAGACGAGGTCGTAGCATCCTCTCACCTCTACGGAGGGACCTATACACAGCTGGAGCATACCATGAAGAAGCTCTCCGTGAAGGTTCACTTCGTAGATCCTGACCATATCGACAACTGGGCAGCGGCCATCAACGATAAGACCAAACTCCTCTATGGAGAGACGATCGGCAACCCCAAGGGAAGTATTCTCGATATCCAAGCCGTATCGGATCTGGCACACAGCCACCACATCCCCCTCATCATGGACAATACCTTTGGCTCGCCTTATCTGTGTCGTCCCTTGGAACATGGAGCGGACATCGTGGTACACTCAGCCACCAAGTTCATCGGCGGTCATGGGACATCCATCGGAGGGCTGATCATCGACTCGGGCGAATTTGATTTTTCCAATTATCCGACCATCTCCGAGCCTACCCCTGCCTATCACAATCTCAAGTTTTATGAGACCTTTGGACATTATGGCTTTTTGATGAAGGCACGCGCGGTGACCCTCAGAGATACTGGAGGTTGCATTTCTCCATTCAATGCCTTTCTATTGCTACAAGGAATGGAAACGCTCTCCCTCCGTATGGACCGCCATGTAGCGAATGCACAAGCCATCGCAGAATATCTGGGAGCACATCCGACCGTTGCCTGGGTCAATTATGCAGGGCTGTCTTCCAGCAAGTATCACGAGCTGGCGAAGAAATATACACCCAAAGGACCTGGCGCTGTCTTTTCGTTTGGGCTAAAAGGAAGTGGAGAGGACGTGAGAATGAAAGGGAAAACTTTCATTGAAGGACTCCAACTATTCTCACATCTAGCCAATGTAGGAGATGCACGAAGTCTCGTCATCCACCCTGCCTCCACTACACACCAACAGCTCTCAGCAGCAGAGCTAGAAAGCGCGGGCGTAGGCCCCGAACTTATTCGTTTATCTGTAGGACTAGAAACAACCGAAGATCTATTATGGGACCTGGATCAAGCCTTTCATGCGATATCAAACTAAACACCAAGCTCACAGCTGAGCAGCGAAATCGCTTCCAAAACCCCAAGGAAATACAGCAACTCCTGGGCGATGCAAAGACGATTGCAATGGTGGGTTTATCGGCCAAGCCTGAGCGACCCAGCAACTTTGTTGCTTCCTTTTTGCTTTCTGAAGGATATAAGGTGATCCCTGTAAACCCGAGAGCAGAGGAGATTTTGGGACAAAAGTCATATCCTGACTTGAAGAGTATTCCCGAACCTGTGGATGTGGTAGACATCTTCCGTAGGCCCAGCGAGGTAGAAGCAATAGTAGAGGAGGCGATTGAGATCGGAGCGAAAGCCATTTGGCAGCAACTTGGCATCATCAATCTGTACGCAGCAGAGAAAGCACGAAAAGCAGGCATGGTCTCGATCGTAGATCGCTGCCTGAAGATGGAACACGGACGCTATAATGGAAATCTTCACTGGGTGGGGATGAATACAGAAATCATCACTGCGAAGAAGGCGAAGCGTTAGGGAATACTATCATGCCACTGGTAGAGACGCTATGAATGGCTTCTCTACTAATGGCGTGACACGGTCACACAGCAAATATCAATAAGGAAGTGGCAGCAACAAATACACGCATGTTCCACAAATACTGATGTAGCATCAGCCCGATCATCATCTGCAGGCTACTAGCCTCCTCGTCTTGATGCAAGACCTTTCCTCGGTTCCAAGACTCTTTAAACTCGATGCGCTGATCCTGTTCGTCAGAGATCTGCCATTTGTTCTGGCTGTAGTTGTTATACTTCCACTGCATGTGCGAGCCATCAAATAGCCTCACATTTGCTTTGGTCGACATCAGGTTGAAGCTGGCATAGGCAATTTCTTCCGCTGTCTCTTCCTCCACAATCTTCATCTTCAAACCCGACCAACTGGGAAATGTCATTCGATAATTTTTTCCCTTCCATTCTGCTTTCGCTTTAAATCCCAGCCAATTGCGACGAAAAAATCCTACAGGCTGCTCTCCTTCATAGATGACAAACTCACCTGTGATGGGATCTGCTTTCCATGTAACAGTTTGAAGATTTTCCATACCCTAATCTTTATGGTCTTTCATCACTCCAAAGTTGAAGTCATAACACCATGAAAGAGCGGTCATTCAGGGATAAGGTTGGAAGGAAAAAGCTATTTTTCAGAGATTGATGTTGGCTTGGTTTTGTGCTTTTTGATATGCATCCTTCGCACTTGCTGCCAGTACATCAAGGTCCTCTCAGAACCGAGATACAATGTTTCATCGTCATAAAAGTCAATGGCCTCGTATTGTGTGGGGCCTTTGCCTGTAGATCGCAACGGAAGTTTGGTCACTTTCCCCCTCAAAAAATGCCCTTCAGGAAAATCCTGCAAGAGGTAGACCGTTGTACGCGAAGTAGGAATGAATCCCCATTGGAGGGTGAATTTATAGGCGACTAGCGCTACGGTCTGGCCATCTGGACTAATCGCAGCCCCCGTGACGACCCGATGCGGCGTATCCAATGTATCTCTTAGGACAGCTGCATACTTCCCAGGCAGTGCAGGTAGGACATAATGCTTCGTTGCCAGGGGTTTGTATCGCTGGTCGGGTTTGGAGAATAAATGTAGGCTGTCATTGTGCCAAAAGAAAGCCTCCATATTAAAATTACGTCGTCGATACGCAGGCGGGAAATGGCACTGATCCTGGTAGTTGAATAAGATAGAATCGGTATGATGGGTTTGAGGGTCCCAAATGTAGATCCTGAGATTCTTGCGTGCATGATAGTTATTCCCAAAGTCCCCAATATAGATCCTGCCTTGGTCATCATGCGTGATGTCTTCCCAGTCCTTGTTGAAAGCATGGGGTATCTCTACACGCTCCCTCAATACACGGCTGGTATCTGTGCGGTACAAAAAAGGTCCATCTCCACTGTCATTGATCCACCAAAAGTGTTGTTCATCCTCGATATAAAGTCCCGAAGCTTCTTGTACTTCGATAGGAAGACGAAACTTGCGGGGCTGACACTGGGACCAAAAAGGGAAAGCCCCTATCACAGCCATTACCCAGAGCGGAGAGATTACTTGGAAAGATTGGAGGAGTCTCATCTTCATGATGATGCAAAATTACGACCATTTGTTCGATAAAATGGAATAAAGTTGTCCCATTCATTACAGTCAGACATCAAAGGCGGAGGAAGATATAGAGGAAAAGGAAAGTTTAGCTCTCCTTGCTAAGCGGCATTAGCCCCTCTTTGATCTTTGGGGGTCATCTTTCCTTTTTGTTTGATATGATACTGCACCAAGTGATCAATCGGGTCATGCATGATATGAGTATTGTGAATCTCACGGATCTCACATGCTTTTCGTAGCCACTCCTGAAAGTAGAATGAAATGGAACCTACAAATGTGATGGGTAAGGTCTGAAAATGCGGGTAACGACAGACAGTTGAATCTAGGAAAGCCAAAAATCTACTCGTGACAAGCTCTTGCACTTCAGGATGATGAATCACTTCGTCCAGATACTTGGCAAACCGAGCCATGCGCACATTGGGCTTGGGATCACGATAGACAGCCAAGCGAATATCGGCTACGCTTCCCCCTTCCTGAAATTCGATGAAGCTTTTGACAGCTTGGGGTAAGTCCCCTTCCAGTAGACCTTTGATCAACGCATGCCCCAAATCTGCACCTGAACCCTCATCTCCGAGTAGGTATCCATGCCCTCCACGTTGACTCAAGATCTCACCATTTTGATAGTGGCAACTATTAGACCCTGTACCTAGAATGCAGACAATCCCTTCGTCAAAACCTGTACTGTGAATAGATGCTTGAAGATCGTGGTAAACAGATACATATTCCTCCTTGAAGGTCTGCTGGAGAATATCCTGCATCAACCCCCGCATAGAGGAATCTTTTAATCCTGCCCCATAAAAAAAGAGCTGCTCAAAGTTCACTTGCCACAAATGCTTTTTCCGAATCTCTGCTAGCTCTACCTGTATCATTTCAGGAGCCATTACATTGGGATTGAACCCAGGGGTGCGGAAGGCAAGCACTACCTTCTGATCTTTAATGAGACGCCATTCTGTCTTTGTGGCACCACTTTCTGCGATTAGCATAGTATCAAGTTATCCAGATATCAGCTTACTTCCCATCCTTATCTCTCTACAGACTAACAAAACATATCATAAGGTAAAGTTTAATATATAGGTTGTCAATGATTCAAAAAAAATGTGGACAAAAACACATAATTCTTACCTTTTCATTGGAAGAAAATGTAGCGAATCGCACAGAAAATATGGGACTTAATCACAACTCCATTCAGAAAGTTGATGCTGGATATGGGCGATGACATTCATATAGTGCAGATAAGCTGCATGGGGAGAGGCAAAAGGGCTAAAATACTGGTGTACTTCCCCATCATTCCCCTCTTTTGTTGCCATATAGTAAAAATGATCCGACTGGGTCAGGTAATGCCAAGTATCCCATATTTGAGGGTTGGCTCGCGCCCGACTTGTTGCCTGCATGGGTTGGCGTAACTCCTGTATTTTGGCTAAGGCTTCTTGCTGCATTTCATTCCCATTCCAGGCTGAAAGATCGCGCTCTGTATCCGCCCATGAAATCCACTCTTTACTCGTAAAAAAATGACTGGGGACATTGCTGCGAATGAGTTGCGAGGGAGAGACAAACTCAGCTAAATTTTCCTGCAGGGTGTAGGTAATCCAATCTTCGAGAAAGCGAAAGATCCCCGTTTCGCCTCCTTGATGCTCACCCAGCGTCTCATAATCCATGAAGATATTGATCACCTCTCCCTCTGTTTCATCAATCCATTGGGCAAATGTCTCGACTTCCAAAGGGTGGTGCTCCCACTCACGATCTGTATAGCGAAAGGCAATGTCATCAGAACGCATATAGTCTCTCAGGAGTATCTCTATATCTCGATGCCAATTGGGCTGGAAAACATAGTGAGGAGATCGTCCGATGAGTAAACGGTCTACTCCTTCTGTCACGAGTCCTTGAAACCCGAGACGATCCATGATGGGTAAAAGTCGCTCTGAATAGATCAACTCTGTATTGCGAAAGATTCGAGGGGTCTGGCCAAAATACTGCTGAATGGTTTCACGGTGTTTGAGGATTTCCTCAGCATAGGTTTCCTCATGGAGCAAAAAGGAAAGCGCGTGATAATAGGTTTCGCCCAGAAACTCTACACAGCCTGTAGAAGCTAAATCCTGAAAGCTTTTGAGGGATTGGGGCTTGTAGGCAGCCATCTGCTCCATAACGGTTCCACTCAAAGAAAAGGCCAAGTGTACCCTATTTCCAAACCTCTGAATCAACCTCATAAGGAGGTCATTGGCAGGCTCGTAGCCCTTGTTGCATACGCGGTGTAGGATGCGAATATTTAGGATATCGTCAAAAATGGGGCGATCGCTTCCAATATCAAACACGTCGAAGGGATGGAGTCTTCGAGGCTGATGAACCTGAAAATAAAGGCAGATCTGCTTCATAGGTCAAGCAGGTTGGGCAGCGCGTGTCGCAGAATTTGGGTTAAGCAATTGCTGATAGATCTGCATGACTTCTTTTGCTGACTTGGTCCATGTAAGATGTTTCAGATCTGCTTGTTGTCCTTGGGTGATCCGATGACGCCACTCTCTATCGTGGAGCAAGGCATACATCATGCGTGCCATGGTATCGGTCTTCGCATAGTCGACCTGTATCGCATGAGGCAAGACTTCCGCGACGCCTGAGGTCTCACTGATTATGCAGGGTACATCCATTTGTGCAGCCTCCAAGGCAGACAATCCAAAGGGTTCGGAGACAGAGGACATAATATATAGATCCGCCATGGACAACATATCCGTCACCCGATCGGGCTCCATAAAACCTGTGAAATGTATCCTGTCTCCCAAGCGGTCCTTCGCTGTCTGTCGTATCATAGGATCTATGAGGTCTCCCTTACCCGCCACGACAAAACGCACGTTAGGATCTCGTACCAACAGCTTTTTAGCTGCTTGATAGAAGTATTCGGGTCCCTTCTGGCCAGTGATTCGACCAAGAAATACGACGAGGCGTTCTTTGAAGGGTTTGGGTGTACGATAGGGTTCCTGAGGAGCTATCCCATTGTACACAGGGGAGAGTTTGTGAGGAGAAATTCCATAGTACTGGGTAATGATATTCGCGGTGTATCTGCTAACAGGAATGACGATGTCGGCTTGACTCATCGCATGTCGTTCCAACTCATAAACCCATCCTCTCGCTTCAGGACCTTGCCTGTCATAGGTAAGGGAATGTATGTGTAAAACCAAAGGCTTATCGTACAGTGCTTTGAGCTCTAATCCTGCCAAGAAGGTCATCCAATCATGGGCATGGATGAGGTCAAAATCTTGGTCTCTCACGATTTCTCTTACCCATTCTCCGTACTCTGTTACTTTTTCTACAAGATTCTTTCCATAGTTCTGTGACAGCTGAAATCCCTCCTGTTCTTCTACGACTTCCACATTTTCCACATACGCCTCTCTCACCACTCGCTTTACTGTAAAAAAGGATTCTGTCTGGATAGGTTTTCGTAGAATCTTAGGCTCAATTTCATACCCTTGTAAATCTACGTCTACATAGGATAATTTTACTTTCCGTAGTTTTTCTTCGATGATTTTGTCTCGATACTTCTTCTGGCTGACCCACCGCTTTTTTTGCTGGTTGAGTCCGATCAAGTCGAAGGCATGAGGATTAAGATCCACTTGTGCGCGTGGGACAATCAGTTGTAGAGGGGTCATTTCTCCCAAGGCTGCCGCTAGCCCTGTCGTGGCTACACCCAGCCCACCATTGATATAGGGTGGATATTCCCAACCCAACATTAAAACACGAGGATTCACGTAGGAAATCGTTTGGTAATCAAAAAGTACAAGATGAGACGAAGAAAGCTAGGATCGATCAAGCACGAGATCGTAGGCTTTCTCATAGAAACGTGTCAAATTCTTCCAGTCAAACTGTTCAGCTGCTTTTTGTAGCGTATATCTTTGAGAAATACGCGCACTCCTTTCGCTTTGAACGTAAGCAAACATCGCATCCGCCAATTGATTGGCAGCCTCATCATAGCTCCTTGTCCTACGCTTGATGACCGATATTCCTTCCTCCTCTGGATTTGAATTAGCTTTCAAGTAATAGTCGCCAAAACCTGAGAGATCGCTGGTGATCGCGGAGACTCCACTGACCATACACTCCAGGGGTGTATATCCCCATGGCTCATAATAACTCGGAAAAACACCCAAGTGACAGCCGCGCACAAAATCGGGATAGTCTATTCCAAACAGCGGACTTACAGAGTTTACAAAGTCGGGATGATATACAATCTTGACCTTGTCTTCTTTGTAATTACAGAGATTAGACGTGCGCAAGAAGTTAAGAATATCATCTTCTCCATCATCATAAATGTTGTGTGTGATAATGGGCGGCATATTGGCCGTCTTCCATGACTGCATGTTGCGGCGAATCCTGATCTTCCAGTAGTCGTCTACAAACTCATTCAAATCAGGGAAGGCCTGATCTTCGGATTGCATAATATGCTGGATCAATCGCTCTCCAATCTGCTGCTGGATAGCCTCCGTCGTCTGGTACATCTTATCTAGCGAAGCCTTAGACTGAAGGACATTGGGGTTGATACTCTGGAAGGGTTTTTTGGTAATGAAAAACATGACCACTGTCTTGTCGATATTGGCTTGTTTCATTCGCCAATTCAATCGCGCCAATGCTTCCAGTGTAAGGTCATAGCCCTTGTTTCTATATTCATATCTACCTGAAGTGAAAAAGTAGAGGGTCTTATCCAGATCAAAATAATAGCTCTGGAAAAAATGCCCCATCACAAACTGGTGGATATGGTCTTTGTAAGTCTGGTGTTCGTTTTGGACTTCATGCGAGACTGCATAGCGCTTGATGTTCATTCCGTTGGGAAGGAGAACTTCGGGTTTCCGCCCCAGCAAGTGGATACATTCTCTTGCCGTCAGTTCGCTCACTGTAGAAAAGACATGCGCACCATGGGCAGCGGCTCTCTCTATTTGTATCTGTGGCAGAATGTTGAAGTACTTGGCTTCTTTCTCCCAGTCATAAAAGGCCAAATGCTCGTAGAAGTGTGGATCATTCATCGCCAGATAGCGACCGAGCAAGGTAGCATGTGTAGTAAAGACGGTAGAAATCGGCAGATTGTCTCGGCGAATCTCAGGAATCGACGAGGCGGCCATCCACTCGTGCACATGGGCAATGACAGGTTGTGTATTCACGTCTTCCTCTGTCAAGCGCGTCAAGAATACCTTGACTAGCCAACCAAAGGCCGTGATCTGATTGATCAAGTTGTCATCACCTGGAAGCTGGATGCCGTGATGCTCCCACAAAAGGTACTTGATCTCTCCGAGCCGATCAAATACTGAATATGGATTCAGTAGCACCGTTCGGGGACGCCCCGCTGTCAGCCATTTTCCATAATGAACCTCAAACCCCATCTCACGCATCTTGCGTACGGCTCGTCCAAAGGGATCGTTGGGAGCTTCTGCTTCTTCGAAGATCGCCGACACATTGTGGTGGACATAGGGTCCCAGCAGACAATATCGATTGTCCCACTTCTCCAACATACTAGGCACCTTCGAACGAATAACAGTATAGATCCCCCCTACTTGATTGGCAACTTCCCATGCGACTTCTACCAAAAGGCTGTCCTTCTTTTTGGCAGAGCCTTCATAAGCTGGATTCAATCCACTTGACTCGGGGGCGGGCTGGTTCACTATCATGGCAACGAATAGGGTTTAGGCTAAATTACCAAATTATCAATACAGTCTTACACGATATATGCAATATATTGATGGATATTTAAAGACCACGAATTTTCCTTGATTTTGTCCTATAAGTACCTTCACAAAGGAAAGAGAACTTAAGTAGGTGGACATAAGAAATAGGGTAATAGAAAATGATCCTTAAGTCTAGGGTTGAAACCACTAGCCTATGTTATGACACCCTTTCAGGATTCCAAGCGGGTTCATTGTCCTGAAGGAACAGTGTCATATAGCATGCGGAGTTTAGTTCCATGCTCAAAGTGTGTGCTACATAGTCCCTATTTCATTCTTTGCTGTACGTAGACTCCAATCTACGTACTCCGAATTACACATTCCTAAAAACGAACGCCCAATATCATTAACCAGAGGAGGAACACCATAGTGAGATGAATAAGCAGCGCTTCTTCATTCCGTTTTTACTTTTTTCTTCTTTTATAAGCATACGTTTCCACTCCTACATGTGACACCTAAACGCCTAATAACGAACTTATCTATACGCTGGCATCTATCCTCCTGCTCGGGTTGAATGATGGCTATACAGCTTAGAGGGTTTGGAGAGGCCGAAAAAAATTCTTTACCTTTAGAATATGAGTATGGATCGACATACAATGGAGATAGACCTTTTGTTGCGTCAAATCGCACAGTTGGAGCGCCGCATCGAAGCTTCGACCGAGGATCATGAACGCATCCCCTTGGAGCGTTCACTCAAACACCGTGTCAAGCGATTTGAGCATCTCATTCCCTTCAAATTTAGGCTCAAGCTACGCCGCATGTGCAAGGAAGCGGGTATCAGTAGTGAGTTTGTGTGATTCCATACAAATTCATGACGTTTCTACAAGATCGTGAAAAACCGTTACACCCTTTTACATTTGTTGACCGAACCATTATAACTGACGTCTAGAAGTTGCGTTAATTGAATCAAAGAAACAGACAAAGCCCGTCAGGCATCACAAAATCAAGCATTTATTAACCTACTGACTCGGCCTCGTCTTACTACTTTGAAGATATAAGTCCCACAAATTCTAAACTCTCAAGTTATGCAACGCACGAATCTTCTTCGTCAGACCATCTTTCTTTGCCTTATTTTTGCCTCCTTTGCAGTTTCTGCTCAAGGCATAGGTTCTGCCCTATTCAAAGTCGTACCCCACGAGGATGGCCTCATTCAGGATGTACACTTTATGGGAGCAGAAAAAGGAAAAGTTACGCTCCGCCTCTTTGATGACGATGGCAAACTGGTATATCAGGATGTCGAGCGCAAAACCCTCACAGTAGACAAGCGCCTGAACTTAAAGCAACTGCCTCAAGGTAACTATACCCTGACAGTAGAAGGCTCCAACATGCGATTCCAAGAAGAGATCTGCTTAAAGGCTCCTTGTGATCCATTTGATGTCAGCCTAGATATGGGAAAAGACCAGAAAGTACGCCTCACCGTAGTAGGAAATGAGTCCAATGCACCTTATGTGAAGCTGTACAGTTCTGACAACCAAGTTGTGTATGAAGGTCCTCTATTGCTGGACGAAAAAAGTACGCGCACATTCGATCTTAGCCAAGTAAGAGATGAACTTGTGACCTTCGTCGTAATCGATAACGGTGCAGAAGTACACAAAGGACTTCGCTTAAAATAAACAGGGCTTGCCAGCCACCCAACGAAGGCATAGATATGTGAGACTTATCTAATTGCTTTCCATTGAATCAAAAATTGCTTGAATTCAACTACCTACAGACGCAGAACCTCAATCTGCGTCTGTTTTTTTATTGGTAGAAGCATTAGACTCTATCACAAATTATTGGGCAAAAATTCCACTACATTGGACCGTACGAAACCTCCCTCTTCTGAATCTGTGGTAAGGATGGGTATTTCACAGAATATGTCATAAACCATGTATATTAAACCATTTGTCCCCTCTATCATCTAAGGGTTAGATCTCCCAATCAATCCATCTGAAACCCCTATGCCCTATGTCTCTATTACAAAGACGAATTCCATCCGTGAGACAATTCCAATTTCTTTTCGGAATTCTTTTGCTACTGCCTTTACTTTCATTCCCCCAAAACTGTCCGACAGATCCCCCCAAAAACCCCTTTTTAGCCGATAGCCCTTGGCCTATTTATCACCGCAACAATTTCGCACAATCTTCCACTTGCTTGAGAGGACCACAAGAGGGAGATAGTCTAGCCATCAAATTCAGAGGAGAAATCAAGGGAGGTACTTCTCCTTGGGTCTATATTTCGGAGCCTTATCCCAATGGCGATCGTGTGCTGTACTACTCCAATTCTACCCACGTATTCAAATTCATCGACAATGGGGTCAAGCTCCTAGCCATAGACAGCTTGAGGATTGATTTTGATCCTTTCACAAGTTTTGGGTGGAATTTTCTCTTGGCCAAACAAAAAATCTGGTACACCTATGACCCCAAATACGACCCTGCAGATGATGAGTACACAAAGTTGTATAAACTGACGGATGCAGATACGATGAATGCTTACTCGGATATCGTCGCCATTGACACCTTTGATTTTGGGACGTATGAGGTCAACAGAGTCCAGCATTTTAGCCTCAACTATTGGGGCGAGATTGTCTTTCATAGTGACAACAATACAGACAGCCTCTACGGAACGATAGGTATCATTTCCCAAGATTTCCAATTGCTGGACACCTTACGTTATCCTACTACGGCAGATGAGATCACCAACCACAATGCATTTCCCATAGACGAAAACAACTCTCTATACATCACCACCAACAAGCGGCTGCTCAAATTTGACTGGGATGGGACGGCACTCAGCTTGGCTTGGGAGGCTCCTTACGATTTCGTAGCTGACGGTCCCGTCGGAACCTTTGCTGAGGGGAGCGGTACGACACCCACGCTACTGGGATGGGGAGCAGAAAATGACAAGCTGGTCGTGATGTCGGATGGGCATGCTAAGAATAATCTGGTCGCTTTCTGGCGCGAACTTCCCGATGGCTGGACAGGCGTACCTGGCATGGACATTCATTTTGCCGATTCGATTCGTCTGCCAGCAGCCCAGACCTTCAGCAATCAATTTCAATCCATCGAAAACTCCCCTACCGCTTTTGGATATGACATCGGCATTGCGCAATTCAATGGTTTTTTGGGATATGACTGCGAAAATCTCAAGGGGGTACAGAAAGTATCATGGGATACAGCTTCCAACGAATTCAAGATCGCTTGGGTCAATCGACAGGTGAATATGAACGGTGTGCTCACCTATAGCCAAGGCTCGAACATCGTATACGGTAGTGGGAAGGAGGCTACTTGCAATTATTACTATTATGGGCTGGACTGGGAAACGGGAGAGGTCGTCTTCCGACAGTTGTTGGGTCCTGAGGGGACTTTCCTCAATGATCCCTTTTATGATGCGGGAAACAACCATGTCATAGATGAGGAAGGGAATATCTACTTTGCGGGCGGTGCTTCGATCGTCAAAATGGAGATCGTAGAACGGGCACCAGTGGACACTATGACGACGCACCTGATCTCTACTCTTCTTCCTGAGATTCGGATTTTCCCAAATCCAACCCATCAAGTATTTACGATAGAGGGCGTAGAAGTGATCGAGTGTATGAGTTTGTGGGACATGCAGGGGAAAGAATGGCCGCTAACTACCTGGGGAGAAGGAAGGTATAGCATGGGGGAAGCTCCTGATGGCATCTATGTGTTAAAGATTGGAACAGGTACAGAGACCTTTACGCATAAAATGATCCAATGCAGGAGACAATAAACAAAAAATAACCCACGCTCACCCTAAAGGCAGCGTGGGTTAGATCTAGACAATTTAACTTACGATTAGAGCTTGGAGAGCTTGATCGTTTGCTGTAGCGTTGGAGTGGATACCTTCACCATGTAGTATCCAGGTGTCAACGCATTTCCATCAATTGTAATCGTATGCTCCCCTTCTTCTTTGAATATTCTCTCTAACACACGAATGACCTCTCTACCCTGGATGTCATATATAGAGATTGTCACAAGACCTTCTATGGGCAAAGTATAAGTAAGCTCCGTTTGTTCGATGAATGGATTGGGGATCGCCTCTAATACGAGATCAGGTCCCAGTGTGGGTGCTTCTTCATCTACACTCGTATTTCGTATACCTCTTGCATAATCCAACCCTTGGCTACTGAGCTGGTTGGCTCTGTATTGTGTGTTACAATAGGTATTCAGCTGAGCAGGTGTATAGGGCAATCTAGGACTTCCCCAATCGTTCAGATTCTCAGTGCCTTCTTGAACGAGAAAACCAGGTCCTATCTCTACATTGATTTCAATGTTTACTTCCTCACCTGCTGTAATGGATACATTGGATAAAGGTATGCTATTTGAGATATTCCCTACAATATTGATGCGCCTCCAAGCTTTCACAGGAGCGGAGATTTCTCCCTGAATATCTACCTCGAAGGGAATTTTCGTTGAATTTTCAATATGCTGGACCATGCGCACATTTACGGGATAATGCATGATCTCTTGCGTAACCACAGGGTAACCATCTCTCCCTGTAGTGGTCGAAAGGTAGGTGTTGGCAAATACCAGGAAGGCGCGCACATCACCTGCATCACCAGGATTGGGACCTTGCATCCCTTCAGGGTAGCAATCCTGAAATTGTCTCTGCAAATACACAGTTAGATCTTCCAAACATGCGACAGGCACAAACGGACTGATATAGGCATTCTCATCTATTCCTACCGACTCCATATTTCCGGCAGGCGCGTAGTCTGTGTATCCTCTTCCACCAATCGTTTCAATACGTAATGCAACAGAAATATCTGAATTTTCTAGATCGATTCTTGCAGCGGGGTTCAGCGCATATTTGACAGATCCTGCCAATCGAAATTTCAACTCCTGATTATAGGCAGTCTCATAACTTGGTGGTCCTGAGATATTGGGACCCGTACATACTTGAGGATTGAGAATCTTCGGATCTTTCCCTTTCTCAAATGCTACCTCCAATGTAGGTGTTTCCAAAAGCGCCAACGTTCCCAACTCTTCGTTGTACAGAGGATAATAAGGGCGCTCGTATTCATTAGCCAAGCTACTTCCCAAACTACCTGGCACAGCCAATTCGCTCACAAACTGTCTCGTACCTGTCGACACAATACCTGCCATAGAACCGCCGCCTCGGATCATCGCAGCCGGTGTTTTATTCAATTGTGACGAATTGATTCGGTTCAATTTAAGACTAGACTTGTAAAACTTCACCCCCTTTGCCGCACTCTTCAAAGATGCTCCTATTTTGGAAACTTCGTTCTTTGGATCTGTGAAAGCGCCTGTCCCTTCCCCTCTATTGGCTCCAAACTCAATGACATCCTCCAGATATTCGACCTTCGCAACTTGTTGGTCTAGCAGCTTTTCCTTCAACTCTTGCTTATAATCCTCAAAAGCTCTGCGTACATCTGTTTCCAACTGTATTCCTCCTTGGACAATATTATTTCCATCCTTAAATACGCTCAATAGGAAGTTTGGAAACAGGGAGCCTGCGCTAGAATTGAGGTTGTTGTAAAAATAGGCGGGAAAAGATGAGGTAGAAGGCGTCCGTCCCTTGAGGCTAATGTCCATAAAGTTGACTACATTGAAAAAGACCCGTAGTGCCCCCTTATTTTTGCACACACAGGGATCATACGCTACAGGAAAGGATGCATGTATAAGCTGTCTATTGTTATCAGGAAATGTAAATATGCTCGACATAGAAGTCAGCGTCGTCTGCTGATCCAGTGGCTGAGCAACAGGTGAAGTCAGACTGAACAAAGCAGATGTCTTGTAATCATCTCGTTGTGCTTCTGCCAATTCACTAAACTGACTTCCTCTTGTAAATCTTATCTCTGTTTCCAGGAATTCTCCACCATTTAGATCATAAGTTCCAAATACATGCAGCATACCTGAATGGCGATTGTACAAAACTAAAATGGGTTCTTGACGCGTAGGGGCGAAATAAGGAGGATCGACTTGGTTCGCGCCATTTACAAGTGTACCAAAACCCCATTGAACCAACTCCCATCCGTCCTCGGGGTAAAAATCACTATCCTCACCATACGCTAGAAAAAGTAGGTCCGCATTTCCTCCCCCTTGGTAATAGGGGCTGCTAAAATTGGGATCAGAAGCATATGGGCCTGAAAGATCAATGGGACTCAGCTTAGGACTCATCCAATCAAATGTATTTTTCAACAAACGACGCTCAAGATTAAACCCCTTCCCAGGTCTTGGATTAGTAGAAATCCCCACGGAGTCTGGGGTTTCTTGTGCAGTAAGAAATGGAGTTGAAAAAATACAAAGAATGCTAAGCTGTAAGTAAAGTAGTAAGCATTTTGTAGTCATGGTGTGTGTTTTGGTTGTTTTAATTAAATTATGTGACAAAAATAAGATTTATAGGATATTTATTATACTCCATGAGCAAGGTGAATGTTTCACGGATAATAGAATTTTTTATATATGGAAAAATATCCATAAATGGGTATGTTTCATCCATCCTCCCCTGTCCCCAAATTTCTCTCCCCTCCTCCATCGAAATCTCGCCTAAGATTCCGTATGTTTAACTTTCGATCCACAGCAAGCAAAAACAGGAACATGCGCACCGCTTTTTTACTCTTTTTCTCTGCATTCATTCTCATACTCCACGGGCAAGAGCCCACGACATTTACCGAAAGGCCCGACATCCCCGTGCGGCGCCAAGGCAATATCCTTTACAATGCTTGGTCAGGAGGCGTCAACAATGGCCAGTGGTCCAACCTAGACCTAGACCTCGATGGACAATGGGACCTCGTCATGTTTGACCGTGCAGGAGATCGCGTCGTGCCCTTTCTGGCTGTAGATACATTGGGCGAAGAGGAGTGGATCTATGCGCCGAAATACAAATCTGCCTTTCCCCCTGTAGAAAATGTGATGGTTCTCAAAGACTTCAATCAAGATGGGCAAGCTGATATCTTCACTGTGGCAGATGGCGTGCTTCAGGTATATGAGAATGTTTCCATGGACTCAGGAAAACTCTGTTTTCTGCCCTATGCAGGCAATCCCATCATTCAGACTCGGATCAGCGTCGACTCTACCCATCCCATTGAAGTCGTGACGCTGGACGTGCCGGGCCTTACCGATATGGACAACGACGGTGACATGGACTTGCTGACGTTTGACATTGCAGGGCAGCAGATCGAGTACCATGAAAATAAATGCTGGGACCTCTATGGGCATGCCGACAGTCTGATCCTTGAGCTGGTGGAACCCTGCTGGGGCAGCGTACTCGAATCAGGCACCACCAACGAGATCACCCTCAACGTCGCTTGCAAAGGGGCTACAGCAAGCGCAGGGGGACTTCACTCAGGTTCTACCCTACTCCCCCTAGATGTGGACGGCGACGGCGACAAAGACTTGATCCTAGGAGACATTGGGTTCAACTCCCTTACCTTGCTCATCAATGGAGGCGATGTAAATAATGCCCTGATCACTAGTCAGGTGAACAATTATCCCTCGAACTCTCCCATTGACATTCAAAAATTTCCAGGCATCTACGAGGTGGACGTGGACTTTGACAGCCTGCCTGACATGCTGGTGACGCCAAATGCACGCAATGTCTCCGAGAACTTCAAAAATAACTATTTCTTCAAAAATATCGGATCACAGATCCAACCCGATTTCCTCTTCCAGCGAAGAGATTTTCTGGAGTCGAGTATGATCGATGTCGGCAGTGGGGCCATCCCCATTCTTGTCAATTATGATCAGGACAGCCTCATGGATTTGGCAATCGCCAATGACCGTATATTCTTCCGTGAAGGACAAGTACCCAGATTCTCGACTCAGATTGATATTTATCGCAATGTGGGTTCTCGCAAGGCACCTCGATTCGAGCTATTCATTCCAGATGTAGGAAATTTAGGTGCTCAATTTACCTACAGTTCACATGCGATTCCTGGATTTGGGGATTTAGATGGGGACGGAGACCTCGACATGTTGATTGGCAAGCCTGATGGTACTTTGGACTACTACCGAAACCTCTCTGCCATGCCCAACAATCCCTTTCCTCCTTTTGCTCTAGAAACGGCAAACCTCGGGAGTATACAGGCTGGCAGCAGCATTGTCCCCCTCATTGTGGAGCTGAGTGGGGATTCCCTCCCCGATCTTTTGATTGGAAATGCCAATGGGACCCTGCGATACTATGAGAACAATAGTCAGGGAGCGAATGTGAGTTTCCAGCTAAAAGAAAATCAGTTTGGAGGAATCGATGTCTCAGGAGGAAATCCAGGTACAGGGTTTAGCGTACCTACGCTTTTTGCTTCTCCCAGTGATACTTTTTTGTTGGTCGGCTCGGATGAAGGCCCTATTTTTCAGTATAAAGATCTACATCAGGCTGTCATGGGTGGATTGGCGACATTGGTGGATAGTAGTTATGGAGGAATTCAAGTAGGAGACTTTTCGGCACCGACGGTAGGAGATTTCACGGGTGATGGTGTGGAAGATTTGGTGATTGGAAATGTATCAGGAGGGCTTAATTTATATGTAGGAGAAAATGAAGGACGGGATACGATGGTTTCTATTGCAGAGGAAATCATGGACTCGGAAATTTTGATTTACCCCAACCCCACAAAAGATTTCATTCAAATCTTATGGGAAAGCCAAGGATCTGCCCAACTGACACTTTGGGATTTACAGGGAAAAGAATTGATCCAACAATCGCAGATCTATTCTCCATTTTTGCTTGATTTACAATCATTTGAGCCAGGAACTTACATACTTCAAATTCAGCAGTGGGAAAAAAAGCCTTTATATCATAAATTGCTTTTGAATCGTTAAGATCATGTTTGGAACTTCACATCTACTTAGCATTTGAGCTAGATTTTCATTTTTACAAACTTGGTCTAAGAACCTACTACGAACTAAGCAATAATACGCAATTTGGAATTATTAGGAATAGACATCGGGGGATCAGGCATCAAGGGCGCCCTGGTCGACATTGAAACGGGGCAATTGACGACGGATCGTCACAGAATCGATACACCCCAGCCCGCCACGCCTCAAGCGGTGGCAGGAGTCGTCAAGGAACTCGTCGAGCATTTCAATTGGAAAGGTCCTGTAGGTTGTGGCCTACCGTCGGTTGTACTACACGGCGTCGCGCAGACTGCTTCCAACATCGATGAAGGATGGATCGGTACGAATGCAGAAGCGCTCTTCCAAGAAGAGACAGGGCTTCCTTTCAAGGTAGTCAATGATGCCGATGCCGCAGGCTTAGCAGAAGCAGCCTTTGGCGGGGGACGCAATCAGCACGGCTTGATCATGGTTTTGACGATCGGTACAGGCATCGGTTCAGCCATCATCGCAGATGGGAAACTCATCCCCAATACAGAGTTGGGACACCTACGCTTCAAAGGAGGAATTGCAGAAAAATATGCAGCAGACTCTATCCGCAAGAAGGAAGGGCTACCCTGGGAAGAATGGGCGGTGCGCCTAGATGAGTATCTCAACCATGTCTACAAGCTATTCTATCCAGATATGCTCATCCTCGGAGGAGGGGTCAGCAAGAAATTTGAGCGCTACCAGCACAAGCTAGATGTCCCCTGCCCCATCCAACCTGCGGAATTGCTGAACCAAGCGGGGATCATTGGAGCGGCTTTGGCTGCACAAGCACATGTGAAAGTGGTGTAAGGAAGTCATCATTCAGAAAGGAAAAAAGCAGCCATTCGTTAGGAATCGCTGCTTTTTTCTTAACAATTTGTTCGATCCCGACTCGGCCCACTTGAGATAGACGACATTATGGGCGTGGCCAAATGCATCCCTATCTCCCCACTGCACGGGGATGGTCGTAATGCGGGGATAGGGAGAAAGCAGGGTATCTAGCACGAATGTATTTTGAGCATAAATATGAGGTCGCTCAGATAGAGATCAGGCGATGTCCTGCTCCATCATTCTCTTTTCATGAAACTACCATCAAGTCCATGAGATAGTAGCTAGGCGGTCCCATCTCAGGATACCAAGGTTTGTATGGGAAAGAGGTGATTTCGATTGCTCATCTTACGAATCGTCACGATACTGACACTTGTACCTTTTTAGGGGTAATATGCATTTTGGGGTGTCAGGGAGATGGTGGTAGGAGCGTTGCGTATATATTTGGCTATACGTCAATAGAGGAATAGTAAAAGCGCAATAACATACGTCTTCAAACGATGCAACAGCTTGATGTAAGCCTAAAAGTTGACGTACTTACGATAAGTAATGTCGTGATAAGATCTTAAGGCGTAGTTGTTCGTCTCTGGGAAAATAAGGGGTATTTAAGGAAAATATACGCCATATTGCGTGTACATTAATGGTGCCCTATTAGCAAAAAGCCAATCGCATAAATAAGCACATTTGCCTGCCCCAAAACGCAAGCCAAACCTGCGTTAGCCAAAAGAGCTTATTTTTCCTCCTCTCACTTATAGAAAATTGGCAAGACTTTTTTATATTAGCCAAATATTGACAAGCCATAAATTAACAGGTCATGCGATTTGGTGAACGAATAAAAGAGCTACGTGAGAGTAAAAAACTCCTGCAACGCCAACTAGCCGCCAGTCTTGAAATAGACACCCCAATGTTCAGTAAAATTGAACGGGGAGAAAGGAGAGCTAAGCGAGAGCAAGTCCTCCTACTTGCTAAACTGTTAGAAGCTGATGTAAATGATTTGCTCACCATTTGGTTAGCGGAGCAGGTATATGAGCTTGTCAAAGATGAAGATAATGCTGCCCAAGCATTAAGAGTAGCAGAAGAAGAAATCAAATATGCAAAATCCAAAAAATCCAAATAGGTAGTTCATGGAAATCTTAAACAAAATCATTCCGAATATCGAAACAGAAGTGCCTTTAAGCGTTCGTTTCTTAGATAAACTCAATGTTTATGAGAAGGAAAAAGGCAAATGGTACATTAAAAGTTTTGATAGTGATGGTAGAGAGAAGCTAGTCTTTAATGAAGAATCAGGTAAGAAAGCACCAGAAGAAATAGTAAGGCAGCTATTTGTATTTGAGCTTATTCATGAATACGGCTTCCCGGTAGAGAGAATCAAGATTGAACAGCAGGTAAAATTTGGAAGGGAGAAAAAACGGGCGGATGTAATTATTTACC
>JBCBPW010000058.1:0-44627 GCA_039820545.1 Bacteroidota bacterium | reverse complement strand
GTTCAGGGTCTTTATATGGCTGTAAATCAGTGTGTATAATTTACAGGTACCTTACAAACGAACATATGAAGGAATATACAGGTAATTTAAACATGTAAAAAATATTTTGTGACGAAATGCGTAAAATCCTGCGTATCGTATCGGGAAAGTAGGTATGAGGGGAGAGGAACTATGTTGAATGCATCTACATTTCATATCAAAAAGGCTGCCTCAAATGGAGACAGCCTTGCTTGAGCTTTTGAATATATCTGCCTTACCAAGCAGATAGCGATGCAGTTGAATAAATTAGATTTTCCGCACACCTACCACCCATGAGAGATGCTCTTTGAGGGTGCGTTCAATGCCTAATTTCATTGTCAGGCTGACACTAGGGCAGAAGGTACATGCGCCTAGCATCTTGACATATACAATGTCTTCTTCTATGTGTGATACTTCTAGTCCTCCCCCATCTGCTTGCATTGCAGGAAGTATTTTGGGCAGCACGTTGAGTACCTGTTCATATTTTGTTTGGACGGATGCCGTCATAGTGACATATCTTTTGCACATCGAAATCCGATGTTGGGTACTACAGTTTCGGGTGGAAGGGCACCTCGGTTTGCGCTCCGTAATCTAAAAGATTGGATGACATTCCATGACCCTCCTCTTCTTACTTTCAGTTGGCCTTCAGCAGGTCCTTGGGGATTTTGCCTTGTGTGCTGCGTGTAGACATCTTCTTGAAACCAGTCTTGGCACCACTGCCAGACATTGCCTACCATGTCATAGAGTCCTAATCCATTGGGCGGAAAATGATCTACAGGTGTGGTAGGGGGAAGATCCTGAGGAGTCTTCGCAAAATTGGATTGTGTGCCATTTGGCTCACCATTTCCCCATGCATATAACTCGTTTTCTCTTCCTCCTCTGGCTGCTTTTTCCCATTCTGCTTCTGTTGGGAGGCGCTTACCTGCCCAGTCGGCATAGGCTTTCGCATCATGCCACGAGACCAATACTACAGGATGATGCGCACGATCCGCCAGATAATAGGTGCGCCAGTTGAGACCAGGAATGAATTCACGATACGCGCCATCTCGAAAGCCATAAGCTCCCTTGTTTCTCTCAGCCACGGTTCGATAACCCGTCGCAGCTATAAAATCGGCAAACTGTACATTGGTGACAGGGTAGGGATCCATCAAGAAAGTGTCTACCCATACTTTATGTTGAGGAGCTTCGAAAGGGCCTCCATCATTAGAACCCATCGAAAAGTAACCAGCAGATATAGGAACCATTTGATTCTCTACCATACTATTATTCGCAGGTTCTGATTCATTGATATTATTCATGATGCGAATTATGTGAGTTTTGATAAGGAATATTAGCAAATATGATGCTCAAACTAAAAGTTTGACGCATCATTCCTTCAAAAAGTCACACATTTTAATCATAAGTTGAGGTGGAAATAAACATATATAAAAGGTAATAAACATTACCTACTTCTGGATAAGGATTCTAATATGTTTTTTTGTAACAAATTAAACTCAGGTTCGAACTTTAGGGACTGTTTTCGAGGAGAGGTAAAGGGGATATGAAATGTGTAGGCGAAGGTTCCATCTTTGATAACAATGATCTTATCGCATAGAAATACAGCTTCTTCAATATTATGTGTAACAAAGAGGGTAGTCTTCTTTCGGCTGGAAAGGATGGTCAGCAACCATTCTTGCATACGACCTCTAGTATGCTGATCTAGCGCACTATAAGGTTCATCTGCTAATATGATCTGAGGATCGCTGGCGAGCGTTTGTGCAAGGGCTACTCTTTGGATCTGTCCCCCCGATAATTCAGAAGGATATCTATTTCCCAACAACTCCATGTCGATCTCCTTCAGCAATTCCGAAATCCGTCGCTCTTTCTGTTGAGAGTTTCTTCCTTCAATTCCAAATCCAATATTATCTTTAACCTTCATCCAAGGAAATATTCCATAATTTTGAGACATATATCCTATTTTCCCTTGTACACTGATATTACCTGTGTAAGGTATAAAGCCTGCAATTGCATTGAGAAATGATGTTTTCCCAGATCCAGATAATCCTACAATTCCAATAAACTCTCCTTCAGAAATAGACAAATGAATATTCCGAAGAATATCATTCATCCCATATCTAATGGAAAGATCAGAAATATTAATTACATATGACTCTTCCGCTTTCATAATCCCTCCTCTAATCAGTTGACCTTCGCATTTTGATCCATGGGAAGATCTTGTGTATTGCCTGCGTAAATAGCCAGTCACTCAATGCACCCAAAATCGCCAATATCACAAGAGCAGCCATCATTCTGTCTATCCTATAAGCTAAGTAATTGATGTCTATGCGATACCCTACCCCTTGAGAAGCTCCTGCCAACTCTGACACATAAGCCATGATAAAAGCCATCGCAATAGAATTTCTCCATCCAGACACCATCTCAGGTAAGGCGGCTGGAAGGATGATTTTACGGAACCGCTTCCATCGGGAAGAGGAGAGTAACTTTCCCATTCGGATATAGTCCACGGGTATTTGGCTGGCACCCAAATGCGTGTTTATCCATACAGGAAAAAAAACGCCGTATGAAATCGCAAAAATCTTGGCGACATTTCCAATTCCAAACCAGACGATGATCAAGGGGATGATCGCTACAGGTGGTAAAGGCCGCAAAAATTGAATGATAGGATTAAAAGCCGCAGACAAGCGTCTGTTTCTACCCGTAGCCAAACCGACTAGCGATCCAGTAACTCCTCCCAAAAGTAATCCTACAAAGAGACGCCACATGGTAGTTCCTAGATCAGTGAGAAGATCTCCACTGAGTGCCCAGTCCCATATGGCTATAGCCACCTCTGTAGGAGGAGGAAATAGCAAAGGATTGATGATTTTTTGACGAGCGACGACCTCCCATATAGCCAAAAAGACCAGAATGGAGATCAGACTTAGCCATCTATTGGCTGACACAAAGGTCGTCCGCCCAATTGGAGATTGGGTCATAGGACTACTTTAGGCTATCTGAGAGAGCTACAGCTTGGGCGTCTACCTGCTGGAGTAAGTCGGTTGCTAGCACAGTCCTAAAATCAGGTATAGGCGTTTCTTGGGGATAATCTCCTTTCTCGATGGCCCACTTGGCCTGTGCGGTGGTATAATTGATAAAAAGATCGTTGATAGCCACCTTGAATACAAAGTTGTCCCATACACCATCTACTGTTTCTTTATCCAACTGGGTGTATTTCATCAGGATAGCTTTCGCTTCTTCTGGATATTGCTCGATGAAGTCCTCGGCATCATGTAGTCCTTGCAACAAGGCTTGTAACTCTGCGCTCTTTTCGGCGAGCTTTTCTTCGCGTACATCGATCACGTATAATTCAGAATAAATCTCGTCATCCTTGAAGGAGAGTCCTGCGTCTCCCATTCGTTGCTCTGCCTGAAATGCTTGAGGATCAAATATGGATATGGCATCTACAGAGCCTGACACAAGCGCCGCAGGCATATCTTCAGGTTTTTGACTGATCAATTCTACCTGGTCAGCAGGAATATTATTTTTCTTGAGAAAGTTGTAGGTATAGAATTCTGGTCCTCCACCGAATGAAGTGGCTAGTTTCCGTTTTTTGGCTAAGAAGTAATCTCTGGGCATAAGTAGGCCTTCCTCTTTTCTGACAACCACTCGGCATTCGTTGATGGTTCTTTCTACGACTTGTCCAATGACTCTAAACTTTTCCCCCCTAAGTGTCGAGAGGGTAACGGGCACTTCACCCGAAATCGCTACATCTAGCGAGCCCCCTAAAAATGCCTGCAAGGCAAATTTACCCGCTGTAAACTCCTTAATTTCTACATCTACCCCTGCTGAATCAAAATAGTGTTTATCCTCAGCTACCATGACAAGGGTCATAGCAGGCGATACTTGTATCCCGACCGATAACTTAGGAAGTGTCTCCTGTTTTTCCTGTCTTTGAGATTCTGAATTGCAGCTACTTACAAGTACTATGAGAGTTCCTAAGCTGACAAGCCAGAGTATTCTCCATTTAATGTTTAACATAATGATCTGAGTTTGTGAGATGAAATTTGGTGGGATGGGGATTTGAAAATGTTTATCTTATTTCTTTAAGAGATGACTTTGAAGTTTTGCCGTCCATTCTGGATATATCATAAATTCAAAATTGAGTTCACGTAAGGTTTTTTCACATACGGCTGGATCTATTCCTAATATTTTGCTGATGTAATTGGCGTCTTGTTCGAGGAAACCTTGGCGTTGGTGATCTTTGAGTTCAGATACCGACTCCTCAAGTTCAGTCAAGAAAGAATTTAAGCTGGGAGACTGAATCCAATGATCAATGAATCGATTGCTTAAAAAGAAGTCGAAGGAAAGGAAGAGGAATGCCTTATTGGGCTGGGTATCAAAAAGTTCTGTATGACGAACGGCTAATGTTTGTGCTTTTGGGTTCCCATTGTTGATAGAGTTGATAATATCTTGTAAATAAGAGGTCTGGGGTTCCCAACCCAAAAAGAACAGAATAGGGATATTATTTGATTCTTTCAATTTATCGAATATGGTGATGATGTTCTGTTTCAGCTTGTCATAGTCCCCGATATCGAGATTGAGTTGGTTAAAGTTGAGATTGTAGCCAGGTTGGTTGACAGAAGCATGAATGTACTCCCTATAGTGTGACTCCGCGATCGTCCGTCTTGCATAGATGATGGCCATTTCACTTCTTTCAGCCCCAAATTTCTCAGGGGACTGAGCCAGTTCATTTAGCTTCTCCCAAAAATCATTATTGGCCGCGATGTAGTCTTCGAGAGAGCCAGAACCTGATTCTTTACGTGAGGCATCTTTCGTCAGGTCGAGGGCTTCTAGAATCTCTGGTGTGGAGATCACACTTAGCAAGCAGCCGCCCCTGACTGTATGCATGATCCTAGCTACCCTTGTGATTTTATTGGAGTAGGTCTCGTAGAGATCTCCTGGTATGAATACACCGTCTAGCTCATCTCTGTCAATCATGTAGAGCAGACTTTGAGCAGTAAAAAAACGAAGTTCCGTCTTATCGTCCCACTCCTCTATGTGTTCGTTACCCAGCGCATTCCCCAACACTCCATACCTTGTCTTGAGGTGTTCGGGGTATCTGGGTAGTTTGAGGATATAGTCAGGAGAATTGGCTGAGGAAAAATCGTAATAATGTGGTTTCTCTACACTTGCGTCTTCAGTTTTTTTACTATAGGTGGTCAGCATCGCTCCTGGGATACCGCCTTTTTCGACAATCCGCGAGAAGACAGGACTCGCCCAAGCACAATATCCCACCCCTACCTTCATCAGTTCGTGTGCTACGAGGCTTCCGTTTTGCTCGGTTGATTGAATATCCTCATAGTTGAGATCCAAAAGGTCAGCAATCCGTACAAGGACATTGGGGTCAATACCTTGAAGGTTACCACTCTCGATCCTTGAGATCGTGGGTTGACTTACATCTGCTGCTGCTGCCAGTTTTTGTTGGCTCCATTTACGCTTTTTACGTGCAGCTGTGATGAGCTGATAAGACATAGTTTACCACATTTTGTGAAAGAAGTGAAGAATTGAAAAACGCTTTTTCAGACTTACTTCAAAATAAACATATGCGATTATCTACAAAATTCAAAATATTCTTATTAAATTATTATTCTAAATATTCTGAATGAGAATTTATTATTTATATTTTGAATTATTTTTCATTCCTACTATATTTGAAATAAGTAGACTAAAGCGTTCTCTACAAAACAGAAAAGCCAGACACTATAACAGGATTTCGACGCCCCTTAAGTGCCTAGCTTATTTGCAGATTTTGCCCCGCAAACATAGCCGATCTTATTTGGATATCATAGGCTTCTTACAGATTTTACGTGGTGGCGAAATATTTTGTAGGTCGTTGAATGTTCTTTCATACACAAAAAGCCATTTAACTCTATCTAAACTTACTCAAATGGAAACGCCATCTTCTATTTACCACTCAATAGCCCTATTGAGGCTATTCATCCCCCTCAAACAGAAAGAGAAAGCCACATCTCTAGTACCCTACCTATTGGAAGGTCTACATGAGGCTTCCTTTAAGAAATGTACATCTTGGATGAGCTAGATCAAGCTAAAAATATAAGTGTGGGGCTTCCCCCTTTATTTCAGCTCGATTTTTATTGTCCCGAGCAGCACCTGAGGATGACAAAGAGTATGATTCCAATTTTCATGGGCACATTCGCTCTGACTCAAGGAAAAATCGCCATACAGCAAGCTGTATGAAGGATTCCGATGGGGAGATCAATGGAAATCACGCGCTAAAAGTGAATGTATTTTTTGCCTTTCTCAACCTCTCATATATGTGACGGCACATGCACAGCAGCATTTGTCCAGGGCTTAAACTGCGTCCTGTCTGTTTAAAGCAGATCAAATAGGCATCTACGCCTTTGTTTTAGACAGACGCTACATGCACATCAAGCCGTGTGGGTATATCGTGTTTAGCTGGATACTTGTCCTGCTTTACACGTGGGATAAATGTGCCCAGACTCAGCAGGCGGAAAGTTTGGCATGTAGCCCAAGCGCGTCCTTTCCTATCCATTTTGAATTGAATGTTCATCATAAAACAGTTTGCAGTCGATATGTATAAGCTAAAACAACTACTCGTTCCCAGCAGATCACTTGAGCAAAAGCTGAGCATCGTCACGAAAAACCAGCTAATTGACGCGATCATGCAAAATCGCTTCGAGCAAATACATAAGTGCTACCCTAGTGTAGCAGAGCATGTAGGAAGGGTCGTGGAACAAGTACTTCCCGCAGCGATAGTACAGAAGATTCGATCTTTTGCAGCAGATGGGGCCTATCATACGCTGACCATACGGCACTGTCCTACAGCATACGGAAGGATTGCCTCTACTCCCTCCACGTGCGCGGGCCCCCCTATCAAGCAGGATACTGTATCAGAATGCTTCCTGCTTGCCCTATCATGGCTTCTGGCGGCTGCGCCACATACCAACAAAAATATGCGTGCCCCCCACGTCATCCAACAGGTCGTACCGATGGTGAGCCATAGTCATGAGTATAGCAGTTGGGGCCATAAGGTTTCTGTGGCCTTATTCACTCATCGTATACATGAGCATATGGCACCTGACCTTGTGGTTGAGCTATGTATGAGAGACAATGAAGCAGCTGAGACCTACTCCCTATCAGTGGATGACATGATCCTGCATTTGCCTCCCTGGGTGATAGAAGAGATGCTGACGCCTCAGTTTATGATGCACGCGGGCCCTGCTGACACGATTCCCATTTCGAGATTGGGGTCCTTGCTTAGCCTGAATGATACAGGCAGTTACATGCTTCATTACAATGCCAATCCTCAAAGGACCACAGGTATCAACACACGAGCGCAGGAGACACTGGCCTATCTTCAACAATGGCTGTCAGGAAATCCATGGGTTGTGAAGCGTGTGCTACAATCTGGAGATCTATTGATCTACAAGAATAAGCGCGTGCTCGTAGGTAGGTCCGCATTTGATGCACATGACAGCTTTTCTCAAAGGAGATGGATACAACGCTTGTATTTAAGTAAAGGCTTAGGTACAGAATTGAGATAAAGAAAGGTCTTCAATCAGTACTTTCACTATGGATTAACAGGAAGAAGACACCAATCGAAGACCTGAGTACCAGATTCATTTGCCCTACGTGTAGGACTTGAAATTGATCCAGATGAGAAGTTGCCGCTTCTCATCACAAAATCTACGTGAAATTTTCTCTTAAAAAAAATCTTCAACGTTTTTGTGATGAATTTAAATTCGTTTTTTTCGTCAAGGGGGAGCTATGTCCTCATCTCACTGTTCACTTTGTGCATGACTTATCAGTCGATTGTGGGATCGCCAGCGTCTGAAACCAGCTATTACACGACCAATCAATTCCAAGTGGTAGTCGTCGTAGATGAGTTGACGGGGCGTCCTGCCCAGTGCTATCCTAGTGTTACGCCAGCTAATGGGACCGTTTATTTGACTATTCCAAATCCCTCGGCTGTCCAAACACTAGAGATACGTACCAGTAGCGGAACGACCGTATACACCCATAGCGGTGCCCTTTCGGGAGGTCAGACGCTTCAGGTATCCTCTCTAAGCCCTGGACAGTATGTGTTTGTGATCACTTCACCCTCTGGAGATGCATATGTAGGCTTTACCATCATAGAATAGGTCTCAAACTTACGTATCACCTCACCCGATCCATTCTCATCCTTGCTCTGGCGAGGATGGGAATTTTTTGTCAAATTTAACTATCTGTGTTTTCATCCAGTTGATATCCAGAAACCAAGGAAGATTGGCCATCGCTGTAGAAACTGCTATGACATCTTGCTTATTTTTTACACGTGATAATTGAAGCAGGAGTTCCAATCTCTGTGTCCATTCTGTCACATGGACTGAAGCTAAGTCCTTGGCATTTTTGAGTCGACCTTTCAGTTTATTGGCTTCTCTCCTGAATTCTTCCATTTCCTCCATATCGAATAGCATCTGTACCCTGAGCATCCGAAAGGTAAATTCTTGCTTTTTGGTCGCAAAGGACTTATTTGAATTTCGAATAAAAAACGAATACTCTTTATACAAAAATGCGTGAATGGTCTCACCATATCTTATATAGTTTTCGCGCTTTTCCTTTGGGACCATTCCACCGTAAACTATGATCTTTTCCTTCAGTTCGTCTTTTTCGATAGTCTGGCTTACTTCATCTACACTGCCAAGTAAGCGATAGCTATGTATCCAATTCTCAAAATGATATACGTGGAGATCCCCATTACTCAAAATCCACTTTTCATCTATGAACTTTTCATGTGTTTGAATGGACAGCCTATTTGTGTGCAGGTCCTGTTTATGGCGTTTCAATTGAATGAGGTGATTGAGAATAAAAAAGCATATGGTCTCTCGATCTCTTTCTCGTAATTCGAAAGATTCTATCTTCACCAGAAGTTCTCCCAAGCCTTCTACCTTCCTGGAATTTAGCAGCTTAACGGTGTCCTGAAGGATCTCAATAGTAGGGGTGGAATAAACAGGATCTGACCAAAACTGTTCTCCAAGCATAGAGTCAAAGGGGTCAGGTATCTGGGTGTTTAAGACTCGATTGTAGTTGAGGTTAGCTAATGAATAAAATAAATAATGTGTCACCCAGGATACGATGAAATACTTAAATAGATCAGGTTGTTGATAAGGCGATCTCTGGCCTAAAAATCCTGCATTTTTAGCATGTAGCTCCATAACTTCTAACCTTTCAAGTAGATATTGGATTTCTACATCTGCCGTATCAGAGATTTTTTTGAGAGCAAACTGAGCCTCATCATTTATAAAGTCTTTGAAGCCCTTTTCATCTAAGGCTTTGATGTAGTTGAGGTGCAATTGGTCCTCATGATCCCCGACATATTCGAGTGCAAGGTATTTGCGTAGCTTGACGTGCAGGAGAGTGAAACTTCTACTGAGCTTGGATGAGCTATAGCTGTCTTTGGGAAATAGCTTCTTGAATAGCTTGAATTTATCGATTTCGAGCGACTCCACACGCGCCAGTTTCACCAACTCTGGATTCTTATCGTCTAACTCCCATTCGAGCCATCCGATGAACCGCTTCCGTTCTGTATAGTTAAAATTATTTAAGAGTTTTATGACCTTTCGGCTGGAATTCTTCGGGGACTCACTCATATGAATAAATATTCAGACTTATTCCACATAATTTTAACGTGAAGTTGTTATTACCAATTAAAATAACCTAATTTAAATCGAAAATCGAACAAATTAACTCTCTTTAATAGGAAACTAGATTACACATTGTATAATCCAACCTGTGATTATAGACTGTATCATTACACTTATTATTATACGTAATTAGAAAAATTCTACTATGGCATAAAACTATATTTCAAATTTTCATATAACAATAAAAATATTGCCGTATATACTTTGGTTTCCAAGGTGATGGTATCATCAAAATTTTAATAAAATTTTGCATATAACTTATTGATTTCTAATAAATAAACTTATTCCACGTATTAAAATAAATAATTCTCTTGAGGAACCTCCCTTTAAGAATACTTAAATTCAGTTTTGTCATTGTATAGATCGCTACACTGCGAATGATACAAGCCTTACACTGATAAATCTGAGATTATTTATGCATTCTGACGTTCTACAGTTAGAAAAGGAGGTATATAATGAGCTATCGAGTCAGCCTACCTCTTACATCCGAGAATGGGGAACCGTATCATCTCCCACTCATACCCACTTGGCCATTTCATTTTATAACACTCATATCCCTTCTGAAAAGGAGATCATTCTGCAGTTTGAATTGAAGGGAGCAGAATCACAGGCCGTACTTCATGATGGATGGAAGCGAAAGACCCAATTCCAAACATTCCTAAACCATTCACTACCTCCTTGCCTCACTTCCCACGGATGGGTAGAGGACATCAATATTTGTGTCCATAGAGGTCTCATAGAGATAAAATTGGCTTTTTGGGATTCCTGCCTGTATCTAAAGGATTGTTCGCCATCTTTCTTGTGTTTCAACTCGGAGATAGCGGATTTCATTTACCTGAAAGTTGCCCCTTTTATACATATCAGACAAAACTAAAGACCCACACTTTCCCTAAAAAAACTTTCCCTTCCCAAAGACTCTCTACAATATCATTTTGTAATTATTTGACTTAACACAAGGAAAGATGCGCTCAACCTGTCCAAAATGTCAAGATCAAAGATTGGTCGTAAATCTCACACTGAAATGTAGTAAATGTGCACAAACAACCACCTATCCTGTAGGCGTGAATGAAAAGGGAAAACTTTTTCATACACAGGCAATCTGTGGCTTTTGTGGAACTCTAACACCTGTTGCTAGTCCCAATGTTCAGATTGATTTTCAAAATAAGGAATCCTGTGATCTTTGTGTAGGCTGCTATGAGAAGACATGATCAATGATGACAGGCTGAAAAATAGAAAGGACAGCGTATGACCTTATCGATTTCAGCCTGTCATATGCTCCTTATATATCCGAGACGCCTTGCTGGAAGGATTGACTCCCTTGCTTAGATGTGTACTGCAAACGAATGATCACATCGGTCAGGTTCTCCAAGTCTGGATTATTATTTCCATTCATCTCGAGCACCCAACTCGAAATAGCTCCTGTCCCTTCAAAGGGCAGGTAGCGCGGATCAGTGAAGTTGAGCTGGAATAGCCCACTGTCATTTAGGCCTTGTGAAAGGGCAACTTGCTGATTGGCCCTGACATCTACGCGAAGAACATCCGCATTTGGCTGGTCTCCTCGACCCTCCCTGAGATACTTCACAGCATTGAGATCTTCTTCCAGAATCGTATAATTACTCGTCTGGGTAAGGGTGGCCTTGATGGTCTGGTAAGGTCCCAAAACGATCGGCATCGAAATCGAGATACTCTTGATCTGACGGCAGTAATGTCCGGGATAGTCTTCATCGAAGTTTTGCTCTGTCAGGCTGATGGTACACTTTTTTCTATCCTTGAGGTCGCGCAAAGCCGAAGGATCCAGTTGCGACAACGAAATGACTTTTTCTATTTCATATCGTCTTTCATTCTGTTTCATATAGCTCATTTCCATACGATCTAGATCCAACTTCAAGCTTTCTCCCGTCAGCAATCCCTGGTAAAGATTGTTCCAGTAGTTCTTTTGGATGAAGACTTGTTGGTTTCCTTGCTCAAATTGGAAGGCTTTCTGTGCCTGCTGAGCGAAGTCCATCGCCAATTGATAGGCTTGGAAGTAGATCGCTGCTAGTCTTCCCACCATCCATTGATACATCTGCTGGCTAGTGAACTTGGTTCGCAAAAATTCAGCTACATGTTGCTCTTGCTCCAGGTTTGTCTTCAGGATCGACAACTCTTGTTGGGCTTGGGTCAGCGCATATTGGGCTGAAGTAATCTGGGCCTGGGCATTGTTGACATCATCCTGAGCCAGCGTCTGCTGCAACTGCCAGTCTTGGAGACGACGCTGGAAGCCTGCGATCGTACCTGATAATTGGGCACTTGTCTGTAAGATGCTTGCAGTACCATCTAGCACACTTGCTGTTTGCAAAATGGCATCTCCAGGCTTAAATCCCCCATTAGAAAAACCAAAAATGGTAGGAACAGAGTATCCAAAAATCGCTGTTCCTTTAAAGATCTGCGCAATGGCAGAAAGCGGAATAGAAGCACTCGTCAAGGCTACCTGCGCTTCCTCCCCACTTGACCAGCCTTCATTGATCAGGCTAGTATAATGATCCAATCGATGCTGGGCATTGCTCAAACCTGCCTGCAAAGCCAAAATAGTCTGCTGGGCACCTTTGATCTGGTCTTCCCGACTCGTCTCAGTCAGAGATAAGATGTTTTGCTGATTGGTATTGTACAGCATGGACAATTGCTCCGCATCTTTTTTCTCCAGTGCCGTCAGGAGTGACTGTCCCAATTGTGTAACAGAGCTAGCCAACGCCTTGCTCTTCTCTATCATCACCTCGAAGCGATAGAAAGGAATGCTCGTCTGGATCGCACTTAGTGCCTGTGCCACACTCTGCCCTGAAGCTACCTGTTGTACCAGTTGCATAGGATTCAATGCAGGCTGGAATAAGGGTGCTTGCTGGAATTGTCCCTGAATATTCAGGCTATTGCGGATGTCATGGAGGCGATCCTCCAAGGTATTCCAATAAGCGGTAAACTGATCATTTTCGGGTAGGCCAAAATAATCTCCAGGTATGTAGTTATTGGGAGAATTGCTGGCAGGAGCCAATACAACAGGCGCTTGGCTCTGTTCCAAATTGATGAGAAATTCGTCTTCCTTACGCTGATTACCAATATCTGCCAGTATTTCACCCAAGGTTAAAGCTTGGGGCAGATCACAGGGACCTTGGCTTTCGGGCTGAGGTCCGAGCAAGTCATAAGCCATCACATACAGCATCATCGCTTCCAGAATGCTCTCCATAGAATACTGAGTGAACAGCATGTCTCCCCAGTTGATCAGATTGTCAATGTAGTGCAACACCAAAGACTTTTGATAGGCAATGGGCCTCAATCGCGCAATCGCATGTGGATCAAAAGGATCGTTGTGATAGGCCGCTAACTGCACAGGATCAGTCAAATCCATTTGTGTCTCTACAGCCCAAGTTTCGTCTAACTCATTCTTTAGTGTCGGGTTGTTCTCACTTCGCAGCCCCAAAAACTGCCAATACAGGTCATTTTCGTAGGTAAAAGGTGCTGTACTCCGCATCGTGGGATCAAATATTTTCTGATACCAGTCTTTCGCTGCCTGATATTGCTGATCGGTCTGTAGCATATGGGCCATGAGAAAGGGGGAGTAGAAAAATATTTCCCAAAAATACGGTGTCATGCCTCCATACAGGAAGTCCATCTGATCACTAGGGATGGGAGAGAATGTGAGAGTGGCAGAAGGAGCAGGGAGCAGATTGCTAAAAGGTACCTCTGAGCTTGTTTGCGCAGATGTGGTCAGCAAATTATCTGTCCCACCAATCATCAATAGCTGACTCAGTGCATTTTCTGTAGTGGTATTGAGTCGGTAGGAACCTACGTTCAGGGCCTTGGAAGTTTGCGAAACCATGGATAGATATTCTGCCTCATCATTGGTCAATATATTCCAATTGGGCTGACCTAAAACGGGAATTGCATCAAAGTTTCCTCTGAAAGCAGCCTTCATGCTGAGATTGGCTTCGAAGTCATAGGTGATCTGTTGGACACCGTTGGTATACAATTCTGTGACTTCTCCTGCGACCAAAGAGCGAGTGTAGAATAATACTTCCTGGAAGACCCCTAAGAAGTTCTGTTTCTCTGTAGGGAGTTGCCCCAATATCAGACTATCTGGCAACGGGATGGCTGGGATCGTACTGGAAAGCAGGATTCCATTACAGTATAGACTGGAAACACCATTTGCCAGTGTGACCACAACATGATTCCATGTCTGCCCCTGGGCCTTAGCAGTAGTGGTGGTTCCATTATTGGCTTTAAAAGTTAGCATCCCCGTCGGATCTTCTTCCACGCTCAAAGCCACAATGTTCTTCGTCGCATCAGAAAGGATAGGTTGTGGTCCCGACGCTCCTTGATTAAGCTGAAACCATAGAGACAATGTATACAGCGTCCGAGGGAGCCTCAATACTTTCCCATTGGCATTTTTATCAGCCCAAATCATGTATAAACTCCCCTTGTATGGTTTGATATTGGGACGATTATTCGATGGATTTGTTGTATCTACTTCCCCTGATAAGATGTTATTTAAATCAGGGTTAGGGTTGAAGTAGCCATACTTGATCGTTTGGTTGGTGGAATCCTTTAATTCTGTCCATGCAAATACCATCTGGCCATTGTCTACTGCTACAGAAGGCGATAAGTTGGTCGCCACATTGAGCCCATTAGATTTCATCACATTGTCCCCTCCAACCTGTATTTGACCATATTTATCTAAGCTAAACTGGTAGACATAGGAGTTGCTTGTATTCCCCACATAGAAAAACAACTTATCTTCAAACGTCTGTAGCCCGATCCCATTCAGTTGTGCTGGACCCGAAGTCTGGAATACATCTATGAGACTATTTTCTGATACAATGCCTAGGTGAGAGAGTGAGTCACTCCCTATAAAATGGACATAGGTCGAACCATTGAATACTGCCAGTGCAATCTGACTTCCCATACTTAATGAAGGAACGACGTTACCTGATTCGTCTAGAATCTCTGTTACAGTGACTACATCATGGATCGTACTCGTCAACGTATCCACCCAGCCGTAAAAAAGCTGACTCAAGTTATTTACCCCAAATACATACAGTCTATCATTGTACTCGATAAGCGCAGGAGATACAGAAGAGAGTCCAAAAGTAAAACTGACCGAATCTTGGACTTCATAGACTTCATTTAAATACCCAAATTTTATGGACTTATTATTATCATTCCATGCACAGTATAATATGTCTTCATATTCACATATATCTACGACCCCGTTAGATATAATCGCATTATCATCTAGTGTGAGGGCTCCTGTCTTGGCGAACGTCTCATAATAAGGTCCAAAGCTTGAACCATATTGATAGTTTTGATATTGTCCTCCATACGTATTTCCCAAAGAGGCATCCACCAGGTAACTTGTATCGATTCCCTCAAATCGTGTCCATTTTTCTACACCCTGACCAAGTGTACCTTCGGATATCTCAAATATGTCACCCTCTCCATACGGAATAATGATCGTTTGAGCTGAGTTAAAAAATGATGGATAGGTCCTGTCAAAATATATCAGCTCAGGAGAAGTCCATAGGACATTCATTTCTTCTTCCAATTTTGTAATAGGTTCAGCCACCTTCTGTGCAGCTATCCAGTTTTGATTAAAGTCCAGATAGGAATACATGATCGTAAACTCGTATTGCGCTTCAGATGCGTTGATATAATTATCATCTCCATCTTTACTGACAATCGTAGTTTCACTATTTTCTTGTCGCTCTACCCAGAAGACAAACCACTTCCCGAAGGCAAATACAGGCGTTACAGGACCGATGGGCTGCATATGACAGTTGACTTCTTGCCACGCTCCCCAGTCAGTGGGTGCATAAGGATTGGTATTCTCCGCGTCCACAGTCTGCGCCAAAAGCACCGTCCGATAATAGTAGCTGTAAGGCTGATCGTCCGTCTTTCCTATTATGCAGAGCTCTTTGGTGAGGGACTCATTCGCTCCACTATTGGGAACGTGTGTTTGCGCTCCAGCGCCTACGATCTGAAGTGAGGCAACCGTACTGAAGCCATCCAGATAGGTGCGGTAGGCCTGATCAATCGATGCGGGATTCGTAAGATCTACTTGTTTGAGGTCGTTGACCAGCTGCTCAAATTGAGGTGTGACATTCGCCCTCAACTCAGGCTGGATATAGTTCTCAGGGTAGAGGAAGACCTCTCGATTGGCCTGCCAGACACGATAGTTGCGCATCCACTCCCACCACTGCGAGAATTCTATATAATCCTCTTGAGAAATGACAATATCTGTCTCGAGGTTGTTGAGGCTGCGATATAGATACAATTGAATGGCAGAAATGGCTTCTTTGACTTTGGATGTCTGCACGACGCCATTGACCTCCACATCGATGAGGAGATATTGGTATAGATCGCGAGGTGTCAGTATATTTAATTCAGGATGGTCTTGGTTGAGCTGCGAAATAACCAAAGGCAACAAATGATCCCTCAAGTTCTGATTGACGGTATTTGTCAAATCGGAAAGTACATCAGCTTCTTCCTCATACTTCTTGATCCATCCTCCCCATATGATGTCTGCGACCTCCGAAAAGTCCTCGTAAGTAGGTGCTGCAACTTCCGCCAATTGATAGATTTTCCAAAGCAGTGGAATGGAGAGATTCATCTTTTCAGCCAAGTCAAACCACTGCCACATATGCACTACTCCCAACATATGACTGATGTTGAAGTAAGGGTCTTCAGTCCATTGCAGAAGTAAAAATCTGATTTGGTCAACATCCCAGTCCGTTATTTGACTAAGGTCCTCCGCATTACGCGTCTCATTTTCTGTCTCTTTAGATGAATTGAGGTAGAAAATGAAATGATTTTGATCGTCCTCAAACGTTTGGAGGAATTGACTCAAGTCAAATAAAGTCTGAAGATTCTGGAAATTGAGCTGAAAGATGGGAATGTCTCTTGTCCCTTCGACATAACGAATGTCGTACTTACCGTGGAATGCCAACAGACTCATCGCCTCAGAACTGGAAAAAGACAGCAACTGCACGACAAAAGCATAGCGCTGAAGAAATTCTAATCGTTTCAGATTATGACTCTGATGGGTATGTGTAGCAGTCAAATATTCCCCATCTTTAGAGAGGAACCGCTGAAGCAATGCCACTCCCGCCGCATAGTTGGGAATATTTTGACTATCAGGCTGGATTTGCTCTCTTCTAATGTCTCCAAAACTCAGACCTCCCCAGCTCTCTAATACGGGAACGACCTCTTCTGCTACTCCGTACAGACTTGCCAAGTGATGGGTCAGCGTCTTTTGTTGGAGGTAGTAGTAATCAGAAATTTGAGAGCGCAATTCTGTGGTAGAGTTTTCATCTACAGGTACAAAGGCACTGGGTATGATACCCGATAGTCTGTCAGGATCAATGGTCAATACCACCCCTTGCTCATCCACATACGACTGGCTCCCCAGGACAGCATAGAGCGAGAAGATATTTTCAAAATCACTGATGAGTGTGGCAAGCGTCTCATCCCTTTTCTCAGGATAGCTATTGAGCAATTGCTGTACCTGTCTACTCATCTCAATGATGAATTCGTTCGTTTCTCTTGTTCCTTCTGGGAGGGTATTCACGATGTAGGTGGAGAGTGTAGGCATATCAGGGATGGGTTGGATCACCTTGTAGCGGGTGAGCTGTTTTTCCAATACCCCCTCAGTTGTCAGGACTTCTATATAGGCTTGCGCAAGACTTGAGCTATTGAGACTGACAAATAATTTATCTGCAAACTGGTCAAAGGTTCCAGCTAGAAGCAATGAAGGAGCAACCGCTGAATTGAGGCTATTGAGGAAGTTGGCGGCTGTATCAGGACCAATGATGGCATTTTGAATGCTGAGGTTGTTGCTACTTCCTGTCAGAATATACTGCACTTGACCTGCACCAAACCCCGTCTCCTGTAGCCAGGATTGATAGTTCATCAAGGTATGGAGTGACGCAAATACTTTGGCACCCTCTCCTCCGTAGAGATCTAGACGACGGGCTAAATCCGTTTGGTGTAGCAGCGCATTGGCAGCCATACAATCCAAGATCGGCAGGCCGACCACCTCTGGCAATAAAGAAATTCGATAGAAGATGGAGAGATTACCCAGGGTAAGAGGAATCTGGTTGTTTTCACCTCTAATGGCCAGATATATATGGTGCGCCATCGCCATCAGTTCATCTTGACTCACGCCCAAAGCAGCAGAGAGCGCATCCTGTATCTGTAGATTGGCTTCGTCTCGCTCCAAAAATTTCCAACTTAGGTTGTAGGCTCCCGTGTTGGGATCTACCCACTGAGGTGGATTGAGTACCTTGCTACTGTTGAAAATAGACTGAAAAAAGCTTGGTCCATGGGCCTTCCCAAAATCTTTGACTATACCAATCAGGGCACATACTTGGTTGACTTGAAGTCCTTGCGTGTTTACGAGATCATAGATCCAAGCCAGGTAGGGGGAGACAGCAGCATCGATTTTTGTTTGGGTCAGTCCTGCGACTGATGAAACCGTCCGCAAAGCCCAATCCATATCGGTAAAGGACCAATCAAGCGATTGCACCAAACGGATGAATCGATGTACATGGTCTATCCGGTTATGCGTCCCTACAGGAAATAGGTTTTCGAGTATGTCGGTGGTAGGATTGAGATGAATGGGAACCGAATATTCACCCAATAAATAGATGGTTCGGATATGAATTAGATTTTGTCCATCTACCCAGGCCAGATACATTTGACTGTTGCGTTCATCTGTGGCAAGTGTTGGGGCTACAGTAGTCGTATTCCCATCTATTTTTCCCAGAGAATCTATCTTAAGCGCCGCAGGCTGATTGAGATCGATTTTTCCATAGTTTAGGATGTTGGTGCTGTCCACCCATGCAAGGTAGACGTTTTGCCCCAAGGCAGCGACGGAAGGCGCGTTCAGGGTGAAGCTGCCCGAGGCAACCGTTGTTGATCGCTCCTGGAGGAGGTTAAGATACGTATACAGTGATTCGTTGGTCGAAGCTTTGAATGCCAGCACAAGATCATCACCCGTAGACGCCAGATAGGGCTGAGTGGAAGTGTAATTGCCATCTAGTCTCAGGGGATTCATGACGACGTGATTTGTCGTATCGATTGTCCCCATGTAGAGAAAGCCACTTTCTGTTTCTGTCTTATCCGTGTAGACGATATAGAGACTTTGATCGACGGCACTCAAGGTGGGGGGCTGGGAAGTGGGAATATCCAGGCTAATCGCTGTCAGAGTGTTCTGCTGCGTGAGCGGACTGTAAAAGATCTTAGATGAAGCGGCATCTACCCAAGCGAAATACAATTGGTCGTTGAAAACGGCAAGTGTAGGACTTCCCATAATTGTACTTTTTAGAGTCCCTTGCTCCTGGATCTTCATTTGAGCGTCTAGCCAACCATATTTTAAAAATTGGGTCGTCGGATCTTGCCAGCCGATATACAATTTACCTTGAAACATGCCCAAAGCAGGTCTTACTGTAGAAGAGATGTCTGTAGTCTGATCCACAGGTGATTGTGCAGCTTCAGCCACATTGATGAAAAAGTCTGCGTTGAGCGTGTCATTAAGTTCTTCGCTACTGAGTGCCTGGTACAATAATTCATCGAGCTGATCCCGCGTCAAATCGGTTTGGGAGAGGAAGGTGTCTGCCTCCGCCAAGGTCGCCAGACTATTGGTTGTCATCAACTGATCCTTTGCTTCCCCCTCTAGGCTGATTAGTGTGGTATGGATAAGCGCTTTGTCATCTACCCAGGTTAGACGAAACTGCTTTTGGGTTGTATCATAGAACAAATCGGGGCCTACACTAAGATTTGAATCCTCAATCGTATGAATGGTGGTAACCTTAGGGGTCGTATCTAGGGTCCCAAAGTTCAGTTTAGAATCAGTGTCTAACCATGCGACATAAAGGGTATCGCTCACCGAGATCATCGCGGGAGCCTGCAACATATTGTTGATGCCAGCTATAGATATAGAGTCTTCTCCAACTTTTTTGAAGTATAAATCCGCAGCTTCATTCGGGGGAGTGTTGCCTTTATAGACTGCATACATATCTCCTGTGCTTTGAATCGCAATAGGAGCCGCACATTGAGTTTTATCGATACCAAGAGATTTCGGACTGATGACTGTATTTAATTGGGTAGGATCAATGATCCCGTAATAAATATTCTGATCCTCTCCTGACACCTGCAAGTAACTGATGTATAAACTTGTAGTAGATATCGTTAGGCGAGGATTGGAAACAGCTCCTGTCAGGTCCAATTTTTCAACCAAGAGTGTCCCATCAGCTTGCAGTAAGGCTACATATAACGCATTTGAAGCATCTCCCCATGTGAGGTAGATATTTCCTTCGAAGGCAATGGCAGAAGGAGCCCCTGTGATGGTTTGCTTGAGTATCTTCAACTCCTGAATCACGTAGGCATCATCCAGAAATCCGTAGTAGAGATAGGAATTATCTACTCCTTGCCATGCCATGAATAGCTGGCCTTCATTCATGCATAGCGTAGCTGTTTCGTTTGTTTGGGCAGAAAGTCCCGTGATGCCATAATAGGCTTCTAGATCTGCAGCCTTGGTATCGGGTACGCTATATAAGTTCCATTGTGCGGGAGAGAGGCTGAGCGATTCGAGGGCAAAGGGAAGTTGGGTGTAGTCCTGGGATGAATCGAGTTGATGCCAAATCGCAGGCAGGCTACTTTCATCTTGGGCTAGGTAGGTCTGAATCTGGTCTTGGGGAAAGAGATAAGGCAGCGCAAAAGGATAATTTAGACTGTCCAGCTCCTGAATGACAGCTGCTTCTGTTTTGTTGGGGTCATATTGCAAGGCCAGCACCTCATTGACGATCTCTAATTTGGAGATCAGTGTATCTGTATTTTCACAGTTCAAGAGGAGGTTCCACAAATCGGGTCTACGAGTCTGAAGCTGACGCATGGTGGGGACTTGCGTAGTGTTGAGAAACGCTGCTTGCAGACGCATCAGATCTACGAAGTAGGCGGCAGGAGAAAAGATAGAGCGGCATTCAGGAGTATCGCAATAATTCTGATCTCCAAACAGCTCATCATAGTCTGGCAAGTCGCTGTAAGTTTCCGTCGTTGCATCGCTGAGGTTGTCTAATCGCGTGGCCTTATAGTGGGGTGCATTGTGCTGCTGTAGAGCAGTATAATCTAACACCGCTTTGCTTTTTCGCGTAACCGCTTGCTGATAGACCGCCTGGGCTTGTGCCTCTGCTGTCTTTCCATTGGGGCTAAAAGCAGTGACATAATCCATCAAGAAGTCCTTTTGGGACATTCCCGCTATTTGGATCGCAGAGTGGAGCCCTGCCTGCTTCAACCTCAAGGCCGTTTGCCAATCTCTCGTCAAGCGCGTGAGGCGTTGTAGAGTCTTCATCTCCCGTAAGAAGGATTCTCTTCCCCCTTCCCAATCTGAGGGAATGAGAAGGTCATCTACTGCTTCCTGTTGGAAGAAATTGAAGGTAGAAAGTTGGAATCCAGGGTTAATGGTCAGGAATTCCTGGATTGTTTGTTCGGTTATCGATTGGTGATTATTCATTGGTGTTGTGAATTTTTGCATTTGTTGTTTGGAAGGAATGATCGAGTAATCATTCCTTCCATGGATTCGTGTGAAAAATGATGATGTATTCAGGTCCACTTCTCCCAATATTTACATTTGGGAGCGGTATACTTTTAATGGCTTTTTCAAGGCCTTATAATAATACCTTTTCAATCTATACTATAAGCGGGTTCGATCTAGCTAATGAAGGTCGTCTTCAAAAATTCCATGTAGTATATGTTAGATTAATTGGGCGTAGTTATTTACCCCAGGCAATAAGCCCCCTGAAAATGTCCCTTTTCTTGAACTATACCTAGCTTGAAATACTCGAGCAATAAGCACTCCATTCTTGTTGTTTTCATCTCTTATAAATCCAGTTTTAGAGTTGTTTGGTTGAATTCCTAATTCTTCTGTAATTTTTGCATACACGTTTCTTTTGGTATTAGATGAAGAATTTTCTTGTCCAAGAAACCTAGTCATATTCCATACTTTAAAATTACTTTGTTCCTTACTAAGCACTGCACTAGGGCCTTTGACTTCTAGTAATACATATTTGTTACCTTTTTGCCAGATTTGATCAAGCCCCTTACCTGGTCCATATCCTTGCAATAATTCATAGTTATTTTTGTTCATTCTAATTGCTCCCATAGCCTCACCTATCAATTCTGTTGTTTTCTGAGGGCCATGATTCACTCCTTTCATGATGGCGTTAAAATGATTGTATAAGTTCGTACCCTTTACAAGTTTTTCACCCACACCTGGAAGTAGGATATATTTCTTTGCCAGTTGATTACCCTTTTGCTTAGGATTTGTAATAGGAATGGGGACTCCATTTCGGAAGCCTTCATTTCTCAAAGTTTCCGCTTTTAACCTATTTATCTTTTTTGCATTTTTATAGTTTTCCTTATTCTGAAACTTTACTTTAGTATGAATTCTAACCTCTTGGTACTTCACCTTTGAGTTGCGGACATCATTATAGTCTTTCCGTTTTAAGTTTCTTGGGGATTTTCTACGTTTAGTATTATTATCAGTATTCTTCGCCTTTGTCATCCCTCCCACATCCATATGTGTCGTCGGGTCTCCCTCCACGAAGGCATAGATATTCAAGCCATCCACCGTCCCTGCGGGGTCGGGATTGATCCACCTGCCCAGCCAGCTCGGATAGTAGCGCATCCCATAGTAGTACAAACCTGTCGTAGCGTCCCGCTCCTTGAAGCTATACTGATAGTACTTGGCGTTGACTTCAGTCTGACTCGTCCCCGCCATGATCGCCGTCCCTCCAAAGGGATAATACTCTTGATAGGTGATCAAATTCCCCTCTGTATCCACCTCCATATTGCTGCTTTCGAGATGGTCCTGGAGCTGGTAACGCTGCTGGTTTTGATCGGGGGAAGTCGCCCGCTCGCCGTTTTCTACATAGTACCGCCACAGGGCCACACATCCTTCTCCATCATAGAATCGGTGGACTCTCCAATCCGTCTTCAGTGTTTTCTCTCCTGTGCCTACAGCCTGCGTATACGTCCGCCGAAGCTCATAATTCCCCAGATACACCACATCGGTCAGCGTGACACTCTTGCCTCCATTATTCATTTTCTCAAATACCTTCCTCACCCGCATGCCCGAAGCATCATAAACATAATATTCAGCATCGTCGGGCTGCGAATTTCGAGGGACAAAAACAGCGGCCTCTAGGTTGTTTCTTTCATTCCACTGCCAGCTACTCGCGCCTTCCAGATTGGTCATATTGCCATGTGCATCGTAAGCATACGTCTTCTTAAGAGAATTTTCACCACCTAGCACACTATTTTTGAGTCTATTCGAGTCACTTTGAATGGTGTGTGTCCGCGTCCAGCTAGAAGTTCCTGTATGCTTGATCTGGGTCAGGTTGCCCCCCTCGTCATAGGTAAATGCCTCCGAATAATTTTGAAGCGCTTGCCCGTTGTTATTAGGTTGAGGAATGGGAATATATTGCTGGTCGGAACGATCGAGTAGGGCCTGCTGTAGGCTCAGGGCATTTCCTGCATGCTCACGGCCATTGGCACTGACCAAGCGATACAAAGAATCGTAGGTGTAATTGGCTTTGGCCTTGACTTCCTGATTATTGAAGAAGGTCGTCGGGACATTGTTGCGGGTCAGGGACCACACATTGCCCAAAGGATCATAAGTATAGCTGTAATCCTGGATGACTTTTTCGTTAGGCGTATACACATTTTTGATTTGTGTAAGACGAAAATTGATGGGATCATAACTGTAAGATTTGACAACCTGATTCCCATAGTTCACGACTGCACGTTGTCCTCGGGCATTGTATGTAATGGCATCGACTGAAGGGCCCTTGTCAATTTGACTGTTTTTCATCCAGCCATTGAGGTAGTAGGCTGTCGAAGTCACATTGCCATCGGGATCGATCTCTTCTATCGTTTCGTCAACAGCATTGTAATTGTCCTGTGTGGTGTAGGTTTCCTTTTCTAGTTTGGGCACCATGCTCACGTTAATCTCGGATGTCTCAGATGGATTGGAGATGCTTTCGATCGACTGAATCAGCTCGTTTGTGATTGTCTCATTGATTCCACTCCAGTCGGGGCTTTGTTTGAAATCGGTGCAAAGTGCTTTGAGGGCAGAAAGATGTTGACCATCTATCGTCTGAAAAGCCACAATATCTAGCCCCGATTGATCAAAGTGAATGACAGGTATCCCTCTGCGGTTCCAGGTCGCAGGACTAGAAAAGCTTTCTCCATACACCACATATTGACTCTTGAAAGAAAGGGGCGGTTCTAGCTCTTGGTTTTCTACCGTTTCCGCAATCATCCGATGCAAGTCATCATACAACCTACGCGTTTCGTAGCCACGTGCACCTTTGTGATAAACTTCATTTTCATTGACATTCCATAAATCCCAGGTAGTACCTGCATCTACTGACGCACTTTGCATGGGTTGCTTCACGAGATTGTAGGTCGTCTCAAAGTTGTACAATCCCTGCGGCAACAGTCTCCCGTCTGAAGCTTTGAGCGCATTTCCCTCTATATCTCGTTGCCAGTATGTATCATTTTGCTCATTGCTAGATACCTTCAATTGCTCCTGCTGGATGAGGTGACCCAAACCGTCGGTATACGCAAACATCGGCGTATTGTAAGGGAGGGTTTTCAACTGTGCTTGCTCGGAGGCAGAAGCTGATTGATAATAAGGGGAATCCTGAATCGCATCGTTGACGTCAAAATGTAAGCTGTTCCATGAAGAGGGATAATAGGTTCCTGGCAAGGTATTGTACAGTTCCTGTGCGAGGTAACCTGTCTCTTGTATGGGACTTCCTGCCTGTAGGTATCCATAGAGGCTTTTCTCCAAATACTGCTTGGGCGTCAGCACCATGATTTCGCGATCCAAGGCATCGTAAAAATGGGTACTGGAATACCCCACCTGATTCAAGGCTTGCTGATCGATGAAGGCATATGTATTGCTGTAAAAAGGCTCAAACTGCTGGATCACATTTCCCTTATTGTTGTACTGCGTGGCACCTGTAGTCAACCATGCAGTGTTTTGGGTTTTCTCTTTTACGCTCTGCGTCGAAGGGTCCCAATAGCGAACGACAGTATCAGGTTGGTCAATATAAACCTTGGCCTGTACCTCTCTTCCCATACCATCGCTATATGCCAGACTCAATTCAATTGCAGGAGTCTCTTCTACCTTTTCTAGTGCAAATTCGCTGCTCCTAGGATAGGTGAATGAACGTGCAGAAAGATGGATATCGTAGATAGGCTCCTGACTATCTTGCCAAGAGAACAAATCATAATAGAAGAAGTCTGAGGCATTTTGAAGGTACTTGGAAGGATTGCTGACAATATCTGCTGTACTAGGATTAGCCACAGGTTCATACAGGCTGACAGCGTCAAACCCTATGGTACTTTTACCTTCTTTGCCATATCGCGTGGCGACGATGACTCTCCCCAAAGCATCAAACAATACCTCAGAGACATTGCCATTGATATCTGTCTCCTGCCAGGGAGCTAGTACCTGATAGTCGATCTCAAATGATTCCTGATTACCCAAAGGATCTGTCATTTGTGCCAACATCAAATGGTAGGCATCATAGGTATAAGTCCAGGCTATTTTGGGATTATTTTGCTGGATGGCGTCGCAGAAATAGTAGGGCAAATAAAACTGACTGTCATCAAAGTATCCCTGAAAATTCCCAGGGTTCCAATAGCACGCATTGACTGTATCCTTGATATAACCATTGGCGGGGGAGTCGATTTCAGCTTGTAGTTCGGAGGGAATATTGTCCGACAAAAACGCTATAGAAGCCGTCCTACAGTGCAGGGCTTGAAGCGTATATTTCCCTAGGGGAAGTTCTTGCTGGGTATTGGGATCAAAATAATAGTCTTGAGACTCATGCAAGAGCCTTTCCTGGCTACTAGGAAGTCCCTTCTGAAAGGTCTTTGTCAAGAAATCCCATGTAAAGTATCCATTGTCATTTGGGGTCAATCCCGTGATCTCAAATACCTTCGACTCTTTTTTTAGCCCTAGGAGATAGGAATCTGGTTCATTGTCGTTAAGGTAACTATGCTGTTCATAGACCATGTGGAGCTTCGCTTGCTGCTCACTCGTCTGAGGTACACTGTGATACAGCCCTGTGGCATTATCGGGAAGGTCGCGCCTTGCATAGGATACTTCACATGCTGTCAAGATGTGACCATAGGCATCAATCGAAAGCACGAATTTATGCCCACACTGCGGATCATGAGGATTTCGCTCATAATCGTAGACCATGCTTTCCAGGTTATAGGTCAAGAAAACAGCGTACATATTGTCTCTTTTGGGCTGTAGTTCATTGACCTGAATACGAGATTCCTGTACCATGTAGGGCGTTTCTGCCCAGCTTGTCCCATCTAGTCCGTAGACCTCATGACGCAATTCCATCCCATGCAAAGCCACATAAGCCAGTCGCCGATCCGCTTCTGTAGGAACCCCCTCAAAATGAAATCGTGTGGGTGGCATCTGATAAGCCGCGCTGTCCTCCTTCCAATACTCAAGCTGATACTGTGCCATCAATGCTTCATCGTGTTCAAAGCTTCCTGTGTGGTACCATGTGCGCGTGAGTGAAGGAGGTTGCTGATCAGCCGAATCAAAATTGGAAAGTACTTGGGCATCTTGTCTATCCACCCTTCCAAACCCACGAAACTCTCGCTCGATGCCATCATAGTATCCGTGATGGTAGGCATACTGACTCGTATAGGTACTTTGAGAAATGGCGTCTGTATGTGTGACCTCAGCGACGACTTGTACGGGAAAAGGTAAGGGAGTAATCCACGGAAGACCCGCTGCCTTATCTGCCAAATAATAATCGACAGAACTTCTATATGCAATCGTAGTAGTCGCACCTAGATTATTATGGATCTCACCTAGGAGATAGGGTTTTATTTGCTGGCAAAAATCATACACCCAGTGCTTGGGATCGGGCATTTCGTGTGGCTCACTGTAGATCAAGCTACTCGTTCCTGAGCCAAAAGCATCTGCAAACTGCGTCAGATCCATACGATCAAAAGGTTCGGGTAGTTCGATACTGATTGGATCTCCGAATGTATTTCCACTTTGATTAAGGAATAAAAGGGCCTTTTTCGCTTCCAGATAAATCAAATCATGGGTTCCTGATCCATCTAGATCGGCCATGAATAAGCGATTTGAATCAAAGTTTTCGCCAAAATTTGGGCAATTCCCCATTGGAATACCAGCACCAAATTTCCCATAACCCATGCTGGGCCAATAAGTGACTTGATGTGGCGTAATCTGCACCAAATCAGGCGTTTCCCCTCCCGCAAATCGTGTAAAACTCACCCAATTCTGTTGGGTCTTTTCGAGCTGGACAGGCAGGCTGTTTTTGAGGGGCTGTACAAAAGCTGGACCGAACCCCCGATCCCCAAGAGAGGGATAATACCGGAGGGAATGGTCCCTGAGTTGCACGTAGTCTGAAAGTCCATTACCTGTGATATCTACCCATGACTGCCCCGTCTCATGATAATCATATGGAAAACCTTGAAAAGGTTGGAATCCTTGCCAACGTTCTCTCTCCTGAGATTCGTAAAAACCATTGATTCGCCCCTCGGTAGCCAACAGGTCTAGCTTACCGTCTCCTGTCACATCTGTGAGTTGTACGCCTGGCCCCTCTGCTGCGCGCTGGATAGGAAATGCGATATCTACATCTGGCGTTTGATAGGCAAGCGAAGAGACGGCTGGAGGAATGACAATCCCATCGGAGGGACTAGATTCTAGGTTTTTCGCAGGTTTTAGTACAGGAGATTGGTAGTACACGCTTTCTCCATTGGCAAATAAAATCCCTGGAATGCCTTCTCCAAATAGATCTACCAACTGATAAGGTTCGGGTCCATTGAGACCTGGCAGAAAAGATTCATCTGTTTCCTTGATCTTCTCGAAGCGCCCCATGGCAGGATCAAAGGTCGTATAGTTGAAGTCTGTTTGCGGGAGACTTTCGGTGGTATAGGCATTTTGATCCCAGCGATACCCAACCTCCTGTACAGAGATCAATTGGCTCAACAACGTGAGTCCATGATTTTCATACCCTATGCGCAGCGCATGGACAAGTACAGGGTTTGTATTGATTTCTGTAAATCTATGGAAGAGTAACATATTTGCGCACCGCCTGTAGGTACGAATCTCAAATCCCGCATGATATAAGGAAAAAGGATCGGGACGAAGGGTCCATGCATTTTTAGGCTTATATGGATTGAGGTTTGCAGGGTGAATATCATATTCGCCATAATCAAATACTACCTCAAAATGCCACTCCGAAGGAGTAGATACCGCAGCATTTCCAGTCAGGACCATAGAATCGGAAATTGACAAATCATGGCCATATCGAATATATTGAGGATATTTTTGTGCGCCCACTACACGATCTCTTTCATAACTACGTGCTACGTCCACTCCTTCTCGGTCCTCCTCCTTATAAAAATACAAGCAATGATCCCCCGCAGCATTATAATGCTCTTCCAGAAGCCATGAGAATACCTTTTGAGGATCTTCGGGATCAGAGATCTTCGCCTGCTCGTTGTACCCATAGATAGAAATGGCGTGTGCGGCATCTGTTACTTTCCAAAAAGAATGATGCTGCTGTAGCGGATCGGTAGGCTGCCAAAATTCTATCCGATTAAAACTCCCTTCGTTTCGCTCTTGAAATACAGAAATCGTATAGGCGATTCCATTGAGCTTTTTTTCTTGAGCTTGTGGAGGGTCTAGCGGAACGAGATCATCCCCCAAGAATAAAAATGTATCCGCCCTATCGTATTGTGGGATTCCTTTACTTGTTTTTCGGCAGATGGAGGGAAGCTGCGTGGACCAGCCCAGCCCCAAGGGACTATTGCCACCACCAGAACTATAGTTGAGGCTAAGGTGAGGAGTGATCTCCCGACAAGGAGAAGTGGAGAATGAAATATGCATACTGCTGGCTCCTGAGAACTCATGAGGGGCAAACTTCTCGTCCATTCCTTTGATGGAGCCACCGCCTTTGGGTAGCTCGGGTTGTTTCACAGCTATTTTGGGTTCCTTCTTCTGATTGAATGAAAGAGATTCAGAAGAGAAAATAGAGGTAGGCGAAGCTTTCGGTTGCATGAACTTTTCTGGTATAGCGTTCCTTCGTCTGTAAAAAGCATTTTACATTTTCGCATTCAGTGTCCCTAAAATCGAGCTTCTGGGGGAGGGAAGAGACATCATCACGATGAATCTCGGGACACCACATGGTCTATTTCTCGATTTTAGCACTACAACCTGAAACTTCTGGACTGCCCTACGCATGGACGGAGAAAATTTTTATTTTTTTTCGCAGCTTAATTTTACCGATCACATATAATTCGCATTTGATAAAATTTTTCCCTAAAAGAAGTAAGTACATTCCCACAGGTATTCTCTCCCATGTTGCACTGAACTGGCCTCCTTCGGTTTGCAACTGAAGCAAAATATATGCTCCAGATACAATCTGGAAAGAGCGATGTTATAAGATGGATACACATTCCATCCTTATTTATCTATTCATTTTCTAGACTCAATAGGTTCCCTACCCTCTTCTATTGGGCGAAAGACAAACCGCTTATTGACCCAGATGAGGATTAAAGGAGGCAGGAATAAAAGGCAACTCGCCAGCGCAGCGAGATAGATATTGGCCTCATTCACATACTGGTACACCTTGAGGGTCAAAGTCTGTATCTTTCCCACCCCGATCAGCGTCGTCAACCCATACTCAAACCAGGAAATAAGGAAGGTCTGGAAAAAGCATACCAACAACATGCCCTTTGAGATGGGCAATAGGACGCGGGTAAAAAGCTGATGGCGACTCCCTCCGAGTGTCAGGGTCAACTGTTCTAAAGACTGAATCTGGGGAGTCCAGTGACGGCTAAATAAAATGATGGCGAAAGGATAGGCAATCATCATTTGTCCCAAGAATACACCAATAATATTTCCAGAAAGTCCCCAGAGGATGAAGAAAAAATTGATACAGACCGCATAGATGACGGGAGAAAGTACAAAGGGTAAATAGGTTAAGACGAGCCACAGTTGACTCCAAGGATGATAGGCGAGAAAGCGACTGGACCAAAAGCCCAAAAGTGTAGCGAGTGTCGCGACAGAAATGGATAAGAGTAAGGACATGCCCAAACTAAGCGCCAGGTCTTCTTGCTGTCCAAGCAATTGCGTCCAGTTGTCGAGCGTCCACATCTCAGGCTGCAGAGCAGGGAAGCGCCATGCCTGCATGAGCGACAGCCCCATGAGCAACACAAAGGGCAGTAGGATCACAAATCCCGATATCATATGGAGTCCTACCCTTCTCATGCTGTTTTTCGTTTGCGGAGCAATAAGACTACGGTCAAAAGAACCAGTATGGCATAGACAAAAGCAATGACGTATGCTTCGGGTTTGTCCATCAGATCAAAGGGCCGAATCGACTTCCTGGCAATCAAAACCGACACCATCTGTGGATCTTCCCTTCCCAACAATAAAGGGATCTCATAAGAGCCCAGGACAAATACAAAGTACAGGACCAAGGTTGGAAAACTACTTTTCAGCAGTATAGGTATAGCAATTCTTCGTAAAATGCTGCGCTTCCTAGCCCCCAACGTCTCTGCCAGCTGCCCCAGTTCATCCATTCTTTCCTTTTGCCAAATATTGAGAAATACGATAAGTAAAAAGGGGGTAGCCATGAACGCATGCGTAAAAATGATACCAATCCCTCCTGCATCATTGATCAGATCAGGAAAGTCTTGTACATCTTGTATCCATCCCCAACTGTACACCAAGCGAGCAACCAGCCCCGATTTACTGAGGAGTTGTAGACTAAAAAAGGCAGCCACCATGCTCGGAATCGCCAAAGGAAAATAAATCCAGTAAGATGAAGGTCGTTCTTGCCAAAACTTTCGGAATCCTACCGTACCGATCAAAGCCAACCCAACAGCCCCCCCCATAGATATGACCGCAATGTAGAGGGTGTAAGCAAAAGAGCGCCAAATTTCTCCCTCTGCCACCACCTGTTGTACATACGCCAGCGTAAACCCTTGACTCAATCTTCCCACCAAACCCAAGCCATAGAGCAAAGCATAGCCCAATCCCAGCACCAAAGGAAGGACCGCCAGAAGGAGGAAGAGGCCGATGCCGATTGTCTCAGGTATTCGTGGGACTTTCACGCCTATTGTTGGATCACATATTTTCGAAAATCATCAAAGAGGCGAATCATATACTCGGGCGCAGGTTCGCGCAGGCCCAGTGGCTCTATCTCCGATCGCTTCGGTGCATGTATACGTTGAGGGATAGCATCAAATTTCATCTGCCAAGTCTTGGGCAACTTGGACATATCCAAGACAGATCCATCTCCCCATATAGCAGGTTGAGCCTTTTTCCATTGAGCTTCAGGTTCTAGGAGGAAATTGATGACAACCAAAGCACCTGCTTTATTTCTAGAGCCTTTAGAAATGCCCATAAAGTGGGAGTTGCGGATGGTCCCATTTGCGAGCACATAGGCTTTCGAAGTGTTGGGAAAGGCCCCTTGCAAGACTTTGTTGTCCACCTCAGCATCATTCATGCTCATCGTGATGTCGACCTCTCCACTGGCAAACAGCTGATGCAGATTGGAAGTAGCCGCTGGAAAAGTCTCTCCCTCTTTCCAAAATTTTCCCTTGATCCGATTGAGATAGACCCAAAGCTCTGTACTGAGTTCCTCATACAAGGTCTCATCAAAGGGTCCATTCAACCTTTCGACATCTCCTGCCAGCTCTACTAACAGGGCCTTCAAGAAACTCATACCTGCGAAGTCGTTGGGAAAGGTAAATTTTCCAGGATGGGCCACCACCCATGCCTCTAAGGATGCCATATCCGTCGGGGGATTAGAGACACGCGCACTGTCGTAGATAAGGGCTTGCTGGACAGATCCCCAGGGACTTTCGTACCCATCTACTTCCTGCTGGAAATCGTATTTGATGAAGGGATTCTCAAAATCGATGTACTCCGAGTTGGGCAAACGATCCACAAAGGGTCCATGGAGTGCGTCAATTTGTCTAAGCTGAAAAAAAGTCTCACCGTTGATCCACATCATGTCGAGTTCGCTTTCGGACTTCCCCGCTTCCAACTCCGCAAGCAAGATAGAGACAATCTGACTTCCTTGGCCATTCGCTACTTTGAGCGTAAGATCGTATCTGCTCTTGAGTTCAGGTGCGACATAGGATTGAATGTAATCATTGATAAAGGGATCTCCTTGCCACATCATCAGGTTGACAGTGCTCCCCTTGGCTTGAGCCTCGATCTCTGCCCATGAGAGATCTGCCATCGTCTCCTGAGAACTTTCTGCTTCATTCTGGCCACAACTCAGTAGGAATACAAGTGCCAAAAGAAAAATAAAATACTTCATAAAATTGACCGTACATGCAAATTTAGGCCAAGATAGGGAAAAAGCACGGGAACCAATTGTCATTTGCTTAGCAGTTCTTAGGGGAGGTGAAAGAGGATGAAGGTTACAGTTCCCTGCATTCTTTGGCTATTACTTTCCCTTTCCTACCCATACTTCAAACAATTCCCCTCTTCCCTTTAGGGCAAAATATTTTTCCTCATGAAACCGAAATACGCGGGCTGGCCTACCCGAACCTACGGGCTTTCGCAGATCAGGTAATTCTTCTAAAATATCCAGACTTTTAATCTTCTTTTGAAAATTGCCTCGATCTATCTCCCGATTGAGGAGTGTCTCATACAGTTTCTGCAATTCGGCAAAAGTGAACTGCTCTTCCAAAAGCTCAAATCCAATGGGTTCATACGTCACCTTTGCCTTGAGTCTTTCTATGGCTTTCTCGATGATTTTGTCATGATCAAATGCCATCTCAGGTAAGTCATCCAAGAGGTACCACTGCGCATCTGTTGCATCAGTCTGGGCATACAGCTCAAATGCTTCAGGTCGGACAAGGGCAAAATAAGCCACAGATACGACACGCCGACGGGGATCTCTTTCAGGCTGACCAAAAGTGTACAACTGCTCTAGATAATTGATGCTGATCCCAGTCTCCTCGGTCAGTTCGCGATGAACGGCTGCTTCCAGACTTTCTCCTTCCTCTACAAATCCTCCTGGTAAGGCCCACTGTCCTTCAAAAGGTGGATATCTTCGCTTGATCAACAAAAGAGAAATGCCTACATCTGCCTGATAACCAAATACCACGGCGTCTACGGCTACGTGAATGTGGGAAATTCGTCCCATGTGCCTCTAATCTTTTTTTCGTAAAATATAGAGAAATTTAAACCTATTGCGGGGAATTTCGTTTTTTTGTGTAAAATAAACAAAAATAAAGCCTAAGGCGATGAAATATATCAAACTAGCAGGAGCCTGTCTCAATCAAACGCCCTTAGATTTCAGCGGAAATACCGCCCATATCTTAGAAGCAATCGAACAAGCGAAAGCAGAAAAGGTAAGTATCTTGGGGCTTCCCGAACTCGCCATCAGTGGATACGGCTGCGAAGACGCTTTCTTCAATGAGTATGTATTGAGGAGATCTCTACAAGCATTAGAAGAGATCGTAGAAGCCTCCGAAGGCCTCACCGTATCGATAGGGTTGCCAATGTCTTATGAGCATTGCTTATACAATGTGGTCGCCATGATTCACGATCAGGAGTTACTGGGTTTTGTTCCCAAACAGATGCTCCCTGGAGACGGGATCTACTACGAACCTCGCTGGTTCAAGCCTTGGCAAGAGGGAGTTATTGCTTCTTATGAATGGGAAAATCGAGCCTATCCCTTTGGAGACATCATCTTTGAGGTCAATGGCGTACGTATTGGCATAGAGATATGCGAAGATGCATGGAATGGCATACGTCCTGCCCAGGATCATTATCTCTACGGAGTGGATGTCATCCTCAACCCTAGCGCGTCCAATTTTGCCTTTGGCAAGTCGGAGATTAGGGAGATGTTGGTTCGCGAAGCCTCGCGTGCTTTCAACTGTACCTATGTGTACTCCAATCTTCTGGGAAATGAAGCAGGGCGCATCATCTATGATGGAGAAATTCTGATTGCCCAACAGGGTGAGTTGCTAGGGCGCAACCGTCGATTTACCTTCGAAGACTACGAAATCATGCCAGCTGTGGTAGATGTAGAAAAGGTCCATACCTACCGAAAGAAATCCTTCAATTTCCGACCTGAGATTCCCAATCACATGATTGTAGCCCCTGGAGAATATCCAGAAGCCCAGTCGAGGGAAGCCGAAATGGCGCCACATATCGATAAGAACCAGGAATTCTACTTTGCGGAGACGCTGGCGTTATTCGACTACATGCGAAAAAGTCGCAGCAGAGGCTTTGTCCTCTCACTCTCAGGGGGGGCTGACTCCTCCACTTGTGCGGTGCTGTGCGCACACGCGCTGAAACGTGCAGAAGCGGAGCTAGGAAGCGATCGCTTTTTGGAAAAGATTGGCTATACAGGGATCGACCCTCAAAAACCAATCACATCCCAGCTATTCACGACTGTATATCAAGCTACGTCCAACTCAGGTGACGCCACTTTGGAGAGTGCCCATGAACTGGCTACTGGCCTGGGAGCTGCCTTCCACCACTGGGATGTGGAACCCTTACATGAATCCTACAAGGGCCTGGCAGAATCAGCCATTCAGCGTCCCCTCAACTGGGAGCAAGACGACATCACCCTACAAAACATTCAGGCTCGCCTCCGCGCCCCCGGCATTTGGATGCTCGCCAATATCCAGCGGGGCTTACTCGTGACGACCTCCAATAGAAGTGAAGCAGCCGTAGGCTATACCACGATGGATGGAGACTCATCAGGTGGCTTGGCTCCTTTAGGAGGCATCGACAAAGATTCCCTCTTGGAGTGGCTCGTATGGGCTGAGAAAGAATTGGACATTCCTTCCCTACGCTATGTCAACAGCCTTAGACCGTCGGCTGAGTTACGGCCACCCAGTGAGACACAGACAGACGAGGCAGATCTGATGCCTTATGGCGTACTAGATGACATCGAAAAAGCGGCGATCCGAGATTATAAGTCTCCCCTTGAGGTATTCAAGACACTGAGAGGAAGCTACCCAGATCAAGTACTAAAGGGATACATTCGTAAGTTTTTCCTACTCTGGTCGCGCAATCAATGGAAAAGAGAGCGCTATGCCCCTTCCTTCCATCTAGACGATGAAAACCTCGATCCCAAAACATGGTGCCGTTTCCCCATTTTGAATGGAGGATTTTGGGAGGCACTACAAGAGATGGACGAATGGATAGATGAAAATCAGCCTGTACTGGAATAAATGAGTGATTAAAAGTTTATTACGAGCATATGGAATCGAGGGGGAATCATGTATTTCTCCTCGATTTTTTTCTGGAAAGAGAGGCCACGCCGTGGCGGTAACCCTACAAGGAATGCTGTAACCTTTTTTCATCCAAGGATTAATTCTTGTAGATTATCAAGATAAAACAAGCGTAATCTTTCAAGAATTTTTTACACACTACACACCATTCATTATGCTACAGAAATTCTGGTGGACAGGTCTTATATGGCTCCTGTCTATCTCAGTTACACAGGCACAGTTGGAAGGAGAAGGTGCCATCTTTTACCTATCAGCGGACTACGACATCACCCAAGCTGACCCTAGTCAGATCAATTCCTTCTATACCAGCTTCAACGATTATTGGGGAAATAAGCTAAGCGTTCCCTACGACACCTTTGGGACCACCGACTTCCAGCATCCCAACTTTGGAGCAGGCTTTCGTTTTTTTACTGGAAAAAAGGTAGGATTCTCTTTTAATTTCTTCATCTCAGGTGGCCGCGGAAGGTACATTCAGACCGCTACTTGGGTGAATAATCTACAGAATGAAACAGCCATCCGTTTTCGAGACACCAATTTCGGTACTGCACTAGGCATCAATTTCAAAAAACGAGTATTTCTGGACCTTCATCTGACGGGTTATGTGCGCACCATTGACCTTACACATACCACCATTTACCAGGATGGTTCTCGCTCCATCACATCTGAGTACAAACTCAATGGTGTATATACAGGTGTAGAGACCTTAATGCAGTGGGGTCCTATGGTCACAATCAATCTAGGGGGCGCGAATATCTTTGCCCGATGGAGTATCGGCACCAACTTACTCTTTCAAGACTCTGCAGGACTTCTTGCCTTACTCGAAGAAGACTCCCATTTTTTCCCTCCTACAGATCTTCCACAAGACTATCGGCTCTGGGCAGAGGAACCTGTAGAGTTCCTAGAAAAAGACCTGGGCGTCAAAACCAGCAGCTTTGGCGGAGGTCGCTTAGTCTTTGGACTCGAATTCTTCCCATGGAGCAATTACAACAAACAAAAATAGTATCCCACCCTCAAAATATATCATCGTGAGACATCTTTACTTATATATATTCCCCTTGGCTTTTCTCCTACTTAGTTGCTCTGCCAATACACGCTCCAATCGCGCACTGGAACGTATGGAAGGAGAATGGAATATCGCCCTATCCGAACGCTGGTTGATCAATCCAGACGGTACAACAGAGAAGTTTGAAAACATAGAAAATGCAGGTGAGATCATCATTCGTCCCGATCCGCTTTTGGATCTAGGAGGGACCAAAGAGATTTCTGCCTTTTACACCAATGTCAATGGAGCCATACTGGACATCACGACCCTCATGTTCCTCGACAGACTGAGCAAAAGAGTCGTCTGGAAAAATGTGCTTTGTCCAGAGATCTTCGAATGCGATCTTTTTTTCCAACTGGAAACAGACACTCGCGATAAGCAAGTATGGACGACTTACTTCAAACTCGTCGACTCCTCTAATCCTCTGGGTCGCAATGCCATCTATGATGCAACGATTGCAGATAGTCACACCAAGTGGACCTTAACTTTAGCGCGAGAGTAGGTGGAGTATGAGCGGATATACCTTTCATTCAACCACCTAGAAGTTATCATACGGAGCAATAGGCTGATTCAGGCGAAAGTCAAATAAAGTCAGACTTCGAAGATTATATATCCAGAGCCAGTACTCGCGTAGCAGATCTATTTTGCTGCGCTGGATTTGGTTATTCTTTGTCCTGGCAAGTGAAAGGGTGAGAAGATCAATCTTTCCCGAAAGGTATTGTCGCTGACTGATCTTCAGCTGCTCCGCCGCTAAAAGGGCCATTTTCTCCAGGCGTTCATTCTGCTGGTAAAAAAACTCCTGCTTACTCAATTCTGCTTGCAACTCTGTCTGTAAGTTGAGCTTTTGATTTCGGAGTTCGAGCTCTTGCTGTATTTTGGTGGCCTCGGCGATCTCTAGTGACTGTTTTCGTCTTCCCCAATCGAGCAGGGGAATGTCAAAAGTGAAGAAGACGACTTCCTGATCTAAAGGGTTTTGCAAAGAACTGGCAAGCGTACTATCGGACTGATTCAACCCTATACTCACGTCCAGATTGGCCTGAAAGCGAGATTCTTTGTACTGCTTTTCATAAGCTTTGGTAGCGTCGAGTAACAGCAGTTCCTGATCGGTGATGTTGGGATGGTTTGTTGTGCAATAAATAAGTGCTTGCTGTACGGGGATTTTGGGCATCTCCAAAAAAGGCGGAACCTCTAAATCCATTTTGGTTGTGGATGAAAGTTGAAGGAAGTTGATCAATTGATTTTTCAGGATACCTACTTGATTTTTCTGCTGCTGGTAATCTGTCTCAGATTCTAGAATTTGAAGTTCTAGTTGAAGCAATTGATCCTGAGGAATTCCTCCTAGGAGGTTGCGCTTTTTGGAGATCTCAAGCAAGGTATCGAGTAGACGCCTATTTTGGAGAGAAAGCGCCATGCTCTGCTGAGCAATCAAAAGATCAAAGTAAAGTCCCACCGCATCGCGAGAAATTTGCTCCTGCACCAAAATATTTCTCCTTTCTGCTGCCTGAAGCCTGATTGGGGCTTGGAGTTTCTCCCATTTGTAAGGGTTAAATCCTCCAATGGGTTGGCTCAGCCCGATATTGATGGGAGAGGTAGAAAAATTCAGGAACGGATTCTCTCCTAAGTTTTGCAAACGCCCCACATTGGCATTTACAAAGATTCGTCCCCCCGTCGATCCCAAAGGTTTGGTCACTTCCAGGTTAAGAAAAGAGTAAATATTTTGCTGTGTCACATAAATATCTGCCGCCTCATTCACATCGTATCGCTGTACGATGGTTCGATTAAAGGCAATGGGAATTGTCTGCAAGTTGACCGTAGGAAGAAGCGCGGTCTGAAAGAGTCCAAATTCCAGTTGACTTCGCCGCAGCGTTTGAATATTCGTCTGAGAGGGTAGACTTCGTGCTAAGGCAAAATGGATTACCTCATATATTCCTATCGTCAGCTTCTTTTCTTGTCCCAAAAGGACGCTCGCAGAAAACGAAAAAATCATCATCAAAATCGCAATGCGAGAAACAAATGCTTTCATAGTTTGATACTTAAGCGAGCAGATTTTTCTTTCACGAATGTATACACTAAGGGAATGAAGAATAAGCTAATCAAGGTACCTGAAATCATCCCTGCAATCAGCGCCAGTGCAAGCGGCTGTTGAAGCGCCGCACCGATCCCTGAGAGGAAGAGGAAAGGAAGTACTGCCAGGATGGTAGTCAAACTTGTCATGAGAATGGCATTGAGTCGCTGGTGCCCCGCTTCTCGAACAGCCTCTTTTACAGGCAAACCTTGCTTCACGTGTCTATTGATTGTATCAATCTTTAGGATGGAGTCATTGATCACAATCCCAATCATGACCAGTATACCAATGAGAGACATTAGGTTGAGCGTAGCACCTCCTATCCATAGACCAATGAGAGAACTCGCGATCCCAAGCGGAATCTCCGCCAACACAATAAATGGCAAAAGCAGTGACTCAAACTGCGCAGCTAGGATGGCATACAATACGAGTATAGCCAACAGGATGATCCCTAGAAGCTGCTGTTGAAGCTTGCGGTTGTCCGCACTCCTGGATAAAATGTCAATTTCCAATCCTGTATTCTCTGCTTCGAAGTGTTCAGAAGCATCTACAATCCATCGTTCTTTCTCCTCACCTACTGATAGATAAAATGGCACATAGGCACCACGTGCGTCTGAGAGGTTATACAAATACTCTGACTTTCGTTCTATTCGTATCAGCTCAAGTACAGGGACATAATTCCCCTTTTCACTTCTCACAAAGCAGCTTCTCAGGGTTCGATTTAAATCCTCTTCCATCCTTCCTTGTGACAAAACAATCGGAATCTCAATCTGTCCTTCAACCAATTTACCAACTTTTAAGCTACTGAGGGAGAGCGTCAATTGATTGATCAAGGGGTCAATGCCCACATCGTACAGACTCATCTTGTCAAAGTCAGGTCTCAGAATCTGGAATTGTATGTTGGCAGGTTCTAGCACCCGTTCTTCCAGTATACTGGATAGGTACTGCCTGTAGGTAGTTGCTTGCGCTGCTGGGAGAGCTACCCCTTCAGCAATGCTTCTCATCCGCACCTCCACATCATATGCCTCTTCTCCCAATACTTGCTCAAAAAGATTTTTACCCGATCGAAACGAGAAGCGCGCTTGGGGATGGTTCTGAGTCAGATAAACCTCCAGTCTTTGCTTTACCTCATAAAGTACTTCTACAGAGGGTGCCTTGAGGTACATTTTTGCTTCGTAAGACTTAGCGGGTAGACCTTGCCTCAACTTGAACTGCTGTCGACCGATCTCCACATGAGATTGGATCTGAGCGGATCCGACCTCGCGTAGCAATTGTTCGCAGCGTCTACGGTTCTCTTCTAGGCTGATGGTACTCTTCCACGAGACCATCAGCTCAGTATCCAAAGGCTCGATCTGCGGAAGACGTTCTACTTTTAGCGCTTGTGCTGCCCATATGCCCAGTCCTCCTATCATTCCTACACACAAAAGGATCACCCATGGTCGTCTCATGGTAAGCGTTAGTCCTCTTTCATACCTTACTTCGACCGCACGAGAAAAGCGAGAACCATCTCGAGACGCAGTATCTTTGCGCGCGAGCTGAACATAAAGGACAGGGATTAAAAATATCGCGACCAGGAGCGAAACGCCAATACCAACAGAAATGGTAACCGCTTGCTCGAAGAAGAGAACACCTGCAAGTCCACCCAAAAATATAAGTGGCAAAAAGACAGAACAGGTCGTAAGCGCGGAAGACAACAAGGGACGAACGACCTCTAAAACTGCTTGCGCTGCAGCTTCTTTGGGAGGCAGCTTTCTTTGATAGTATTGCTGGATATTGTCAATCACGATGATCGAATTGTCGATCATCAAGCCTACGCTGACCACCAATCCTGAGAGAGAAAGAATGTTGAGGCTAATGTCCAACAAATACAGGAAGAGGAAGCTGAGTAGAATGGCATATGGGATGCTAATAAAAATGAGCAGGGGAGCTTTTCTGTCATTGAGAAAAAGGAAAATGCTGATAAAGGCCAAGATACTCCCTATGATCAGGCTTTGGATAAGGTTGTCGATGGCAAAATCGAGGAGATCTGTCTGATTTTGGCTAAGCTCAAATACCAATTCTGGATTGTCTATAGTGAACAGGGTGAGCTGTGAGCGTAGCGCATCTTTCAGGTCATCGACTCTTGCATCTGCCTTTTTGATGACCGCCATGGAGATGGCTTCATTTGACCGAAAAATATTGTAGCCTTGTGCGGCCTTTTTACGGTAGTTCACTTGGGCGATTTCTCCTAGTCTGATCGTGCTTTCACCAAACGTAAGCGGGATATTCTCGATTTCTTCGACTCCTCCCAACTTATTGCCAATCCGCAAATTGAACCGCGACCTATTTTTCTCGACTGTGACGTTGCCCACATAGCGCTGAGACTTGAGGATCGCTTGCTCGATCACTTCCCAGTCCAAATTAAGATTCCTGATTTTTCTTATGTCGGGTACGATCTGGATCTCTGGATAGAGACTGCCATTGATGTCGACAAAGGCTATGCTTGGGCTTTGCTCCAATCGTCGCTTAATCACTTCTTCAGCAAATCGGCTCAGTTCCAGCATACTTTCGTCATGACCTACACCCTCTGAGTCCTTCTTCCACACATTGATCATCACGATAGGAAGATCATCAGGACTAGATTTCACAATACGTGGTCTCGGAACACCAGGAGGTAGCAGTGCCATGGTCTCGTCGACCTTTTCATTCACATCCAAGAAGGCGTAGTCCATAGATTGCCCAAACTCAAAGGTCAAGTAAATCACACCTTTCCCTTCTTGAGCAATACTTTGGATATCCGCTAGATATCTGGTTTGGAGCAACTTTTGGCGAAGAGGTTCTAGGACTACTTGTTCTAACTCAGCTGAGGCATAGGCTTCTCCTTCGACCAATATAGTGATCTGAGGAATCTCAATCGCAGGCATCAGAGAAACGGGGAGTTTGCTCATGGCTAAAAAACCCGCCATACCTAACAGAATGGCAGTGACAAAAACACCTACGGGTCTTTCGATCAGAAACTTTACCATCGGTGTTTTAATTGGTCTGTACGACTTGTTTGTGAGAGAGATTGAGATTACCCTCAGTGATGACTTCAGCTCCCTTCTCTATTCCTTTGGCAATACATATCTCTTCGCTGTTTTCATGACTGACCTCTACATAGTTCCAGTAGGCGGTATCATTGGAGAGGGTGAAAACGACCGATCGGCCTTGGCGTTGGAGCAAAGCAGTTTTGGGGAGAATAAGTTGATCAGCAATCGTCGTCTGGATGACCACTTGGACATTCATTCCGAAAATGAGGTCTTTGCTTGCTTTAGCAAGTTGTGCTTTCACTTGGATTGCTCCATTTTTATCTACGAAAGGATCTATCTCTGTGATTTCCCCCTCATAATACGCCTGCTTACCACCTGGAGCAATGACCTGGACGGGCTGACCGATGGCCAGTTTCTTGAGTTCAGACTCCATCACAGGAAAAGAGACGTAAAACTTATTGGGATCAATTACAAAACAAAGGGGTTTGCTCTGTGAGGCAGGCTGAAAGACATTACCTTCGAGCTGAGCGACGTAACCTGAGAAGGGGGCTCTCAGCCGCGTGCGTGTCAGATCCAGTTGCGCCTTCTTAAGGTTGATGCGCGCTTCTCGGAGGCCACTTTTGTTTTGGGCTGCTGCCCAAATTCCTGCGGGAATCTGCGCGGAGTCCTCCACTGCATAGTCTCCAAAGCTCAGGAGCACATCCTGTATCTCAAGCGCAGCTTTCTCTAATCTTTGTTGGGCGCTCTCTCGTTCGAGCTGATAGGATGCATCGTCTATTCGTGCCAGTAGTTGGCCTTTCTTTACATACTGTCCATTGCGGATAGGCAAGGCCTGGATCATACCCCCTATTTGAAATTGGATATGCGCTTTTCTACTGGTTTTAAGCTTTCCGTTGCTAAAAATTTCTGCCTCAAAGTCGCTTTCCCTGGCGACCACTGTCTGTACTTTGGTCTTTTCCCACTTAACCTCTGAGGCTGAGGTAGGCAAAGCGTAACTTTTCCTCGCGTCTTCTTCGGTTTTGCAGCCCCATGTACCAAGCATGACCATGAGGCCTAATCCTAATATCCCTTTAAAAATGTATCTATGTAGCTCTCTCATGTTAGTGCCCTGAACACGGCATCACTCTCCATTGATGATGCGTTTATAGGTATTAAAATAGCTATTATCTAGGTTAGGATCACCTATAGCGAGAATTTTATTGAATGGATCTACTAAAAAAGTTTGATAATAGCCATCTTCTGAGAGATGGTTGTCCTCAAAGAAGTGATTGGTGCTGTCATAATAGACAGGATAGGGATAATGAATGATTTCCTCGACCGTGTACTCGACCATATCGCGAGAGGAAGCATATACAATGGGATACAAGGCATATGCACCTGTGATTTGATCATTTTGCTTGAACTCCATCCAGCGCTTGAACTTAAGAGCGCAGGAAGAACAGTCTGCTTTTATCCAGGAGAAAATCTTGTAAGGAGGCTTCTCGCTTTTCTCTGGACTTGAGAAAGGCTTCAATTGTGACAGCAAGTCTGTATGGACAACCAGTGTGTCTCCTACCTGAGGATCTGAATAGACAGATCCCTTTTCTTCATCTGGGACCTGTTTAGTTGTAGAACAGCTAACCCATAATCCCCACGAGACAATTCCTACGCAAAAAATGATATGCCTCATTTCAACCTATATTTTCAGCTCTACTTTATTCAGTATTCCCTCTTCCCCATCTACCACATAGGCCTGAAACACATCCTCCGATGTTTCTTCTGCCCAAAAAGCGGATACTTCTCGATCAAATGCCAGTCTTTTCACAGGTTTTCCGTCCCAGTCAAAGATATGGAAATGGAGAACCTGTTCTGAATCCCTTCCCTGATAAGCTGCGAAAATATAGTCTCCATGTGCTTGGAGATACAAATAAGTAAACTGTGTTCCCTCAGAGGTAGTAGAGGTATAGATCCCTTCGACTTCTTCTACAATTTCTTTTTCAATTTCGATCTGCTCGGGTCCTCGCACCCTCTGGGTAAGATGTCCTTCTTTATAAATCTCAATCACATCTGTGTTGGAGTACCCTACGACTACCCAGTCTTGCTTAGGGTGAGCGGCCAACTTGGCATTGTAATAGGTCGCTCCAATAGGAAAATATGCCTTTTCTCCTTGTTTGGGCCAGTCTTGTTGGGGGGGAGGAAGTAGTCCGACTTTCTGAACGATCTGTGGGTTTTCGTCAAAATAGAAATAGCGACAGTCATCATGACTATAGGTAGTGGTAGCGAATAAGCCTGTATGCGTAATAGAAGGATCACGTGATCCTCTAAGGCTATCAATCAATATAAATGTACGCTTGGGTTCATAGAATGTATCAGCCGCTTTGGCAGCTAGTGCCACCTCGATATCGAACAACTGGAATCGCTGCATTAAGCCATCAAATAGCCAAATCGTGTTGCCCTTATCTAAGGGGAGAAGCTTCCCAGGATTGATAGACTCCCCTGGACCTCTACCTTCGGGAGCAATTCTTCCTAGAAAATTCATCGACTTTTTATCAAAAATGGCAATCCAGGGTGATTTGACCATATCTAAAATAGCGATATAATCTTGAGTAGTCACAATTTCTACTGGGCTGCCAACTAGCTCTTTTCCATCTGCTGAAAGGTTGACTCGATCTTCTGCCTCAAAACGTGTAAAGTCTACATGAATCTGGTCAGAAGAGAAGGTATCTTCAGGACGTTCGCCTTTACCGCATGAGACATAAAGGACTGATAATAAAATAGTTGAAATACAAATAATTGTTTTTTTCATGGGATATACCTATTTGCAAGCAGGAGTGGATATCTCCTGCTTGCATCCTTACATAGAAAGAAAATTTGAAGATATTTCTACCACAGGCTATATCCCCTTGATCGTAGCTGGATAGTAGTTGATGTAGATGTTGCCCGTTGCGGGAGACTTACAATCCTTCTTGCTTGTAGGCTTACAGTAGACATCGCTTCCCACAGGATCACCTATGACAGGTGTGTCAGATGATAAGTTAGATGATATGGTCACAGAAGCAAATACACATGTCCCTGCTATACCTGCAGTGATAAAAGCAGCAGCTAAGGCTTTCTTGAAGACTTTCATGAGCGAAAAGTTTAGTGTTGGAAAATAGGTAAAAGTGATCGACGTCGAATTTTTATTAATTCGAAAATTAAATTCCCCAATTATTTTCTATGGTTTAAATATGAAAAAAGAATCATACATTCCCCAAGCTATGAAGCCCAATAATTAATCAATTTATAAATCGAATATTCTTTTTTACTCGAAATATTCCGCTTCCCAACCTGATATCAGGTACAAGTTTGTCCTAAATATGCCTCAAATAGGCCTGAAGGACGTATTCTAGATGAATCATCATCATTTTTTTAAGGAAATTGGTCTACCCCCTTATGCTCTCTCC
>JBCBPW010000057.1:0-45695 GCA_039820545.1 Bacteroidota bacterium | reverse complement strand
CAATAATTTTTCTGAAATACTCAATTGTATAGGAACGAATACCTATTTTGTAGATGGCCCAGTACCACCTACACAAATTGGCCTATTTAGGGAAGTAGTGTCGTTGTCATAAATTTTACCCCCAACAATACCTGATACAGCAACAGCATGGGCTGGTTGCACAGCTCCGCCAAATGACATTTGATAAGAATTTTGTAATTGCTGATTGGTCAGGTTGACAAATTGACTAGGAATAATTTGTCCTTCTATAGATTGTTCATATCCTGGCAATATCGGAATAAAAGAACCATCTTGTTCATCGAAATAAAGTCTCTGATTAATATAATTACCGTAGTTTAAAACCATCCTATCAGCAAACATGAAGTAAAGGGGATGCCTATCCAACGGATTAGAAAAATCATTACTCATTTCTATTTCTACATAGCTTGAGGCAGGAAAGCTCGGATGACTAGAGGTCGAAATTCCATCTATCAACAAGTCTCTGCCTGTTTGTACGGGCTCTGTGATGACAAAATTCGTTTGATTGCTATACGTTCCACAGTTTATCGTAATGGATCCTTGACGAGGGACGATCATGCCAGTGGCAAATCCTTCCACAGTTGCATTATCGTATATATGTCTATTCTTTGTTGATTTGTGGCTATTATCAACTCCAATAGAATGGATATGTCCATCATCGTTTACTAACCTAAGATTTTTAAACGTCAATCGTTCAGAAAGATTGACTTCCACTCCTTTCCAGAAGACATTCCAGGCTGTAAAGTTTTCAAAAGTAGAGTGTACCGTTGCTAAATATGCAGGGTCATACTCCATCATTTCCCCAAAAAATTGAGTATGTAAATAATAAGATGAAAAACCAATTACAGCCGAATACGCTTCATTGTCTTTAAACGTTTGAACAGGCACCCAGCCTGTTGCTACTTCCTCTCTGAGTGGATGGAATAAGTGATTATTGGGTACATTAGCAGGATCAAAAACATTGACCAAGCCACTTCTGATGGGTTCTCGCAAACCCTCTGGCCAGTATATAAATCCATGTCCAGAACATCCACTCGCCACATTATCTGTCATGGTGACCAAGCCTCCATGAATCCAAAAGCCATCCCCTTGGAATGCAAAGTCTTGTTCGTCCCCTCGAATATCAGGTGCGGCCAACAAATCATCAATCGGAAATCCCGGTGGAATTCTTGGATAATTAGGGTTGATGGTTCGAATGGCTATATTTCGTTTGAAAGAACCTAGTTCATCTCCTGCTTCCGTTTGAAAAGCACCACCTACTACATTGTAAGAGACATTATCTTCAAAATGTACATATGAAGAGTGGTTTGCGTAGGCCCATCCAGGATCATCTTCCACCACACAACCTCGAACATAAGCTGGAGACATGGTGGGACTCACCCCACCTCGATGAAAGTGTACGGAATAGCGCCCTCTAATATTGGTTCGAGCTCCTTGAATATAGATATCGTCGTCATTTGCTGAAAACGGATTCAACATCCATCCATCAATCGGAATAATTTTTCGGGTTCTCCCCAATTTTGAGAATCGGATATTATTGATATCCACATCTTGTGTATGCATAAACATGGTATGTCCTCTTTCTGGACTAGAAGTAGCAGCGTTCTCAGATTCAATAATTATGTTGCGGTTTAAATTGGCGACATGAACCCGAAGGTCTGGTGCGGGGACATCAGAATGGTCTTTTGTCAATGGAGCTGTCAATGTCACTGTGTTTCCAGAAACAGATTGAATGATAGCCACCTCATCGCCTGTGGGGTTGTTTGAACTGCTGGTACCTGTAATGGCAATTCTATCTCCTTCTTCCCATCCTGTTGGTGCGTAAGACAAGTTGATAGAAGTAGCTCCTTGCACAGGATTCGTTGCCACTGTTAGCCAATCGGTTTTATCAGCGCCATAGATGACAGTTTTGCCCATGAGTACCAAGCCTTTTTCAAATTGTGGCGTAGTCAAATCGGTAATGTCACCTTCATCGATGATCGTAATCGTACACGTGATGCCTGCGGGTACTGGAGCAGTTGCGGTACCCATTTCCAATTCGCCCATCATTCCTTGGACGATGGTTTCAACTAGAAGTGAAGTATGGGTATGTGTAGCAAATTTCAGTTTACCATCATTCCTGATAATTTTGATTCTTTCGGCAATTTCACCATCCACAGTCAATTCTAATCCCATAGGAATATGGATTTTTGCCCCCTCACTAGGTATTGTATGGTTCTCCCAAGTACTAGGATTTGACCATTCGCCTGAATTTTGCACTATATCGGTTGCCTGGCCTACAGGTAGTAAATCAAGCGGACTTTGCGCTATTGTTATTGATGTATAGGCGCAAAAGAAAGTAAAGCTTAAGAGCCACTTATGAGTATTCATGCCTAGAAATATTTAGAAACAATTATTTAACTATACCAACAATAGCTTAATCACTGTTTGCCCTACTTCAGTATGTATTGTATTTTTCTTAATACTCCTTTAGCCTAACCCTAAAACGTAAGTCCTGCAATCTTAATGGTGGGGTCATTTCTCACTTTTGGCAAAAATACTTTATCGGGATTTCAATTTTAGTGACTACCAAATTTGTAACCCATTCCAATACCAATCGATAAAGTATTGTAGGCGTCAAGCCGAAAATCGTAAAAAAGAGTAGGTGAAAAGCTAATGTAGTCATTGACATATGCCATATATTCAATCCCCATTCTGAGTACAGCAAAATTCTCTTCTTTCTCCAGTTCAATACCAGGCCCTACAAAAAGGACCATATTATGGAAGGGTTTGTAAAGAAAGTCAGCTGTCAATAACAACGGGTATTCCCGATTAATGATCGTCCCTCCTTCTTCTTCAATTTCAAATACTACTAATTCGATATCGTTATGCAAACCAAGACCAAATGTTGAGTTGAGATAGTACTCTAGGTCAAATCCTATAGATGGTAATGTAAGTGTTGTCTTTCCATTTATAGAACTTTCAGGGACATAGGTATGCCCTATGGCAACTGAAATATGAAAATGACTTTCTTCGGTTTCTCCATTTCTAGATGCAATTTGATGCTGGCCCAATACATGTGTATTAAACAGAATGAGTCCTGTGTGAAAAATTAACATCAGTATTTTCATGCGTTCTTTGAATACTTTTTATTCTTGATCTAGGTAGGCAAAGTACATCCATACCAGCTTTTCTTGTGCCCGGATGTAATCGCTCATTAAAGCACTGGTACCCTCATCATTCATATCAGTTGCAAACTGAAGGATGTTTCGCTCCTTTGTAAGCAGTACCTGGAAAGCTGCTATTATCTCTTCGACTGCCGTCACTCCTTTTATGACTTGGTTACTTTCTTCTACCCTTGAAACTTCTAAGTATGCTGTGAACTTATGCCCTGGAGAATATCCAAGTGTTAAAATTCGTTCAGCTACCTCATCTATTTTTTCAAATAGGTCGTTATAGAGCTGTTCAAATTTCTCATGGAGTTCAAAGAAGTTCGCCCCACGAATGTTCCAATGATAGCCTCTTGTATTTTGATATAATATGGAGTAGTTGGCTAATAAATCATTCAGAAGATCCGCTAGCTTCTTACTTCCATCAGCATTAAGACCTATCCTGTTTAATGTATTTTTTGTCATTTTATGTTTTGATATAAAGAATGGAGGTTAGCCGTATTAAGCTAACCTCCTCCTCAGTTTTGGATGTTAAAACAAGTATTTTTTCAACTCGTAAGCGGCATTGTCAAAGACACTAACAGTTGACGGTAAGTCTTTCAAGAAGTGAAGCAAACCCCAATCATGGATCATCCCGTTGTAGCGTACGGTAGCTGTTGGTACACCTGCTTCATCTAATTTTCTGCCATATGCCTCTCCTTCATCTCTTAGTATGTCACTTTCTGCCACATGTATGAATGCGGGAGGAAGTCCTTTCAGTTCTTCAATGGAAGCCTTTAATGGAGCAGCATAGATGGATTGTCTTTCTGTCGGATCAGTGGTGTACTGGTCCCACATCCATTTTATGATAGAAGTGGTCAGGAATCGATCTTCCCCGTAAGCTTGGTAGGAGTCCTGTCCAAAAGATGAATCTGTCACAGGCCACAACAGGACTTGTACTTTGATCATGTCTGGACGACCATCTGCTTTTGCTTTAAGTGTCGTCACGGTAGCCATATTACCACCTACGCTGTTTCCAATGATGCCCAATTTGGATCCGTCAACATTGATTTCGTCTCCGTTGTCTGCTACCCATTTGGTTGCCGCATAGATTTCATTGATGGCAGTAGGGAATTGTTTTTCTGGAGATGGAGAGTAGTTCACGAATACGCCAACTGCTCCCGTCCGAATGACCAATTCTCTCACCATTCTTTTATGCGTAGGATAGTCTCCAAGTATCCATCCACCTCCATGGATAAAAATGAAAACGGGTAGTTTTTCATTGGCACCTTCTGGACGAACAATGTTCAGCTTGATGGTATGTCCATCTGCGTTGATTGTTTTTTCAGACTCTTCGATGCCAGAAAGATCCACTTCTACGGCTTCTTGTGCGTCGATTAAAACCTGTCTTGCATCTTTTTTTGAGAGTGTTTCCAATGCAGGTCCGTTGCCTGAATTAAGCGCTTTTAAAAACTCCTTTGTTCCACGATCCAACTGAGGATCAGTCAAGTAATCCTTTACTTGTGCGTTTGCTGATGTGCTCATTATGACTAAGATTAAGAGTTTGAAAACAGTTTTCATATTTTTCATTAAAAAGATTGTAATGAGATTTTAGAGGATCGTTGTTGAAAAAGTGTGCGTCAGCTAGCAGTAGTTTTCAGTCACTGTTAGAAGTCTGGATTCACTGTGAAGGCTGTGAATCGACTTGACTTTTTTTCTTTTCACACCCCCCTTCAAATGCTCATTTAACACGACAATAATGGTGGGGGCTGTGCGATAAATCACTTTCAAAAACCATCCTATCTTTTCAAAATCAGCCTTTTGCTTTCAAAAACTGTCTTAGGCTTTCAAAAACCGTCATCCTTCAGAAATAGGTAATACAGAGGGGAATTGTTGGATACGTGAGACCTTTTTAGATCAGGCTCAGTACCATTTAAAGGGGGCGGGTCACAAAGATCAAGGTAGTGTGCAAATGAAAAGCATCAAGCTTGCAGGTTTAGGCAGCTAGCTTAACTCATAACCCGCATTATATTACCGCTAGAGCAGGGGTATGGGTTTGAATAAATATCATTGAGACTCTTGCTTCCACCCTACAGGGGAAAATGATCTGGCAGTATGCGAACACAAATAAGGATGAGAAGAAGATTGGGTGATACCCATAGGTGGAGGCATCTGTATGAAATGGAGATGAACATTCATACTATGACATCCTTAACGCTATTGATGGAAATAGATACGCGGATCTATTCCGAATCTTTGCTCGTAGTATTCCGAAAAGCGGGTAGCGTTTCTTATTCCTACTGAAAATGCGACAGCTGTCAGGTTGTCATAAACTTCTTCTTCAATGAGTCGCCTCGCTTTCTGCAAGGCTACTTCGCGTTGGTATTTTTTGGGTGTTAATCCCGTAATCTTCTTTACTCTACGTCGAAACTGACTCTCCCCCAAATTAAAGGTGCTTGCTACGTCGTCCAAATGAAACGCCTCGTTCTCAAGTTCAGCAAGTATTAGCTCCTCCACCTGTTGAATAAACGTTTTCTCTCCTTTTTTTCCGTTGCCATCCACCTCTAGTATTGAGGTTTGTGCTTCCTCGTGATCCGTTTCCTTAAACATCATTTTCCTTGCGTTTTGACGAGCCAGCATATTTTCAACCCTGGCCAGAAGCTCTTTCTGGGAAAAAGGTTTGGCAAGGTAATCGTCCACACCAATACTTAAGGCCTTTAATCGGTAGCGTTCATCGTTGAGTGCCGTAAGCATAATCATAGGTATATCCTGATACCTTTTATGTTCACGTACGTGTTTCAACATTTCAAAACCATCCATTACTGGCATCATTACATCTGAAATGATCAGATCTACCGCGTACGCTTCCAAATAGTTTAATGCTTGTTTGCCATGAAAAGCGATTCCTACCTCGTAACGGGTTGCCAGCAGGTTTTTGAGAAAGTGCTGCATTTCTGCATGGTCTTCGACAACTAGTATATGCCGTTTCGTTGTTTGACCCGTTTCCAGGACGGGCAGTAAAGGCTCGTATGCAGCTACTGATTCTGTAATCGTTTCTCCTGGTTTCTGTTCTGCCTCTTTTGGCATAGACGCCTGTATATAGGGCAATTGAAGTATGAATGTACTTCCTTTTCCAAGTGAACTCTCCACGATAAGATCCCCACCCATCAGGCGGGTATACTCTTTTGCTAGTGCCAAGCCAATTCCAGTTCCTTGCTGGAAGGGTGTATTGGGCTCCTTGCCCTGATAATAGCGATTGAAAATATGCGGTAGATCTTCTTCGGAAATACCTGCTCCATTATCGATTACTTTGATAAGTAATCGGTCCGCTTGCCTTTCTGCTTGTAACTCAACTAACCCATGCTCATCCGTGTACTTCAATGAATTGGACAGCATGTTGTTTACCACTTTTTCAAGCATCCGGGGATCGAGGTACAGGTAGTCTTTTGGCAATCCTTCCAAGCTAACCTCATAGCGAATACCTAAGCTTTGAGCTAGTGAACGAAAGTTATCTGCGGTGCGACGGAGTAATGAATGAATTGCCACTTCCTGTGCATTCTCCTTTACCTTGTCAAATTCCAGTTTTGAAAGCTCCAAAATATCATCTACCAAACGCTGTAGTTTGCTGGTATTGGCTTTCATCAACTTCAAATCATTCTGTAGGGAAGGCATATGGGCCGACTTGGGTAAGGCAGCTTCCAAAGGTGCGCTAATCAATGTAAGTGGGGTTCGTAGTTCATGAGAAATATTTGCGAAAAAACGGGACTTTGCATGATCAAGGGAGGCCAGCTCATTTCGCTGTTGTTCTATCTCATCTCGCTGCAGTTGCAAGAGCCTATTGGCTTGCTGCCTGGATTGGTAAAAACGGTAAAGAATAAAAATGATAGCGATTAATATGCCGACACCTGCCAGGGTTAAGTTCTGGCGATTACGCTGCTTATCAATGGTTTGATTCAGGATTAGCCTTTCTTGTACGTTTGCGAATTCGATGGAATCTTTTTCTTGATCATATTCATATTCAGCCTCTAATCGGGCAACGGCTTTGGTCTGATCTTCATTGAACAAGCTATCTGCGTATTGTTTGTACACAACATGGTTTTCGTAGGCAGATTGGTAGTTGCCAAGGACTTGCCCCAGTTCACTTAACTGATAAGCAGCTTCTTTGATATTATTCAGATCACCTATCTCCGTCGAAATACGCAGCGCTTCCTCTAGATACTTTTTAGCCAGGAGAGGTTTGTCTTCTTTCCTATGAATTTTACCTATTGAGATCAATGAAGCATTTTTGATTGACAGGGATCCCAGTTCTTCTGCGATACCTAGCGCTTTCTCATAATAGCTTATTGCCGTTAGATATTCGCCTTTCACTTCATGCACATCACCCAAATTAGTATAAGCTTTTACAATTAATGATTTATTTTCTATTGCTTTGGACAACCTCAGAAATTCAATAAAATAATGATTTGCTTTTTCATAGTCTTTCTGAATCAAAAAAATAGTTCCTATTCCTGAAAGACTGAGGGCCATTCCACCTCTATTCACATTCTGACTGATTTTTAGCGAATTTTTATAGTTATTTAATGCCTTATCAAGCTCACCTTGTGTCTTGTAAAAGGTACCTAAAGCATAGTAGGCATTATGTAACGTGACTGAATCACCTAATTCCTTGGATATCGAGAGTGCTCTTAAAGTATAATCTAGTTGCTTCCTATAGTTGCCTTCTATTCCAAAGGTAGATGATATATTAATGAGCACTCGAGCCATTTCACGTTTCGGCCCCAACTTTTCACGAATTTCAAGTGATTGATTAAAATAGTAGCGTGACTTTTTGTAAGCAGACCGGCTTCTGTAAATAATCCCTAAGGAATTAAACGTATTGGCCATTGCTTGTTGATCTCCCAACTTTTCATAGATTTTCAATGACCGATTAAAATAATCAAGGGCTTCTTTACCTCTTCCTTGGGCCATAGCACAGACTCCCATTCCATGGTATGCTCCAGCTTTTCCCGATAAATAGCCCATACTATCTGCCTTTTGCATGATTCGCTTGTAGCGTATCTCGGCATCAATTGGATGTCCTTTCACTACTGTAATCCAGGCTATAGTAGATAATGCATCTATTTTTCCTTCAGAATAACTGATTTGTTCCGCTAGCTCAATCGCCTGATTCACATACTTAGAGGTAGCTAATGAATCCGTATAGCTATATTCTTGCGCTATTGAGTTATAAGTATCCACCCTTTTTTTGTCTGAAACATCGGTCTCCAATACCTGCGAGAGCGAATCGATGACTTGGTGGTTTTGTGCTGAAACACCTTGGATCAGGATAAATATCAGTGATAAATGAAGGTAGAATTTCGTGGTGATGGATAAAGTGTGCATCATTGTTCTAAAGGGTCACCATGAAGTCTCAAACGCCTAAACTTGGAAATTACAGTAAAATTGACCGATAGTTCAGGAAGAATCTGAGAAGATAGTCCTGAGCAAATTGACGAGTTGTTACGGAAAATATGCTCAAGTTATACTAGATTATGAATATAGCTAATACAGAAGATAAGAAATATTTTCAAAGATTAGGCGAGCTCATTGAGCTTCCCCCCATTTATCGGATCATTGAAGGTGGATTTATAATTGATTTAAAAGAATAAATTTCTCAGCTCTGGAACAGTCAATTTTTGCTGAGGTAATCCAAAGTATATTTCTTTCGGGGTAGCGTAGTTTAAACTTTGGTGTGGGCGAATCTCATTATATCGAAATATCTAGTCTCCTATGTAGATCTTTACAAAAACGCCTTGCGTGACATCTTCCACGCTTTTCTCGTAGTTCACCGCAATGCTGTATATTTTTTCTGTGTACAGATCATACAGAGCAACTAATGCTTGTTTTTCTCCATTGGCAACGGATTGTATGAGTTCGATTTCACTTCTCAATGAGTTTATCCCTTTTATTCAATCGTTGCGCGCTTGACGAGCGCAGTTTTATATACTGCTTGAATCAGTACAAGTGATGCTGGGAATCTACTTTGCGCATACTACGATTAGTGTAACATGCATTTTTACACAGTATGGCTACGAGTTATTTTTACTTTATCAGAATGCAACCTTTCACTTAGAAACGCTGAAATTTTCCCAATCCAGTTTTCATTCAATTTAAGTCTTTCAAGTTTTATCGAAGCGTCGCTTTCTTTATGAATGGTTATTTTATCACTGTCAATATTGATCGATTGAATATCATTTAGCTCGATTCCATCTTGCATACCCGTCAACTTCAATTTCGAATTATCGAACTTTAATTGCCCTTTAGGAACATCAATGATTCCATTTGTTAGTATGAGAAGTCCAGCTATGAGTCCGACTACTGGTATCAATGAGAATTCTGTCATAAGAGCAATCCAGATGACCATTCCAATTGTCAGCATACAGCCCAAACTCAATGAGGTGATTTTAAAGTACGAATCATTTTGAGTGGGAAATCGAATTTCGTTTTGATATTTTTTGTTTCTGTAATTGACTTTGTCGTAGATGTTGTAAGTCCACACAAATAGCCAAAAAATACCGCTGAGGATTGCTACGACTGGATTGTCAATCATACCAACCAATAAACATAATGCTAAAAAGCTTAAGACTTGAGAAATGGTTTTCATGTTGTCCTTATATTTTTTCATTCAATTTGTGGTAGTGGTGAGTGTACCTGTCGTTTAGGCAGTATGTGCAACTACACAGTATTACATTCAGTTTTTTTCTTTTTTAATTTATTCTGCGATTTAATATCCGATCAAGGTCAATCTGTATGGTAATTTAAACCGTGTTTGACTATACAGATTTTCAATTAGATTTCTCGATAGTTCATAATCTCTATTTTTCATTGCCCTTCCATTGCTTTTGTATTTGTATGTTAGAGGGACAGCAACTATCAAATGATTTACATCAATTAAAAGAAGATTGATAATCAAGTTTCTATAAATTGCATTTCCTTTCCATGCTCTTCCTGCTTCAATTTCTAAACCTATTTTGCTTTTAGGGTGAAAACCGTCAATTTCATACTTTACTGTAATTTGTCCATTTTCACCATAAAATACTGGACGATGAATTTTTTGATCTTTGGTTTTACCTGTTTCTACTTCGTATCCAATCTCCATTAAATCATTTGCAAGTATTGAAAGAACTTCATCCGATTTTAACCCATTGTCTAATTTGACGATATTTTGTCAGTAACCCCAAAATTTTATCTGAAAGAATGACCTATCGATCTTTCTTTCTCTTTGTGAGCCTTGAAAAATAGCTACTTTCGGTCTCATCTACCCCATCTGTCAAAATTATTGGAGTGATACATCATCCAATTTGATACCTTAGAGGCCCAATACCTATCCTCAGAATAAATCCATGCTAGAAACCCTTCTTTCTCCCTATCCTGTCGTCACGAACATCCCCGTACAGTGGGGCGATATGGACGCCTTCGAACACGCCAACAATGTGGTCTATCTCCAATGGGTAGAGTCAGGGCGTATTGATTATTTCGAGCAAATTGATCTGATGGATTTTTCAGAAGGGGTAGGCGGCATCCTCGCTTCAACCGATATAAAATATATCTTCCCCGTGGTGTATCCCGATACACTTTTTGTGGGCACTCGGACCACCGAGATTCAAGCGGATCGCTTTACCTTGGAGACGGGTATTTTTTCGGATAAGCATCAGCGGATCGTGGCGCTCAATCAAGCCGTGGTCGTCACCTATGATTATGCCGCTTTGCAGAAAGCGCCCATACCTGAAGAGGTCCTTCAGAAGATCTACCAGCTCGAAGGGAAAACGACGTTTGAAGCCAATCCCTGACACCTCCTGCAATTTTAACCCTAACCTAGCGTCTTTGCTTCCCGTAGGTTCATATACGGGGAGCGAAAAACATTGAATGCAATATGTTGCAGTCTCATGACAGGCATATTCATTCTCTGATGTCTTGAGTATACCGAAATCCCTGATGGGATGATGTCTCAAGAAAGGTTAGATTCCCCCTTCTAGCCTGTCGTTTCATGTATCAACCTCTATTCTATTTTATGAAGCGCTTGCTAATCATTCTTTCTATTACTTTGGGCTTGATGCCCGTCTCTTCATGGGGACAACCTTTTGACAAGTTATTTCCTGTAGACATGCGCCTATCCGAGAAGTCCGATGTGAAAGTCTTCTCCGATCAGGGCCAAGGCATGATTTTCATCCAGGATGGGCCAGAGGCACGCGTTCTCCTACTAGACGACCAAATGAAGGTCCAAAAGCAGTTTCAAGTCTTTGATCTGCCGCCTGATTCCCTTTTCAACCAGTTGGGATTTACCTACAAGGAAGGGCAACTCTCCATTTATTATGTACATCAACAGACAGGAGAGGTGCAGGTTTTGTCGGTTTTTAGTGAGGAAGAAATTACTTCTCTCAAACAACTCAATATGACAAGACTGGTGAGTGGAAGTGTCTACTGGGGCACATTTACTTATGAGGGAATCCTGCACGTCGTCCGCTTACCTAGAGGTGCCAACACGATTCGGCTGGTTCGATTTAATGGAGGAGAAGAGTTTTCAGCAGATGAATTTCCCATTGATGAGCCAGAAATTTTCGAAAAATTTGAAGAAAATTTGTCTCGCATAGATCAAGATAATCCTGCCACCTTCTCTCGGACCTATTTTTATTCCAAACTCTACCATCAGGGAGATGATGTCTATCTGTCTTTGGATCTACCTGCATTCACCTACATCATCCACCTTGATCTGCGTTCAGGACAAAAAGAGGAATTCAAAATCCTCAAGGGTCAACCTGTGACCAAGCAGAATTCTTTGATTCTGGGAGGACAGTTGTACCAAATGGGGCTGGATCTAGACTCGCTTTACTTGCAGGTAGTAGATCTCGCAGCGCGCGAGATCAAAAATAAATGGACCTATAGCCGGCAGGACCCCATAGATATCCAGTTTGATTATCCTGTGAAGGAGACAGAAGATGGAGATATCATCAACTTGGTTGAGACAGAGGAATTTATGGAAGCTACGTTTGATAATTCCTATGTAGCGCTTGCAGGTACGATGCTGGGTGATTCCTTGGTAGAATTGAAAATCGGAGGGGTGACACCCTTGATCAAAAGGGGGATAACAGGTATCATTCTGGAAGAAAAAATTCGTAAGACCTATTTTTTGTGCCTAATGGATACGCGGATCAACCAGCCCCTCTTCTCCATGCCTGAACCCTTTGTCAGTCGTCGCTTCCCCCCTCCGATGATGGAGACAAGGCCGCATTTTCAGACGTTTACCTATGGAGAGGCGCGCTATTTCGGATATTGGGATGAGGCAAATGGGGGATATTATGTCTCTCAGTAAATCCAAAGGATCAGACAAGAGAGATTTCTTTCAAAATTTCCTGAAACTTTCATATGTGCTGGGCGTTACATACAATAGATTATATTTGTGATCGAATTCAGAAGTCAGAAAAAAGGATGTCCAAAAAGTGGAGACATCTCCTGCCCTCTGAAAGTTCAACATCTGACATCTGTTTGAATGAATAGCACTGACTTACTTAAAAGAGCCCTCGACCTAGACTTTTTGTCGCTGGAAGAAGGTGTATATCTCCATCATCATGCTGGTACAGACGAGCTGATGTTTGTGGCCAATGAGCTGCGAAAGATCAAGAAGAAAGACAGCCTGGGCGTTGTCACATGGCAGATTGACCGCAACGTCAATACGACCAATGTCTGTGTCGCCAACTGTAAGTTCTGTAACTTCTTTGTGCCACCGACGGAGAAATTTGCACACAAGGCTTACATCACAGACGATGACACCTACAAGCGCAAAGCAGAGGAGACCCTCGCTTTGGGTGGGGATCAATTTCTCCTACAAGGAGGGCATCATCCTGAGTTGGGCGTTGAGTTTTACGAAGAGACTTTCTCAAAGCTCAAGAGCTGGTTCCCCGAGATCCGCTTACATGCGCTGGGACCACCTGAGATTGTCCACATTGCGGAGCTTTCCAACATTTCTTATGAGGAGGTCTTTACGCGTCTGATGGCTGCGGGGATGGATTCCATGCCAGGTGCAGGAGCCGAGATCCTCAACGATCGTGTGCGTCGTGTGATATCTAATGGAAAATGTTCGGGACAGGAATGGCTAGACGTCATGCATGTGGCGCATAAGGTAGGCCTGACTACCTCGGCGACGATGATGTTTGGACACATCGAGACGATCGAGGAGCGATATGAACACTTGGTGAGAATCCGCGAGGTACAAGAGATGCGTCCTGAGGGAAGCAATGGATTCAAAGCTTTCATCCCCTGGCCTTACCAGGATGATGGGACCTTGCTCAACCGTGTGAAAGGCGTTCGAAACACGGTGACGGCAGATGAGTACGTTCGCCAGATCGCGCTGAGCCGCATCATGCTTCCCAACATTGAGAATATCCAGGCTTCTTGGCTGACAGTGGGACCTGAGGTCGCACAGGTCTGTCTCCACGGCGGAGCCAATGACCTCGGATCGATCATGATCGAAGAAAATGTGGTCTCCGCAGCGGGTGCTCCCTATCGCATGAGCGCAGAAGATATCCAAAAGGTAATTCTAGAGGCAGGCTTTACGCCTCGCTTGCGCACTCAACTCTACGAGTACCGCGAAATCCCCGCTGTGCTAGAAGGAAAGATTTTGGCCTAGTAGGACCACCGCTACGGCGTGGTCACGAATCACCGCCACAGCTCGGTCAACAAAAATCATACATAAAAAAGTCCCCTCTCCAACTGGAAAAGGGGACTTTTAATATAGAAAAGCTTTTGCTAGTGCGACCTAGAGGGCGGCTACTAGTTATATCCAAACTGGCGTGCCTCTACGCGTGCACGATTGTCGTCTACTTCGTAGGCGTCTTTCAGCGCGGGGTCCAGTCTTCTGTTCAACTGCTGAAGACCTGTTTGCACAGCGGTTGTCTTCAGGCTTTCCAGCGTAGCATCATCTGGCTCCGTAGGCTGGTTGATCTTTGTAGTCTGAACCACATACACACCATTTGCCCCTTCGATGGGCTCACTTTGGTTACCTTCTGCTAGTGCCAGGGCACGACCGAGTACATAGTAGTCTTGTCCGATACCTGGGATAGAAGTAGACTCAAAGGAAATGCCTGTGGCTGTATTCACAAAAGCACCTGAAGGGAAGAGGCTGCGCATCTGATCCAGCGTCTGCCCTTGCTGACCGGCCAGTTTCTGCTTGATGATTTCTGCTTTTTTGCGATTACGGACAGCTGTTTCTACCGCTGCACGCACATCATCTAGGTTTTGTAGTCCTTCTTCCGAGCGACTTTGTACTTGAGCCAACACGTAAGTATCTCCTACACGGATGACCTTAGGGGTCTTGTCTCCTATATCTGCATTCAGCGCCCAGATGATGACTTCACGACCGCCATTGATCCCACGAAGGGTACGGCTCTCGTTTGTCAGCGGATCACTCTCACGCGCAACTTCGTTCATTTCATTGGCGGCTGTATTGATGTCTTTTCCATCTAAGAGCAGCTTGGCAAATGCATTGGCACGGCTGAATACACTGTCTCTGGTAGGTGTTGTATAGCTGATCACATCTTCAATCTGTGCGATATTATAGGTACGATTGTCTTTCGCTTCGATCTTGACGATGTGGTATCCCTGGTTTCCTTTGATAGGTCCTACGACACTCCCTACACCTGCTCTTTCTACAGCCTTGTCAAAATCTTCTCCGAATTGACCTTTTCTATACCATCCGAGTGCGCCCCCTCTTGTCTTGGTTGCAAAGTCCTCCGAATTGGCAGTAGCTACTGCTGCAAAATCTCCACTTCGTGCATCAGACAAGAATCCGCGTGCTTTGGACTCTGCTGCTGCTGTATCCTGTCCAAAACGGATCAAGATATGAGAAGCCTTGACCGAAGGGGTTTCTGCTTCACCGACCTCTGATAGCTTGATGAGCTGATAATCGGCACCTACTTGTACAGGACCAAACACAGTCAGCGCATCCTGACCTGCTACAGAGTCTTGGATCTGGGCTGGGAGCTCATATGTATTCAGGAAGTTGCGTGTGTAAGGTGTGCGTGAACGAAGGGCCATATAAGCAGAGTCGCTTGATGCGGGCTTGGCCGCAAATCTTTCTTTCAGATTCACGAGAGACTGGAAAGATTTTGCTGAGTCCTTCGAGTTGGGGATGACATCAAACTTCACATATCGAATGGTCGTTTGAGGGTCCTGCTCATATAGGTAGGACTTTTCTTGCATATAACTACGCAATTCGCTGTCTGAGACATTCACGTCCGAGTCAGAGACGGCTGTGTAGTTGACTGCGAGGAACTGGAGATCTACTGTTTTATTTCGATTCATGTATTGCTGACGTGCCAGCTCCTTGGAGCCAGTGTAGCCAGACGTGAGGAAGTAGAAATATTTGTCAATTCTACGCTTTCCGACAAAGTATGTCTCATTTTGTACAAACTGATCGGGGCTTTGCTGCGCAATTTGCTGGAAGTAGAGCTTGACGCGCGAGGGATCGAACCTTCCCAGCGAATCTTTGAAGATAGGCGCCTGTATAAGCTCAGCGTCGATGTTGCGACCATATAGCATGTCAGAAAGCTCAGCGGAGCTCACATCTACACCTGACTTCTTGTATTCCTGCTCAAGGATTTTTTGCGTGACGACTTGTTGCCATACCTGATCTTCCAATCTGCCACGATCTGCTTCTGAGAGCTGACCTGGACGAGATTCGACGGCTTGGTTTACCTGACGGTTAAACTCTTCCTGGCTGATAGGCTCGCCGGAAATATACCCCGCATCCAAGGGACCCGAAACGATGGTCGTGATGCCTCGGATAAAATCTGTCAACACAAATGCCAGCAGCGCCACAAAGATGATGATGGCGATGAGCGCAATATTCTGCCGGATTCTGCCTAGTATAGACATAAAAGCTTTCCTGTTAGTGGTATTCGTTATCTTAAAATGCGACCCAAAATACGGTGATTTAGACCGAAAGTCAAAAATACAGTTGAGTAATCATTCAGAGAGAAATTATTCTCCTTCTTCTACTTCCGTTTTGGGGCTAAGTTTGACCTTAATAATTCGGTTTTGCATGGCTTCCAGGACCATCACCTCATAATTTTTGAGTGCAATACTCTGTCCTTCTTCAGGGATATCCTCTGCCACATACAAAATCAGTCCTCCCAGTGTCGTATAATAGTCGTCTTCTGTGAGGTCTAACTTAAATTCTTCGTTGAGATCGTCGATTTCTAGCCTAGCGCCAAAGGTGTATGTCCCGTCTTCGTGCTCTACTTTTACCATATCAGGTTCGACTACCTCATCCTTTTCCTGATCGTGCTCGTCTTCTATTTCCCCAAATACCTCTTCTACTAAGTCTTCTGTCGTGATCATTCCTGAAGTGCCCCCGAATTCATCCACCACAATGGCTACAGACAACTTATTTCCTGTTAACTCTTTCAATACATCACTGGCAAGCATGGTTTCGGGTACTACGAGCGCAGGGCGTATGATGCTCGGAATATTGCGAGGCTTTTGAAACATGCTGATGGAGTGCACGACACCTTTGATGTTGTCCATGCTCTCATCGTAGATGACGATTTTGGAGAGATTGGTCTCTACGAATTGTGCCAGCAGCTCAGGGATTGTGATGTCTATCGGTGCTGCTTCAATATCCATCCTAGGGATCATGCATTCCCTTGCCCTGACTTCCTTAAATGTCAAAGCATTGGTCAGCATCTCCGTATCTAGGTCGGGTACAGGTTGCTCCTCGCTCTCAGCCACAACTTCCTCTAAGTAGTGTTTCAGATCTCTAAAATCCAGGAGTTCTTCTCTTTCGACAGGAGGAACTCTGAAAAACCACTTGAGCAAAAATTTAGAAACCGTGCTGACCAGCCATACTGGAACAAAGAAGAGGTAGTAGAAAAAATTGAGCAGATAAGCGCCAGGATATACGAGTACTTCTTTATTGGATCGAAAAATCGCTTTGGGAATATACTCTGCCATGATCAAAATGATGATCGTCGTGATGACAGCTTTGGTCAGCGGGTAGGCTAGGATCAGACCTATCCATGTCTCGGAATTCTCCACTGCCAGAAATCCATCCATCTCTTGGGTGAAAATGACCAGCGCTAGGTTGTTGCCAATCAAGATGGTGACCAATACCTCTGAGGTTCTCCTGGTAAAGGAAGAAAGGACTTTTGCTGCGGGATTTCCCTGGCGGGTTTTGAGTTCGATACGGAGGCGACTGGCGGTGAGAAAGGCGATCTCCATACCTGAGAAAAAGAAGGAAAACAACAGCATCAATATGGCAAGTGCAAACTCCATACTTATGCTTCAGGCTCCTCTTCGTCAAGTTCTTCCTGATGAGCTGAGGCCGAGAGTTGCTCAGCCTTGATTCTGATCCCACGTCTAAACGCATACATGAAGGCAAAGATCCCTGTCATCAATATGAGCAGGACCATTCTGCGTTCATCGAGTTGTTCAAAAGCTAATATCAATAATATGACGCCTGTAAGTGTAAGGCCTAGGAGAATGAACTCCGTTATTTTTGCGTACATCCGTATTGTATAAAGCGTAAAGAGATTCTTTTACTATGTGTGAATCTCATGCTATGAGGTGCAAAGATGAAGAAAAAATGCAAGTTAGAGAAGCCCCTCCTCTTCCTATTGGGTATCGGCTTCTAACTCTCCCTCAATCCCATAGATAATATAGGACGTGAAATCAGTATTGGCTCTGAATCCCTTTTTACCAATGATAATTTTATCTGCAGTTTCGATTCGTACTTTCTCCTCGGTATAGACAGAGTCTTTCCGATCATCCCAAAAGAGCGACTCCGTTTCCAGAGTTTCGCCTTTATCGTTTTTCATAAAGACGGATCCCTTGAGTGTACCTTCTTTTATCTTTAGGTCAAAAATACCTGAGTCTGCCGTCACATAAGTCTTGGCATTTCCATTGGCATCTAAAAAGTTAAGTCGCAACCCTTGATCGACATAATGGATGACTTTATTACGTCCTGTTTCGTTTTCTTTTTCGTAAATGTGAGGAGCCAACAGTTGAGCGGTTACGCGCGAAGAGTCTGAAAATAAATACTCTACCCCAAAGGACTCGACTTTCACTCCGTCATCTTTCTGCAAAAAAGGCAGATTGTTAACGTCCTGTTCTTCTCCGCATCCGATTAAAATCATCAGGCTAGCACAAAAAACCAAATGTTTCATTATTCAAAAATAATAAATTCTTAAGATATGCTTATATTTAATCTTCTTTCGAATCATTTAGAAGCGGTTTAAGTTTTTATCTTGAAATTTACGGACAGGATGCTGTGGCTCTGAATATGGCTATTTTGTGATGTGGAGGATGCCTCAGTCAATCAAAATGGGCAAGGTCAGATGAATAAAAGTCAACGTAAATCCGAAAGATAACATGCAAACCATAAGGATTATCACGAATAATTTCGCACACAACTGCATAATCTGTGGTGAAATGAGCCTATCTCCCACAGGTTCAGCAGATGGCCGTAGACTGTAGGCTCTACTCAACTCCATGTCGTCTCTGCAAAATGATTCGTGATAACGTCTCGTAAAGTAAGCCAAGTAGCAAGTAGAGGTTGTATAGCCTCTTGCTCCACTCATTTATAAGTGCCTCCTATGTCTGTGAATCTCAAACATCCCAAATATTACTTCAATCGGGAGTTAAGTTGGCTACAATTTAATGATCGTGTATTGGAGGAAGCAGCAGACAGATCTCATCCTTTACTTGAGCGCTTAAAGTTTATTGCCATTTTTAGCTCAAACCTCGACGAATTTTTCATGATTCGTGTGGGGGGATTGAAAGAACAATTGGCTGCGGGCATCCAAGATATCCCAGCAGATGGACTACCTGCCGATCAGCAAGTCAAGCGCATCAGCACCCATGTCCATCAATCTGTGCAGTATCAAAATGAACTCCTCCTAGAGGATATTCTTCCCAAGATGCGTCGCAAGGGTATCCGCCTTCGGAAAGTGAGTAGCCTTCGCAAGCATGAGAAAGCCTACTTACAATCGTATTTCATGCAGCAAATTTTTCCAGTGCTGACACCATTGGCCATTGATCCCACACATCCATTTCCCTTGCTTAAAAGTCTGGGGATCAATATTCTCGTAGAACTTCGGACTCCTTATAAAAGTGACCAGAAACGGGCAGTTGTCTATATTCCACAATCGCTCAAACGCTTCATACCGCTTCCTCAAGAAAATGGGAAGAAGGATTTTGTCTTACTGGAAGATGTCATCTCTCACCATGTGCAGACGCTTTTCCCCAATATGAAATTGCTCAGTATGGGTGTTTTCAGGATCACGCGAAATGCAGACCTCGATCTTGCAGAGGCAGAGGCGGATGATTTGTTGAAGTATATAGAAAGAGAACTGAGAAAACGTCGATTGGGGACGGTGATTCGTCTTGAGGTAGCCGAACCTATGAGTGCAGAGAATCGGGAATTCCTGATGAAAATGACCAATCTTCAGGAGGAAGATGTTTACGATGTCCCTCAATATGTCGATCTTTCGGCCTTCATGGGTTTCTTGGGCTTGGACTATCCCGATCTGAAGGACACACCCTTCACGCCTACGCCCAACCATCGCTTTATCAAAGATCAGAATGTCTTTAATACGGTCTCTAAGGGCGATGTACTCTTACATCATCCCTATGATAGCTTCAACCATGTGGCAGATTTTTTGACGGAGGCGGCAGAAGACCCTAAGGTGTTGGCTATCAAGCAGACCCTGTATCGGACTTCGGGTGGATCTTCGATTGTGCGTGCTTTGAAGCGTGCCGCAGAAAATGGGAAGCAGGTGACGGCACTGATTGAATTGAAGGCGCGTTTTGATGAGGAAAATAATATCGGCTGGGCCAAAGAACTGGACAATGCAGGTGTCAATGTCGTCTATGGGATTCTTGGTCTGAAGACGCACTGTAAGATCGCAATGGTCGTGCGGCAAGAAAACGATCGGATTCGGCGCTACCTGCATCTGAGTACAGGAAATTATAATGAAAAAACCGCTCGATTATACACAGACATCGGTTTGATGACCTGCGATGAAGAAATGGGGGTTGACGGCTCCGCGCTTTTCAACCTGCTGACGGGATATTCGCTTCAAAAGGAATGGCGAAAATTTTTGGTAGCACCTACGACTTTACGGTCTAGCATCACGCGGATGATCGAGCAAACAACGCGGAATCATAGCAAAGAAAATCCAGGGCGTATCATCATTGTGGTCAACTCCCTCGTAGATCCAGAGACCATTCGTATGCTGTATAAAGCCTCGATGACAGGGGTGAAAGTGGATTTGGTGATCCGTGGTATTTGCTGTCTCAGGCCTGGCATTCATGGCATCAGCGACAATATTCAGGTTAAGAGCATAGTCGGACGCTTTCTGGAGCACACACGGGTTTTCTACTTCAAATACAACGGGCAGTCTCAAATCTACATGGGAAGTGCAGACCTCATGCAACGCAACCTTGATCGGAGGGTGGAACTGGTTTTTCCCATCGAGGATATACAAATCAAGCGTCGTGTGCGCAGCATTATTCAGGTCTTGCTGGACGATGATCAGAAGTCTCGTTATCTCACGGCCAAGGGGGAGTACGTCCGACGAGAAGGGAGGAATAAAATCGACGCGCAAGCTCAGTTATTGGGGGAGGCGCAAGCTCGATACATGGATCTGGATACGATTCCTGTGGCATAACATTTTCGTTTGGATAGCGGTTAGGAGGGAAATTAAATGAATATGAAAAGCACCAGCCTTCTCTTAGGATTTCTTTTAATTCTTTCTTCCATAACAATTGCACAAGATATGCAGACGACAGTCAGTGACCCACAGAGCATCCACGATTTCACCATGACGACCATTGACGGAAAAGAACAGTCCCTTTCGGATTACAAAGGAAAGGTCGTACTGATCGTCAATGTCGCCAGCAAGTGTGGCTTGACTCCTCAATACAAAGATCTACAGGCACTTTATGCCTCTCACAAGGACAAGGGATTGGTCATTCTGGGTTTTCCTGCGAATAATTTCATGGGACAAGAGCCAGGGACCAATGAGCAGATTGCCACTTTTTGTGAGCGCAACTATGGTGTTGAGTTCCCCATGTTTTCCAAAATTTCTGTAAAAGGAAAAGATACACATCCGCTGTATAGCTACTTGAAGCAGGAAACAGGAGAGACACCTGGGTGGAACTTCCACAAATACTTGGTAGACAAGGACGGAAAGGTTATCCGCTCCATCTCAGCCCGCACCAAGGTGGACCAATCAGATGTGATGGCTGCTATAGAGGAACTGTTGTAGGAAGCTACGAAAGTCACGATAAGATAGTAGTGTTAAAAAGGCTTAGGGAAAAATCCTTAGGCCTTTTTGTATGTTACAACGAAACGGTCGCTTAATCCCACCTTGGAGAAAAGATGATTGTACAAAGCACAGAGCTTAAGATAGGAGAATGGTTGATTCCAGAGTTTGAGCTAAAACCTGGAGAGTTGATTGGTATCTGCCTGTATAGTGGCGCTCACGTTTGGGAAGTATATCCAGAGTTAATCGATTTGCTGACAGGTAGAAAGATGCATTTAGGCGTTCGTTTAACAGCACCATTAAAATGGATCAAACGCTTCAAAGAGAATCGTTTCAAACGAGTATTTTTCCCCACTACAGTTAAGGACTACTTGGCGAAAAACGGAAAGCCAGATCCTAAGCTATTAAGGAGGATTTTAGAGAAGGAGAAAATTTCGAATACAACTCATATGAAGGCGTTGAATTTCAACAGTCAAAAATGGCTGACGTTTATTTCTATGTTCTCCCAATCTAATCAAATCGTCTTTGATATGATGGGACAAGATCCCATAGGAAGAGTCTACACCTTGGATCTAGTAAAAGAATTCGTCAGCCAAGGAGGAGCAGCCATTTGGATAGACTGGATAGAAATGTCTGGCCTAGAATGTACACGGGTATATCCGATTGAGAGGTTAGACTAGGAAATGCGTCTTTCTAAATAAAGGCTCGCTGTAATACTTCCTACCTCTTATATAAAGACATTTCCCAAGCCAATTGATTCCAGGGGCTCTCAGGATCGCGCAGCAGCTCTTTGAGTGCTTTATCGTACATGTTCCCTTCCTTACGAGTCTCCACAATCGACCAAAACTCCCTGGCGTGTACGAATTGCTCCCCCATTTCTTTCCAAGAATCATAGCGAGACTGTAGTACCTGTGCTGCTGAAAGGAGGTGGGACCAAGCTGTCTTTTCATCCATCATATCGGCGCGTACGCCCATACGAACGACATCTATGAGACGCAAGAAATCCCATGCGATGAAGCTGAGAAAGCGAATGTTATAGGTGTTTTCAAAAATCATCTGTACGCGATGCCGTTCTTCCTCCTGATCATCGGGATCGGTCAGATCATATTTCCCTTCTCCAATTTCCTGTATGTATACCTCTCGCTCCTCTTGCGAAAATTGTCCCACACGCTGTATGATTTCCTGAAATTCATACCGGTGTCCAATTTCGCGTAGCCATTCGATGGTTTCTGCCAGGTCTTCCTCATTTTCGATGTCCCATTCCTTGGTGAGTTTTCTTCGGGCCGTTTTCTGCTGGAGGGGCTGTGGAGGGGAGCCTGCGAGTGTCGTATATTCCCAGCCTTTGACACGTGAAAACATGGCTACTGCCGCCAAGGCCCAATTTCGTGCATGGGGATCAATGGTGAGTTTTTCTTTTTGCTTGCCTACCTTGATTTTGGGTACAGCTGCTTTCATTCTGCCCCATAGCCATTGTTGGATCTGCTTGAATCGCCAGATGAGGAGTCCCAAAGTTGTCAGGCTGAGCAAACTCAAACTCAGTCCTTGCCATCCGTAGAGCTGATAAAAGAGTCCCAAGGCAAAAATCCATAGCGCAATGCCACTCATCAGATAGGCCCCCAAAATACGGTAGTATCCCAGCTGACCAGAAGACTTTTCGTCTTTGACTCCCTTGATTTGTTTTTTTTTCATGGCACGGCGCGCCTGAATCAAAAACCAAGTTCCCAAGAGGGCGAGCAATATAGGACGGGCATCTATCATAAGATGAGAGGGAAATGGGGCATTGAGCTATGCGAATATACTCAAAGTCTCATGTTTCTATGTAGATAGGCTGTACTTCCTTGCCTTACTCTAGGTAATTGACATAGAGATAATCAATCTTGACGCCAGTATTTGGTCCGATGTAAAATGAAAATACATCTCCAAAGAGGGATTCTGCCTCAAAGACATCAAAATAGACTTCATTAACATAGAGGTGGTAGAAGTTTCCGATTTTTCGGATGGTCAGCTTGTTGAAGCCTGTCTCATTGACAGCGTCAAAGGCTAGCCCTGTCGCGAGTCCTACGGTCCAGTTTCCTGCAAAAGCGGCTCCCTCGGGCGTGATACCGAAGAAATAAAAGTCCTCAGGACCCGAACCTCCCCATTGTACGAAGGAAGCATTCACACCATTGGTGAATTCGAATGAGGTTTCAATCTCGAAGTCGCGATTAATGTCTAGGGGAATATCCTGAGTAGTAAAGAAAGCAGAGTTGAGATCTTTGGATTCGAAGTAGAAGAAACCTGCGAAAATGGTACTTCGGGTTTGAGGGCTATTGCCGATGATCCAGCCCTGGGCGTTGTTGTTGAAATTGTCATTGAAGATGGCTGTGCGGTTGGCGTTTGCCTGACTCTCGTAGGTAGGAGGGTTGACAGCCCAGTCGGGAGCTACTGTCGTAGAGTCAAACAGCTCATCTAAATAATAGGTTCGTTTAAAGTTGTTAAGCCTACCTCCATATAGCTGTTCTCCTGTGGCGCGCATGATAGAGGAGAAATTGCCGTTGGGAAGGAGTTTATTGGTATGTACTCGACGATCCAATATGCAGTGTCCCAATTCGTGGAATATTAAGGCTTCTCTATGATATTCGTTGTTTTGCCAGTTGTAGGAAGTTGTATCTAGCTTGATATGAGGGACAGGCTCTCCTCTCGTAGGGTAGCGACAGATACCAGCAGCTTCTTCTCCGCTTTGGCTGGATAGGTCACTTTCAAACTCTACGATCAAGTTATTGATTTCAATGTCATAGCCTCTAGCAGCAGCTTCTGCTTCAAATTCATCGACGTAGGGCTGTACGATGGCAGGTACTTCTAGTACCTCAATGGGCTCCTTACTACATGCAGCAATCAAGAGCGCAACAGCTGCATATACCATGTACAAAGGATGCTTAAATCTCATGCGCTTGAATAATAAGTGGTTTATGCAAAGTTATCAGATAAGATCTTGAGACTTCACCCAGTTGATGTGTATATGTATACGAACGAATGAAACAGTAGGCTGATCACTCGTTTAAATTTTTATTAAACATAGAGAAAAATCGGTACGAATAAAATACCATTTTCTAGTAGATCTTGGAACAATGGTGAGGAAATCTGATTTCTTCTAGTTTGACGTTCAATCGTTTCCAAGGTTTAAGGGTCTTTACAAACGAAGTCATGACGTATAGCCAATTCCCATTCACAAATGAAGGGGCTGAGCGTCCCTTCATTTTCCCACTTACAATTTTCCTTTCTACCCCTTAATTTTGGACAAGATTATCAAAGCCTTTTTAGCCAATTTCATATGCAGCGTACGGTTCGCTTTTCATTCACTCTGATTTTCATCCTGCTCACTGGAACTATGTTTGCCCAAAACCGCCCCATTGGGAGCTGGAGAGGGTACTTCAATCATGACAGAGGCATCGCAGGTGCTGAGAAAAATGGAGTGGTCTATGCCCTTACAGAAGGAGGAATGTTTGGGTACAACCGCACCACAGGGGATATCCAAACCTTTTCTACGATAGAAGGGATGAGCAATCTAGATGGATCCTCCCTTTATTATGCCCCCGAGAGTGACCGTATCTACATCGGATATGAAAATGGATTGATCAATTATTTTGAAGAACCTGGAGATTTCCTCGTATGGAGTGATATTAATCGCAATCAGTCTTTTACGGACAAGCGAATCAATGATTTTTATGAATCCTACCCTTATGTGTATGTCGCGACCAACTTCGGCTTAGTAGTCTTCGATCAGCGATCGGGCCTGCCTGTAGCAGATGTTGCACAGTTTGGGAGCAATCCCAGTCGTCTGCCTGTACTTCACGTGACAGTTTTTGATGGATATATCTGGTTAGTGGTGGAAACGGCAGGCTTGTACCGTATTTCGGTTGACTTCCCCAATTTAAGAGATCCTTTGGCATGGTCAGAAGCAGGCATAGCCTTTGATCTAAAGCCCGATGCACAGATATTGGATGTAGATGCAAACGCAGAGGGCCTATTTGCCTTGACGACAGAAGACTTTTATCAATGGCAAGATGGGCAATGGCAGGTTGTCTCAGGGGCCTTGAATGAGAAGGATTGGTTCCGTTTGCATACGACAGGTGTGCAATATGGTGTATCTAGCCTAGTGAACAACGGGTTTATCAACAACCAAGGCATTGGCTATTTTTATTCGGTAGAAAGAGAGATCGTGGATGCGGTACTGTCTGACCAAAGCGAGTTTTATAACATCACGCGATTCGACGGTGTCATCAAGTTCGACGACTGGTCGATATCTACTGTCCGTCCCAATGGACCCTTTTCCAATACTGCGATTAAAATGGAGGCGGGAAATGGAATTCTTTATGTGGGAACGCGCGGCTATGACAAGATTTTTATTCCCCAATTTACGTCGGATGGCTTATACAAATACGATGCGAACAATGACAATTGGACCATCTTTAATGACCTGACAGGCCGTGTACCTAAAAGTGTCAAAACCTCTCTCTCTCGTGTTAAATTTGATAAGGACAATAACCGAATCTATGTGGGTTCGTGGGGACAAGGAATATTTGTCATGGAGGATACCGTAATCATAGATTCCTTTACTTGCGAAGATGGATTGCCTACAGTAAATGGCAACTGCGACCTAACCAATATCATCAATACCCGTGTATCAGGTTTGGATTTGGACCCCGCAGGAAATCTATGGGCTTCCTTCCATGAAGCGCAGACGCCACTTGCTGTGAAGCCCGTGGAGGGAGATTGGGTACAGATTCCAAGTAGTTTCTTCCCATCAGGGACCCAAGTGGTTGATATGATTGTCGATGCTTATGGGACAGCCTGGATGATCACGCAGGGAAAAGGTCTCTTAGCCTATACCGCGAATAATACATTCGATGACTTTATAGACGGTCGTGCGCTTCCGATTCGAAGTGGATCAGGCGTAGGAGGATTGCCTACCAATCAGGTTTTTTCGATCGCTGAGGACAAGGATGGATTCATTTGGATTGGTACCTCGGAAGGGGTAGGGGTGATTTACGATCCCTTCTCTGTTTCTCAAGGAGTAGTTGTAGATGCAAGCCGTCCCATCCAAAATGGCTCTCAACTCCTGAAGCGTACCTCTGTATTTACCATTGCCATTGACGGAGGGAATCGCAAGTGGTTTGGAACAAATGAAGGTGTCTTTTTGATTTCGCCAGATGGAGATGAGCAGATTCTGAATTTCACGACAGAAAATAGTCCCCTTCCTTCCAACAGAATTGAGAATATCGCTATAGACCAGGAGACGGGGGAAGTATTCATCGCGACAGATAAAGGAATCGTCAGCTATATCAGCGATGCGACCGAGAGTCCCGTGGCGTGTACCGATGTGTTTGTATATCCCAATCCTGTTTTGTCAGACGAAGATCAGATCGTCATCCGTGGAGCAGGAGCAGAGTCGCAAGTGCGCATTGTCTCTGTGTCAGGCAAGTTGGTGCGTCAAATCGAAGCGCAGGGAGGCACAGCAGTCTGGGATGGACGTGACGTACGGGGAAACCGTGTGGCTTCTGGGGTGTATTTAGCTTTGATCGCAGATAATAACGGACAAAATGGCTGTGTTGGGAAATTTACTGTAATTTCGCAGCGTCAGTAAGGATAGGTGATACTTTCCTTGAGGGAATTTACCCCTATGCTACGTCATGTATAGTCTGTCGTCTCAACTAATCACTCGCTTGTGAATATTATCTTTCTTTCTGAGGCTAATTTACGGGATCGTATGATGATGCGCGATCTCGTCTTTCAATATAAACTCCCTGGAAAAACCCTCGTCTTTCACGATACGTTTGGTGGTACCCTGCGAGATACACGCTTCGTAACCAAACGCTTATCCGTGCTCTTCAGCGAAGCCATGGTTTATAACAATGCGTTCACGGCAGAGCAGCGAGGGATGATGAGTTGGGATGGTACATCGTGGACGGTGGATACCGAGAGAATCCAGCATTTGATTGAGCATATCCAGGTGATTGTCATAGGGCCTGTCATTGGGGGAGCGAATGGTCCAGCGCTTGTGGCTGATCCCCTCAGTATGGTGGAGGCTGCCAAAGCCGCATTTGGGGCAGAAGATATTTTTCTCTTTCCAGATAATCCCCTCACTCCTCTAGGCCAAAAGAAGCCTTTGATAGCCAATCAAGATGATTATCAGAGCTACTTACAGTCATATGAGGAAGAAAAACGTGTGCTGGATCATGCGTTAAGGCTAGCGCCAGCCCACATTGCTTTGCCTACAAACTACAGTGTGTAGGGTCACTGCTGCAGCGCAACTATCCATGCTGGCACTGGCACAAATTATTTGAAGGCAAATCCTTTTTCACCCATAGAAATGACCAAAACTTGATCAAAAAGACCGAAGGTATTGTCTTGCGTACCCTGAAGCATCAGGATACGAATGTGATCACCACAGTTTATACAGAGGCTGAAGGAAAAAAGGGATTTATCGTCAAAGGATATCGATCTGCACGTTCGAGGAGTCGCCATAGCTATTTTCAACCGCTCTCGATCATAGAGGTTGTCTATCAGCAGAAAAATCCCAACCAACTCGGAAAAGTTTCCGAGAGTCGTTTAGCCCACCTCCTACAGACGGCTCAGACTGAGCCTATCAAGCTTTCTCTGGGGTTGGCGATGATGGAAATTTTTGATGATACGGTTAGAGAAGAAGAAGCCAATCCTCCTTTGTATCAATTTTTTAAGCGTGTGATTTTACACCTGGACTTCTCCGAAAAGCGGTTGATTCACATCTTTTTATATTTCCTCTTGCACCACACACGATTCTTGGGTTTCATGCCTTTGGATCGAAGTGAAGGGAGCCTTTATTGTACTTTCGACCCTCAGACAGGCATATTTCAACCTTCCAAATCAGATGCAGATCGTGTTGCTTTTATCTTAAGACAGTTTTTATATCATGATTTGATCCACCTACCCGAAGCGACTTCCATCCAGCAGATTCTCTTCACCTCCGAGGAGAAGCGACATATGATCACGACACTGTTTAAGTACTATGAGCAGCATGTGGAGGGATTTCGCTATCCTCAGACCATGCGTGTATTTGCGGAAATCTTCTCATAGGCGCACCGCCACGGCGTGCACACCTACCAAGCAAGTATCCACGCCATAGTGTAGATCTACGAACCCAGAATATTGCTAAAGTACTTCATATAATCCTCCATGCGGCGCTCGCCATAAGCGACTTTGAAGTTGGAGTGAGACATATACATGATCTGATCTCCATCCTGCATGATTTGTTGTGAGATGGGATTGGATTGGAATGCTCGGATGTACTTCTGTGCATCATCTACGGTCCCAAAATTGGCGATATAAGGAAGCCAGTGTGTCTGCTGATACAAGAAAACGAAGGACTTTAGCTTTTTGGAAGCGAAATTCTTTTTGTTGAAATCAGCGATTTTATTGCGGGCATCTTCTTTGGTGATGTTACGCTTATTTACATAGAGGATGACGAAGATTTTCTCTTTGGCTCGGATATTTTGGGAGAAACCTTTATAGATGGGGTTTTGGGGATTGGAGAGATCGTCTGTTGCTCCACTTGTGGTGGCAGATGTAGGAGTAGGGGCTTCAGGAATCCCATTTTGAAGATATCCTAGGGTAGCCTTTGCCTGAGGTGTGACAGGATGATCTGGATTGTCTGCCACCAAACGCGTCAAGATCGCCCGCAAGCTATCTTGCTCCCCCGTATATCCATAAGACATGCCACGGATATACTGGATAGGCACAATATCCATTTCTGCATTGGCTTGGTACTCACTTTGTGCAAGCAAAAACTCACTGAAGCCCAATGAGGTCTCATATTGCTTGTTGCCATAGGACTCCACCAGACCGGTGTACACGTATTCAAAATCTTCCACCTCACGCTTGAGGTCATTGGGGTCCTTGCCCTGAATCAGATAGGCAAAGACTGTATTGGGATGATTGTTGAGTATATATTGTTCGTGCGCTTTGTATGCCAGGTTTCTCTTTTCTTCTTTGTATAGCTTAAAGAGAGCGTAGCGCGCCTGAAGAGTATATTCTGAGTCAGGATAGCGATCGAGTAAGGTTTCAAATGTATTGATGGCACTGTCAGGCTCTTCCAGTTTTTGGTAATAGACTTGCCCCAACTTGTAAAAAGCTTCCTTGAGCTTATCGTTGGCCGCAGCTAGCTGCTCTTCGGTTTTGGGGATGTTTTGATAGTACTTGGCATTGTCGCCATACTGCTTGATGAGAGTACTATCTACTCCTGCATTTCCTTCTTCTGTTTCTTCTGTGTCCCCTGCTCCATTGGCACCTCCAAAATTACCTGCAAAACTCTGCTTATTTTTTCTACGCCAGTTGTCTTCATTTCGTCGAGTGCCCCAAGTATCTTGAAACTGCATTTTCCCTTGTTCGACTGTCGGTCTATTGTCAAAATACCACTGGCCAGAGGCATTATTTTGATTTTGGGCTTTCTGATTCTGTATCTGCTGGTTGAAGAAAGGATCATTGGACGAGAACGATTGCTCCACGAGTCTCTGGGCTTCTTCTTCTTTCTTCCGTTGCTCTTCTTCTGCCAGACGGTTGACGATTTTGTCCAGTTCCTCCTGTGGGAGGCTGGCTACATACAGCATACTATCTTGGTAGTCGATGGTATTGAGATAGGTAATATATTCTTTGAGTGTCTTTGCTAGCCTTGTAATCTCATCGTACTTGGGATCGGTTTTTTGGACTACGGCCGCTGCACTGTCATAGTAGGCTTGGGCCTGTGGGTAGTTTTGGTAGTCGTAGAAATAGATCTGTCCAATTTTATAATAGGATTTGGCTTTCTGCTCCTGATTGCTGACGTTGAACTGGATCGACTGGGTCAGATAATCAATGGCTTCGGGTCTATCGTCCTGTTTTAAGGACAGCATGGCCAATTCGTAATATATCTGATCTCGGTATTCTTCGTTTTTTTCGTCCTTTAAAAGCTTCACCAGATACTTGTAGACCTCTGAATTTTTATCGGATTCTTTTTGGAACTTTAGGTAAAGCTTGGCGATGTTGAGCTTGGCGCGGAAAGCGAGATCGTAATCATTCGATTTTTTAGCTACATCTTGATAGTTGAGCAAAGACTTCGTGAAATCTCCATTTTCGGCCTGTAGTTGAGCGAGCAGAAAGGTACTGCGAAGTTGACGCATGGGATTTTTGATAAATTCCAATCTTTCAATCAGGGTCTTTTCTGCTTTTTCGTACTCTTCATCTTCCATGAGAAGGCGTACGAGAAATAGGCCCATCTCTCCAAATGTCTGGTCTGTCAGCTCTAGCGTATCGTTCTCAAGGATATTTTGGCGGATGATATTTTCAGCCATCACGCGGTTGTCCATTTGGTAATAGCTTTGGGCCATATAAAAATAGGCATCGCCCAATCCTTTACAATCGGGATAGTTTTCGATTACATAGTTAAAGTTCTGAAGGGCAGCGGTATGGTTTCCTCTATAGTACCAGCATTTTCCGTTGAGGATGCGGCATTCATCCACGATTTTTCCGTTGGGATGTTTGAATAAAACGGCATCATTTTTCTTGGTGATATCTCCAAAATCATTATCATAGGATTGAGATTCATCCTCAGTCAGGTAATATACAACCTGAATAAATCCCTGTTCATCAAACTTAAGTTGCGACTCGATCTGGTTTATTGTTTCTTTAAACAGTTCGTTCGCATTGTAGTACCAATTGAAGTAAGAGGTCGTGGTATGATAGAGCCTCGCAGGTGCTGTATCTTTTTCTTTGCTGCAGGAAAGAAAAAGGAGCGAAGCTAATATTAGGAGAAATTTAGTATGTTTGTGAGGCATGATGCTGGCATTCATGAACATATATCCCGAAGAGTTAGCATTTAGTATGGACAAATATATTCAAAATTGTGGGGTAACCGTATCGATATGTCGCTAAACTTATACAATCGATTAAGGGAAAAGCTGGGAAAAAAATATCGTGTGGAGCTAATTGATGATATTACGCTATCTAGTTCCAGACAGTTTTCATTAAAACCACTTACTTTGCTCCTGTGGTTAGGGCTTTTAATATTAGGAATTGTGATTGGAACGGCCACGGTAGTAATTTTGACACCTGCCTTCCATCGGCTCATGCCCAACACCATCACGATGGAGGCTCATGAAGATAAAATAGCCTCTTGGCAGAGTCGATATGATTCCGTGAGTGAGGACTACAAAAAGTTAAATATTTATTTATCTACTTTTAGATATACATTAGGTGTTGAGGGAGACTCGGTTACGTTGACAGATGAGGCAAACATTGATTCTATTTTAGAAGCCAATCCAAGCCTACTGCAAGAATCTGGCACGAAACCTGCACAAGCGCCTGTATCTGAAATTCCAGACGCACCCATAAAAGCAAATCCAACGGAAGGTGAGATTATCCCTGTTGTTGATTTTCAAGAGAAAGAAGAAAAGCCTATTATTCCGGCTGTCAAACTGAAAAAGCAACCCGTACTACTCAATCTACACCCTCCTATTACAGGCAACCTACGTGGTTCTTTTGGCAACCTACGCAATCCATACAATGAATCCTTACATCATTTTGGGGTAGATATCATTGCGGAAGAAAATACACCTATAAAGTCGGTCGCAGATGGATATGTACTCATCGCGGAATATTCTGACAAAAATGGCTGGGTGATAGGAATCCAGAGTGATGACCAGGTGCTGGCATTCTACAAACACAACAGCCGCCTCCTCAAAAATCAGGGGGAATACGTACTCGCTGGCGAACCCATAGCAATCATTGGAAATACTGGAGAGAATTCTACCGGACCCCACCTTCACTTGGAGCTCTGGCAAGACGGGAAGCCTCTCAATCCTTCAGACTACATCAACTTCAATAAATAACCAGCCAAAGCACATGTTTGGATCAAAAAATGAAACAAGTCGTCCTAAAGTAACCTCTAGCTCTCCATCCAATTCAATCGGCCACAACAAAATCGCCGAGGGCACTGTCGTTGTGGGAAACATTAATGCCGAAGGCGACCTTCGTGTAGAAGGTAAGGTGATCGGTACGCTGGTATGTAACTCCAAGTTGATCGTGAGTGCAACTGGCTACATCGAGGGAAATATTGACTCACGCGTGGCAACTGTCGAGGGTGAAATCAAGGGCAACGTCGTGACTCGCGAGTTGCTGACCATCGACAAGACAGGTAAAATCTTCGGAGATATCTTCACTCAGAAGCTCGTAGTCCAGATGGGCGCGATCTTCACAGGTACTTCCAAGATGGCCGATGCCGCAAAAGATATGTTGACCAAGACACCTCAGCGTGCGAAGGATTTGCTCGCCAAGTCTTCTGCTCGTCAGATGAATCCCAAGCCCAAGTCAGAGCCTGAAAAGGTAAGCAAAGCAAGCTAGGAGACCTATTGGACAAAGAAACATATACAGGGGATAGAGAAAGTGATTTTTCTCTACGCCCCTTTTTGTATTTCTTTTCATCCCTTTGTGTATCTTTGCAGCGATGGCAAAAAAAGACGGTCCCAAACTCTCCAAAGAGAATATTCGGTATGTCGGTCTAGGGTTTGAAATCCTGGCTGTGATGCTTCTCTTTGTCGGAGGAGGATATGCACTAGACCAGTGGCAGGAAACGTCCAAGCCCTGGTTTACGCTGGCCCTTTCTTTATTGGGAAGCGCATTTGTCATTTACCTAATCATCAGAACGACCAACCGAAAATCCTGACATGCGCATTGCGATATATGTCAGTGTTTTAACTCGGAAAGTCGTGCTGTTCTGTCATACTTTTAGATCTTTTGTCCCTTGAAAATATCCCGCTTTATCACTTTCAGCATTTTGCTGCTAATAGTCTTCCTTTTCATTGGGTATTTAGTCACCCATTTCCTATTATTGCAGCGAAGTTTCGCTGCCATCGCAATTGCCGCTTTGGTAGCCTTCCTTCCCACCTTGGTTGCTTACACACTCACCTATACGGGACTACGTCAAGAAACCAAGGGGTTCATAGGATTTCTCATGGGAGGAATGCTATTGAAGATGCTCATCGGCATCGTGTTCGTTGTGATTGTGGCGCTCCAGTTCTCAGAAGTGAAGGTAGAGTATGTCGTTTCTTACATGGTGGCTTATTTCACTTTCACAGGATTTGAAGTTTATGCCTTAATGCGTAAATTGCGCCCGAAATTATAAGATATTACAAAAACATAATATTTCTTTGCATTTATGCTCGCGAAGAAAATCCTGACCATCACACTCTTATCCTTGTTTACCCTCTGGGGTTTCGCTCAAGACGAACATCCTACCAAGGATCATGATGACCATGCCACGCATGAGACGCAACATGAAGAGGGAGATCATCCAACAGACGAGGCAAAACACGAAGGGGAGGCCCATGCAGATACACACCAACCTGGTGATGGGCACCACACGGAAAAATACGTTGCCTCAGAAGCCATTCTCCACCATATCCTAGATACACACGACTGGGAAATTGTGGAATTTGGTGATACGCACATCAAGCTTGCGCTCCCTTATTTCTTCTATTCCTCTCAAGATGGTTTTGTCTTTGCTGCTAACAAAGAAGCACTCAAAGATAAAGGCTACTCACTGAGTCATGAGAAGATTGTCTATGGAGATGCCCATCACGGTGACTCACATGGACATGAAGGGGATCACGAAAAAGGTCCTATGATCATCGACTTGTCCATTACAAAGACTTCGCTACAGATGATTATGATCGGCTTACTGCTGACCATCGTCTTTATAGCAGTGGCAGGAGCCTACAGCCGCAGAGAGGGAGAAGCGCCAAGCGGTATGCAGTCTTTCATGGAGCCTATTATTGTCTTTATCCGTGATGAGGTAGCGAAACCTTACCTAGGCGACAAAACGATGGCTTTCCTGCCCTACTTGTTGACTCTGTTCTTCTTTATATGGTTTGCCAATCTATTTGGGTTGATGCCATTCAACTCCAACATCGCAGGTAATATTTCTGTAACAGCTGCACTTGCAGTGATGACCTTCATCCTTACGCAGGTAAATGGAAGTAAAGACCACTGGAAGCATGTGTTCAACACACCAGGTGTACCCTGGTGGTTGAAGTTTGGGATTCCATTGATGCCTATCGTAGAATTTATTGGACTATTTACCAAGCCTTTCGCCCTAGCTGTTCGTTTGTTTGCGAATATTACGGCAGGTCACTTCATGGTATTGGGTCTCATCTCATTGATATTCATCATGGGTAGCGTAGACGAGGTTCCTGGAGTCAATACAACAGGTGCGTTTGGTATCATGCCGATCTCTGTTCTCTTTACAATCGTGATCTTCATGTTGGAGATGATTGTGGCGATCATTCAGCCCTACATCTTCACACTATTAACAGCTGTTTTTATCGGTATGGCGATGGAGTCACACGACGACCATCACTAAGATTGAATCAAGACTTTTATACACTATAAATACATAATCTTATGTTGTTACTTCAAGCTACTGAGGCCGCTACAACTTTTGGATTTGGTGCCATGGGTGCTGGTCTAGGTGCAGGTCTCGCTGCTATCGGTGCAGGTATGGGTATCGGTCGCTTGGCTGCTTCTTCTGTTGAGTCTATTGCTCGTCAGCCCGAAGCTGCTAACGATATCCGTGGTGCAATGATCTTGACAGCGGCATTCATCGAGGGTGTTGCCCTTTTCGGTGAGGTGATCTGTCTGCTCGGCGTACTGTAAGCAAAAAAGAATGAGTGACCGAGGGAATGCCTCGGTCCTCCTCTTGAAGTTTCCCGTTGTTTCACTTAGTCTCTTATACACCATGACTGTTATTGCTCCCGACCCAGGTTTATTACTTTGGTTAAGCTTACTCCTTGGTATTGTGGTGGCTGTAGTATGGTTGGTAAGGCGAAACTTGAGAAATAACAAACATTAGATTGACTCTACTTAGGAACCTGATTTACTAAGATACAAGCGAATGCAAATCATACTCCCAGAACCCGGTTTATTTCTCTGGACAACGATTATCTTCCTTACTTTCTTCTTCATCCTCAGAAGATTTGCCTGGAAGCCTATCATCAACGCGCTTGAGAAGCGTGAGCAAGACATCTCCAATGCATTGGGTGAAGCCGAAAAAGCCCGTCAAGCCATTGATGAGCTTAAAGCGCAAAATGAAGATGCACGCAAGAAGGCTATGGAAGAGCGCAATGAGATTCTGAAGACAGCGAATGAGTTGGCAGACAGAATCAAAAAGGAAGCAAAAGATGCTGCTGCATCAGAAGCTGCACAGGAATTTGATAAGATGAAGGTGCAGATCGAAGCTGAAAAGCGTGCGGCCATCGCAGAGATCAAAAATACAGCTGCCAGCCTAGCGGTAGAAGTGGCTGAGCGCATCCTTCGCAAAGAATTTGACAGCAAAGACGCGCAAGAGTCCTACGCTAAGGAGTTGATCAGCGATCTCAGCAACAACTAATTGCAGATCATTTTTTGGGTTTCTGCTCTCGAGCTAAACCTTTCAAGATATACACATTGTTTCATGACGATTGATCGTCAACTTTTTAGTCTACAAGAATGGTAGAAGAACGAATTGGACACCGTTACGCAAAATCTCTCTTTGGTCTAGCTGAGGAGAAATCCATGCTCGAAGACGTTTACGCGGACATGAGTTTGATCAAAGACGTAGTGGAAGAAAATCGCGACCTGGGAATGATGCTTCAAAGCCCGATCGTCAACCCTGGGAAAAAAGGAAAGATCCTTGAGCTCATTTTCAATGATCAGTTCAAATCTGAGATAATGCCTCTTTTTGTGAGTATGATCGTGAAAAAAGGCCGTGAAATGTATATCCCTTCAATCGCTATTGCTTTCCTAAAGCTGTATGATGAAGCCAAAGGCATCATGCGCGGGGTACTGACAAGCGCGGTACCACTTGCAGATGGTCAAGCACGTGAGATTGAAGAAACACTTGAGAAGCGTACAGGCAAGACATTTGTCATTGAGGAAGTAGTAGATGAAGAACTGATTGGTGGTTTCACGTTATTGATTGGCGATGATTTGTTTGATGGGAGTGTCGCTTCTTCTTTGCGCAAACTCAAGCAAGAACTGATCAAGTAATTCTACGAATACTGATCCTGGCCTCGGCCTTCTCTTATATATATCTAATTGTTATTCCACTCGACATTTAATTCACACGACATATGGCAGCGGTAAGACCAGATGAAGTCTCTGCAATCCTTCGGGAACAACTTTCAAATTTTAAATCATCAACTGAACTCGAGCAAGTAGGTACTGTACTCCAAGTAGGTGACGGTATTGCACGTATTTATGGTCTGACAAATGTACAGGCTGGTGAGTTGATTGAGTTTGAGACAGGCCTTAAAGGAATGGTACTGAACCTCGAAGAAGACAACGTGGGTGCGGTACTTTTTGGGGAATCTGAAGGAATCAAAGAGGGCGATACAGTAAAGCGTTCAGGAGAGATTGCTTCTATTCGTGTAGGTGAAGGTTTGGTCGGTCGTGTGATTAACCCTCTTGGAGAGCCGATCGATGGAAAAGGACCTCTTACAGGTGATCTATACGCCGTACCGTATGAGCGTAAAGCACCTGGGGTAATCTTCCGTCAGCCTGTAAATGAACCTCTTCAAACAGGTATCAAAGCGATTGACTCCATGATTCCTATTGGACGTGGACAGCGTGAGTTGATCATTGGTGACCGTGCGACAGGTAAGACAGCGGTTGCGATTGATACCATCATCAACCAGAAAGAGTTTTACGATAGAGGAGAGACGGTATTCTGTGTATATGTAGCTTGTGGCCAAAAGGCTGCGACGGTTGCACAGGTGGTAGCAGAGCTTGAAAAAGCAGGTGCTATGGCCTATACCGTAGTTGTTGCAGCGGCAGCTTCTGAGCCTTCTCCCCTACAGTTCTTCGCACCATTTGCAGGTGCAGCGATCGGTGAGTTTTTCCGTGATACAGGTCGTCCTGCGTTGGCAGTATATGATGACTTGTCCAAGCAAGCGGTAGCTTATCGTGAAGTATCTCTTCTTCTGCGTCGTCCACCCGGACGTGAGGCATATCCTGGAGACGTATTTTACCTTCACTCTCGTCTATTGGAGCGTGCAGCAAAGGTCATCGACAACGATGAAATTGCTTCTCAAATGAATGATCTTCCCGAGGCATTGAAGCCGATGGTAAAAGGAGGAGGATCTTTGACAGCGCTTCCGATCATTGAGACAAAAGAAGGGGACGTATCCGCCTATATTCCTACCAACGTAATTTCGATTACAGACGGTCAGATCTTCTTGGAGTCCAACCTCTTCAACGCGGGGATTCGTCCTGCGATCAACGTTGGTATCTCTGTATCTCGTGTGGGTGGTTCTGCACAGATCAAGCCGATGAAGAAAGTATCAGGTACGTTGAAGCTTGACTTGGCGCAGTTCCGTGAGTTGGAAGCATTTGCTCGCTTCGGTTCTGACCTGGACAAGGTAACACAGCGTCAGCTAGACCGTGGGAAGCGTTTGGTTCGACTATTGATCCAGAAGCAGTATGCACCTGTACGTGTAGAGCATCAGGTAATCGCGATTTTTGCTGCGAACGCAGGGGCTTTGGATACCATCCCCGTAGAGCAAGTAGCAGAATACGAATCTCGCTTGGTACAGGAGATGGAGTTGAACCATCGCAGCACACTCGACTTGATCGTAGCGAAGAAGTGGACAGACGAAGTCAAGGCGACGGTCAAAGAAGTTGCTTTTGAAGTAGCAAAATCATTCGAAGGATAATTATCTCAATATAAAGAGGAAGGTGTCAGCCTTCCTCCTCTGTTCATCTAGAAATCATTCCCATGGCAGGATTGAAAGAAATACGCGGACGTATCAAGTCCGTGAAAAGCACACAGCAGGTGACCAAAGCGATGAAGTTGGTTTCGGCCTCTAAGCTTCGCCGCGCCCAGGATCGCATCCTGCAATTGCGTCCTTATGCCTTGAAACTTCAGGAACTGATCAACAACGTCGTGTCCGTGATGGACGCAGAAGAAGTTCCTTCCCGTCTCGTGGAGCAACGCCCAGTGGAGAACATCTTAGTCGTATTGGTTACTTCTAACCGTGGACTATGTGGGCCTTTCAATGCGAATATCATCAAGCATACGATGACCTTCTTGGAGGAGAATCATGCAGAAGATTTGGCAAATGGCAAGGTTTCCTTCCTGTGTATGGGGCGCAAAGGCTACGAGCATTTTCAGAAGCGCAATTACAAGATGGTCGGCGAAAACCATGATGTATTGAGCAATCTGAGTTTTGATACAGTAGATGAAGTGACCAACATTGCGTTTGAATACTTCCTGGAGAAGAAAGTAGATAAGGTATACTTGATGTTCAATGAGTTCAAGAACGTCATGAGCCAGATCCGTCATGCAGATACGTTGCTGCCTTTGTCTGTAGAGAATCTGTCTACAGGAGAGGAAGCCTCTGAGGAGAAACAAGAGTTGTTGAACTCTGACTATCTTTTCGAGCCAGGGAAAGAAGAAATTTTAACAGAATTGATTCCCAAATCTTTGCGCATCGCGGTATATCGTGCGGTGTTGGAATCAAATGCGGCGGAGCAAGGCGCGCGAATGGTCGCGATGGATGCCGCTACAGAAAATGCCAATGAGCTGTTGAAGGCGTTGAAGTTGGAATACAACCGCGCACGTCAGGCAGCCATTACAAAAGAGATCCTCGAGATTGCGGCAGGTGCCGATGCATTGGCCAACTAATTAAGAAGGATATACACACATTAAGCGTAAGGGGAGCTATAGGCTCCTCTTTTTCGTTTTGGGGTGGTTGGGAAAAGGGGGCTACGCGTCGGCTTGGATTAGCATGGGACTAAACTCCACATGCTCGATTATACTGTCCCTTCAGGACAAGGAATTCGATTCGACAGTTAGATACACCCCCTCTTACCTTATTGAACTTCGTCGATCAGTAGTTATCATTATAGATATGCATTTCGCAAGCCTCTCCCTCACAGCCACAAGCAATCGTACCATTACTAGGATTGAAGACTTCTGTACAGCTTTCATTTACTAAGTCACATCCTCCTATACAATTGACTCTGATGGGTTCTCGGATGATTTTCCCCTGACTATCATAGTGAATCTGGATAGCAATAGATAGATCTTGTACTTGGTCATTTTTATACCGAATGAGAAAGATTTCTTGATTGCGGGAGTGGTCTACAATAAATGTGATTTCATCTATCCAACTCAAGTTTTGGATTTGTGAAACTAGAGGAATTATAGATTGGAGAGATAACTGTAGATCCCCAGATATGGCTTCGATATTCTCTGATGAGGTAAATGCTGAAAACTCTTCTGGACATTGAGAAGTCAAGCCTTTATGATGAGAATCTATTTCGAATATGCATTGAATACTTGACTGCTGTACATATAGATTGATTTCTTGAGTTTCTATGGGAGAAATCGAAGCTTTTGTAGTAAGCTGATGGGTGGAAACAGAAGATTTATTTTGACAGGATAGTAGAATGATGAGGAAGAGAATCGAAGAGAGTTTTACTGTTTTTATCATAATAGCTGTTTTTAGATTATCTTATCATAAGATATAATCTAAATAAGTAATTAACCTTTTCACTTCTTTTCATTCTTTTTCATATCTTCTGATATATATCCTAAGGCAGCTCTAATTCTTTCTTGATCTTGGGGAAATACTAGGCCTTTCGAAAGTTGGATATTATGCGCTTTGAGGCGTCTCCAAAGGGTAGTAACAGAAATACCTAGTTCATAGGCTATCTGTTCTCGTGTTTTCGGTGTGTCCATATATGCAAGTTTATGAAGTCAAGTACAAGGAATACAGGAAAATCCACTTACGGAGTCCAGTCTATTTCAGCATCGCATACGATCCATCTTTTCATAGATCAATCAATCGAATGACACCTGAGAAATAGGGAAGGGATAAGTACTCATTATTCAGAAGATAAAATAAAGACTTATTTAAAGAAATGAAAGGTGTCATGATATTGACTTAGTATCTAGGTAAGCTTATATCGGACTTTATAACCAAGATTTGTTGCCTCCTACTCCCCTCTTTTCCTATTTCAACGCTACCTCGATATACATCTTCTTTCTTTCTCCCTCCTCATCTTGTGCACCATACACTACAGGAATGATAAAACTACGCTCATCCTGCCAGTGGAGTTCGCCATCTATTCCCCATCCACTGAAGTAAAAACCCTGTCCATCGACGAGTTTTCCATCTTTATCGATCATGGTCATGCTAAAATCAGTCCCTTCGTCATACACATCATAAGCCATAGAAACCATCCAACTTGTATCATAAGAGATCGCAATATCTCCCATTCCATAGAAGAGCGGTTTGCCATCTTGCAGGCTATATAGCTCATAACTATAATCTTCCCAGTAAGTACTGAATATCCCCACAGCATCTAAGGCCTCGATGTAGCCCGTATAATTGAAATCAGCGATAGATTCACAGACACAATCATTGTCGACGCGTTTGAGTGTGTCTCCATTCCTAAGCGGGATATAAAAAGCCGTCATAGAATCTGCGTATGTCACAAGATCTCTTCCAGCTTGCAAAAAGGGCCTGCTAGGAAACTGGGCGGCCTTATATGCTTGTTCACTACTAAACGTAAGATCCAAAAACTTCCTGGGGTCGATCTCGGAAGCCATACGATACTCAGAACCTGTCAGGTAGAGGTCAGGCCGATAGGTTTCGTAATAGGCACCATAGGTGTCAAAGGAAATCGTCCATTTCACCCCTTCCTCTTCTTGTTTGTAATCCACCATGATTTCATATGCCTCGTTGAACGCTAAATAATCTCGCTCATAGACCTCCATCCCCATTTCAGGCCTTTCCAGCAATTCTGAGAGGGTATTTTCAACGAAATGAAAGAAAGCGGAAAAAATATAGGCCTGCTGTATGCGCATTCCTTTCATGAAAAGGGACTCGCTTAGATAACTTCCATCAAATCCATAGGTCAGCTGTAAGCCTTGGATCATGGGGCCGATTCGTGTATAGCAGCCTTCTTCCTCCTCCTCCTCCTCCTCGCAATTTTCGTTTTTCTCTTCTTTGAATGTGAGCGCTTTACCTGCCAAGCCTTCCAGATATGCCTTCAGCGTTGACTTTCCTTGAGGCGTGGGAAAAGGGAGTAAGTAGCTATCTACGGCGTATCCTTCGATCTGTCCATTCGTGACTTTGACCCAATGACCTTGAATGTAGAATGAAGATTCCCCTTCCTTGGTAGCTTGAACCTCTCTCGTTTCAAACGTCTGGTCGGTGATTTCTTGAATCACTACTTTTGTTCCTAGTGGCAGTCCTCCCTTTTTGGTTCCTTGGATACTGGGTTGGGCTCTAACATTCAGGCCCGACGATGCCCATACGTAGAGGGTGTCGCCTGTCTGGTAGGAAGACTGGCTTTGGGCAAATGAAAGGCTGAGAGAAAGTAGGAGGATAAAGGACAGGAATCTCATGGATAATGGATATTGATAATCATGAGATTCAAATTAAGTGTGCGAATCAAAGAAGGCAATAGGATCTGAGTATCTGTAGGCAAACTTAGACGATGCGTCAATCCTCACCTATCCATCACATTCAGCATCCGCTTCAGCTCCCGAATGATGCCCTTACCTTCAGGATCGTACACCCAGTTGGTATCAAACTGCACGATGACCTCTGCGTTGGGGTCCTCGTGTAGGGTGAGGGAATGAAATTGAGTGCCATTGTTTTGTTGGTGGTACTTGATGCGGGCGAGGATGTCGTCTTCGATTTTATACATGATGAAGTCGCTGATCACCAGTACATCAGCGTCGCGATAAGACTCGGTTTGCAATTGGCGAAGCACCTCATATAGCGCCAGTGTGATGTCGGTTCCCCCATGAAAAGACATCCGGAGGAAGCCTGCAATCTCATCAAGCGATCTGCCGATGTCGTAGAGGTCTATCGTCTGTATGCCTGTGGAAAAATTGATCAAGTAGGCCTTGCGGTTTTCGCGGGCAGCCATTTTGAGGATGGCAAAGCAGAGGACTTTGGCGAGATGCTCGGGACGGCCCCGCATGGAATCAGAAGTATCTACGCAGACGATGAAAGGCCCTTTTTCTTTGCGCTTGATCTTGAGATTGGTTTCCGTGAATTGGTCCTCACTCACCACCAGATGTTTGTCTTGGTATTGGAAGGTTTGCAGCCCCTTATCTGCAAATTTCTTCAGGAAAAGGACCTCAGTCAATTCATCTCCTAATAGCCCAATCTCGCTAGAAACCAGATTATTGAGGTCGTCGCTTTCATGTATGCCTACAATCTCGGCTTTATTTTGATCGTCCTCTTCCCATTGTTTACGGACGATCACGCGCTCGTATTCTTCTTCTTCCGTGATGATTTCTGCCTCACGCATCTGCCCCAATAGATCGGCAAGCTCACGAATGGAATCTTCGTTTTGAAGAAGGTCATCGTATTTTTCCAGCAAATCGAAACTCGTGTCCTGCCACAGCTCCCGCGACATGTCCCAATATTGCCCTACATATTCTCCAAAGGGAGAGATCAGTTCGTAAAGTTTCTTGTACTCCTGCGTTTTTTGATCCAAAAGGTCCTGGAAGTCCTCTTTTTCCTCCTCAAGTTTTTCCAATTGAAATTTGAGCAGTTTTGCACTACAAAGTGCGTCCCACTGTGCAAGGAGATCCCTAAAAAGATCATCAATCTCTGTTTTTTCTTCTGCCGATAGCTCCTCAAAGCTCCTTTTCCCAATTAACTCTTTGAACTTTTGTCCATAAAAACCTGCATCCAACTCGTCTTTGGGGTATTGATTTTGGAGGAAGTTGAGGATGTAGTACCAGCGATTGACAAAGTCTCTGAGGGGCATCACGCCTGCAGCAGAAAGTCTTTGCGTTTCGTCTTCGAAAGGATTTTTTTCGCGGATTTTGTCAAAGGTCTTTCGAATCCAGAACAGCGTATCAGAAGCGACTTGCTGCGTCAGGCCAGGCTTCCCATCGATGAGCTCCAACAAGAGATGGCCATCGAAGATGCTGTCGAGTGCCCTGGAAAAATAACGGTAATAAGTATCGTTGATCTCAGGTGGCTGAGGGCCTCCGAGTTGGAGGATCTGCTTGAGGTATTGCACCAGGTACTTGCGTGTGGTGGTATCGAGGACCGATCCAAACTGTATGAATCGTTCAAATTCTTCTTGAAGCCTTTCTTCTGCTACGCTGATGTCGCCCTGTTGCATGTTGAGTAAACGGGGAGGGGGGGAGGTTTGTTTTCCTCCTCATGGAGAAGCGATTGAGGAAAAACCCCACACGCAGGGAATGCGTGTAGGGCTTGATGAGATGTAAACGATGGGCTTACTTGTTTTCAGCAGATTTTACCTGAGCTTTTTTGGGAGATGCTTTATCTGTAGAGAAGATGTTGAAAGCATATCCCAGCTGTACCTGAAGGAAGTTGTTGTTGCGATCGGCACTAGACATGCTAAAATTAGATCGGAAGAAAAACTCCCCATTGCCATCTTTGTTGACCTCGATAAAGGCAAAGAGCTGGAAGAAATGGGTATACAACCGATCATTGATCATGCCGTCGCTACTCAAGTATCGGGGTTCATTGTCCACTTGTAAGACATCACTACTCAGCAGCGTCACGAAAGTGGGACGATAAGCAAACTGAAAACCAAATCTAGGATCGGGATTGAATTGGAGTCTGGCTTCAGGATAATAGATGACAGAATTGCCATTGAATTCGTTTTCTGTACGGACTGTGGTATTGGATAGGGTGTCTATATCAAACAAGGTGTTGGAGAAGCCTGATTGGTTGATGAAGCCACCTATCCCTAGCTCCAAGCGTGTATGAAATTTGGGAATGGAAAAGTAGGCGATACTCAGTTGGGCTCCCACCTGAAGATTCGAGTAATTCATGATGTCTACTGAAGAGACGTAAAATACGGTAGAATCTAATCCTGTCGTCTGCGCAGGAATCGGAGCAGAACTGAGGTTCAGGAATTTATTCTGTTCCTCTATTTTTGAAATGACCAGTTTCGGCTCGATGTAATTCAAGTAACCAGTGAATAATGAATTACTGAAAGCGGGGATGGCAGTAGTATTTAAAAATAGTTTCTTACTGATCTCCGTTTGTACCAAACCATTGGGGTTCGTTTCGTCAAATCCTACAAAGTCGCTGAATATCTTAGCTTTCAACAGCTCTCTTGCAAACTCTTTATAGATGGGAATGGGCTTATTGAAGTCGGTAATTACCTTCACGGAATTACGCGGGCTGTAATTCTCCGTTTTGTTGTAGAATACCGCATCATTAGTCAGCAACTCATCTAGATCGATAAAGTGCTCATTGTCCAACTCGTACAGTGCCCGTGTCTTAGGCGTCTTTTTAGAGCTTGAGGCAGTGACATCTCGACGGGTAGAGTAGGAAATAGGGTGCTGATTCTGAAAGATGAGCGTTCCCTTGCCAGGGATGAAATCCTCTCTGCTTGTTTTTTCTGTAACGAGTCTAAATGAAGCTACATATCCCTCGGGAGAAGGATAGATGATAGAAGTAACATCATAGTCTTTATCACGGCGAATCTCAACATTGCCACCTCCATGGTAAAAGTTTAACGCATCGAATATGGCGTAGTTAAAGACATATACATAATCATCCAGCTTTTCGGCTTCTTGCCTTGTCAAAGTTTGTAAAATAGATTGATCCGATTCCTCTTGAAGTTCCCCACTAAGCGTCAACATTAAGAAGGGCTTAATCTTAAATGTCCGAAATATTTGATCTCCTTTGGGATCTAAATAGACCTCGGCATCAAATAAGTAAGGATCTATCTTATTGCCACGTGTGCCACGGTACCCATCAATAAATTCATTGTTATCATATTCATACTTGCCAGGAAGTGGGATTTTCAGAATCAAACGGATATCAAATGAGATAATATTTGCTTGTTCTCCATCAAACTGACCCAGTTGATCTTTTAGCTTCTGCTGCTCATCGAGTAGCTTTTTACGCTTTAATCTCTTGTTCTTGAGAGCTGCGATAGAATCGTTTGGTATGGGGGTCGAAGGGGAAGTACTTAGGCTAGGGGTATTGTCTAAGTTTTGGAGTTCACGTTCAATTTCTGAAAGCCTTTCCTCTCTTTTTTGCTTTTTCTTGTTGTCATCCCCATTCCCTCTTTTCGTATCACCACCAAAATTACTCCTCATATTTAGGATTTCGATTTCGATGGTTCCTTGCACATTCTGATTTTCATCTCTCCAAAAGATTTCCTGTTTGATCTCTCCTTTTTTCTCTAACATCTTAGATGAGTCTGT
>JBCBPW010000056.1:0-48362 GCA_039820545.1 Bacteroidota bacterium | reverse complement strand
CTACATCTTTTGTATCGGATCTTTCGGAAGTGCGTTAGTTTTAATTCACAAATCCCTTTTGATATAGCGACTTCCTCTCTACTTTTGTCATTGCCAAATAAATCATCAATCTTGCCTATGGTATAGACTGCTACATTCACACTTTGTACATCAAAACATTTAAGGTAGCATTATAATGAGGAAAGCCATTATCTCCGTCATATGCACGTTGACCCTGCTTGCATATGCATTACCCCAGGCTTATGGGCAGACGTCTGTCCAGACAGGCCGTGAATTAACACCGAAAGTAATTACCACTGCAGTTCCATTTTTGATTGTCGCACCTGATTCTCGACATGGGGGAATGGGTGAGGCAGGTGTAGCACTTGCAAATGATGCAACGGCTACACACTGGAATCCATCCGCACTTTCTTTTATCGATCGTCAAATGGGATTCAGTATGTCATATTCTCCCTGGCTGAGAGCTTTGGGAATTCCTGATATCAACCTGATGTATCTTTCAGGTTATCTCAAGACAGGTAAAACAGGAACTGTAGGTGCTTCTCTTCGATATTTTTCTTTAGGTGAAATCGACTTCACCAATATCCAGGGTGACTACACAGGTACAGATAAGCCAAACGAATTGGCACTTGATGTGGCTTATTCCTTGAAAGTATCGGATCAGCTTTCAGCTGCGATCTCTCTTCGCTACCTGAACAGCCGTCTGACTTCTGGAAATGGTCCTGATGAAACAAATCGTACCGTAAACTCAGCCGCAGGGGATATCTCCCTTTTCTACACCAAGGACTTCACCATCAGCGGAGCTTCGGATCTTCCCGTACAGTTTTCATCTGGTCTGCACATCTCCAACATCGGTCCCAAGATCTCTTATTCTCCCACAAAAGACCTGAGAGACTTTATTCCTACGAACTTGCGTGTCGGATATGCATTTAAGTTCTTCCTGGATGATTACAACTCATTGACATTTACCAATGACTTCAACAAGCTCTTGGTGCCTTCTCCTCGTGACTCTGGGGTAAACGTACGTGAGATTCCTCTGCTAGAAGGGGTGTTCTCCAGCTTTGGAGATGCTGACGGTGGATTTGGTGAAGAGTTGCAAGAGATCAATATCTCTGTCGGTGCGGAGTACTGGTACCGTAACTTATTTGCTGCGCGTGCAGGATTCTTCTACGAGTCTCCCAACAAGGGAAACCGTAGATTCATCACACTAGGAGCAGGCGTAAAGTATAATGTATTTGGGCTAGACTTCTCCTACTTGGCACCCATTCAGCAAAACCATCCCTTGCAGAATACGCTACGCTTTACGCTCACGTATGACTTCGAGTCCGCAGGGAACAATTAATTAAGTAAAAGAGACTAGAGGCCATCAAGTGGCCTTTGTTTTGTGAAAGCAGACATACCAAACATAAAATGAGGAGAGCGAGCATTCGTTCTCCTTTTTTCTTTATTTAAGAATATGCGTTTCGGACTCATAGGAAAAAAACTAGGACATAGCTTTTCGAAGGGATATTTTACCTCAAAGTTTGAGCAACTCGGACTGCCCCATCAGTATGAGTTATTTGAATTGCCTGAGATTAGAGAATTTCCCAAACTCTGGGAGCAATATCCCGACCTACATGGGCTCAATGTGACCATTCCTTATAAGCAGGAGGTTATTCCTTACTTGAAGACCCTCTCACCCGCAGCAGCACAAGTGGGCGCTGTCAATACCATCTTGAAAACAGCCGATGGCCTCGTAGGGCATAACACAGATATCATTGGGTTTCACCAATCCTTATTGAAGGAGTTGGGCAGGTTCACGCCAACTCACACACTGATTTTGGGAACGGGAGGAGCCGCGAGAGCCGTCTTGTATGTCCTGCGTGAAGAGATGAAAGTAGCGCATATTCAGGCCGTATCTCGAACGCCTAGAAGTGGTTTTCAGGGTATACCTGTAGCGACTTATGAGGAACTAGATCAGGTCGATCTCAGCTATTTTCAATTGGTCATCAATACTACGCCACTAGGAACCTATCCTGATGTGGAGGGACACCCCTCGATTCCTTACGCGCGCTTCGATCAGTTGGAAAAAGTATGGGCCATAGACTTGGTATACAATCCTCCTTTCACTGCATTTTTGCAAAAAGCACGTGAGTATGGGGCGCACACCCAAAATGGGATGGATATGCTCATAGGCCAGGCAGAAGCCGCATGGGATATTTGGAATAGTTAATTTTATCGTAAAGTTATAAGGATATGTGCATCTATTTTTTGTCATAAGGTAGAATTTTTGAAAAGTGATTCTTACTTTTGTCACCATCATTTCTTATTCATTTTCTATAACTAAGCACCCATGATATTCCTCATCATTCGTCTTGCCATTATTGGATTTATTGGCTACCTCGTTTTTCGCGGCATCATGTATATCCTTACAGAGGTTTTCTCCGATACACGTCGTTGTACCCGCTGTGAGGGCAAAGGCTGGTGGCAGGGAAACCGGGTCCGTGAAAAATGTGAGTGGTGTGAAGGCTCAGGCCGTGTATCCAAAGACTTCCCTCTTCGATAAAGAAATAGACCTACATTTCTTACCCTAATCTCTTTCTAAACTTCCTCGTATATTGGATCTGGAAGATGTACGTGTTCTGTACATCGTGGATAATTATGGAGTAGAATGAAGACAACTCAGGTGTACATCATCGTGGGGTTCATGCTGGTAGCAGTCTTAGGCATCATCGTCGTACAGGTTCGACAGATACAGGAAGCCTTGGTGCTGAGCGAGGAGAATTTTAATGCCAATGTCAATGACGCTTTAAATAAAGTAGTGGACCAACTCGAGGGAGAAATTATGCGGACGCAGTTCATCTCCATCTCTCGTCGCTTCAATGTCCGCGTTCCCGAGTCTGATCCGCTTTCTACAGGTAAGATCACTACCCGTGAAGTCGAAGGCGACAATACCTCTAGACAGCAGCGTGTCCTCATCACAGATAGTTTAGCCATTGTCACAGAAAAAGAGGCCTTTGTCCCCATAGATTCTATTTTTACGGCTGGTGGAAGCCTCTCCTACGTCTACCGTTTTGGTGAAGATAGCTTGAACGAAGAGGACATGAAGGTCGAGTTTAGGGGGCATCCGCGCGCGGTTCAGTTGGTATCTACTGCCCTCACTAGCTTCGAAGATATGCCTATGCCTAAGGTACAGGGTTACGATACCTTGATGCTCGACTCGATGATCCGCATGGCCTTACACAATCAGGGAATCTATCTCGACTATGGCTTCAAAGTAGCAGATTTCAACCAGGAGCAGATAAGTGCCGAGCAAGATGCGCGCGTGCAAGCCGTGCAGTCGTTGGCTGCCCAGCATCGTGTGCAGATGTTTCCCAATATGAAGGGGAAGAAACCCAACTTCCTGGAAGTCTATTTTACGGGAGAGCGTATGTTTCAAATGAAGCAGGTATGGGTACAGGCAGGTATGGCTTTACTTTTTACGCTGATCATCTTGCTATCTTTTGGATTTACATTGAGGGTTATTTTTAGGCAGAAGCGCCTGTCGGAGATGAAAACAGACTTCATCAACAACATGACCCACGAGTTGAAAACACCTATTGCAACTATTTCATTAGCGACAGACGCAATCAACAATCCCAGAGTTCAGGCTACAGAAGGAGGAATCGCACGCTATGCAGGAATCATCAAGGAAGAAAATCAACGTATGCACCGTCAGGTAGAACGCGTTTTGCTGGCGGCTCAAATGGACCGAAATAAAGTGACTTTGCGGGAGGAGCGCGTCGATTTACATGTACTTATAGAGGCTGCAGCCAAGGGAGTACAACTCCAAGTCAAGGAGAAAGGCGGGCAAATCAGCTTAGATCTTCAAGCCCTCGATGCTACGATCCACGGAGATCATGAGCATTTAAGCAATGTGATATATAACCTTCTGGATAATGCTAGAAAATACAGCGAAAAGGTTCCTGAGATTATGGTTAGGACTTGGAACAAAGGAGATTATCTAAAGATCGCGGTACAAGACCAAGGGATTGGAATCAAGAAGGCGGATTTACCCCATATTTTCACACGTTTTTTTCGTGTTTCTACGGGTAATTTACATGATGTCAAGGGGTTTGGTTTGGGGCTGAGTTATGTGAAAGAGATTACAGAAGCGCATCAAGGACAGGTAAATGTAGAAAGTATCTGGGGACATGGGAGTACATTTACCCTTACCTTGCCTACAATTCGAAAGGATTAGTAACTTGAGGGAAGCAAGAATAAAACTTAACATACACGCTATTACATGAATCACCCGAAAATTCTTCTAGTAGAAGATGAAGCCAATTTTGGTGCGGTGCTGAGGGACTACTTGCAGATGCAAGATTTTGATGTGAAGCTTTGTCAGGATGGCGAAGCGGGCTTGGAAGCATTTAAAGAGGGTACATTTAACCTCTGCATCTTGGATGTGATGATGCCCAAAATGGATGGGTTTACCCTGGCAAAAGAGATTCGAACCCTCAATGAACAGATTCCGTTGATTTTCTTGACGGCTCGTTCCATGCAGGAGGACGTGATCAAAGGCTTTAAGCTGGGAGGGGACGACTACATCACCAAGCCTTTTGATTCAGAAGAATTGCTCCTGCGCATTCAGGCTATTCTCAAGCGAGCAGAAGTCAACAACGAGGACCCCACCCAACCTACCCGCGACGAATTTACGTTTGGTCAATTCCATTTTAATTATCGCCTCAACACCATCCGAGAGGGAGATGAGCGTCATAAACTTTCTCCTAAAGAGGCGGATCTCCTGCGCTTATTACTGACCTACAAGGACGATCTCTTGCCTAGGGAAATTGCTTTGCGTACGCTCTGGGGAGAAGACAACTATTTCAATGCGCGCAGCATGGATGTATTCATTAGCAAGTTGCGCAAGCGCTTCAAAGGCGACCCAACAATTCGCATTGAAAATGTCCACAGCAAGGGTTTCCGGTTGGTAGAAGAAGCCGAGGAAGCTTAAATTCCCTCATCCATCGATTATATCCAGCACAAAATATCTCCACGATGCCTGAACAAGACTATGATCAACTAATAGAATCAGGACTTGAAGCCGTTCATGATGAAAAGTACGAACGGGCTGAGACCCTCTTTCAGGATGCCATAAGGGATCAGCCTGTGCTTCATGAAGGATATATGAATCTAGGCTCTCTTTATCAGATGCTGACGCGGCATGAAGAAGCAATGGAAGCCTATGAAAAGGTGCTGAATATTGATCCCAATATACATGACGCAAGATTTTGTCTGGGGATATCCGAAGCTGCCCTGGGCCATCACAAAAAGGCGATTGATACGTTTGATTCTTTGTTAAATCTTGAGCCAGATTACACACGCGCTCTTTATCTCAGAGGCTTGAGCTATAAAGCATTAGGATCATGGGATGAGGCAGAGGAAGATCTAGAAGCGGCACGTATCGGTTTTGAGCAAGAAGGAGATCGAGGGCTTATGATCGAAGCTCAGGAGCATATAGAAGCGTTGGAGGCTCGGGCAGCTGTGAAGGAACTGGCTTTTCAGGAGTTATTGTATCATTTTGGGCGTGCAAAGTCTGGCAATCAGTTTGCGCTAGCCTATATCTGGCTGAGAGAGTTGCGCGACCGTCGACCTGAAGAAGCGCAATGGGTAGAGCAAGAGATAGATCTCCTCACCCAAATGGGGGAGCATGAACGCGTACAGGAAGCACTCTCGCGTGCGAAGGCACATTTTGCAGATTCGGCATGGCCTTTTGTCTCGGCGGCGCGTTATCATCGCGCACAGGGGCAAGATACACGCGCACATCAGGCTGCAGAACAGGCATTGCAGGTAGATCCTGATGATGAAGATGCCTTGTATGAGCGTGCGTTTTATCTGGACAATGAAGAAGAGAGATATCAGACGCTCTCCAAGGTGATAGAGGGAGGATCTTCGGCGACTCCAGCCCTTTTTGAGCGAGGAAAATTATTGTTGACGCAGGGTAAGTGGGAGGAAGCACTGGACGACTTGGTGCAATTCATTCGTAGGAGGCATGCACATGTGGAGGCGCAATTGGCCATTTCTCAGATCATAGATCACTATGACGAAGCGGTAGCTGCCGCTCCTGAGGACCCTGCCATTCGCCAGCTTCGGGCAAGGGCCCTTCAGCACATCGGACGCTATGAGGAAGCGGGGCTAGATTGGGCTTTTGCCATCAAGCTTTCTCCAAGTGATCCTAAGTTGTATCAATCGAGAGCGGCGACCTTCACAGCAGCTTATGATCACAATAAAGCACTTACCAACCTCAACAAGGCAATTCACATAGACAGTAGTGACAGTGAGCTGTTTGCTGATCGTGCGACTACTTTGCTTCATTTGCAAAATACAAGTGAAGCGAAAAGTGACATCTTAGAGGCCATCAAGCTCAACCCTGATGAAGTGACGTACTATCTCTTATTGGGAAAAGCAGAGCGGTTGTTGGAAAACGAGCTGGGTTCTCATGAAGCTTTTGAGCAAGCAGCAAAAGCGGGCTTGGCGCATCCCGAGTTAGAGCGGGAGCTTGCCATGATGGCACTGGAACGAGAAGACTTGGCAGGTGCGATACGCCACTTTGAAGAAGCCTTGAGTTTTGGGCCTAGCTATCGAATCATGATTGATCTGGCCATGACGCTACAGGCGCTAGGGGAATACGAGCAGGCAGAGAAGCACCTTGATGAAGCGGTCTATCAGTTCCCTGGTCGGCCTGAGGCCATGAAGGAATTGGGTTTACTGTACTTGAGTACAGAGAAAGAAACGCGGGAAGCAGTATTTTTACTGAGGACAGCCTATGAAGGCAATCCCCAGGATGTCGAAGCTTTATTTGGCTATGTGGTTGCGCTTTATCGTATGGAGCAATGGCATCTTGCTTGGGAAAATGCTGCTCGCTATTTGGTAGCAGACCCTGAAGAGATTTCTATGAGGAAAATCCGAGGAATTGCGGCTTTTCATATAGAAGATTATGAGACGGCAAGGAGAGATTTGGCCTATGTCCGAGAGGGCAATGAGGCCTCAGATCAAGAAGTAGAGCTGATTTGGGGGAAATTACCAGCGGAGGAATTACCCACGAAAAAGAAATCTTGGTGGAGTCGAAAGAAAAAGTAAAAAAAATATAGTATAAATCGAATATGTGTATTACATTTGAAATACTTTAGGCGGTCGAAATACTTACAAAGGATAATGCCTCAAAAAAAATACTTGAACGCTTGATTCCTTTTGAAACTTTTCCCTATATTTGCAGTCCCAAAAGCAAAATTGACCTGTAGTATAATTGGCAGTACAGCGGATTTTGGTTCCGTTAGTCGGGGTTCGAGTCCCTGCAGGTCAACAACATGACATCGCCAAAGATCAAAATATTTTCGGGAACTGCGTCCCTCTATTTGGCGGAAAAAATATCAGATTTCTTTGGTTCTCCTCTTGGTAGTGTAGAGATACTGAAATTCAGTGATGGAGAAATCCAAGTATACTACGAAGAGTCTATCAGGGGATCTGATATTTTTATTGTGCAATCTACCTTCGCTCCCGCCGATAACCTCATGGAGCTTCTGCTGATGATTGATGCTGCAAAACGCGCATCTGCAAACCAGGTAGTGGTAGTAATACCCTATTATGGATATGCTCGTCAGGACAGAAAATTCAAGTCAAGAGTATCTGTAGGAGCAAAGCTTGTAGCAGATATACTCACTGCAGCGGGCGCCGACAGGGTAGTGACGATGGATCTTCATGCAGGACAAATTCAAGGCTTCTTCAATATTCCTGTAGACCATTTGGATGCATCGGCGGTTTTCGTTCCTTACTTGAAGTCGTTGAATCTGGATCATCTATGTATTTCATCTCCAGATATCGGAGGCTCTCCTCGTGCAAGGAAATATGCACAGTACTTGGGAGCAGATCTGATTATCGTAGACAAGTATAGAGCCAAGCCCAATGAAGTAGCCTCCATGCAAGTTATCGGAGATCCTACAGGCAAAAATGTGGTGTTGGCAGATGATTTGGCAGATACCGCAGGAACTATTTGTAGAGCAGCAGACCTCCTGATGGAGAAAGGAGCACTATCTGTGCGAGCCATCGTGACGCATCCTGTACTCTCGGGTCCTGCTTACGAAAGAATCGAGGCTTCCAAGCTAGTAGAACTCGTCGTAACGGATACAATTCCTTTACGCCAAGAATTAGAAAAAATAAAGGTACTCAGCATCGCACCCGTCTTTGCCAAAGCCTTTAGAAAGATACATAACTTTGAATCCATCAGCTCCCTTTTCATTTAACTAAGCGGAAAAAGATGAAAACTATAGAACTCACGGCCGAACTGAGAGCGTCAACTGGAAAGCGCGTGGCCAAAGATCTGCGCAGCGAGGAGAAAGTGCCTGGAGTGATTTATCATAACAGCCAAGCCAAGCACATCCAAATCGGAACAAAAGCGCTTCGCCAAGCTGTATATACACCAGAGACGTATATCGTCAATCTGGACGTGGAAGGAGAAAAGGTCGATACGATCGTACGATCTGTAGACTATCACCCTGTAACTGAGAAGATGCTCCATGTGGAGTTCATGCAGATTACAGATGATAAGCCTGTGATCCTAACACTTCCGCTTGAATTGACAGGTACGCCCGAAGGTGTAGCCAAAGGTGGAAAACTGACTGTTCAGATGCGTAAAGTGAAGGTGAAAGGTATTCCTTCTCAGTTGCCAGATAAGATCAATGTAGATGTTTCTCCCTTAGATCTCGGTGAAACCATCAAGTTAGGATCTGCTGATTTAGAGGGTATTTCCTTAGTTTCTCCTCCTTCTGCAGCGGTTGCAACAGTGATTATTCCTCGTGCTCTTCGTTCAGCGCAAGCGGCAGCGGAAGATAAAGAATAAGTCTTCACTCAGATAACATTTAGACCAACTCTGGTTAAAGCCAGCGTTGGTCTTTCCTATATATATACCTCATGAAATACCTAATCGTAGGTCTTGGGAATATTGGATCTGACTATAAAGGGACCCGACACAATATAGGGTTCATGGTCGTGGATCAGCTACTAGAAAAACTAGGGGGGGAGTTTGTGCTGGATCGGCACGCACATACTGCTTTGGCCAAGCATAAGGGACGACAACTTCACCTCATCAAGCCTACTACTTATATGAATTTGAGTGGAAAGGCCGTCAAGTTCCATCTGAGCAAGCACAAGATTCCCCTTGAAAATCTGCTCATCATCACCGATGACCTTTCCCTCCCATTTGGCAAGCTCAGACTCCGAGCCAAAGGCTCTGCAGGTGGGCACAATGGCCATAAGCATATCCAGGAGGTAATGGCAACCCAAGCGTACGCACGCTTGAAATTTGGCATTGGGGATGACTTTTCCCGAGGGAAGCAAGTCAACTATGTTTTAGATCCTTTTACGATTCATGAGCAAGCCGAACTACCCAATCATATAGATCGTGCTGTAGACATGACGCTTGCATTTGCTACGGTTGGGATCAACCGAGCGATGGGGATGTTCAATGGGAAGTAAGAATGATTTAGACCCTGTTTGAGAAAATGAAAATATAGCTAAAGCGCAAGTATGTAGCAGGGTAGAAATTCAGATGAGCGTTTACGATTATTTTCTGGCCTTCCACTGCATCACCAAGCGTACCATTTTGCTATAATTGGCTACACCTTCTTTGATTCCCTGCTGTTTGAGGTAGGTGTTATAGGTTTTTTGGGAGAATTCAGGGAAAAAACCAGGATATTTTTGAGAGACAGCACGGATGGATCGAAGGTCGTTTATTATGCTCCGATCAAGCGTCTGTATGTGTAGGCCATAGGCATCAGGATTCAATCTTCTGTACTGACTCGCCACGTATCGCCAATATCCTAGGAGTCCTGCATACCGCACAAAGGGATCTTGACTTTTCATACATGCCAAGTAAGCCCAAAAATTGCATGTACCCTCATCGCCAAATCCATAACCGTGTGCCATCTCATGCGCCATCGTAAATGGGACACTGACAGGAGCTAGTGCCTGATCAAAATGCCCCTCTCCCACAAAAGGGATGTAGATCCCTGACGCGCCAAGCTGCATCAACAGACCCTGAGGCCTAACCTGACGCACACGGACACGACCTCCCGTAGGATAATGCCCAAAGGCACGAAGCTGAAATTCCAGATTGTCTCGTGTGTGATTTTCTAAATCTTGTGGTATATACACTTCTCCAAGCGCAGTTGTATCACTTGTGATGTATGCGCGGGCCTGCACGAGTTCTGCCGTCAAGGCTTCATATTCCTCTTGAATGGCTGTTTCGCTCAACTGTATCTTTGGTAAGGCGAGTTGGTCTTCTACAGGGCGACGGTAGTAATTGAAGCCCCAAAGCCAGTAAAACAGGATGTATACTCCTGAGAGGACTGAGCCGACATTGAGGAAAAATCTGCGCCAGCGCCATTGGCGAATGGGGGGCCATTTTTTGATTCGCCAGCCTATCCAAAATAGCAGCAAAGGGAGCATGAGATACAAGAAGGCGAAGGGGAGCCAACCTAGCGTGAAGTCATAGACTTGTCTCAACAAATTGAACAACCCTCTGGCATAGACCACCTCCGTAAAATAAGGGTTGAGGCGCATGAGCGTACCTAAGGCCCAGGTAAGAAGGCCCATCCCAATCCATATCAACCGGCGGTCTATTTTCATGTTTTTACTGGCTTATAAGCAAGACTTGAATCGTAGACTCAAGAGATCTTCACAGATTTTATGGAGAACGCGAAACAAAAAATCACTCCCCATTCTACTGAAACAAGGAACCTTGTCCATTATCTTTGACCTCATCCCCCGACCATTCTACAGTATCTCCTGATTCAAATTCTACCTTGGGGGCAGAGGGTAAGAGTACAACATCGGTCACCGTGCGACGATCCAATTTATTACCATTGGCCTTCCAGCCTTTGACATCAATAAAGTCTGTCAACTTCAACTCGACCTCTTCAGGTGCCTTTGTCTTAGTAGAAGCTTTGTAGGTAATGACAGGCTCAGCATCAGTAGTTGCAAGAATCAACTTTGCACCTGGGTTTTCATTGATGAAGACGAATTTCTTTTGAGTGGTCGTGGTTTCTACTTTGAAACGTTTGACATAATAAGAATCGTTCTTCTTATCATAATGCACAGCAGAAATCACCGTCTCAGGATCAAATTTTTGTACATCAATGATTTTATTCATCTCATACCGATTGGTCAACTCGAAGCTGGTGAGCTCATAAGTGCCATCTTTATAGATGACTAAGAGGGCATCCTCTGTATCGAATTCTCCCAAATACTTCCCTCGCTTATCAAGGTTGAGGCGTCCGATGGTCTCATCCAGCCAGATTTTTCTGCCACCTAAAGTAGAAGATCCCACTTTTTTCTGTGTAATGCGGCGTACAGGATACTTTGTCAAGACATTTCCTCGTGAATTTCGTCCTTTGATGCCTAGATCGGCAAAATCAAAATCGAAGACCTTATTTTTTGCGCGACAATTTTGGGTCAAATATACAGTGACAATTTCTGCCTCACTGTTGGGGTGCACCTCAAAGTATAGAAGTTTGGCCCCTTTATCTCCTGTTGTCACGTCGTACTCTCGGTCTCTGGTAATCGCTGTGACAGCAAAGCGCTTCACATAGTTTTTCCCCGATTTTGGATCTCGGTAGATGGCATGATAAATCTTCCGATCCTGCCCTTTCTTCCAGATGTCTACATGGATAATATCTTTCCCCACAAAAGCTTTCTCCTGTATACGCGTCACAGAATATTTTCCATCGCGGCGAAATACAATCACATCATCGAGGTCTGAGCAATCCTTTACATATTCATCTTTCTTCAATCCATATCCGATAAAGCCTTCCTTACGGTTGACATATAGCTTCTCATTGGCGACAGCTACTTGAGTGACCTCGATGCTATCAAATGTGCGAATAACCGTCTTGCGCTCCTTTCCTTTGCCGTACTTCTCGATCAGCATCTGGAAGTAGTCAATCGCAAATGCTGTAAGATGCGCGAGATGGTGTTTGATTTCTTTGATCTGCTGCTCCAGATCGCGGATGAGTTCATCGGCTTTAAAAGCATTGAACTTGGAGATACGGCGGATACGAATCTCTGTCAGCCTGATAATATCATCACGGGTGATCTCCCGATAAAACTGTGGCTTAAAAGGTTCTAATCCTTTGTCGATGGTTTCGATTACCTCTTCCCATGTCTCACACTCTTCTATGTCACGGTAGATGCGATTCTCTATAAATATTTTCTCTAGAGAAGAAAACAAAAGCTTCTCCATCAACTCTTTGAGGCGAATCTCCAGTTCTTGGCGAAGTAGATCCTTCGTATGGCGTGTAGAACGCTTGAGGATGTCATCTACTGTGAGGAAAACGGGTCGCTCATTGATGATAACACAGGCATTGGGAGAGATAGAGGATTCACAATCTGTAAATGCATAAAGTGCATCGATCATGATGTCGGGGGAGGTCCCAGGCGCCAGATCAATCTGTACCTCTACATCACGTGCGGTATTGTCTACCACCTTTTTGATCTTGATTTTCCCTTTGTCATTGGCTTTGACGATGGAGTCGATCAAGCTACTGGTCGTCACGCTATAGGGCAGATCCTTGACGAGGAGGGTGTTTTTATCTTTTGTCTCGATTCGCGCACGCACGCGCAGCTTACCTCCGCGTTTTCCGCCTTGATAATTGGCGGGATCAATCTGTCCACCCGTCGGAAAATCGGGGATCAGCTGCGTGTCGTTTCCTTTGAGGACTTCGATGGAGGCTTCGCACAGCTCGATGAAGTTGTGGGGCATGATCTTCGTAGACAGACCTACGGCTATGCCTTCTACTCCCTGTGCAAGCACCATGGGAAACTTCACGGGCAGTGCTAGGGGCTCATTCTTTCTTCCGTCGTAGGAGGCTTGCCAGTTGGTGATCTTAGCGTTGAACGATACTTCCAAAGCAAACTTCGAGAGACGTGCTTCTATGTATCGTGCAGCAGCGGCACGGTCGCCCGTACGGATATCTCCCCAGTTGCCTTGGCAGTCGATGAGTAGATCCTTTTGACCCAGGTTGACAAGCGCATCTTCGATAGCTGCATCACCATGTGGGTGAAACTGCATGGTCTGTCCGATGATATTGGCGACTTTGTGAAAACGTCCGTCGTCCATTTCTTTCATCGCATGCAGGATGCGTCGCTGTACAGGTTTGAAACCATCATTTATTTGCGGGACAGCGCGTTCCAGAATTACATAAGAAGCATAATCTAAAAAGTAATCCTGGTACATACCTGAAACAGGGGAAGTCGTTCCATTGGTACCTGCTGTTTGCTGCTGATTCGACATATACTAAAACTCAATAAATACAGTAAAAGAAGGTACAATATGTACCTGTAGGAAGAAGGACATCTACTGATCACCTCTCTTGCTATCTGCCCTTCATATGTGTAGTGCTTTCAAAGACAGGTGATTAAGTATAGATGTATAAATCAAACACTTGCCTATTCTTGAAAGTTAGTCTATCAAAATACGGAGTAAAAGGAAGAAAAGTACCTTATAGCCCTAATTTTTTGTGCGAAACTTACAAAAAATCTAATATTCTTGGCAAATACTCTTTTCCACAACCCATTTTTTACCGCTTCTTTTTGACAAATAGGAAATTTTTATGGCAAATATCCATGTATCGTAGCTCTCTGTCTCTTTTCAGACAATCAGGAAGTTAGCATTTAGATCAGCCGCTTTTCGTTCTTTTTTCTGCCATCAACAACAAGAAGTAGCGATTCCCTTCAGACCAACCAGCTTTTTTTTCTTTTATAAAATTTCTAATTTGTAAAATCCCTTAACTGTATGTCCTATGGTTTCTCCTATTTTCTCATCTGTTACACAAGGCATCCGCGTAAGTGTACGCTCTGTCTACTCACCTGATGAATCTTCTCCCAGACACAACTACTTTGTTTTTGCTTATCAAGTAGAGATCACCAATGAATCTGCTTTTCCCGTCAAACTTCATCGACGTGAGTGGCACATTGTAGATGGAATAGGAAGTCATCGCCTAGTAGAAGGAGAGGGAGTCGTAGGACAAAAACCCATCATGCAGCCAGGAGAAAGCTATCAGTACGTAAGTGGCTCTCATTTTTCTACCGCCATTGGCCAGATGAAAGGCTTCTATTACATGGAGCGCTTAACAGATGGTACCCAAGTAAAAGTTTCTATCCCTCCCTTTGTGATGGTCAGCCCTTACCTCCTCAATTAGCATTTTTTGAAAACAACTCCTAGATTCAAGGATTCGCAAATTTTCACCTTCAACACTGCGAATCCCTATGCAAACCATTTCCAATTATATAGGAGGCGCACTCTGTCCTCCCGTTGACGCCCAGTACCTCCCTGTCATAGAGCCTGCCACAGGAAAGGTATATGCGCAGGTTCCTGCCAGTCAAGCATCAGATGTACAGCTTGCGTATGAGGCAGCGCACAAGGCTTTTCCTTCATGGTCACAGACTGCTATTCAGGATCGGGCAGCTATATTGATGCAGATCGCGGCAGGGATAGAGTCACGGATGGAAGAGTTGATAGCTGCAGAGTCTAAAGATAATGGAAAACCGCTGAGCCTCGCGCGTCGAGTGGATATTCCGAGAGCTAGGGATAACTTTCGATACTTTGCGCAAGCCATTACTCAGTTTCACAATGAGTCTTTTGACATGGGAGATGTAGGATTCAACTACACCCTACGTCGTCCACATGGAGTTGTGGGATTGATTTCTCCTTGGAATCTCCCTCTTTATTTGTTCACCTGGAAAATTGCACCTGCCCTAGCAGCGGGAAATACAGCGATCGCCAAACCCTCAGAAGTCACCCCCTATACGGCCTATTTACTTTCGGAGATCTGCCAGGCAGCAGGTCTTCCTGAAGGTGTGCTCAATATCGTCCATGGAAAAGGTCCTGAAGCAGGGGAAGCCATCATCCAACATCCTGGAGTGAAAGCGATTTCTTTTACAGGCAGTACAGCTGTGGGGAAACACATCGCGGCTACGGCAGGGCCCATGTTCAAGAAGCTATCACTGGAGATGGGAGGGAAAAATGCACAGGTCATCTTTGCAGATGCGGATTATGCGCATACGCTCGATACGGCTGTGCGTGCCGCCTACACCAATCAGGGCCAGATCTGCCTTTGTGGATCGAGAATCTTGGTCGAACGCAGTATGTATGATCGCTTTGTATCGGATCTGGCGGCTCGTGTACAGTCCCTACAAGTGGGAGATCCCCTCGATGAATCTACGCAGGTAGGCGCCATTGTGTCAGAGGCACAGTATCAGAAGGATCTCTCTTACATACAGCTTGCCAGAGAAGAGGGAGGAGAGATACTGGCAGGGGGACAGGCCGTCCAATTGGGAGGGAGATGCGCAGGTGGATATTTTATCCAGCCGACGCTGATTGCAGGTCTAGGTCCACAATGTAGAGTGAATCAAGAAGAAATATTTGGGCCGATTGCGACTGTACAAGCCTTCGATACAGAGGAAGAAGCCATACAAATGGCCAATGCGACGCCTTATGGCTTATCTGCGACCCTCATGACCCAACATTTGTCTCGTGCGCACCGTGTAGCGGCACAGTTAGAAGCAGGAATCGTCTGGGTGAATAACTGGATGGTACGTGATTTGAGAACGCCTTTTGGAGGAATGAAACAATCAGGCGTGGGAAGAGAGGGGGGAATGGATGCGCTACGATTTTTTACCGAGCCTAAAAATGTATTTATTCAAGCATAGGGAGTCAGAGACGTCAACTTAGACTTTAGGTTAAACAAGGCGAATGAAAAGGGTGTGATTGAGCCTAGTACGATTTAAACTTATGATGTAGTTTTCGGGTGTGGTAACAGGTCATTTTGAGAGGCGCGGGCCACGGAATTTGGAGATAGGGGCGGATAGATGGGTTGGGCTAAAATTCCGTCCCGAGATTCATCATCGGGATTGGTTCTTTTTCTCTAAAAATCCCGAGTCTAATGCTCGGGACGCTGAAGGCGAAAGTTAAACTACAAAAAACAATTTCTAGCTTTTAAGCAAGAAAAAGCGCGACATAAAACTCCTTACACGTACCTATCTCCTTGGGCATCCGTAAAATATCCTGTATTTTTGATCCAGAATATAATCAACATGAGACGATACGTTTCTTTTTTCCTCTATATAACACTGAGCTTGGTAGGGCTCGCTGGTTTGAGTGGCTGTGGTTCTAGTGATCTTTCCCTCATCAATGATGTCAAGAGATTCGAACCTGAGTGGATGAATCTGTCAGAAAAGGTGATTTTCCTGGATCGCTATCTAGAGATTACAGGCAGGGAGTATGAGGCACACATCAGTGAGGTAAGCCCTTTGATTAGCGAGTCTGGTACAAGTGAGTTGCTGCGACTACGTCGCGACTATAAGAAAATGTCTGAAGAGCGAGAAGCTATTGAGGAAAAGTTTCGTGGCCAACAGGCGAATTTTGAGGATGAGGTGAAAGCCTTTCACAGCTGGCAAAACCGACTGATGAAAGGAAAACTGGATGAAGATAGAGCTAAGACACAGTTTACCGATTTCCAAGCTTCCTACAATTCCCTTAATACCTCTCTCACGGATTTGCAGGATCGTCTCATCCGCAACATCGAAAATCACAACAGCATCATGGGGAAAATCGCCTCGAAAGTGATGCCGCACTCGAGCTATGACATTATGTATAGGTAGGATGGAAAAAAAGTAGGGTAAAATTCTATTTTTCCTTGTCAAAAATAAAGAGAAAGTGGATGCATAGAATATCAAATGCATCCACTTCTTTTCATTTTATCCTCCCTCAATTTCTTACAGCTCCTACAGAAATCTTCTCCAATGCCTGTTCTAGATCCTGAATCAACATATCCGCATCTTCCAGACCGATATAAAATCGGATCAGATTTCGAGGCAATGTCGTATGGCTATAATTGGCTGAATCGTACAAAGCACTGATCGGGAAGATCAAAGATTCATAGCCTCCCCACGAACAAGCCATCAAAAAATGCCGAAGGCTATTGCAGAATAGGTCAATCGAATCAGCTTCTTCGCTTTTTAGAAGGATGGAAAACTGTCCTGCAGGCTGGCGCATATATTTCTGGGCGAGCGCGAGCTGAGGATTGCTTTGGGAGAAAGGATAATAGACTTTTTCAATGGCAGGATGCCCTTCCAGGAAGGAAACGATCTTGGGCGTCGTCTCTGCTACACGATCCATACGAATAGGCAGTGTGCGTAGTCCACGAAGCATCAGCCAGGCATCGTGCGGCGAAATCACCCCACCTAGTGTCATATATTCTCCTGCGAAGATTTTCTCTGCCTGTGCACGGCTACAGCAAAGCACCCCTGCGACGATGTCACTATGCCCATTCAAGTACTTACTGCCTGAGTGCATCACCATGTCCACACCATAGGTGATGGGCTGCTGGTTCAAGGGAGAAGCATAGCTATTGTCGATTGCGGTCATGATGCCATGTGCTTTGGCGATGGCTACTACCGCTTCGAGATCCTGCATCTCAAAGGTCATCGAATTCGGAGATTCGAGCATGATCAGCTTCGTCTCAGGCAAGATTGCCTCCTCAAAGTTGCGAGGATCGGTGCCATCCACAAAAGTCGAGCTTACCCCAAATCTAGCCAGTAGCTTCGTCAATAGCTTGGTCGTCCAGCTATAAGGTTTGGCCACGCATATCACGTGATCACCTGCCTCAACGGTAGACATGACGGCTGCGCCGATAGCTGCACTTCCGCTGGAAAAGACCAAACACTCTTCTGCTCCTTCGAGTGCTGCCAGCTTTTTCCTCAGAATGGCAACAGTAGGATTATGGCCCCTTGTGTAAAAAGGGGCATCCATTTCATTGGCCAGCCCATGGCGCATCGCATCGACTGTGCGAAACATGAAATTATTGGACTGAATGATAGGAGGGGCAACCGCATCAAAGTATTGATCTCTCTCCTCTCCCAGATGATTGATGATTTCTGAAAAGTCCTTCTGCATGTCTATGGGCTCCATTTACGTGCGGGTGTTACTCGACCGCGATGACTGATATTTCTACATTGACGTCTGCTGGGAGTCGTGCTACTTGCACAGTTTCTCTCGCAGGGAAGTCTGTCTCAAAGTAAGATCCATACACGCCGTTTACTTCGGCAAAGTCGTTCATATCCTTAAGAAAAATGGATGTCTTGACGATGTGCGCATAAGTCATACCCGCAGCTTTGAGCACGGCACCTAGATTTTTCATGACTTGATGCGCCTCATCTGCCACAGAGCCTTCGATGAGTTTGCCTGTTCCAGGTACAAAACCCACATTACCCGATACATATAGGGTTCCATTTACTTTGATGGCTTGGTTGTAAGGACCAATAGGGGCTGGGGCATCGGTAGTACGGATAATTTCTTTCATGAAATCAGTAGTCATATAATGTGTGATAGAAAGTGATGTATGGTAGGATGGGTTTGGCTATCATTCTTTGGGTTTCCCCGTGATTTTTCGCCAGATCCATCGACCGATCTTTTTTTGTTTGTCCCAGAAGTAATCAAACTTGCCGAAGATGAAAGCATATCCCAGCAATAGGACCTGATAGATAGGTGTGATAAGGATAAAGTATACAATATAATAGGTCGCACCTCCTTCGATACCTGTGAGTGGCATCAGCCATTTAGGAAAAATGGCCGCTGTGGACCCTGTCACGGCAAAGACCACGAGAATAATGGCATAATCCCATCCTTTGAGTGCTTGTTTTTGCTTTGATTCGCTGGTTTCTTCTCCTTGCATATGGGTTTTTCCTCCTGAAAAAGTGGCACCATCATTAGACCATTCGTGATATATACAAGTATACAGGAAAATATTTGTTATTTTGAACACAAAGTTTGTAGGCATCCTATGCGCTTCTTTTATCTTGTATCTGCATTTATTTTCTACATAGCGGGTTGCCTTCCAATGCAAGGACAGGAAGGGTATATTCGAGATGATCGGGATGTGATATTCCAGATTTTTGTGGGGGAAGTTCCCGTAGGAGACGCAGATGAGGTATTCAAGGATTTGGAGAGTCTAGGATTTTTACGTCCATTTTCTATTTCTAATCCTCCGATGAAGCCACAAGCTTCACGCGCACCGCGTATGGAGAAAGTGTATGTCGGACCCTACATTGGGTTTGCTACAGTAGCACATATGCTGCAAGTGATTCGCGCCAAGGGGTACATACGTGCCCAGATCGAAGGAAATGAAATCACGCTGACGAGTGAGGTAGGTTGTCAGCTTACACATACAGTCCAACTAGGTGCTTTTGAGCATCCTCCTGCCGATTATTTTGATCATCTCGCCTACCTGCCTGCCTATGGCATCCACATTGTGTTCGAAGAAGGACTATATAAAGTATTTTCTGGCCTGTATCGAGAGGATCAGGAAGCGTATATAGAAGAGGTAGTCATTCCTTATTGGAAGGAAAACTGGGGATTCCAGCCATTCTTTCGTCCCTTTCGCATGCCTTACAAGGAGAGCCCCTAGAGAAGAAAAATCGCTGTATCTTAGGGCGGGTAATTTCGTAGAGGTTAGGGATATGATTAAAGATATATTAATAAAGAAGGTCGAAGACGTCGTACTTGCAGTCTTGCCACAGATTCAGGATCCTGAGAGTACGATCTGGGAGGTGTATCTGATCAATTTACAGCAGGATGCTTTGGTCAATGTATTAGTGTCTTCAAGAGGGTTTCGAACAGAAGAGGGACAGGAAACTAAAACTTCGGTACTACGCCATTACTTTGAAGAGATTGGAGCTGTGAGTTATCAGATGATTGAGCATATTCAGGCAGAGGTTTTTTCTTTGCACAATGAATATTGGGTGACGTTCAATCAGAAAGAGCCAGACGATTATTTATTTGACAAGAAATTCACTTTTGTCGCTGAAAGTATTCATGAAGACAACTTTACGGATATTCCCCTCATCGGGCGAAAGGGCGTGATGATTGGCTAACTGTGGACCTCCATCATGGGAATGTCTCGGCTGTCTGGTGCAAGCATGACCATAGCGTCTTTGGCGATGCGAAATGCTTTCACAAAATCTATCTCTGACTGTGCGGCAAGGGCGTCATAGAAAGAGACAGCAAACGCGATGGCCGCATGATCAGAGACAGCGGTATTCATTCCTATCACGACTGGTACATGTTGGATAAAAGCGTCTACTTGGGCTCTCGAGTAGCAGGCATTAAGGACGACACATTGGATGGTGGGGAAATTGGTGATTAAGTTGGAGATTTGTTCGGCTCTGACGATTTGGGCTTTTCCGTTTTGATCCTCCAACACAATCCCTCCTCCATATGTCTCCAGGAATATTTCGTCTTCCTCTTCTTCCCATACCAGACTTCTCCCTCCATCTGCTTCGCCCATGTCTCCTGATACACCGTGACCCGAAAAGTGTAAAATGACAGGTTCCTCCTCTAACAATGCACGCAGTAGATCTCGGGGCCTTACCGCTTCTCTTGTCGCTATCTCAAAATTGTCTCTGTGATTGGCTTGTTTGAGCCCTTCTTTGATGTCGCGTAGTTCTTGTCCGAGTCGTAGTTGGCCAGTATCTTTAGGATTGGCAGCCAAAAACAAAATCTTGATAGGGCCTTCGGCTTGGTAATCTTTCAATTTCATCCCTAGATCGATCAGGGCATCTGATATTTGGACATATTGACGATTTTGGTCGTCCGATGACAACCAACCTCCCAGGCGATCCTTCTCCCATTTTTTGTATCGATTGATCAAGCCAAATGCTGTAGCTTGATACTCTCCCAATTCATGGTCGGGGATTTTCTGTAGATGTTTGATGGCAAGTTCTATCTTTCCTTTCTCTATCCAGTCGAGGATCGTCTGTCCGTGATTCTTCATATGCTGAAAGTCTGCGGTGTAGCTAAATGTAATAAAAATAGCAGGCTTTTTGGGAGGACGGGTGGAGAATGATCATGGAAGTGCGTGAGTAGACCTTTTCGATGTATAATGAGAGAAATTTTGCTTAATGACCTGATATTCTTCTATATATGAAGATAATGATAAGTGTGAATGTATATATGTTTACTTAATTTTAATAAATTTCGCCGAATAGATTAACCAAATGTTAGCTTAAGATTAATTAAGAGAATTTTAAGAACAATTATACAAGTGTTTGATGACCAGTAATTTAAAAGATAATTGGATTATATGAGTATTTTTTTTCCATGAAATACCCTTCTTTTCTGCTATCTATTTCCCTATTACCTCACTGAGCGATGATCTTTTGGTAAAGCTGAATTAATAATCAAAGGCTACCTATGCGGTGTTTATTGAAAACTAACTGTAAACGCCGAATTAACTATGAACCAAGTCATTACGCGTAAACTGTTGGGGTTGATTGCCCTGATTGTACTTCCTGTTTTGATGTGGGGTCAAGGTGTAACGACCTCCTCTATGAACGGAAGGGTAACGGACCAAGATGGAAAAGCACTCGTAGGTGCTACTGTCGTGGCTACTCACACTCCTTCTGGATCTGTATACGGAAACAACACCAATGGTGATGGATATTTCCGTATTGCCAACATGCGTGTAGGAGGCCCCTACACGGTGAAAGTCACTTATGTAGGATATGATGATTTCAAGGCTGAGGGAATCTTCCTCAACCTTGGACAGGCCTATCGTTTAGATGTAAAAGTTGCTGAAGCAGGTGTTGTGATCGGTGAAGTAGAAATTACTTCTTCTCGCTCTGACATTTTTGACGGTAACCGTACGGGTGCAGAGACCGTCGTAACTGAAGCTCAGATCAATGCGCTGCCTACAGTAGCACGTGCGATCGGGGACTTTGCTCGTTTGACACCTCAAGCTACTGTACGCGAAGGTGGAGATGGTTTCTCTATCTCTATCGGTGGTCAAAACAACCGCTACAACGCCATCTACATTGACGGAGCGGTAAACAACGACGTTTTTGGTCTTGCAGGATCAGGTACGAATGGTGGACAAACAGGTGTTTCTCCTTTCTCTCTTGATGCCATTAAGGAATTCCAGATTTCTGTTGCGCCTTTCGACGTACGTATTGGTGGATTCGCAGGTGGTGCGATCAATGCCGTCACACGTTCTGGATCTAACAACATCGAAGCTTCTGTTTACGGATTTGGCCGTAATCAAGGTACTGCTGGTTTGGATCCTAATCGTCCAGATCGTGAAGAGTGGGAAACAGACAATCCTGGACTTGACTACGTAGACGAGTTCAACTTGGCTGATTTCAACGCGACAGTTGCTGGTTTCCGCCTAGGAGGTCCTATCATCAAAAATAAGGCTTTCTTCTTTGTAAATGCTGAGATTCAGCGTGAAGAGACTCCACTCCCTGTAACAGGTGAGTACATCGGAAACTCCAACACAGACGATCTCAATCAATTGATCGCCAAGATCCAATCATTTGGTTACGATCCTGGTGAGTATGACAATGCGCGCCAGTACTTGAACTCAACTAAGATCACAGCAAAGTTGGACTTCAACCTCAACCAGAAGAACAAGTTGAGCATCCGTCACGGATTTGTATCTGCTGAAAATCTAGAAGGTGTACGTTCTTCTTCTACGCGTATCCGCTTCCTCAATGAGTCTGAGTACTTTGTGTCTAGCACAAACTCTACAGCGATCGAGTTGAATACAATCATCAACAATGAGCTTTCAAACAACTTAAAAGTTGGTTTGACATTCGTACGCGATGACCGTGATCCTTATCAAGGTGAAGACAGTAAGACAATTGGAGAAGGCGAAGGAGAGAATCCTAACTACTTCCCATATGTCACTATTTTTGATGGTGCAGGTCGTATCACATTCGGATCTGAGCAGTTCTCTACTGCCAATGCATTGAACCAAAACGTCATCACGATCACGGATAACTTGGAGATCTACAAAGGTCGCCACAACATCACGATCGGTACGCACAACGAATTCTTCCAGATCTACAACTTATTCATTCGTCAAAACTACGGTGTGTATCAGTATAGTGACTTGGATGATTTCCTCATGGATTCTCTGCCTCAGCAGTACGACCGTAGCTATTCTTTGGTAGACGGTGTGACAGGTGACGGATCAGAAGCTGCATCTGAGTTCACAGGTGCGCAGTTTGGTGTATACTTGCAAGATGAGTTCCAGTTGAATGAAAACTTCAAGTTGACAGGTGGTATTCGTTTGGATGTACCCGTATACTTTACGGATCAGCCAGAGAATACAGACTTTAATACGAATACTGTTCCTTTGCTAGAAGGTGAAGGTTATGATCTTCTAGGCGCACGTACAGGACAGTTCATCGATCCTCAGTTGTTGTTCTCTCCACGTGTAGGATTCAACTGGGATGTAAACGGAGCTGGACAGACTCAGGTTCGCGGGGGTATTGGTATCTTCACTTCTCGTATTCCTCTTGTATGGCCAGGTGGTGCATTTAACAACAATGGACGTGTAGTAGGTGGGGATCGTACACAAGATCTACAGGCGGATTGGTTTAACCCTTATGCAGGATTCAATCCTGATTGGAGAAACCAGCCACAAGCAGTAGGTCCTGGCGCAGGAGATCCTTCTGGACAGATCGACTTGTTTGCATCTGACTTCAAAGTACCTCGTATCTTGAAAGCAAACTTGGCCATTGATCAGAAACTTCCTTGGGGACTGATTGGTAGCTTCGAGGCGATCTTCAACCAGACGCTTCAGGGTGTAGCTTATCAAAACTTGAACCTACGTCCTTCATCTGAGAACCTAGAAGGAACAGGAGATGATCGTCCGATCTACGATCGCCGTGATGAGATTGATCCTACTTACACACGTATCATGTTGGGGTACAATATTCAGCAGGGATACACTTACAATCTGTCTGTTTCTTTGACGAAGCCTTTCGACAATGGGTTTAGTGGTACAGTCGCTTATTCTTATGGAGATGCTTTCTCTGTATTTGATGGGACTTCCTCTCAGAACTCTTCTCAGTGGAGAGGATTGCACTCTATTGAAGGTCGTAACTTTGATCAGCCATTGGCTCGCTCCGATTTCTCTCAGGGACACCGTGTCATTGCAGGTTTATCATATGCACTTGACTGGAACGAGGCGCGCAATGCGACAACCACATTCTCACTCTTCTATGAAGGGATCTCTGGACAGCCATTCTCTTACGTATATAGTAATGGTCAGAACTTGACAAATGAAGATTCTCGTAACCGTGCGTTGGTTTATGTACCTGTAGATCAAAACGACATCGTGTTGACGGAACCTGCAGATTGGGATGCTTTGAATGCATTCATTGAAAACGATGCTTATTTGAGTACGCGTCGCGGACAGTATGCTGAGCGTAATTCTAGCCGTGCACCCTTCACAAATGTCATTGACTTCAAGATCATTCAGGATGTACGTTTCTTCGCAAACGGAAAGTCTCACACCATCCAGTTGACTGCTGACATCTTCAACTTCACAAACTTGTTGAACAGCAACTGGGGCCGTCGCTGGTTCATTCCTAACTCATTCGAAGGATTTCCTATCCTGAACTTCGAAGGATTCCAGAACGATACAAATGGAGACCCAACGAATGTACCTACATTCTCTCTAAACGATATTCCTACAGACTTCCCACGTACCGATGTGGACGATGGAGGAATCCAGAGCTCTCGCTGGCAAGCGCAGTTCGGTGTTCGTTACATCTTCGAGTAAGCCCGAACGAATATGAGATGATCAAATACTTTTTGATCGGATAGACATGAGCCCTCGCATTTGCGGGGGCTTTTTTATTGCGCTACGAATGAAATGAAGCTCCTGTAGCATGAGGCTAAATTCTATAGGCTAGATTACATTGTTCTGAAGGGAGAATGAATCGCCTCTCTGCTGTGCGTAGGCTTCGATTTACGCATTCTCGCATGGTTAGTCAGGAGACTAATAGATTGAGGGGCTGCGTAGTTTGATGACTATGCAGCGCACCTTATCTCACTTCGTCTACTTAGCATGGGACTAAACTCCGCATGCTAGGTTGCACTGTCCCTTCAGGACAATGAATCATCTTTTCGCTGTGCGTAGCCCCTTTCCGCCCCCTTCAGTTTGCAACTGAAGCCTCGAACTCCAGATACGATCTGGAGGAGGCAATGTAATTGACAGGCTGGTCCTGGATGACTATGCAGCGTATCCTGTTTCACTTTTTCTGTTTAAAAAAGAACCCCTGCCAAGTCAAGCTTAGCAGGGGAATATTCATTTAAAGTATCGTCTCATTTAGGAGAGCATTTTCACTTCATTCACGAGCTTATTCAGTGAGTCTTTGGCGTCACCGAATAGCATACGGTTTTTCTCTGCGAAAAAGAGTGGGTTTTGAATCCCTGCATAACCTGGCTTCATGGAGCGCTTCAATACGATGGTATTCTTTGCGTTGAGGATATCCAAGATCGGCATCCCATAAATGGGGCTACCAGGATCGTCTTTCGCAGAAGGATTCACTACGTCGTTGGCACCCACCACGATGACTACATCTGTATCATTCAAGGCTTTATTGGCATCGTCTAGGTCCAGGAGTTTGTCGTAGGACACATCTGCCTCTGCTAGGAGTACGTTCATGTGACCTGGCATACGACCTGCTACAGGATGAATGGCATACTTCACGGCGACATTATTGTCTTCGAGTACTTCCTCTAATTCGTGGGCGACTTTTTGTGCTTGGGCTACGGCCATCCCATAACCTGGGACAAGAACTACTTGATTGGCGTAGCGAAGGAGAATGGCTGCATCGTTTGCGGTAATCTCGCGTGCCACCTGTTCGCCGTCTGAGCCTTTCGCAGCTGTACCCGTGCTACCAAATCCACCAATGATGACATTGAGCAGAGAGCGGTTCATGGCCTTCACCATCAAGACGGTAAGGATCGTTCCCGATGCTCCTACCAAGATACCGCCTACTAGCATGACTTGATTGTCGTAGACGATACCGGCGAGTGCTGCGGCTACCCCTGTGAATGCATTCAATAGCGAAATCACGACGGGCATATCTGCTCCTCCGATCGGAATCACGAAAGTGATACCATAGATCAAGGCGATAGACAGTACGATCACGACAAATGTGAAGTCCATCTCAGGGGCAATGATCTTGTAAACGATTCCGCCCAAAGTCACCAGCAAAAGGATCATATTTACTACCGTAGGTGCGGGGATGCGTACTTTACGATCGTCTATAAGGCCTTGGAGTTTACCATAGGCGATCAAACTACCTGTGAAGGCGACAGCTCCGACAAACATAGCCAGTAGGGTCGTCCCATGGACACCCGCTGAGATAGGGCCCCCTTCGGCCGTACCTTCGAAAATGGGTTGATAGTTGAACAGTTCGATCAAGGAGATGGCCACTGCACATGCACCTCCTAGGCCATTGAAAATAGAAACCATTTGTGGCATCGCGGTCATCGCGACCCTGTTAGAGGCAATCCAGCCGATGGCTGATCCGACAGCGATACCTGCCACGATCAAAATATAATTGAGCATCGGCGTCTCGACCGCTTCTCCCGTACTTGATTCAAGTGGCATGATGAGCGTGATGAGAATCGCGATACCCATCCCAATGGCTGCCTGAAGGTTGCCCGAGCGGGCTGTTTTGGGACTACTGAGACGTCTCAGGCCCAGAATAAACAGGACAACGCCTGTCAAATATCCAAGTTGTACAATGAGTTGCATGGAAAATTCTTTTAATCTGTTTTAGGACCAATGAGCATCTTCTATTTTTTCACTTTAAACATCTCGAGCATGCGATTGGTCACCGCATGACCTCCCACTACATTGATGGTACCCAATATGATACCGAGAAGTCCGAGTATCAAAGCGAGATAATCATCTGCTGCTGCTTGACGAATCAGCAAGATCGCTCCAATGATGACGACACCTGAGATGGCATTGGCACCAGACATGAGAGGGGTATGCAACACAGTCGGGACATTGGCAATCAGCTCAAAGCCCAAGAATATCGCCAAAACCAAGACATAGATCATGGTCAGGTTTTGCGATACAAATTCTATGAGTACTTCCATTTGGAATGAGATTTTCTTATTGGGTTAGTAGAAAAGTCCTGAGAAAGTGAATCTTACCTTCAGTTATTATCCCTCTGTGGCGGGAGCCATGATAGGGAGTCCTAGCAGGGTATTTTTCACGATGTCATTTTCTGGATCTATGGTATCCAACTGTCCTTCTTTAAAAATATACTTGAGGAAGTTGAAGTAGTTGTTGCTCAAGAGGGTGCTGGCATCACGTGCCATCTTTCCAGGTAGATTTGAGTCTCCGACGATGGTGACATTGTGTTTCGTCACTACCTTTTCATTCTCAGTGAGGGCGCAGTTGCCACCTGTTCCAGCGGCTAGATCGATGATCACACTACCTGCTGCCATGGCTTCTACAGTAGCGGCTTGGATCAAGATCGGTGCTTTCCTTCCTGGGATATTGGCCGTCGTGATGATCACATTGGCACGTGAGGCGCGCTCGTGAATCAGCTCCTTCTGGCGACGCTGGTACTCCTCTGTCTGCTGTACAGCATAGCCCCCTGCTCCTTTGTCTTCGGTCGCTCCTTCTACTTCGACGAATTTGGCACCGAGAGATTCCACTTCTTCTTTCACCGCTGAGCGTACATCAAAGGCTTCTACTGTCGCTCCCAGTCTTCGTGAAGTCGCAATCGCCTGTAGGCCTGCTACACCTGCACCTAGGATGAGAACCTTGGCGGGAGGAATCGTTCCTGCTGCTGTCATGAGCATAGGGAAGTAGCCTGGAAGATAGTTTGCGGCCATTAGTACTGCCTTGTAGCCTGCCAGAGATGCCATGGAGGATAAGACATCCATGGATTGGGCAATCGTCGTACGCGGAATGTTGTCCATGCTAAAGGCGCGAACATTCAATCCAGCTAGCTTATCCTGGATGTCAGGATTGGCACGAGGACTGTACATAGCGATGGAATAAGCGCCCTCTTTGAGCTGCTGAAGCTCTTCGTCAGCAGGAGGGACAATGCTCAGAACGAGGTCGGCTTGAGTGAGGATGGTGGAGCGATCAGAGATTTTTACACCTGCTGATTCATACTCTGCATCAAGGAATGATGCTGCTTCACCCGCCGTTTTTTCTAGCCAAATTTCGTAGCCATTGGCCAGCATTTTTTTGGCTACAGAAGGCACCATCACTACACGTGAGTCTTGATGCTCTTTCAGGATGCCTGCAATCATGTAAAATAGGTTTTTGGGATGATGGCAAAATATAAGTTGCCCTTATTGAAATTCCTAAAATCTCAAACTTATTCCAGAAATACCTGTGAGATAAGGTTTTGTTTATATTTTGTTCCCAAAAGTGCTTAAAGGGGAAGGGTTTTTTATGTGGGAAAATATAATGATCAAATGAGGCAGTCCAATTTTAGAGGAAAGATAGATCAGGGAGTCGCTTACACGTATTTACAGTAGGCTGTATGTCTAAAGAATGAATAATAAAATCAAAAAGGCCCCCAATTGGGGACCCACCGGAAAGAAAAGACAATCTTCAATCTCTATCATCAATGCGCAACCACGACTTTTGATATGCTTCTGTGACCATTTTGACCCCAGACTTCGCATATATATACACCCTCGGGCCATGTAGCAGCTTGAATCTCTACACGTGTTCCTTCGCCAGATCCATTTTGGTACATCACATTTCCTTTGATGTCATAAACTTTGATTCGCTGCCAAGGCCATAGGCCCATCACCATGAAGGATGCATTGGCAGGATTGGGCGAGAGCTTGAGCGTGGTTTCGGCATGGGAGGTCAATGTCTGCACCTCAGAGTAGACAAAATGTCCGTTGAGATCTACTAGACGAAGGCGATAGGTGAGCGTCGTTTCCTCCGCTCTACTAAATGAAGAATCTATATATTGGGTTTGATTGGTTAGGGGTTGAGACACATTGAACCATCCTCCCCAAGGATCTTGTCGTTGTATTTGGATAGCTTGATCTGATGAAGACATCCATGAGATACGTGCGCTTAAGCCTGGATTTTTCCATTCTAGCTTCCATTCATTTACCTCTAGATCCAGTATCGCATCATTGACCACGGCCAAGAGCCAAGGAGTATCTTCTATGCCATTGGTTTTAGTCGGCTGATACGTACCCGAAGTCGTCAATGCGTCTGGGCTGTGTGTCGTGATGGCCAGTGCCGCATCCTCCCCGTCTATCCAAAGTGAGGCAGCAGCACGCGGATAGTCATTTTGAGATCCACCTAGATAGCGCGATTCATTGATGAGTCCACCATTGCTTGCCAAAGACGTCAAAAATGCATCGAATCCCCCCGCATTGGATGAGGTACTTGTCACAGGAAAATCAGTGGATTTGGTCGCACCTAAGATGAAGACTTCATTTTGATCATTGAGACTGATGGACTTGGCGTATTCTTGATCACTTCCTCTGAGGTAGGTAGATGCCTGTAGTACCTGCCCATTGCTACTGAGACGGGAGAAAAAGACATCTCCCAAACCTGTCCCATCATAACTTTGCTGGTAGGCATTGCTGAGGGTAGGGAAGTTAGTGGAATATGTCACCCCCGTCACATACGCCTCATCCTGATCACTTATTGCTACATCATAGGCAACATCTGAGTTTTGTCCTCCTAAAAATGTGCTGTAGAGAAGGTTCTGGCCTTGACTGTCAATCTTGACAACAAATGCGTCTTCCAGAATGATAGCCCCTGTGAAGGCTGGCGTAGTCTGATACGCCGAGACAGTGGTTGGGAAGTCATACGACCCTGTTTGACCTGCGAGATAAATTTCGCCTGCTGCGTTTGCTGTGATCCCATTGGCGATATCAAACGACAATCCTCCGAGATAGGTACTGTAGACTAGTGTACTTCCGTCCTCGCTGTATTTGGACACAAAAATATCTCCTCCTCCACCAGTCGTAGACTGGATGGCTGAAGACGTAACAGGAAAGTCATTGGAGAAAGTCAAACCTGTTACATATGCCTCTCCCGTTGGTGCTACATACAAGTCGTAAAGGTAGTCTCTGTCTGTCCCTCCTATATAAGTTCCATATTTGAGGCTGTCTCCGTTGGGGCTGAGTTTGACAAGAAACGCATCCACAATTCCACCTGGGGCGATTGGCAAATGTGCGTCACTCGTCACAGGAAAATCTGTGGATAGACTATATCCTGAGAGATAGAGTTCAAGCTTTTCATTCATGCCAATACCATATGACAGCTCCCATCCAGACCCTCCCACATAGGTAGACCAGATAATCTGAGTGCCTGTAGGATTCATTTTTGTGAGAAAAATATCAATATTCCCTCCCATATTGTTCTGGTAAACGCCTACTGTAGTAGGGAAAGCAAGGGTTTTGGTATAACCCGACATGTAGATATTTCCCAATGAGTCCTTGACCACTCCCGTGGCATAGTCATCTGAAGCTGCACTGTGGAGGAAGGTCCCCCATGAGAGTGTGAGCGGATCAATGATCAAGGGATAATACGGATCGTAAGTGCTTTGAATTTCGTACCCGTAGGTAGAGGGATCTAATAGCTTGTAGCTCACAGAGACAGGAATCTCCCTGCCTCTGATCCATTGGTATGCGTAGGGACGGCTTTCGATGACAGGCCCCCAATCTGTTTGGATCACCAGTTCTCCTTTTTGATTCATCGCGATGGACTCGACGCCCTCCAGTTCAATCTGAATATCCTGAATGTCCGATTGTGGAGAGACGATGACGTCGTATTTGAGGGCTTCTTGATCTGTGCCGTAGTATCGGATGTCGATACCAGGATAAACGTCGGTGTACCAGAGTTGGCGATAGCGGTTCACATTGCGTGTCCATCGTTCGGAAATATCTCCTTTGAAGTAGTTGATTTTTCCAGGAATGACATCTGTGGAGATGAGGGTGCCTGCGCCTCCTTTGAATGTCATATTCCATACAAGCGCTTCATAGTCAGGATCTTTTTCTCCCATCCAAAGGAGGTTGAGATCTTTTCTTCGCTTTTGTTTGTGAGAAGAGAGCGAAGGAAGCTTATGCACGAGTGCGATGCTGAGGCCGTTAGGGAGGAATCGTATCTGTTTGCCTTCTACGAAGGATTGCGCTTGGATCTCAGGGGACCATTGCCCGAGATTTTCTTCCATATAAAGTTGTGATGTGTAGCTTTTTAAGCCTTCTACACGAGGGGCATAATCCGTAGGTGTGGGTTGGGTGTATCCTGAAATTATTCCAATCAGGCAAAACATCCCGACCAAAGTAAATAATCTGTACATACCAGTTTATGTTGAGAATAATTTCTGTTACAAAAATTCTCTAAACTGGTAAATGATTGAGTCGGATCTCATAGAATCCTCCTACACAGGTAATTTATTCCTAGTTTTGCCTCTTCTAATTTTTCAGTAATCCCTAAAACAGAATTAGTAAGCTGATATATTTTCCTAAATAATGAAAAATAATATGGTAAGATTATCTGTTTTTAGTGAAAATGTATCCGTAGAAATATAGGTTATTTTACACAAATGAAAGATATGCTACAATCATTATTTGATCATCATTTTCTTTTGGAGTGTATATTCTTTTCCCTTTAGGTGAAAGAAATAGATGCCCGAATAGATCTCTTTGGGCAGGGATATAGTGGAGTGGGCTTGACTTTGTGCGAAAATACTCTCCCCTATTTTCTGGCCTTGAAGATTCCAAATCTCCCATGCTAGCGGAGGTGAGGGTAAGTTTTGCCATGAAATAGTGAAGGTTCCTTGATGTGGATTGGGAAATATATTCCAGATCTGATCCAACGCTTGATCCAGGCTGACCGTCGATATTGAGACTTCACTTCGTGCGGTATCTGTTCCGCAGTCGCTAAAGACTACTTGTGTGATCATGAAGGAGCCATTGCTGTCATAGGTATGGATAGGATTTAATGCGTCAGATGTTGTCCCGTCTCCAAAATCCCAGAGAAGCGCATTGGCTCCTACGGACGAATCTGAGACACTCACCTGAGGATCTTCTTTGATAAAGGAGAAAGAGGCTACGGGAGGCGTGTTGTCCTGATCTATCCGGACAGTGTCTCCTATAAACTGACATCCCGAACTGTCCACTACTTCGAATTGGTACAAACCCGAGTCCAGATTGGCAATGTCAAATGCTCCCGAACCATCTAACGCAACGGCAAACCGCGTGTAGGGGCGCGTCCCTCCTGTGATATTCAGTTCTATCATCCCATCTGAGGTTCCTGGACAGGAGGCTGGGATCGTACCCAATAGACTGGCCTGTAAAGAATCAGGTGAGGCGACGGTCAAAGTACTGTCTTTGGAGCAGCCATTGCTATCCTGCACGCTAAACAAATAATCACCTGCTGTACGATCTGAAAGGAAAGGAAGTGTATCACCCGTACTCCACAGGTAGCTGTAATTTCCTACTCCCCCCGTTGTGATGACAGACAAGGCTCCGTCGTCCTCTCCAAAACAGGAAACGGGCTTCATGATCCCACTGAGCTGGATCGGATTAGGCCGATTGACATGGAAACTATCCGATTGAATCCTACATCCATTGAGATCAGTCACCGTGAGGCTGTAATTTCCGTCAGAAAGATCTGTGATATCCTCTGCGTACAGTGTACCATTCCAGTCAAAACTCAATGGCTGGCTTCCTCCTGTGACGGTTACGTCCAAACTCCCATCATTTAGGTCGGCGCAGCTTACGTCTGTTTGACCGGTGAGTTCGACCGCAAGTGGGTCCGCCAAAAACATGCGGACGGTATCCTTTCTGAATAGGCCCAGGGCATCCGATACCAAGACTGTAAGGACGCTATCAAAGAAGCCTGTACCACCAAGGGATTGAACGATGACATAATCATTTGTACTGCCATTGGACCAGGAGTATGTCACATCCGAAAGCCCAATGGAAAGGGTATCACCTTCACAGAAATAGCGATCCTCTCCTAGATCAAAAACGGGAGGTACACCTATGAGAATGTCGTCAAAGGCAATTCCTTCATCTTCGACAGAATTGTTGGAAGCAAAAGCAACACGAAATCTTACATTTGATTGTCCTACTAGTGCAGTAGGCAGCGCAACTTGTACCTGGGTCCATGCCCCGCTGCTCCCACTCCACCCTTCGGCACTTCCGCCTGGAAGGCTCGCGATGAAAGAAGAACTGTACCAGTTGGGTTGGGCTTTTCCGAGCTGAATCCATGTGGCCCCTTCATCCAAGGTATACTGCACAGTAGCTCCATCCCAAGGTGTCTGAGTTTCCCACCACACCTGCATGGATAGCCATAGTCCTACGGGTGCATTGGCGAAGTCAAAACAGGGGCTTTCTACAAAAGAATTCTCAAAGGGTAAGTAGTTGCCCGTCGAGTTGGTGATCCAGGCTCTCAAGCCAGAAGCACCGCCGAGTATGGTAGGATTGACAGGGATACCATACTCCCAACTGCTCTGAGCACCAACGGCACGCCAGCCGTGCGCTGCATCTTCGAAGTCTTCATAGTAGGGAAACTGACTAATCTCTTTGATATGCTGTACCGATTGATAGACCGAATCATTTCCTGGGATGGTGTCTCCTGGATTTTTGATCCATGCTGATAGTTCGTAGATACCAGGTGTAGCAAAATCAGCTGGTGTATTGAACGTATAAGTGAGTGTGTCTCCAGGCGTGATACTCCCTGTAAATGATTCGCTGATGGGAGTCCCTCCATCTATGGAAAAAGAAAAATCTGCATTGGAGGCAGGAAGCTGTCCGATATTGGTAAATCGAAGTACGATGTTTTCCATTCCGAGTCCACACGTCTTTTCTGTAGGTGTCTGGATGTCTACTATTTTAAGATCTTGTGGTGGGATGGGAAAAGGAGAGAAGGTATAGAAGCTATTGTCGAATGCGTTGGCTCCTGCAATCTTGAGCGTAGTATTGATTCCGCTAGCGGTCACACCTTGGCTGGTATTCTCTTGAACCCCTACTGTAGCCGTGACATTATTAGCTGAGGCTGGATTACTGTATTGGTCTACAATGTAGATTTTATCTGTTCCTTCTTCCAATACGATGGAGACAAAGACGAAGCTCGAAGGCCCCCACTCGAATGAAGTCCATCTGATCCAGAATTGACGATTGGGAGCAGTCCCAAATACTTTGGTCATGACGGCGTCACTGGCGCTGACGGGAGGGTTGTTTGTGAAGTTTTCCCAGTAGGCGGCAATCGTCAAAGGGGGAATGGCGCTAGAAGGAAGCAGTTGATTATTCCCACCAATTAGGTTACTGTTTGTCGCAAATGTCAACAGTCCATTGGCACTGACTTTGGCTTGTGTTACAGACTGACCGTAGAAAGAAAAGTCAAAAGGAAGGGAAAAATTACTTGACCATTGGTTGGCAGCCATGCCACCAGACAATACGGTACTCCAACCTGCGGTGATATAGTCCTGCTCTTGGTTGATATTCCCAGGATTGCCTTGCTGGGCGTTATAAGTAAAGCTGTAAGATATTTGACCTACACTGTATGTAGAAAGGAAAAGTAAGCAAACGACCCAAAGTAGGGACAGTCTACACGAAATCATCCCCTGAGCTTTAGAAAAGAAATGGAGAGATAACCTTCCATTTTTTATGTGAGCCCTCTGTACTATCTCCATTCGTGAAAACTTTAGTAATTAATCTTTACGAAAATGGAGATATTTCTTGTTTCACCCAAATGATTTGTATAGGTGGTCTTTCATAAAAAAAGGAACCACTTTTCAGTGATTCCTTTCATTTTTTACACTTGGGTAAATGGGTAGAATGTAGAATAATGGTTCCTTACATGATGTGCATCAGGTGATTTATACCCAAATCTCAGGAGCGAAATACATATCCATAACACCTAGATAATGGGATTGGGTGCTCGGCTTCTTACTTAGTAGTTACCTTCTAGATCGATCCCCGTAGCCAGTCGTTCGATAGCAGAGATATAAGCTGCCAGGCGCATGGAGCATTTATACTTTTTGTGCGTCTCATACACCCTATCGAAGGCTTCAGTCATAATAGGTGCAGCCTTGTCTCGTATTTCTCCCTCGGAGTAATAGTGACCTCGGCGGTTTTGTACCCATTCAAAGTAAGAGACCGTTACACCCCCTGCATTGGCCAGGATATCTGGTACGATGAGTATACCCTTTTCGTCTAGTACGGAGTCCGCATTAGATGACACAGGTCCATTGGCACCTTCCACGATGAGCCTAGCTTGAACTTGCTCTGCGTTATGTTCGGTGATGACGTTTTCAATTGCTGCAGGTACGAGAATATCTACATCCATGGTGACCAGCTCTTCATTCGTCATATGCGTCCCTCCTGCGTATCCTTCCAGCGTTTGGTTGTCCCTTACATAGTCTACTGCATGGCGTACATCCAGTCCGTCGGGATTGTGATATCCTCCTGTATGGTCACTGACGGCGACTACTTTTACACCTTGATCACTTAGGAGCTTGGCGGCCCATGAGCCTACATTACCGAAGCCTTGGACGGCACACGTACAGTCTTCAGGCTTGCGCCCCATCTTTTCGATGGCTTTCAGTGTAGTCAGCATGACGCCCCATCCTGTGGCAGGCACACGTCCTTTAGATCCTCCGAGGTGGAGGGGCTTACCTGTCACCACCCCTGGCGTATACCCGTAGATGCGCGAGTACTCGTGAAAGATCCATGCCATTTCACGGTAACTGGTCCCCATATCAGGTGCTGGGATGTCGGAGTCTTCTCCAAAAACATCTTTCAGCGCACGGGCATAAGAGCGCGTGATCCGTTCGAGTTCGTCTACACTCCTGATTTTCGGATTGAGGGTGATCCCACCTTTGGCACCTCCATAGGGCAATCCTACCAGCGCACACTTAAAAGTCATCCAACCCGCAAGTGCCTTCACTTCGTCCAAATCTACGAAAGGGGCAAAGCGAATCCCTCCTTTTGAGGGCCCCATCACAGTAGAGTGAATCACACGATATCCTTCAAAGACACGTGTGGTCCCGTCGTCTAGCTTGACAGGAAGTGTAACAATGATGGTACGCTCGGGAGCACTGATGACGTCTCTGTAGCGCTGATCCAAGTTGATGATGTCGGCAGCTGCATTAAAACGTGCCAGCATCGAATCATACGGTGAAGGTCTTGTATCGACCTGTTGCGTTTGAGCCTTAGCTTCAGACATGAAAATATATTTTTTTAGTCCCCAAAAATTACCGTAAAGATGTGCAAGAATGCATGAAAGGTAGAGAACCTATGTCAGATTTCAAATATTGATTATCAATTCATTAAACATAAAAAAGACAAGCCATTTTGGTTGAAAAAATGCCAAATTAAGCCAGTAAAAAATATAAATATAAAAAGGGAAGTGCCGTAAACAACCCATCGAAACGATCCAGCATGCCTCCATGACCTGGAAGCACTGTACCAGAATCCTTCAATTTTACACTTCTTTTAAACATGGATTCAATCAAGTCTCCCAACTGACTGGTGACAGATAAGATGATGGCGACGATCCACCAATCAAAGCCGCCAAGGAAATACTGCATCAGTAAACCTACAATGAGACACGAGATCGCTCCTCCCATTGCCCCTGACCACGTCTTCTTGGGACTTACTCGTTCAAAAAGTAAAGGGCCGCCCAAAAATCGCCCAAATATATATGCCATCACATCCAAGGTCCACGTCAACACCAGTATGCCGAGTGGTAGGTAAAAGTTGTAAGGTGTATAGAGCTTGGCACCGATCTGATACATAAGGAAAAAAGGAAGGATCACATATACATATCCCATGAGGATCGTCGATACACGTTCGACGGGTCTTTTTTCACTTGAATCATACAGGGTGATGATCTGTAAAACGGGAAGAATAGCAAGTACGAGGTAAAGTAAAATGTGTTCTGGCAGACTCAGGAGGTCTTGTAGGACGACCATCACCCAAAATATAAGTCCTAATGCGAGGGCAGGCCATTTGTAGCGTCCCTCTTGAATGCCCATTCCTTGGTAGTATTCATACAAGCTGACCATGGATACGACCATTGCAAAAAACCATAAACCATAAGGGGAGAGAATCAAGGCTGGGATCACAAGCCCTACGCCAACGATTCCTGTAATAAGTCTTCTATAAAAATCATTCATCTTTTGTGACTTCGCGTTCTTCTTCGATTGGAGGTGGTGTCAATCTGATGAAAAGGACAATAAGACCAACCAGGAATACTCCAATGCCCAGGTAAACATACCAAGCCATCGTGGGTAGATCTAAATCGTTGTTTTGACTTTCAGGCTGTAGTGTCATCAGATAGACTGCGACAATACTGGTAGCGTTGAAGGCGAAGTGAGCCAGTATAGAAGGGAATAAACTTTTGGTCCTGTAAAAAAAATAGCCTAGGAATATACCCATGATTGTCCTACCAAGAAATCCATAAAACTGATAGTGGATAAAACTGAATATTGCAGCTGTAAGCACGATAGCAAGGACAGGTTGGAAGATTTTTTGGAGGGATTGCTGGATAATTCCTCTAAAAAACAATTCTTCACATACGCCTGGGATTAAGGCGAATATGACCAAGTTGATGATCAATCTTGTAGGGTCAGATGTTTCTATGTAGTCTCTGAGACGTTCTCTACTTAAAAGTTCAGACTTCCTAAGGCTTTCCTCTAGCTGCTGAAAAGATTCGGGCAGGTAAGTCAGCTCGGGATCGAAGTTGACAAAATTAACGAGTGGCAATGCTACGAGCATGATCATGATGGCGATTCCCCAAACAGAGGGGCTATTTCCCATGGTGAGGCCCCACCTGTCTGATGAGTAGTGCAGTGCCCGAGCCATGATGTAAGCAGGGAGTCCAAAGGAAAAAATCTGATGGGCCGCTTGTAAGAGCATGGTGCCGTTGCGGAGACTGGGGGTCATGGGATAAGTCCCAGTGGCGATGGCAGAAATATCAGCAGGGCTGAGACCCATCATCGAAAACATGATTTGAGCCAGCGTACCTACCATAGCAGAAGCACCTAACAAATACAGAATGATGGCTGCCCCAAAAGCAATCCATGGGTTCCTTCTTGCGGCGTCTGCTATGCTATCGAAAATATTCAATGCTTATGGGATGTCTTAAAGGTTCTTTCCTAAATCGATGCAAAGGTACAATTTAAGCTGAAACTATCCCTTACTTATATGATAAGCCCAGCTTAAGGCGTAGACGACAGTATGGAACAATGTCTGAATCTGCTTGTTTGTAAAAATTACAAAATCCTTTGTGGAAAAATGGAGGTCATACAGTCTTAGTCAAAAGACAGACCAAAATAAATTTGTACCTTTGTAGGAAAATTGAGGTAGATAGACGTGGTCAAAATTGCAGATATAGAGGTAGGAGATTACCCTTTATTGCTCGCACCTATGGAAGATGTGAGCGATCCACCCTTTCGTGTTTTATGCAAAGAGCTAGGGGCAGATGTGGTATATACAGAGTTCATTAGCTCTGAGGGTCTGATACGTCTGGCAGATAAAAGTGTGCAGAAACTAGATATCTACCCAGAGGAACGTCCCGTGGGTATCCAGATATTTGGCCATGATCTAGAATCCATGCAGATGACCGCTCGGATCGTCGAAGAGGCTCAGCCCGAGATTTTGGATATCAATTATGGTTGCCCTGTCAAGAAGGTTACTTGTAAAGGCGCAGGTGCAGGAATCTTGCGTGATATTCCTAAGATGGTTCGTCTGACTCAAGAAGTTGTGAATGCGACTCATCTTCCAGTCACCGTGAAGACGCGCTTAGGCTGGGACCAACATACGATACAGATTCAGGAAGTGGCCCTAAGATTGCAGGATGTAGGGATAAAAGCCCTTTCAATTCATGGTCGTACCCGCAAACAAATGTACAAGGGGCAAGCTGACTGGTCATTTATAGGAGAAGTTGCAGACCACCCCGATATAGAGATTCCGATTTTTGGAAATGGAGATGTAGACTCCCCCCAAAAGGCGAAATTGATGAAAGATACGTTCCCCAATATATCTGGGATCATGATCGGAAGAGGGTCCATAGGAAATCCCTGGATTTTTCAGCAAATAAAATATTATCTTGAAACAGGTAACCTTTTGCCTGAACCCTCATTACAAGAGAAAGTAGCTGTCTGTCGTCGCCACCTGATGATGTCCGTAACCTGGAAAGGTGAGATTGTCGCCTTGAGAGAAATGCGCCGACACTATCCAGCTTATTTCCGTGGACTACCCAACTTCAAGGCACTACGAATGAAGCTGGTGACATCTGATGATTTGGAGGAAGTACTGGCTACGTTGGACTTTATCGAGCAGGAATACGATCCCTATACGAAGGTAGCAGAAGCAGCACCTGTCAAGAAGAAGGGGCTAAGAAAAGCAGTAGCCAATGGGTATGCCATCCGATCTAATGACACGATAGGAGATGTGCTCAAATTGAAAGAAAAAAATCTAGGGCTTACCAAGGCCAAGCCAATGGTAGATACATGTAAGGTTTGATTAAAAAAGTGAATAAAATGGCCTCGTAATCCGAAATTATGAATTACACAGCTATTTAATTTACTTCGTATCAAATTTATCCCTAACTTTTGCAAGAAACTACGCACGTAAGATCTTCACATAAAACCAAGCATTATGAGACGTATTATCTCGCTCATTGGTCTCGCTATTAGCATGGTCCTGACGCTACAGGCACAGGACTTTGATGTGACGCAACATCAAGCTGATATGAAGACCTTCATTTTTGACAATAACCGAAATACCGTCAAAGGCTTTATCCTGCTGGAGCTAGAGCAGAAGACCTCCTGCTGTGGGTCTGACCGTATTTATCTGGAAGTAAGAGTAGATCCTTCTGGATACGTATTACATGCCAAGCCACTGACAGGCAAAAACGACTGTTTCAGGAATTCAGCTGTAGACATTGTCAAAAACGTTAAGTGGAACGCATCAGACTTGAGAGGGCCCAAAGCAGTCTATCTCGAGATTAAGCCCAATATCGAAAGCTGTGACGGGCGGGACAACGTCTACAAGAAACTTCCCATTTACCACAACGAAAAGTTAGACTCCGAAGGGAACTTGGCCAAAGGTGGTGTTGCTGCTTCTTCTAGCAACCAACCCCCTAAGACAACACCTCAGCCACCCAAGACAGAGCCTACTAAGCCCGACACTCCCCCCGCTAAAGATCCTGTCGTGACAGCTCCGCCTAAAACGACTGATCCTGTAGTCTCTGAGCCCAAGCCTCAGGAGCCAAAGAAGGAGGAACCCAAAGTAACCCCTACGCCTCCTGTGACTACTCCTTCTACACCTGTCGCGAGTGCTTCCTCAGATGAGATGCCACAAACAGAGCCTCAGCCACAGACTCAGACCCTCGACGAGGCGAAAGCCGCTGCAGACGAGAAGCGTTCCGCTTCCGAAGAAGAAATTTTGATGCTCCGCAATAAGCTGGCAACGATGCGTGAGCAAGAAGCCTCACGTCAGCGCAAAGAAGCGGCACGTCAAGCGAAGATCGAAGAGCGTAGACTAGCTAGAGAGGCTGCCGAAGAGGAAAAACGCAACAGAGATGCTTTTGGAAACTCTGCTGATCTATTTTCAGATGACCCATATGGAACAGGTGATTCGGACAGTGGCGATGGATTTGGGGCAACTGACAACGGAGGAGATGAGGAAGCGCAAATGCAGCAGCAAATCGAAGAGCTGCGTTCCTCTATCCAAGAAATAGCTGACCGCAATCGCCAGCGTGAAGATGAGATCCGTGCAGCATTGGAAGCTCAGCAAGAGGCAAACCGTGAGATCGTGCGTATAGAAGAAGAGATTGCGGCCCGCCAGGAAGATGTAGAGCGTTTCCGTGAAGAAAAGGAACTCGCTCAGATTGAAGAAGATCGCGTGAGAGTAGAAGAAGAGCAACTGAAGGACCAAGATGAGTACCAGCGTCTGATCGACGAGATCAACCGTCTACAGTCCGAAGCAGAAGCCAAGATTGCAGAACTGGAGTCCAAGAAGAAGGAGCTGGAAAATATGGACAAGATCAAGAACATGCGAGAGCAGGAGATTGCCCTTCAGCGCCAAAAGCGTGAGACGGAGCGTAAGCTATACTTGGAGCAAGTCCGTCTTTCCCTAGCTTCTCAAGGTACGCCCGTTGTAGCCTTATCAGATGAGAGCACAGCTTCCGCAGGAGGACAAGATCTCATGGCATTGATTCCAGATATGACGGCAGAGGTGGACAGCGAGAAGCTGAAGATCCTCGTCAACGCAATGACACAGATGCAGTTGGAGATTCAGCGCTTGCAAGAACAGATTCGTTTGCTCGGAGGGACTCCTGCAACTCCATCTAGTGGCAACTCCAATCCTTATGTGTCTCCTGCAGGAGGAGGCGACAAAGTGGGAACGAAGAATACAAAGAAAAATGGTCAACGCAACGCAGGAACAGACAATTCTTGGCAAGACATTGACTATACAGATCCTTCTGCCGAGCCAGGGACCTACAAGGTAGCCCCTCCCCCAAATCAGAACCCTAGCAGAGGAAACGATGCCACACCTGCAGAAGGGTTTAAGCCAGGACGTGGGTACGATCCCGATCCCAGTCATAAAAATACACACGTCAATACATCAGGACCTCAGTTTGCTCCTCGTGAGTATGTAGGAGGAAAAATGGCGATGAAGGATTTCATCAAAGGTCAATTGAAGGATGGAGGGATCTGTGGCTTTGCACAAGCAGTCGTCTCTGTGACGCTTGATCCTAAAGGAAACGTGACGGCTAATCAAGTACTCGCTTCTAGCTCAGATATGGTGAAGCTTCAATTGGGAAGTATCTTGCCCAAGCTGAAGTTCAATGAAGCTCAAGTTCGCTACAACCAGACGATCTATCTGGAGTTCAAAGCAGAGATCCTTTGCGCAGGGAAAGAAAATGAGGTGAATCTACAGGAAGTAGATAGCATCATCAAAAATGACTAATGACAAGCATCCTTCAAGGATGTTAAAGAATAATGAAAGCGCGGGAGCTGTTGGGCTTCCGCGCTTTTTTGTTTTGACCATTCCATAAGGATGGTTCTATGATAAATAAATGGACAGATGTAATTGGTTTTTTTAGTGGGACTTTCTCATTACCAGTACGTTAAGTCCTGATGTCTTGAACGAAGTGAAATCCCCAAGGGGATGACCTCTGGCATCTGTCTGTCTACTTAAATTCCTTCTACCATCATTCGCATCAATGGCTCCATTTTCCTCCGCATCGCACCAGCGGAGCAAGCATAATTGTTGGAGATGATCGCAAATATGAGCGGCTGGCCTTTGGTAGTAGTGGCATAACCTGCGTAGCCACGTGTGCCTGAGATATACCCACTCTTGGCAGAGATTCTTCCTGCTGCCACTGTGCCTTTAAACATTCCTTTGAGTGAGCCAGATTGAGCAGCTACGGGTAAAGAGGCCGCAAATGACTTGCTGTAACTCGCTGTTTTCGCGTGTTTCAAGAGCTGAACTAGCATCCGTGTGGAGAGGGCATTATTAGGCGAAAGTCCCGCACCATCCCGCATATAAGTCCCATCGAGATTCATTCCCTTTTTCTCCCAATATTGCTTAAATGTGCGCATCGCTTGATCCGTACTCCCTTCTTTCCCTAGCTTCACCGCTACCCTTTTTGCCAAAGCTTCCGCATACAAATTGATGCTTCGCATATTGGTTTTTTCTACAATCTCGCTCAGCCGAGGAGAGTAATGCGTAAAGAAAGTAGCTCTCTTTCCATTGCTCGTATTTTGTACCATATCACGTAAGCTGCCATAGCCTCCTGTGACAGATACGCCACAGGCAATGAGTTCTTCCCTCAGGCGATAAGCCATGAACTGCGCAGGATCAGAAATAGAACCTTTGATTGAAAAGCTGTTGTATCCTGCGGGTATGGTTCCTCTCAGATAACGCACAGATGTGTAGGGAGCACCATAGATATAGCCATTGTCGCCTGAACCTTTTGGCCCTGTGGTGATTTCATTCTTAAACATCAGATCGGGCATGTGGGGGACCGTACGCAAGACAGTCGTAAGGGCACCTACACGAGATCCAGGTTTCAGATCTAGCCGATACAGATTTTCATTGATGTTGAGACCTGCAGCTCCTGCTCCATAGTAATTCCCCATGTCCTCCCATGACCATTTGGCAGGAGTGAGTTGTGTGGAGAAAATGCTGGCATCGCCGATGATCGCACCTTCTACTCGCTCGATTCCTTTTCTTTTGATTTGCTCAGCCAGCAGATGTAGGAGGCTTTCGGTTTCGTATACTTCTCCAAATCGATCGCTTCCGAGCGTGGGATCTCCATCACCTTTGATGTATAGGTTGCCTCGCAGAACCTTATCCGCTCCGAGTGTTCCATCGTACTGTAACTCTGTCGCAAAACGAAAATCAGCACCGAGGACATCCATTGCTGTGATCGTCGTGACAACTTTCATAGTGGAGGCGGTCGAAAGACTTTTTTGTCCATTGTGATCGAGCAGAATCTTGCCTGTCTGGGCATCCATCACCGTCATTGACCAGTTGGCGGAGCGCATCACAGGGTCTCGGTCGAGTTGGATGATCGCACTTTTGAGTCTAGTGAGTGGAGGCTGGGCAAATGTGGGCATACAAAAGCAGAGAATCATCAGGGAGTAAATCCAACGCATAAATTGAGGGTGTATTGATGTATTTCTTTCTTTCAATATACCAAGGACCATTCCTTAAAAGCTACGGTTGAGTCTAATTTGATGAAATATGTAAATCTTAAGTGTTTACACGAATAAAAAAGTGGAACATTGCTATTTCCAGATTGTATTTGGAGCCTATATGAAGCTTTAGTTACAAACTGAAGGGAGCCAGTTCTAGAGGAGGAGCAATAGGTTTATTTCTCCAAAATATCCTTCACTTTTTATGGAAATATTCCCTTCTCTCTATCTCATAAGCAAACAGAAAGGAGCCCCTCTTTTGAACCTGAGGACAGAAAACTGAATTCCTGTATAGAGATTGAGATGAAGTCTCTATGGAATATAGAAAAAGTGAAATAGAAGAATCTCTGAACTCGAAACTATTGAACATAAATTCTTTAGGAGATTCTTGGCTAGGCTTCTTTCACCTTTAATCACATAAAAACTGAATCATGAAACATCCTGCTACCCTCTATGCGGACTGGGACGAGATGGTCTTTGCCGATAGAGAACAGACTTTTGGTGCCTTTGATTTACGGAAAAAGTATCCTCGGCATCTGCTTTTATCTCTCACTATAGGGAGCATGCTGTTTTTGAGTGTGACTGCTGGGCCTCTGCTGTGGAAGCGGTTGTTTGGAGCTGAGGAGTTATATACGGTGACGAATGTAGAAGTGAGCCCTAAGATCATGCCTCCGCCGATTGTCGATATTCCTGAGGAAGAGATCATCGTGCCACCCCCACCTCTACCTGCGCCCAAGTTAAAGACAGTGGGTTTCCAAATACCCGAACCGACGCCAGATGCGATCGACGATACGACCTCCATTGCCAGCATCGAACTACTCAACGAAGCCCCACAAATCGGGACATCAGATCAGGAAGGGACAGATGACATAGAAGCGCTTTGTTTCGACTGTGATGGGGAAGGAGAGATCCCACATGTAGTGATTGAGTCTCGAGATCCAGGTCCTGGGGTTTTTGTACATGTGGAAGAAGAGCCTGCGCCCATCAATATGGACCAGCTCGGCATTACGTATCCTCAAATCGCGCGTGACGCCAACATCAAAGGTATTGTCGTGATGCGGATTCTGGTAGACAAAAAGGGCAAATATAAAAAGCACCTCGTCATCAATGCTGTGCATCCACTCTTGACACGTGCAGTAGAAGAGAAGATCGCCAATTTGCGGTTTTCCCCTGCGATTCAGGGTGGGCGTCCCATTCCTTTTTGGGTGAATATTCCCTTCAATTTCAGCTTGATCGATTGACAGTTTGTTGAGCTAATAATATGAAAATGGACAGAACGAATGACATGAGATACCCCAAAAGAGAGCGTAAGCATTGGAATATTATGCTGTCTTGTAGGAAATACCATCTTACCCTCCTCATTTGGGGAGTGGTAGGAGGCTTGGTGGGTGTACAAGCGCAGGATCTGGAATCTGGCTGGTATGATCCTGAAGCCTATCGTGGGGATAGCATTCCCGCGTGGGAAGCTTTTGTCTCTGTGGATAAAGAGCCCGAGGTCCTGAATTTTCAGGAAGCATGGAGCGAATGGGTGTATCCTCCCGAGCTACTGTATACGACTTTGGGGGGGACCACTGTATTTCGGATGTTGGTGAATGAAAAGGGGGACTGTATACGTTACGCTGTGATACGAGAGGTGCATCCTCTCCTGACAAAGGCACTAGAAACATGCATTCACCAATTGGAATTTTCTCCCGCCATTCAGTATGGACAACCGATTTCCTATTGGATTAACCTACCTATTACCATTTGTTTACGATAAAAGTAGCCATTCATCAGATGGAAAAGTGCAAAATCATCGCTGATTGGGATCGAGAGATCTTTCAAAGCAGAGAAAAAGCCTATGGATCTTATCAGCTTCGCAAAGACTATCCCTCTATTATGTGGACCGCTCTAGGTGCGGGATGTACTTTATTCTTTTTGTTAATGACAGGCGTATATGTTTGGGATCATACGACGCAGTGGGTGGGGACAAATGAGCATATGTACTCAAAGCCAAGCTTGACTGTTTGTTATCTGCCCGTATACCGCGACCCTACAGTTGAAAAAGAAATTGAAGTACATCTACTCCAGCAAAAACTCATCCTTTTCCGCGACTCTGAGGCATTCCATGTACCTCAACCTGTGCATGTAACAGAAGGAGAGGAAATCAAGTATACACGTGCGATCGAATTATTGAAGAAGCTTCCTTTGATTGAGGTAGAGGAAATAGAGGAAGGGGAGGAGGAAATACCTGACATTATCCGATATACAGAATCTTTGCATACGGAACGGATGATCTGGGACTGGGTGCCTGAGTTATTCAATTGGGACAGTATCAATGCCCTCATCCTAGCACCTTACTTCCTTCAGGCAAGAGATTGTGGTCCAATGGGGAAGGTTGTCGTACGAGTATTCATTGATAGAAACGGACACTACAAACAACATCATACACTTTATTCGGATCATCCTATGCTTACACGAGCGGTAGACCGATACATTCATTTGCTTAGGTCTGAACAACGCATTTTTCGAAACAAACCCATTCCTTACACAGTGAATATTCCGATCAAATTTTCTTTGAATTGAAAATCGAGACTAATTTTTCCCATCCCTTTCTTAGATTTGCCATATAGTAAAACAAGTATGCATATAGGGAGTTAATAGCATACTTAACCCAAGAGGCAGAGGGGCGTCCCTCCCACTTCTACTAGTCTGTTCGTATATGGAAGTTTTAAAGAAAATTATAGGATATATTACCTTCAAAAAGCGCGATCCCAACGATCCGCATTCTTTCAACCTTAAGATGATGCATGGCATCAATAAAATATCCATCTTGATGTTTTTGGTGGCTCTTGTGGTCATGATCATCAAGTGGACGACTTAGAGACTGTTTTACTTGCAGTAAGCTAAACAGTTTCCTAGGCCTGGCCTTACAGAGGCTTTTTGGGCGTTGTATTGTTTGTGCGCATACTTTTGATAGATTTACGATCCATTTTGCGTATCTACTGTCCCTCAAAGAACCCTGTGTATGGCGAAAGAAAGGACTACGACTGAATCCCGCGTCGAGCGTGTACGCAAGTTGCTCAAATCCCCCAATGCGCGGATTCAAGCCCTCATGTCGGTCCTTCATCCTACCGAAATTGCCCAAGTACTAGAGGATACCCCACGTGAGATCCAACTGCGCATTGTCAGGGAGCTCCCGCGCGATGTGCTGTCGGAGGCCATTACAGAAATGGACGAGGAAGCCTATCCTGGACAGCTTCTGCTGCTGCTCAATCCACAGGTAGCGGCAAACATCCTCAAAACACTGGCCTTCGATGACGGAGCCGACCTCTTGGCAGAGCTTCCAGAAGAAGAGCAAGCCAAGATCCTCTACTACATGTCAGATGAGGACGAAGATGTCCTCAACCAGCTACTCGAATACGACGAAGATACCGCAGGGGGATTGATGAATCCTGAGGTGGTGTTCGTGCGGGAGAATATGTCCAAACTAGAGGCGCTCCGTCAAGTGGTGGCACAGTCGGAGGAGATGGAAGAATTTTATACCATCTACGTAGTAGACGATGACCAAAAACTTCTAGGTTACCTCACTTTCCGCTCCCTTTTTGTCTCTCGCAATACAGAACTGATCAAAAATATCATGGGGGATGACATTGTCTCGGTCCCCGTAGATATGGACCAAGAGGATGTCTCCAAGATCATGTTGCAATATAATTTCCCCACGCTACCTGTCATCGATTTGGATGGCAAATTGCTGGGACGCGTGACATTTGACGATGTCATGGATGTCTTGGAGGAAGAAAGTACAGAGGATCTTTTGAGTTTTGCGGGTGTATCAGATGAGGAGAACCTCCGAGGAGGATGGTCCGATGCGGTGCGTTCGCGTATTCCTTGGTTGATGATCAATCTCGTCACAGCTTCCATCGCTGCTTTCACCATCTCACAATTTGAATCTACCATCGACCAGTTGGTCCTGTTGACTACCTTGATGCCCATCATTGCAGGCGTCTCAGGCAATGGCGCCACACAGACCTTGGCAGTGACGATTCGTCGCATCTCGACAGATGGAGTACCTTCTCGCAAGATCTTGGGCATCATCCTCAAGGAGATCAGCGTCGGTGCCATCAATGGATTGATGCTGGGTGGGATCGTCTCCCTAACCGTTGCACTGATCAATTCGAGTATGCCACCTGATTTTATTGCCATGCTGGGGCTCGTTGTTTTCTTGGCGTTATTTGGCAACCTGATGTTGGCGGGTTTTGCGGGCTCCTTCATTCCACTCATGCTTGAGCGAATCGGGGTCGATCCTGCCGTAGCTTCTTCGATTTTGATCACAGCATTCACAGATATCATTGGATATCTGCTATTGTTTGGACTAGCCGCCAGAATTTTGCTGCCATTGGTGAGTAGCCTAGAAGGGGCAGGGGTGAATTTTATTTCGCCAGTGATGTAAATTCCATCTACCTAACTTCTTATTTTCTAGTCAAAAATGTATTTTACGCCATGGGAGTCACACAAACAGGGGCATATAACAAGACGTACTTGACCCATGCAAAGCTATCGGGCTACCGCACCATAGAAGATGTAGAGGTGGAGTTTCTTCCAGGTTTGAATATCATCATCGGACCCAATGGAAGTGGGAAAACGAATCTGATCGAGTTTTTGGAGATCCTGCTGGCGTTTGAACAAGAGAAGTTGAAGGGACTGGTAGATGCGCACATATCATGGATCCGTCAAGATGATGAAAAGCAACGTATAGACTTACGATTCCAGCGCAAAATTGATGAAAACTTATTGGAGGAAGAGGAAACGTCCTATGGTGGCAAGCGGTACCTTAG
>JBCBPW010000055.1:39582-49219 GCA_039820545.1 Bacteroidota bacterium | reverse complement strand
AATATTCCCCTGGTATTAGGACAATATTGTAATAATGCGCTATAAATTTTTACAGCACCTGCTGCAGGTTTTTGATAAATATCAAGATCAAGACCTGCCATTAGAAACCCAGGATTTCGGCATGTGGTTAGTTGCCCAAGAAGAGAGAAATCCAGATGAGACACTTGAACAAGAGGTGGCTTCTCATATATCCAATTATCTAGGAAAGATGGGAAAATTCTTCTCTTTCTATCACAAAAAGATCCTTAAGCAAACAGATCTTACCAGTTTAGATGAATTAATATTTTTGGTCACACTGTATCCCTCGCGTATTTTGTCCAAAACCGATCTGATTGATGAGAATATTCTTGAGAAGACTACAGGGGTAGAAATCATCAAACGGCTCAAAAATCGTGGATATTTGGAAGAATCTGCTGATTTGGAAGATAAGCGCAAAAAGAATGTGCAACTGAGTCCCAAAGGAAAGAGTCTAGTCGAGTTGCTAGATGAAGATCTTCAGCAAGTAGCCGTGGTTATGGGGGCAACCCTCACGAGTAAAGAACAAGTCCAACTATTTTACCTCTTGAAAAAACTGGATACTGCGCACCGCAAGGTCTACATGGATTCGCGTGATGCTTCACTCGAAGAAATCCTAAACCAATTTCAGAGTGAAGAATAAATCTCTCTTAGGTGGGCAAAGTAGTCACGGTTTACTGTCTGCCAAACGCGTGTAGAAAGACGCTCGTTGAGTCGGGGCAGTCTACCTTCACCCCAACTCTCTGTGATGACAAATAACTGGTGATCAGATTCTTCTATTCTTCGAATGACAACTCCTGGATAAAGAAGGTGGCCAGGTAGCGCATAATTGATGACGCTGTAATGAACCGTATCTATCTGTGTAAGTACGGGATTACTTCGCTTCAAGGCTACAATCACGAAAACAGTATCACAAGAATTGACAGGACCATGAACACGCTTAGGGACAGGTGCAATGTGTTGAATATCGCTAATAAAGTGCGCAAATGCAGCTTTAATCCCCAGCGCTTGAGCTCCCTCTTGAGGGGCTATTTTTTGTACTACCCTGTAGTGATGATACCTGCTGTGTGTAGAGTCAAAAGCTTGCTGAAGCTGAGTCCCGTCGCAAGGTATAGGCAAGCTTCCCTGTGCCCATATAGCGTGAGATTGGCAAAGAAACAGTTGGATCGAGATGAAAAGGGAGATAAGAAAGATTCTATGCATTTGTTTTCAATAATTTCTTCTGAATACGCAAGAAGTAAAGCTTGTCATAAATGGAAGATCTCCTAATATGCGGGCCTTTGGAAATATGGTCTGAATGCTAAAAAAGTACGTGATCTAAACCAAAAAATTTGAGCAAAATGAAGATGTTCTCGCCTGCATTTCTCATTTTATGGTCCTATACCTTCTTGCTGACATGAGCTACCGTATCAAATTAAGTCTAGACGAATCCTACGAATTGGCTGATCGCATGAAGGTCGTCAAAAATAGAAAACAATCTCGCCGTTTGCTTGCGCTCTCTCTTCGACATTATGGATACAAAGTAAAAGATATTGCCCCTATCATTGGAACGAGTGAAAAAACCATTACGCAATGGATGAAGCTCTTTATCGAGGGAGGGTTTGAAGGTCTGCTGAAGATGAACTATCCCGAGCGGAGAGGCTCCAAACTCGAGGCATATGAAACTGCCATCCAGCAGAAACTGATCCAGAATCCTCAACTCAAACTGGCCGATCTCCAAGCATGGCTCAAAGAATCTCACGGATTAGAGGTGGAGTATAGCTGGCTCTATCGCTATCTGGAAAGAAAAGGGATGCTAGAAGTGAGAAAGAAACAGAAAGCAGATGGAAAGACTGAAATCTGAGCTGTAGTCTGGAGTTGACACTAGTAGTAAATAGTGTATTTTCATTTTTTCCCAAACATCTTTATATTTATATGATCATAAAATTACATGTAATAGAATACTAAACTTGAAAACAGTCTAAAGCCTGTGTAGAATGTTTATCATCATCTTTTCAAACGCTTTGGGGGTTGATGATGTCGTTTAAGTAACCTTTAGTGTGTCATATGCTTGGCTTTTCAATTTTGTTGAGATCTGTCACTTCGTTACTGTAGCCTATCTATATGTCTTGGGCAAGATCAAACGTTCTGATGTGGACTGAGGAAAATAAAAATCTATACTGGAGCTTCAGCCTACTTGTACTTGTTAAATAATTGGCCAGGTGAAAAACGCTTAATTTTCAATGGTGCCGGTCTTTAAATTCGAGCTTAAATCCATAAACCTAGGTCTAAGGTCTATTCGATCTATCCCGTAAAACGGGACCACCTCTCACTTCATAAGCGTCTTGTATTTTTAAAGCAAAGCCGTGAACAATTCTAGGAGGAAACTACCCACTCTTGCTTTTATTAAATTATACCTGTGTATTTATATCCTCGTGATATGGGGAGGAGGGTCTTGTATGCTGTATGCACAAGATTTTCAGCCGATATTTCGTCAACTTAAGCGCGTAGACGGACTTCCTTCAAATGGTGTTTTTAGTATGTTTCAAGATCATCTGGGATATGTCTGGCTTGGAACTGACTATGGCTTGGCTAGGTATGATGGTATGAACTTCCAGACCTATCACTTAGATAAGCCCTATTATATATATGATTTGAAAGAAGACGAATTGGGTAGAGTCTGGTTTTCTGGCGCAGGAGGAATCAAGTACGCGTATCAAGGAGCCATTCACGATCCCCCCAATTTGCACGGAGTGGATTCTGTCTTGCATAAGTATGGTACGATGATCCTCTCCTGGCATATGGATGAGAAAGATCACTTCTGGTTTACGCTACACAGCCGAATCAATCGAGAAAGAAGAGGTACGCTCGATCAAGGAATGGAGAAAAATCTCTCGCTGTATGTATTTGAAGCCTATGGTGAGACACTGATCGCACATAGCATTAAAAAATTTCCTTACCACCAATTTAATCTGATAGATCCTGACAATCAGAAGCGATTAGACCAGCTGCTCTTATTTAAAATTGGGGAAAAATGGATGTTCTCTGGGACTCAAAACTACGAACACAAAGGTCCCGATATTCCCCTAACTTACCATGAAAGGATAGATGGAGCCTTAGATTCCTATGTTTCGATCAGCAACATCCTAGCGCTTCCCGACGGAGACCTATTAGTCGTAGGTGGGCGCAACATCTATCGACTCTCAGATACGATGATCAAGTGGAAGTATACAGCACCTGTAGAAAGTTCGATTACTGAGATATGTCAGGGAGAAAAGGGGCAAGTATGGGTGTGTACCTTCAAAGGGGCTTATCCTTTGGACCCAGACCATCCCGAAAGTCTGGGAAAGGAATGCTATCTAAAGGGTAAATGTATCTCAGAGGTATTTACCGATCGAGAAGGCAATACATGGTTTGCCACGACGGGTAGTGGAGTATATGTCCTGCCCAATGAGAGTTTCTCGCTTCTTTCGTGGCAGGGAAAGGTGATGGATGGCCATATTGAGGACCTGCTCGTGTTCAATGACAAATTGTGGTTTTACAATAGAGCAGGCTATTACTATGCGCTAGATACCTCATTTAGTATTCAAGAAATCGCCCAGATACCCTCCAACAAAAAGCATAATTGGGACATCATTCAGGATGATTATATCCTCTCCTCTACGCAGCATATTTTCTTAGATGAAAACGAAATTCAAAAAGTTCCTACCCAAAAACCCGTTCCAGATCCACGCATGATTTGGGCGCGAAAGTATATAGGAATAGATTCGGATCGACTGTTTGCAGTCAATAAATCGGGATTAGAATTACTCGATGTAGCGTATCAGATTCGAATCAATGTCACCAATGCCTCTGAGGGGAGATTTGCTACAGGCGATGCCAATGATATTGTGTTGGGACCTGATAGTACCTATTGGATTGCTTCGAGTAAGGGAATATTTGGGTGTAAGTTTGATCCACGATATTATTTTCCCGAGCATACGAAGGTAGCGGAAGGAAAAGTAGAAAAAAAAGCAGATAAGGAGGTCCTTCAACTCCCTCAAGAAAATTATATAGATCTAGGAGAGAAGTATCCCAAGCTTAAGGTGGCCCCCAGTGATTACAAACCTATGGTTTCACTTGCTTATGGTGGAAATGATGAGGGGCTATTTTATCAACTTCGTGAAGGAATACTTCATCTGAGAGGAGATTCTGTGACCTTATTGGATTTGGGGCCTGATATCGGCGATTACAACGGGAAAATCGTTTGGGAAGAGGAAAATCTCTTCTGGATTTGTTCGGACCTTTATCTCTACAAAGTCGAACGACTCCACGCAGATGCCCCCTGGAAACTGAGCAATCGCTTCGGTAGGAAAGATGGGTTGCTGGGAGAAAGGGTAAATGATATTGCATACTTTGGCGACTCTTATTGGATCAGTACAGATCGAGGACTTATCCATGCAGGAACGCTAGAACCCGTTGAGGTCGATTATCAGCCATTGATCCATGTTGAGTCTATTCAGGGAGGAGGGAAGGAGTGGTCAAGCTTTGAACAGATCGACATAGAACCAGCAATTAATGACGTAGAAATCCATTATCGAGGATTTTCTTATCGAAATCCAGAAGGTATTTCTTATGAGTATCGCCTGTTAGGGTTTTCGGAGAAGTGGCAAGCTACAGACTTATCGGTGACCCAATTTACCAATCTCCCTCCAGGCACATATGTATTCGAAGTACGGGCAGTCAGCACAGATTATGGATCCTCTGCTAGGCCTGCTCAATTGGTGTTTCGGATGGAACCCTATCTCACGGAGACCCTTTGGTTTCAAAGCTTATTTGTAGGATTTGTTGTACTCGCCGTCCTACTCATTGGGCTGGTGATCCTGCATGTGGCCAATAGAAGGGTTGTCCTGCTCCGACAGCTGAGTGAGACGAGATATGAAGCTTTATCTTCTCAGATGAGCCCGCATTTTATCTTCAATGCGATGAACTCCATCTTATACCTCATCAATAAAGAGGAACGGCGATCTGCACAGCGCTATCTGACGTCCCTAGCGAAGCTTATGCGTAGCATTTTGGTAGACGCCAAAGAGACTTTTGCTCCACTCGTAGATGAGATGTGGCGCGCGCAGGAATACCTAGATCTCGAAAAGTTACAGTTTGGGGGGAGATTGAAGTTTCAGATTCAAGGTGATGAACTCCCCGAAGGACTCCTTATCCCACAAATGGTAATCCAACCTTTTTTAGAGAATGCCATTCACCACGGCATCAGGCCCAGGGGATATGGAGAGATTCAGCTTGTCTTAAAAGATTTGGGAGCTTTTATCCAAATCATGATTATAGATGATGGGGTGGGTATGGAAGCAGCTCGCAAGTATCAGAAAGAAAATACTACCAGCACAAGATTGAAGGGTACAGGGATCGGGGTGAAAAACACAAAAGAAAGGCTGAAATCTATCCAGCAGATATACAAGATTGAAACGGGACTCAGAATGATAGATCGACAGGTGAGCGAAGGAACGAGTGGGACCGTCGTAGAAATTTTATTTCCAAAGTTTGAAGAAGTTCCCAAAGCTTAGTGAGTTTTATAAAACAAACAAGTAAATTGCATGCTTACAGGCTGTCGAAGTTTGTATACAAGCATTGACAGCCTCCATGCTCACTTGATGACACATAGCTTAAACCCATGAGAATCATTCATTTGCTAAGGCCAAGATACCTGCCTTTATGCTGTACAGTAGCGATCTATCTTGGATTATGTATCAGTTTCTGTTGGGGACAGACCTTTTCCCCAGGCTATTTCAAATTAGACCAAACGAATTTATTACCTACCAACCACGTCTATGCAACCTTTCAGGATACAAGAGGCTATGTGTGGATAGGGACAGATGAGGGCGTATTTCAGTTCGATGGAGAGAAAATCAAAGAGTTCCCTGATGCTCCTCGTTATCCCCTGGATATTTTTAGCATTACCGAAGATAAAGAAGGACGGATATGGTTCAATGGGCCGCGAGGAATATTTTATGAATATGAAGGCCAGTTTCACGAGCTTCCTTATAAATCCTACCTTGATTCTATCGTCTACCAAAATTCTGTTTGGCTCATGTCCTGGCATCTAGATTCTAATGATCACTTTTGGTTTACCTACAGTGCGAATCCTACCTTGATAGGTACAGACACTGAAAAATCGTCCAACCATTGTTACTGGGAGATATTTGAAGGAGGCTACAGGAAGCATCTCTTCAAAGATATCCCTCATTATCTATTCTTGCCCAAACCTGATGGCCCTTCGATCACGACAAATAACCTCAGTTATGTGGCCAAAGTGAAAGGTACTTGGTTTTACACGGGCTTCCAAATTGTGAATATGCTATGGGAGGACGAAGTATGTGAGGAGGATTTGGTGTACAGTAAGAGCTTAGAAACCAGTCGGTTTATTGCTCGCTTTAAGGCTATTGATGATCATGAATTTATCTTTTCAGAAGGGCAAGGGTTGACACGCATGAGAGATTCGAGTGTTCTTCAACGTATTTATTCCAAGTCCAAGGGAGCAGTGATAGGATTGTTTAAAGGTAAAAAGGGCAGAGAGTGGGTCTGTACCGTGAGAGGAGCCTACGTCTTTCCTTCAGCTTGCGAGGAGAAGACCCCTGTATTTCTTCCTAGGATGCCTGTGACTTGTGTCATGGAGGATCTAGAAGGTAATATTTGGTTTTCTACGAGTGGAGATGGGATTTTCATTTTGCCCAATGAAAATTTTAGAAGGCTTGTTATGGATTTTGATCCTAAATCCAAACCGCTTGGAGAGTTGGTGGTATTCCAAGATCACTTATGGTTTTATAATCAGAAAATCCAATTTATGGCGATGGATACATTGGAGGAAATCCATCAGGTAGCAAACCAAGGTGTTTATCCTTCTCTTCACTGGAATATTGTCGAGATACCCAATGTCGATACATTTATCTATGGTTCTTTTTGGAAAATCTTTTATGGGGTGGATGAGGTAGAAGATATGAGAGGGAACAAAAAGGACAATGGATTTTGGGGAGCTGATTATGTGGTAGGAGATGATGGCTTGATATATAGTGGGAATTCTATTGAATTTATACGCTTTCGTCATAAGCCCTATGAACCTCAGTATCTATCGCGAGAGCTGAATATCTTTTTTCGAACCAATGACATTGAGAAAGGTCCTCATGGCGAAATATGGATAGGGACGAGCCAGGGGATAAAAGTGTGGAAGGATGATGCGCTGGTAGATCTCCAAGACCTCATGCCTCAAGCAGATAAGCATACGGACGTCCCCATATTTAGTGTGGAGTATCTGGGGGAAGAAGAGTGGATCTATTCGGTATTTGGCGAAGGTCTATACACGATACAGGATAGCCAGCAAGTCCCATTGGATCTCGGGTTACCCTATAGAAACTACAAAGGGAAAATATATGTAGAGCATCGCAACCAGCTTTGGGTCATTTTAGGGCCTAATCTCTATCGGATCAGTAGAAGCCAGCCACAAGATCCTTGGCATATCTCACTGAAGATTGGACAGACTGAAGGCTTGTGCGACTACAAAATATTTGACATCGTCAAATGGAGAGACAAATATTGGGTGACTACAGATAGAGGTCTGATGTCCTTCCAGCAGATAGACTCTCTAGCTTATAATTATCAAGTACGAACAAATATTGAAGGGCTAGAAGTCAATGGACATCTGTATGGAACCCATGAGGCGTTATCCTTTGATCCTGAGATAAACGATGTGAAAATCAAATTCAAAGGAATCTCGATAAGGGATAGGGGAAATCTCCAATATCGCTACCGCTTGTTGGGCTACAATGATGAGTGGCAAGAGAGTGAGGAGTCGAGCATTAGTTTTTTGAATCTTCCTCCTGGCGAGTATACGTTTCAAGTGGTGGGATCTAGTCCGACCTTCCCTACAGAAGGAGAAGCAACTGAGATCTCATTTTACATGGAGCCCTACATATTTGAGACTACCCTATTTCTTGTATTTGCGATCATTGTGGGAATTGTAGCCTTAATTTTTATCACATTGGCGATTATTCGGATCGTCAATCGGAGGAGCATATTGCAGAGGGAGTTGATCGAAGCAAGATATGAAGCCTTGCAGGGGCAGATGAGCCCGCATTTTATTTTCAATGCCATGAATTCCATCCTCTATCTAATCAACACAGACAATCGCAAAGCTGCTGCTAAATACTTAACTACCTTTGCAAGGTTATTGCGCAGGATTTTATCAGATGCCAAGTTTACCTTTGTGCCCTTGGTAGATGAAGTTTTTCGTTCACAAGAGTACCTTAGCCTGGAAAAACTCCAGTTTGATGAGCGCTTAGTCTACCGAATAAAGGTAAGCGAAGATCTTAAGATCCACCAACTCCTTGTACCTCAGATGCTGATTCAACCTTTTTTAGAAAATGCGGTCAGACATGGGATCAGACCAAAAGGAAGTGGGAAAATAGATCTATTGGTAGAAAGCTTGGGGCAAAACTTACGAATTTGTATCATTGATGATGGAATCGGGATAGAGCGTGCAAAGACCATGCGTAAGCCTAAGCCCAAAAGAGCTATGATGGGAGGGACAGGAATTGGCATTAGAAACACACGTGAGCGATTGGCTTCCATTAGTCGGCTTTATGGCATACCGACGCAGCTAAACTTTTATGATCTAGGAGAAGAAGAGGGAGAGGGGAAAACAGGGACTAAAGTGGAGCTAATCCTTCCCCAATTTGATCAACAGCCAGAAAAAGCAGTGAGCGAAATTAATACATATTAACAAGCGTCAAATATGGGGAACGCACGATCAGGAAACATTAAGGTAGGAATCATTGATGATAAGGCTCTCAATATCAAGTTGATACAAGATATGTTGGGCCGACTATTTCCTCAGCTAACAATCGTAGGAACAGCAGAGTCTGTAAAGACGGGGCTTCAGTTGATAAAGGACACAGAGCCTGACTTGGTTTTTCTAGATATAGATATGGGAGACGGCTACGGATTTGACGTGGTCCAACGGAGTGATTACAAGGGATTTCAAGTGATATTTGTAACCGCCTTTCCCAGCTATGCGCTCAGCGCATGGAATTATCGGGCACTCCACTACCTCGTCAAGCCTGTGGCTGAAGAAGATCTGATAGAAGCTGTCAATCGATACCTAACTAGGATGAATGGAGAAGAGCTGGATAAGCAGTATTTCAACATGCCTGCTTCTAGCAAAAGCTCTAGTAAACGGATCTGTCTACCTGATCAGGAGCGACTACTTTTTGTCGAAGTCCAAGATATCATTTACTGTGAGGTGAGTGGTAGCTACACTGTCTTTAGGATGCCGAGCAAACAGAAACATGTCGTGTCGAAGTCGCTCAATACCTACGAGAAGCTGCTGGAAGAAGACGGATTCTTCAGGATACATGATAAGTATTTGGTCAATCTCGCCCATGTAGTCGCCTATATCCGTGGAAGAGGAGGAGAAGTCGTCTTGAGTACAAGAGAGCAATTGCCAGTGTCTGTACGTAAAAGAGACGCTTTTTTGAAAAGAATGCAGAGTCTCTAAAAAAGATCAAGTGTGAGAGAATTAGTAAGTGTGATTATTCTTGGATAAAATGAATTTTAGAAATTATTTTGTTAGAATTTTACCTAAAATAGAATAAAAATG
>JBCBPW010000055.1:0-39572 GCA_039820545.1 Bacteroidota bacterium | reverse complement strand
CATCGATATAGTTGTACTGTACAACTATATCGATGCTTTACGCACATATCAAAGTTAGTTATACACTTGAGAAAATACGGGTTAGGGAATAGGGGAGTGGGCTAAGCTGAACCATTGTTCTACAAAATAATCATGAAGTGCTACGAGTCTAACTCACTCGGATCAAGGTACATCTTGCTGAAGTCTTTTCCTCCAAAAGGAATAGGCTTTTTTTGTATTCCCTCCTGTCCTCATTTTAACCCACTTTGTTTCTCACTTGGTCAAGGCCAAAAATGGTGCTTTTTTCTTTTAGAGGTAAAAAATCCTTCATCCTTAATTAATGAGGATATTTAGCTTACTAACGATTAAAGGATATGGTATTTTCGGAACGTAGCTTGCAGATCTAGGAATAATAAATGGACGATCAAAAAATGAAATATCTCATTTGCATTTGTACCTTATTTACCTCTTTTGTGTCCCTTTTGGGACAAGAGCATGCGACATCACAGCGGCTCTCTTCATCCCATGCGCGATCTTTCAAAGTAGGGGATCACGTACTAGAGTACTACACACTTCAAGCCGATGTACCATCGTCGAAAATGATGATCCTATTATCTGACGGAGAGCAGATGACAGCGCATCTCAGCTCGATTGTGGACAGCCTCCAGCACCTGGGGATACATGTCATGGTTCCCCAATATATAGATGGACATCCCGCCAAAGAAATGTACTTACAAGACCAAGAGTTATTGCTTGCATTGATCCAAAAGCTACATTTCAGAGACAGATACCAAGTCATGATATTAGGTATTGGACAGGGAGGGAATCTCGCGTTTGAACTGGTCACCAGATCATCTGTCATTGCAGCTACCTTTATCTTTTATGCATATCCTAGAGTGAAACCCGCTGAATTTTCCCGTATCCAGGGTCCTATTTTTGGGTTTTATGGAGAAAAAGACCCCATTACCCAGACCATTAGTAGTACACGGAAGTACATGCGGGCCAATGGAAAAATCTTTCAGCCTGTGATCTATGAGGGAGCAGAGCATGGATTCATGGATTTTGAACAAGGCCGCGGGGATATCTCGTATAATGAACGCGCGAAAGAAGCGGCCTCCAACCGACTATACAGGATTGTGATGAATCTCTGAGCAGGACGATAAAAGGTCTATTCAGATTTTTTCGAGTACTGTCTGATGTCTGCTAGAGAAAAATCTTCTCACTCAAGGCAGCTTAGCCAGCAAGCTCGTATACTCCTGTATCAAGGATAGGGTAGTCGTCTCATCATTGTATACAGAGTACCATCCTTGGTACTCATGTGGAGGATCTCCAATGAAATCATCCCCCAAGCGCCAGATGGCCTTAGGCGTGCGTGGACGCCCCTCCCCGCCCCATGCCCAGAAGTTTAGTCCCATCAATGGGCTTCCTTCTCCCGACTGCCGATAGAGATAATCAAAGATCTCTCGAAAGTACTGCTGACGCATAGCTACAGGTGCATCAGCTGCGTGTTTGTCGCCATCCCTCGCGATCCCAAATTCCTCTAGTACAAGAGGAATCCCCAACTTCTGGGCAATCGCTTCATGCTCCTCTAGGTAGTTCATGGCTTTACTCAGTGCCTCAGGATAAGTCTTTTCAGGTTGAAACGGATCGAACCATTCCCAATTCTGAATCCACATATGAAAAGTTGCATAGTCGATCCCTGCAATCTTATGGATGCGCTCAAACTGTGTTCCCGCCATGGGGTAGGGAGTCGTACCCTCACTGCCGATGCTGACGAGGTGCTGCGGATCTATACTTTTGATCAGTTGGGCCGTCTGTCGGACCCACTTACGAAATGCACGTTTGTATATAATGCCTCTGGGTTCATTGGCGAGTTGCCAGCTCATGATGGTGGCATCCTGACTGTAAGGTATGCCCGTAAGGGTGTTGATACGACTAACAAGATGTTTGACAGTGGCAGCATAAGCAGCCCGCGCCTTTTTATTCTTGTAGAACCTAGCTGCATACAACTGATATTTTCCCCAATTTCCGTTCTCAGCTGGGGGCGGGTAGGGGATAGCTTTTCCTGTCATCCATGATACATACTGGGCCATACCACCAGACCAGGGCCAAAAGTTGCCTAGGCATACGACTGCCGTCATCCGTCTTTTGGCCATTTCTACTAGCAAGAAGTCCAGACCCACGAGAAGATCTTCTTCGTACATATAGGGGGCTACCTGCAAGGTAGGTTGCATGCACCAGGGAGCTTGTAGAGGCCCTTCGCTAGTAGCCATGATTCGGAGGTTCTGTATGCCCAAGCGTTGGAGCTGGTCAAGCTCTCGGACAAGCCTGTCTTGATCAGAGAACCCTAGATTCATTCCATACCAAAAATTAGTCCCGATAAAGCGATAGGGCTTACCCTGTCGTTTTAACTGTCCTTCTTCTACATAGATAAAGTTTTCTTGAGCCATAAGCTTGGAGGTCGTGGGCATCCACAGACTGTTCATGATAAGCAAAGATAAAAACAGATTCAACCGTCTGGGCAGTCTGGAAAATGGCAAATATGAGAGCATAGAAGACCGTTTGAGAATGGGTAGGCGAAACATGATTGTTCTGGCGAAAGCTACTGCATGAAGTTTTGGGATGCAAAGTCAAGTGAAATGGATAGCGCTGTGTGGATAAAAACGAAGGGTAAAATGGATAAATACGATGTAAACAGCCACTAAGGTGTAGACAAAAGCATGGATTGATCGTATTTTTCTCTCCTTTGATCCCCTTATTTTGAATTATATACCAATCAAAAATAGTTGTTTGGTGGATTTCTGCAAAAAAGCACTAGATTCAACAGTTTTTTGGAAGAAACATAAAGCATAAGTTAGAATTGAGGCATGCACAAAAGAGAAAATCCAGTAAAAGACGGAAATAATCTTTGGCGTGTATCTTAACCATGAAATTGGGCATAATATCACTTCATGAATTCCCAGGTTTTTCTACATACACCTCGTCTCACGCTCAGATATTATACACTAGATGATCTAGATCGTCTCCATGCACTCAATACGGATGAAGAAGTCATGAGATATATTCGCCCGATACAGACCAATCTGGACAAGACCCGAAGAGACCTAGTCAAAATGCTGAGCTATTATGATCAGGGGCAACCCGTAGGGTATCTGGCTGCAGAATTGCGAGAGACGGGGGAATTTATTGGCTCATTTGCCTTACGCGACCTCGATGGGACGGATAAAATCGAACTAGGCTATCGTCTGCATCAGGCATACTGGGGAAAAGGCTATGCTACAGAGGGAAGTCAGGCACTGATTAAGTATGCTTTTACCAAAGAAAATGTAGAAGAATTGGTAGCCGTCGTGAGGCCTGAACATGTGGCCTCACAACGTGTATTAGAAAAATGTGGATTCAAATACCTTCGCCTCGCCTACTATTATCGTACCCATGTGCGGTATTATCACATGCTGGCCACCGACTGGCCCTCTTCGCTCAACTCATAGAAGGGAAGGGAATACGAGGATCTGGCCTGAGATTTCTTCTGTGCATTTCTGCTAAGAGGTATCTACGTCTCTTCAAAAATAGCTCTCTCTCTTTGTGGAACTTCTTAGAGATGCGATAGCCTGAGATTAGGATGATCCACCCAAAAAGAAGACCTAACTGAGGAATTACCCAAGCCCAGTGAAACGCTTTGAATAGCTCGGAAAAGATATTTCCAAGCCCTGCTGTAAAGAAGATGTGAAAAAATAAGAAACCGATATATGTAGGGATCAATTCCTCCGTTGCTCGAGGAGGGATTTCCTGATTAGTTCTGGCACTATAGGAATAGTGTCTGCGCAGAGCAACCCAACCGTTTTCACAGTGATAAAGGGCACTTTGCAGGTTCTCATCCGTATATCGGGGAATAGCAGCTATTTCGATGTCTCCGATCGCATAGTGCAGCTCACACGAAGGACAAGTCCATACAGTCTCCTTTGGATCAAACTCCAGGAAAGTATCACAGCTGAAGCAAGTTACTGTAAGATTGGTCATCGCATCTCTATTTATTAAAAGATGCATATGGACCGTAAAGGTCCAAAAAGATAGCGGAAAATGGAGCTGAAAAGAGAGGGTTCTCTTAAATTCCCATTTCGTGTCCACCTACATAATAATGGCTGCTGTAGGTATGCTTGGCTGCTTGGTTCAGTGCTTCCTTTCCCCATCTTGTCAGGGATACGTTGCGCTTGGGGGTGTCTTGTACGGAGATGAGTGCTTCAGAGGTTAAGTACTGCAAAACAGCACGCTTCTCGTGTTCCTTCATATCTACTTCTTTTGTGATTTCATCTAGAGATATTTCTCTGGCTTCATCTTCAATTCTGTGGATGTAGTGAAGAAAGAAAAAACAGAGCTTATTTTTTTTCATTGCGGATAAAGAAGACATAATTTTTAGAATAGCTTAATTAATGAGACTAATTTTTGATTTTATTGTAGTTTTCGATACGAATATATGTATGTGGGTAGATAAATGAAAGTAAAATTTGAAATTATTCCATTTTTAGAGTAGAAAGTCATGGGGTATGCAAGATTAATAGGATATATATATCTTTTTTCTTCCATTAGAAGGAGGAAATAATATAAAAGTGACTTTTATCGGGAGAAAAAGAAGAAAATCAAGGCATATGGGTACTGCCAAAGTATGGGAAAAGCTCATTTTTATCTCAGATTGAAAAGATGGGTTTAGTTACGGCTCTATTCAGCACATTCTTTACAAAATGATTCATGCTCAAACCTATTCTGTGGAGAATAGTCTACGGCTTATATGTTGATCACTGTCATACACTTTATAAGGATGGGATAATGAAGAAAGGAAGAGAAAAAGTGATCAGATTTTTTGATTCAATAGAACGATTAGAAATCGAAGGAAGACTATTCGATAATGGATTATTTCTAAAATAACTTCATATTTAGTTAATATAAAAGGTGGCCTAATAGTGTGTAAAACAGGAGTTTGAAGGAGAAAAATGAAGTTTTTTGAAGAAATTTTGGAACCGAAAACGATTAAGTGAATGTTAAGGTTTGCAAAATTCCGCTTGAAATTTAATATTGAGAACAGCAAATCTATATATGTAGTTTTGCCTAGATACCCATACCTAAAACCTTATCACTATTAAATATTTTAATCGCTATGAACAAATTCTACGCACTATTTCTCGCTATGATGATGAGTACCTGTCTGTATGCTCAGGATTTCGTCAATGTAACACTCGCCGTGGATATGTCCCAAGTGACTGAAGTAGACTCCAATGGGGTACACATCGCAGGAAACTTGCAAGATGACTTCGTCGGAAGTACTTGTCCAGAGTGGACACCTGACTGTACGACAATGGCAGATGCCAATGAGGATGGCGTTTGGAAAATCACTCTAAGTCTGCCTGTCGGATCTTCTTTTGAGTACAAGTACATCAACGGTAATGCTTGGGGTACAGATGAAGTAAACATTACACCTGATTGTGGCACAGACAATGGACAGGGTTCTAATAACCGTATCCTAGACCTTACAGTTGCGAGTGGAGTAGACACGATCGTAGGTCCTTTCCTCTTTGATGCTTGTGATCTTTCGACTGTAGACATCACTTCCAATGACAAGAACGTAGCACTTCCATTCGAAGTCGCACCTAACCCTGCTTCTGACGTACTACGTGTGAGCTTGGGTCAGATCGTAAACGCTGAAGTTTCTATGACTTCTCTTTCTGGTCAGTTGGTATACCAAGTACGCAATGCTCAAAACGTAGTAGAGATTGCACGTGGTGAGCTACCTGCGGGTCTATACATGATCACTGTACGCAACGCTGAAGGTAAGTACAGCACACAGAAAGTCGTGCTTCAATAAGGAATCCGTTTTCCAAAAATTGATAAACCTATCTTTGCCCCCTCATATGAGGGGGTATTTTTTTAGGTTTTGCTATAGGTAGACTCCGCCCTAGCTATACGTAGACTCCGCTCTACGTATGCCTCAATCCCTCCTGCTGTACGTAGACTCCGCTCTACGTACCCTCCAATCTGTCGTCTCCAACGACCCTCCCCCCTTTAACATCCCTTTAACTTTTCTTTGAGAATCTCTTAAGAAGGCATTGGCGTAATTGAGTACATAGACAAAAGCACGCGATACATTATGAGATTCGGAAAAGTAATAGCAGGATGGGTGTTAGCAGGCGCGATGGGAGGTGCCCTCAGTTTGGGTATCTACGCTGCATTCCTGTCACCTGAGCAGCCTGTCATAAAAATAGCCCATCAGACAGAAGTTCCCGTAGTGAGCAGCCGATATACGGCACCTATGGAGCAACTGGATTTCACAGAACCTGCAGCGGCTGTCATGCCAGCTGTAGTACATATCACCTCTACGCAGCTGCGTAGCAAATCGAACCAACAGGTACCTGAGATCTTCAAAGACTTCTTTGGAGACAACTTTGGTCAAGGATTCGAAGGCCGCCAAAGGCCCTCTATTGGATCTGGATCAGGGGTGATCATCAGCGACGATGGATTCATCGTCACCAACAATCACGTGATCGATAATGCCGATGATATCGAGGTATCTCTCAATGACAACCGTACCTACAAAGCCGAAGTCATTGGTACAGACCCTTCTACCGACCTGGCCCTGCTCAAAATTGAGGGAAAAGCCCTCCCAACCTTAGCTCTTGCAAATTCCGACGAGACAAAGGTAGGCCAGTGGGTACTTGCCATTGGGAATCCTTTCAATTTGAACTCGACCGTCACTGCGGGAATCATCTCTGCCAAAGGACGTAACATCAACATCCTCAAGGATCAGGCAGCTATTGAGTCTTTTATCCAGACAGATGCGGCTGTGAACCCTGGGAACAGTGGAGGAGCCTTAGTCGACTTGAACGGAAACTTGATTGGCATCAATACAGCGATTGCCAGTCCTACAGGATCCTATTCGGGTTATTCTTTTGCCATTCCTTCTAATCTGATGCGTAAGGTTGTCACAGACTTGATGGAGTACGGGACAGTACAGCGTGGATATTTGGGGGTAATGATTCGCAGCGTAGATGGCAATCTCGCAAAAGACAATGAACTGACCATTACAGAAGGTGTATACATCGACAGCTTGATTGAAAATAGTGCGGCGGAAAAAGCAGGAATCAAGAAAGGAGATGTGGTAGTAGGCGTCGAGGGCATCAGGGTGAAAAATGCTGCGGAGCTTCAAGCAGCTATTGGAACCAAGCGTCCTGGAGACAATGTCACACTGAATGTCAATCGAAGAGGAGAAGTAAAAGACATCGCAGTAGTCTTGAAAAATCGCAACGGAAGTACCACGGTAGCAAAGGTGGAAAAAGCGGATTCTATGGGTAAGCTCGGACTAGAGGTTGCGCCTTTGGACAGAGAAGAAGCTGAGACTGCTGGTGTACGCGGTGGGGTGAAAGTGACAGCTGTTAATCCTGGGATTATTCAGAAAGAAACGAATCTAGAGCCTGGCTTTATCATCACCAAGGTAGATAAGGAGAATATAGACAGTGTAGAAAAGTTTGAGAAGATCATGTCGAAGAAAGAGGGAGGTGTATTGATTGAAGGACGCTATCCAGACTACCCTAAAGCGATTTACTACGCTTTCGGGATGTAATATAGCGTGGGTCGATAAGGGGCGGGCAAATTGTTTGACGCTGAAAATAGCCCGCCTCTATCGACTTTTTATTAGATGAGAAATATAGTCTCTAGAAAAAATTGGCTTTACTGCGTTCTTTACAGTGCCGACCTGAGGGTCGGCTTTTTTTATTTCATTCCAGCAGCTTCCAGCAACTGGTCGATATGATCGGACGAATGTATATTCAAAAGTGCTTCGTATGGATCTCCTGATAGCCCAAGCACTTGGGCGAAAGCTGACTCTGTACCCATTCCTTCTTGCTTGAGCTTGAGGATGGTTTCCTTAAATAGCGCCGAGGCTTTTGCCAAGATCTTTCCCTCAATCATCATATGTCGGAAGGCATACTGCTGTTGAACAGGGACTTTCTGACCAAATATTTCGACTCGGAATCCTTCGAAGAAAAAGGAAGCCGATATATACGGTTTGCCTCTACTCATTCCTTCCTCCCACTGAAACTCCTCATAAGCTGCATAACTCCCCTTCACACATGCGAGCCATACCTTAAGATTTGCTGCCTCACAAATGATGTCCAGGTCACTTGTACCCGTATAGATCCCGATGGGGAAGGTGCCTGTCCACGTAGGGGTAAATGTTATCAATTCGTAGGCAAGATCAAGTTTAAGCAGGGTGACGTAAGCCAGATGCACGTTTCGATCAGCCTCATTGTCAATGAAGAATTGCTCGTGGAGCTGATTGCCCCATAAGTGCCGATGTGCAAGCGGATCGATACGCGCCATGATGATTTAGGTCTTTGTCGTAAGATAAAAGAATCTCGTAGTATTACCGCTATGGCGTAGTCGTTCCTTTGATTTTCAAACATAAAAAATCCCCCTCCAGAAACTGGAGAGGGAAGTATGATGCGATGCTTATAAGCATTATTTAATCAAGCCCAGATAACGCATATCCTCTGATAAGGCTTGTAGCTCTTCTTGCTTACCTTGTTGGGCATAATAACGCTGCACCATCGTCAGCGGGAAAGCATACTGCTGCTTGCGACCGAAGCGTTTGCCGCTTTCTTGATAGTATCTGAGCGTCTCGACTGATCGATAGCGTGCCCATTCGAAGTATTCTTCTGTCTTCTCAGGCAGGCCGAGATCATCCCATAAGATAGCATTTCTTGCTACTAGATATGGCTCGGGTGCCACCTTGGTATAGGGGAACTTTTCTTCGGCAAACTCTAGCGCTTCGATGGCGCGAGACTTAGCCGTATCTGCTTGGGCTTGCAATAATTGCTGTCTTGTCTCTAGATCAGCAACCAATGCAGGATCGACATTACCTGTTGCGAGGGAGTCCGCGAGGAGCTTGGCTTCAGCCGTGAGCGTCTTGCTCTCTCGACTCAGTGAGTTCGCCAATCTCGTGAAGGTATTGTGATAGTTACTTACCATACGTAGGACGTTTTCGTCATAGTACACATTATCCCTGTCGAGGTTGCGGTAACGGAATTGGCCTACGAGATTTGCAAAAACACGGTCATTATCCACGCGTCCAGGGAACACATCAAATGGGTCGCGTGTCTTGGGGATCTTCACAGGAAGGATACGATAAGCCAGTCCTTCTAGCCGGAAGTAGTCATCCATTCCCAAGAATGCCTTGGGGGATACGGTGTTTGCAAAGTAGACGGGGCGTTCCCATCCACCTTTGGCCACTTCTTGCAGCAGATTGAGGATCAATACATCCTTTAGCTCAAGGTACTTATTGTTTTGTCCCCCACGCCCTGGTACGCTCCACTTCATAGGACTTGCCACATAGGGGAGTTCCTCATCTGATATGATGCCTTTGGCTAAGAGTTCTTGCCCATTGGCGGGGAGGGTCATGCTGAGCGTAGGTTTGGTCAGAGAGCGAGATTGCTTTGCCTGTCCGACATAGTCGCTTCGTTTGAGTGAGAGCGGCAAGGGAGCAGACTCATTCATCTGAAGCTTCATCTGATCAATGTACCAGTCTGTATTTACATAGCTCAAGCAGAGTACGCGTACATCTGTTCGGACACCTTCTACCTCTTGGATGTACCATAAGGGGAAGGTATCGTTGTCTCCATTGGTAAAGAGCACAGCGTTTTTCGCACACGAGTTCAGTAAGTTATAGGCAGAGTCAGGTGCGACATAACGTCCTGCACGGGAGTGATCATCCCAGTTTTGTGAACCCATCAAGAAGGGAGCGGTCAGACCGATAGCCGCTGCTATAAAGACGGACATATCGCCCAGATATTTCTTCAGAAGTTCGTACAGTGCGATCACGCCCAGACCTACCCAGATGGCAAATGTTTGGAAAGACCCTGCAAATGAATAGTCACGCTCTCTAGGCTGCATCGGATACTGGTTGAGGTAGATGACGATGGCCAGACCTGTAAAGAAGAACAGCATTCCGACGATGGCTGCATCATTTCCCCGTTTGAGTGTCTGATATCCCAGCCCCAGAAGCCCCAGGATAAGCGGAATGAAGAAATAATGATTTTTAGCAGGTTGATTTCGGATGAAATCAGGCATCATATTTTTGTCCGAGAAGTTAAATCCACTTTCCCATCCCTCGTCTTGTATATCACTGGTCTTCCCCGCAAAATTCCACATGAAGTAGCGCCCGTACATATGCCATACCTGATAGCTGAAGAAGAATCGCATGTCTTCAGAATTAGTAGGCTGGTCATCGTCAGGTGTATTGGGTTTACCCGTCTTCCGGACGTAGTTGACATAGCCATGAGGACCACTGTTGTAGCGGTTGCGCTCGTACATTCGAGGGAACAGCTTCATGTCTTTGTCTGCGTAGCGATACGTTTTCTTGACACCTAGTTCTGTATACGTATCTGATCCTTCTTCGAGTACGTATTCTTTGCCATTATCCTTTAGGCCTACAGGGCGCGCATTGTAGAGTGGACCACGGAAGAGCGGACGGTCTCCATATTGTTCACGCTTCATGTAGCTCAGGAAAGTCTGAGAATTCTCAGGGTTATTTTCGTCGATGGGAGGATTGGCACCAGAACGAATAGGAATCATCATGTAGGAAGCCAATCCCACGTATACAACTGCCACACAGAGCAGAGAGATGTTTAGGATCAATCGTTTGGTTTTGTGCGAGTACCAAATGGCTGCGATCAGTGCGCCGAAGAGCAGGAAGAAAAAGATGATCATTCCTGAGCCGATGGGCATCCCCAGTCCTCCACGGTCGAGTCCTGTAGCAGTCTTAACCCCTACGAAAAACTTCTCAAAGCTCCACGCAAAGTCAAAGGTGTAGAGAATAATTCCTGTCTGAATCAATCCCAATGCGCCTACGGAGATCAGACCTGTCAAGAAAAATCCAGGCCAAGTGAAGGAGTATTTTCTGAAATAGTAGATATAGGCAAGTGCAGGTACAGTCAGGAGGTTGAGCAAGTGCACACCGATAGACAGCCCCATCAAATAGATGATCAAAATAATCCATCGCTCATTTCCTGGTTCGTCGGCTCTTTCTTCCCACTTGAACATGAGCCATACTACGATGGCGGTAAAGAAGGAAGACATGGCATATACTTCGGCTTCTACGGCGTTGAACCAAAAGGAATCTGCAAAAGTGTTGGTCAATCCTGCCACGACACCAGCAGCCATAATGGCAATGGTCTGGTTTGTATTGGGGTTTTCTCCCGCCTTGATGATGATCTTCTTGGCGAGGTGGGTGGTAATCCAGAAAGTGAATAGCACCGTGAAGGCAGATGCCAGGGCACTAGACAGATTCAGCATCCAGGCAATGTTTCCTACTTCGTAAGCATCGCCAAATGATAGCATGGCAAAAAGACGGCCCACTAACAAAAAGAATGGGGCACCTGGAGGGTGAGGGGCCTCTAATTCATTGGCACAAGCAATAAATTCTCCACAGTCCCAGTAGCTGGCAGTGGGCGCCATAGTCAGCATGTAGGTGATCAGTGCTGCTGCGAAAACTGCCCAACCCGTCAGATCGTTGATGCGTTTATAGCCCATTGGTAGTCGTTAAGTCTTTGGTTTATAGTTAATTATCCTGGTGTATTCTCGGCGATTTTCAGGAGGTAGCATGATATGCTAGCAAGATCCTGACCCGCTGATCCATCTCACACCGTCAAAGATACATTTTCAGCGGATTAAAACTACACAAACTCCTTTACACCTTCAAAGTCGAGGGGTTCAAAACATGCCTAATTATTTGGATCGTATGGAGCCAGTGTTTAAATATGGTGTGTAAGATCGAATAGAAGAAGCCCGATTTCTTCTGACCTCTTTAATTACATGTTTAGCCTGCACCATCTTCTGGTCTAACTACTTTTATGAAGCCTGCCTTTATATACGAACCTACTCAGGTACTCCTCTTCATGGGGGTATCAGGTGCTGGAAAAACAGCAGCAGGCCGTTTTTTTGCAGAGAAACTCAAATGGAAATTTTTAGATGCAGATGATTTTCATCCATCTGAGAATATTGAAAAAATGCGAAGAGGAATTCCTCTGGAAGATGTAGATAGGGCACTGTGGCTGATGGAGTTGCGTTCGCAGATTAAGCACCACCTCGATGAAGATGTACCATTGTTGATGGCTGTATCAGCATTGAAGGCAAGTTATCGTGAGGTCTTGTCAAGGGAAGACCAAAGAGTGCGATTCATTTATCTAAAAGCAGATATAGAAAAGGTCCGTGAAAAATTGGAATCTCGTAGTGAGCACTTCATGCCTTTGAGTTTATTGAAGAGTCAGTTCGACACATTAGAAGAACCTACCGAAAAACAGGCATTGATTATCCCCGCTTTTATGCCGTTCCCCTCCATGTTCGAAACAGTAATGGCACATATTTTCCCTTCAAGCTCTTCCGCTAATTTTTGGTAAGCCTCAGTGAGAATGACCAAAATTTATTTTTCCGCCTGACAACCTTTTAACATCCATTCCCTACTATGTATTGAAAGCCAATCAATAAGCAGCAAGTAACCTAAGGCTGCCATTTGAATCCGTCCCTGTCTGTTTCACATCACAAATTTTTCACATGCCAGTATTAATCAAGCGAGGAATCGCCTTCCTATTCGTATGCCTTTTTGGTGCCTCTATTTTTGCTTTCACTCCTGGAGAAGGACAACCTTTAAGTCAACTCAAGGTCATACACGTCAAGCATGGAGGAGCTATCGAGTCTTTTGACACAGGGGAATTAGTAACAGTCAAAATTAGAGGAAAACGTAAAAAAGTGACAGGTATGATGACCCTTCTTTCAGAGGATGAAGTTCAGGTAGGAGAAGAGGTTTTCAGCATTCGGGAGATCAAGACAATCCAGCATTGGGAATCCCGCAACCTCCGAACTGTCAAGGGCGCATCAAAAGTTGGAGGTGTCATCACCACTTCACTAGGACTCGTCTCTATTGGTTTAGCTTTCATTCCTCCTGTGACACCCTTTGCACTAGTAGGTGGACTTACATCCATTGCCAGTGGGCAGCTGATGCTACTCCCGAGTCTCCTCATCAATCCTAAGTACAAGCTCAATCGGAAGCTGAGATTGGAGACCTCTTGATGTATGAATCATTGGGTTTCTACAAAAATGAAGGGAGGTGGATTGTTTGAGTAAAAGTATACAACGATTTGCCTCCCCTTTGATTTTCACCATCCATATTCATTCATTTTATATCCACTGCTATGCAGACTTCATGTATACCACTCATTGTATGTATACTAATTGTCTCTTTTTTGACGAGTTGTATTTATGCTGGAAATGCTCCACAGCCACAAAGAAAGATTGATCAACTACAAGTTTTACTAACCAAAAATGAGCAGGTCAAGTATAACTTTCAAGAAGGGGCAGAGGTCGTGATCAGGACAGGGGGAAGCCTAAAGTCTATGAAGGGACGTCTACAAATATACGATGCTGCGCATATCCAATTGGTAGACGCATCTCATACGAAGCTCATTAAGGTTGAAGATATTCGGGCCATTCAACGGGCAGAATCCCATCAAAGTTGGAATCAGGAAATCATTGATTATCTGTTGCTATTTGGTGCTCAGGGCACAGTCGTCCAAGGGATTCAAATTCTCTTTCCTTTGTTGTATGTACCCCAATTATGGTAGATACCTGTAGGGTTCCTGAGCTTTTGGTTTGCATTGAATCAGATCAAAAGAGTCTTTAAGGGGATACGCATAGGGAGAGGTAAACAGGTTCGCTTGGCAGCTTCTGAGAGGTAGAAAAGATGAATATGCGTAATACTCAATTTTCTCCCTACTCAATTCCCACTTTTCCTTTCCAGCTGTACCTGCATACGGGCTACGCGATCCACGAGCTTTTCTGAGCTTAGCCTTTCTCTCAATCGATCCACCATGATGGGAAAACAAAAGGGCGTAAAGCTTTGAGGTGTTTTGAGAATAAGGGATCTGCCGTTGAGGCGCTCCAATGCTGTCTTGACACGCTGCTGGTCGATGTGATAGTCAATGACCTCATGGTAAGCTTGTTTGAGCAGCAGATTATCAGGTTCATATTCCTTGAAGACCTTGAACAGAAGGGCCGAGGAGGCTTGGAGATGTTTGGACTTGACATTTTTTCCTGGGAAACCTTGAAAGAGAAGTCCAGCGACTGTAGCGATTTCCCGAAAGCGTCTGCCTACCATTTCCGTTTCGTTGATGGCGCGGGTCAGGTCCTCTTCAAAATTTTTTGGGGAGAATAGGTCATTTTCTAATGCTTCCTGAATCGGAATCTCCTGATCTGAAAGCAGCTCAAATCCGTAGTCATTCATCGCAATAGAAAAGGTAAGCGGGGCTAACTGCGAAATGCGATAGGCTGTCAAGGCTCCCATGATCTCATGCACTACGCGACCTTCGAAGGGATAGACAAAGAGGTGATAGCCCTCTCGCGAGTGGATATATTCTACCAAACAGTCATCCATCTTGGGAATGGCCGACCATGTTTCCTGCGTTTCGAAGAGTGGGACCAGCTTCTTCAATTCAACCGAATCAAAATCTCGTTCCATATACTTTTGTAGCTGTGCCTTAAGCACATCGGCCATCTGGCTACTCAGCTGCATGCGGGAACCCATCCATCGGGGGACTTTACCCTTTGTACCTTTGGCTTTGCGGACTTGCACCTCTAAGTTGCGGATGCGCACCAGTTCGAGCAGGCGACCTGCAAACCAGAATTTATCCTTGGGATTAAGCTGGGAGACAAAGCTCTCTTCCACGGTGCCGATACGTCCACCTGAGACAAACTTCACCGTCATGTTCACGTCCCCGACGATCGTCCCGATAGAGAGTCGATGCTGAAGGGCAATCTTTTTATTATTGACCTTGTAGGTGCCATCCTCCTCGATCTCGACCTTTTTATATTCCTCGTAAGCGTAGAGCGATTGGCCACCCGTAGTCAAGAATTCTAGTGCCCACTCAAACTCTGCGCGAGATAGATATTGGAAGGCAAAGGTAGAAATCAATGTCTCGTAGGCATCGTCGGGTTTGAAGCCATCGGCTACTGCGAGATTCACCAGGTATTGTACCATGACATCAAATGCCTGTACGATGGGTCTGCGATCTTCGAGCTTATGTTCGGCCACTGCTACTCTGAGGGCGGCGGCTTCTACCAGTTCTAATGAGTGCGTCGGTACAAAGTAAATCCGACTCACGGCTCCAGGTCTATGCCCGCTTCGTCCTGCGCGTTGGACAAATCGCGAGACGCCTTTGGGACCACCGATTTGGATGATGGCATCTACGGGACGGAAATCTACGCCCAGATCCAGGCTCGACGTACAGACAACGGCTTTGAGCTGACCTTCATGTAGAGCTTCCTCGACCCAGTTGCGGATGCTGGCATCTATTGATCCGTGATGCATCGCCATCTCGCCCGCAAGGTCGCGATGGGCTTCCAGTAGGGCTTGATACCAGAGTTCGCATTGGGCGCGCGTATTGGTAAAAATCAGTGTGCTTTGATTCTCTTCGAGAATGGGGATCACCTTATCGACCATGTTGATGCCGAGGTGCCCTGACCAGGGAAATCGCTCGATCGTATCGGGGAGAACAGAGACCAACTCGATCTGCTTTTTGATATTGGCGCGCACGATGCGTTGCTTCTGAGGGTCGAAAGACTGGCCGAGGAGAACTTCCAGTCCTTGTTCCATGTTGCCGATGGTGGCGGAGATGCCCCAGACTTGGAGGTCGGGATTGATGCGCCGCAGGTGGGCGATGGCGAGTTCGACTTGGACGCCCCGCTTAGTACCGAGCAGTTCGTGCCATTCGTCGATGACAATGACTTGCAGGTTTTTGAAAAGTTTGCGGTGGTTCTTATTGGAGAATAGCACGTGCATGCTTTCGGGGGTGGTCACCAGCCCTTCGGGCATATTTTTCTTTTGCTTGGCGCGTTCGGAGGAGGAGGTATCCCCCGTACGGATGGCGACCTTCCAGGGGATCTCCATTTCAATGCACGCTTCTTCACATGCTAGTCGGATATCTTTAGACAGTGCCCTGAGCGGCGTGATCCAGAGTGCTTGCAGCCCGTTTTTCTCTTTTGTCTTGTAGGTCTTGGGGTTTCGGCGAATCCAGTCTAGCAGGATCGGAATCCACAGGCCGTAGGTCTTTCCACTCCCCGTGGGGGCATTGAGCAGGCCGCTTTTTCCTGCGAGGAATTCTTCCATCATCTCCAGCTGAAAGGGAAAGGGCTCCCAACCTCTCCCATCAAACCAATCACGCGCATGCTGGATGAGGGGTACCCTCGCTGTCTCTACCTTTGGATTCGCCATGAAGGTAAAACGAGAAAAGGGGAAAGGTGTTTGTAACCGGTAGCCATTTGCCACCGCAAATGCTAGTTCCTTGGTCTTAGACCAAGAAATAGCCCGCCCATGTCGGGAGACAGGAGGCGGGCCTTGTTTGTTTTGTGCTTGCTGCATTTGTAGACGCTTGCTACAGCAAGCACCTACAGATGCTTTAGCTTCCACAGCGTCTGGGCATGCTTTAAGATCTCCCATGCGTTGAAGTCTTTTCGGGCGTCTTTCTCCATCTGCTTTTCTGCTAGCTTGACGACCTCGGGCGAAGCTGTTTTCAAACTCCCAGATGAGAACGGAGGCTGCGGATCATACTCGATCGCCAACTGTGCTGCTTGCGCCAATGTCTCGCCTTTGAGGCGAGCCGCCAAATTTAAAGCCATGTCAATCCCCGCTGATACGCCTCCTGCTGTGATGATTTTACCCGTTTCCACCATTCGCTCATAGGTCGGGATGGCCCCATACTGTGACAACAATTGGAGCGGTTTCCAATGGGAGGTTGCGGGAAGTCCCTCAAGCAAGCCTGTCGCAGCCAAAATAAGGGAGCCTGTGCAGACTGTGACGGTCTTGTGCGTGGTTTCGTGGATCATTTTGATCCAATCTAAGACCTCCTGATCCTTCATCTCTCGTATAAAGGAGATGGTAGATCCTGGAATCAACAAAATATCGGCTTTCTGTACCTCTTGTATGCTGTGGTGTGCATTGAGATGGACGACTTGACTATCAGCCGTGATTTCTCCCTTCTGCTTCGCCACAAACTGGATCTCTATACCTGGTAGGTTTCGCAGCACTTCGTATGGTCCAATGGCATCTAACATCGTCATGCCATTGTATATATAGATGATTATTTTCATGGATTTAATATAGGGAAAAGGAAATGTTTATGCTAAGGTGGCTTCGTTCATATGTTCGCTTCTTGTCTCCCGACACGCTGTTTCGTGGTCTAAGACCAAGGGGCTAGCATTTGCTGCGGCAAATGGCTACGGTATCCACTTATTTTCTCGAAGGAAATTGACGATCTCAATGTTCACCTGTGCTGATATACGATAAAAGTGCCAGTAAGACTTTCTGTTACTCAATTGTATGTAGCCTTCTTCCACCTCCGTCCCATGCTCTGCATTGTGGGCGATGACCGTGCGAAGCAACTTGCGGCGATCCCCCGCGAAAAGCTCCTCTAAGCGTGCAATATTTTCCTTGTAAGGGACGATCCAATCAATCTCCCCGTAGATGACGAGCATAGGATGCTGGTAATTAGCCAAACTAGGACCTGGATCAAACCCGTGGCGACGCACCCACAAACTATCAATACCCGCAGCCGTGTGAGGGATGTCGGTACCGTCTAGCAACTCTTTCCAACCTTCTTGCTCGGCCTGCTCGAGTAAAGCCTGGAACTGAGCGAAGCCCTCCTCGTTGGCAGGCGCATCAAACATCAAATCCGTGTAGGTCTTTATCTGCTGAATGGTAGCATCTGACAACTTATAAAAACGCCCTCCATACTCCCCCGACTGTATCTGCTGATCCCTCACCGAAGTCGAAGGCCCTACCACACTGATCATAAAGTCGAAATCGGTTTTTTCTAGTGCCTTTGTCATTACCCAACCCCCTGCACTGCTTCCGAGTACACCGATGGTTTTATAGCCATTGGGGTGCTGACGAAGGAACCGCTGACAAGCAATGACATCTGAAGCCAAATCCCCCACAGTAGCTGCATCACAATCTCCCGTCGATTTTCCTGTTCCCCTTTTGTTGAATACCAAGACTGAGATACCATATTCTCGCAATACTTTGGCATACAGATCATATCTGGTATCCCCCGCATAGCAACTTCTCCCGCCAACAAGTATAATTGCCGTTTTTTTCTCCCCATACTTCGGGCTGTGTAGGTGCCCATACAAATTGACCTCTCCGTTGGGAACGGAGATTTCTGTCACTTCATAAGTAGTAGCGGGCGGGGGAGGCGTTTTCTTTATGTGAATATTGACAGTAGGATCAGTCCCAGGAATATGTCCGATGATCTCCAAATTATTAGAATCGAGGACCATCTCGACTGGTCCATAACCTGTTGACATGTTAATTTTACCCAAAGAATCAATCGTTACAGGTACTTCGAACTCCCCAAATTGTGGATACCATTCTTGCATCATCTGGAGCGCATAGTATGTTCCTTTTGTTTCAAAAAAGCGCAGAGAAATAGACTGAGCAGCATTTCCTTTAATGAAAGCTCCCTGCCAGTATCCCTCTAATTTTTGAAATATATGGTCAGATGTTTGGGCCGAGAGAGATAAGAAAGGAAAGGTCAATAGGAAGAGGAGCGTCCTGTATTTCATATATATGTAGTTTATTCCATGTGAATGTTAAGTATTTTTTGAGGGATTCGCTAATTTTCTGACAAGTCTATTTGGGATAAAAAGTAAAGCCTATCTCCGAAAGGGATAGGCCATTACATGATGCGATCAATAGGAAAGCCTGTATTTTACCTTATTGCAGGACCAACTCTACACGACGATTTTTGGCTCTTCCCTTCTCTGTTTCATTTGAGTCTACTGGAGCCAAGGGACCTACGCCTTTGGGAGTGAGTCTTTCATAGGCTATGCCCTGATCTGTGAGGTACTGTACCACGGCCGTGGCACGGTCTTGGGATAAAGTCACATTGGAAGCAAGCCCTCCTGTCATGTCTGTATGGCCTACGACATAGAGTTGGATGCTCGGATTGTCCTGCAGAAACCGAACGATCTCATACAAAGTTTGGGCTGATGTCTCTTGCAAGGTGGCCTCCCCTGTGTCAAAGTATATCCCATATAAGGCAATCCTGCCCTCATTCATGATTTTTTTCCGAATCAAATCGGCATCTACCTCTACCATACCTCCCTCCATCTCCTCATTTTCCACTATATCCACTAACGTATGGGTCGCTTCCCCATAATAGCTGGATGTATAAATGGCTACGCTGATTCCGCCCTTTTGATAAGCCGTATAATGACTTTCACTTGCCTTTCCTGTGGTACCACGTCGATGCTCATCAGGTAGACCAGAGACTTTTACGTAATCGGGAAATCCCCAAGTGTCGGTATTTCTTAGCCGCAGGACCTGCTCAAAGCCTTTAGTTTCGAGTGCTTGTTCATAATTGCGGTGTACCTCCAACGGAGTACGTCCCTCGGGAGCGCGATAGTTGATGGAGGTAAAAGCCCCTTCTACCATGACAGGCTGCTGGTTGACATAGGCATCCTGAAAGAGGGGGTAGCTTTCAAAATTGGTTTGTGCATAAGAGATGATGGTGGAGCCTTGGTATCGACTCATCAAAGGGTGATCGCTAGAACCTTTATAGTCCTGACCGAAGGTGGTCTGGGAGAAGGAGAAGAGCGTCAGTAGAAGAAAAATGGAAGGAATATGTTTGAGTAGTTGCATGACAATGAAGGATTAAGTGTGTGAGTAAAGGAATGAAAAGACGAGAGGGATTTTCCTATTTGACCTCTAGGAAACATTGGATTTCGTAGCTATTGGCGACGGAATTTGAGACATTGAAATTGAGGCTGGTGCCCTTGTAGCCCGAGCTAAACTTGAAGGGACCCCTTGTTTGGTAGAATTTGGATGGGAACAACTGGCCGACAGCCGCATCTGATAGGGTAGGGGCATTGATATAAAAGCAGGCAAAACTCATCAGCATATCATCAGTATCACCTGACTTATCAATTTTACGCTTGAAAGCACCTCCGACCGAATAAAAGCCTTTGTTGGTGGTGGTGATTACCTGGGCCAAGGCATTGTGGACAGCCTTACCCGTGCGTTCGACGATGAATCGCTGATTTTGACTACTTCGGTCACTGAAATTAGGCGGTGATCCAGGTGTCTGACGATTCAGCGCTCCTTGTACACAGTCTCTTATTTCCCTTGCAAATGCACTAACGTCCTGCCTGCTGCTCTTGTCTTTTTCCATCAGCACTGTCACCGTACCCATGAATTCATAGGGTTGAAGATTCTGAAAGCTTGTACTGAGATTCCCCAGAGAAAATTGGTTTCCTGTTCCAGCCCAGTTCAAAGAAGGCTTTTTGGCTCTTGTATACAGTGTGGTATGGTCAAAGTAGGGAACCACAGTCACCGTTGCATTGCTTCCCATTTTCCCCCTGAACATCACCTGTAGCATATAGGGTTCATCTCTCGATTGCTCCGTTTGCTTGTTGATTTTGATGCTTTGTATATTCAGTTTCACATGCTTGTTGGTAAAAGGTCTCGAAATGGTGCGCTGACGGTATAGCTTGTCTATTTCTTTCCAGTATTGGGTCGTCACTTTGGGATAGCCAGCATCTACGCTGAGTCGATTTTTATTGACGCGATAATACTGGGTTTTCTTAAAAAAGTAGATATTATCGGTATCCATGAAGTACACGCCAGCATCTAGATTTCCTGGAAGCCCTTTGAACTCGGCAGCAATTTTGCGTGGATAACCTGGAAAGACTTGCTCGGTCTTTCGATTAAATTTGTAACAGATGTCTCCATAGAAGAAGTACATCGTCCCATTTTGTAGACTGATGACAGCATCAACTTTTTTGTTTGGCAGACCTTTCCATTCGTCAACGATACGTCTAGGATAACCTGAGTCCGTACGATTTTTGGACTTGTCGAAGCGGTAGAAGGAGTTCCCTGTGAAGAAGTAGGCCTTTTTCCAGCCTGGTTTGGATTCATCGTAGACTGCTGCATCGACATTTTTCGCGAGCATACCCTGCCAGTGGATGGAAGTCTGCTGGGGATAACCTGCATCGACACTGCCCACACTTTTGGAGTAGCGGAGGTATTGACTTTCACGAAAAGCATATACTTTCCCATTGCCATAATCCAGGAGCCCTTGTGCGTAGTCCTGAGCTTGTAGGGAAATGATCAGACCAAAGAGTAAAAAAGTAGTGCAAATAATTCTGGCATTCATGAAATTAGAGGTTGCCATAGTGGAAATGGTTTGAATGAAATGATTGTAATACACGGGTTGATTCCACGAAAAGCAGAGATGTGAACAGTAGAAGAGAAAAAATCTGCACAAAAATGAGCTTGAAAGTATGGGGACTCATCTGTAGCCTATGTATGTGGCTAGGTGTCATACATGCGCAAACATTTGAGCCAGCGCGAGATAGTGCACAGGAAGCCAAGCGACTGATAGACGAAGGTGCCTGGAAAAGCGCAGAAGAAATGGTGGTAAACATACTGCCGCAGGTGGAGGAAATGAGAGGGGATACCCTGCCTGCTTTCCTCTATAGATTGCTCAGGGAATCTTATTATTTGAGAGGAGGAGCTGCGAAACAAACGATTGTCTATGCCAAGAAAGCCAGAGAGTTGTATCGTCAATCTACACCGATTGAAGATCCGAGAGCCATACATGAGTTGTATTGGATAGGAGAGTCTTTTGTCCAACTGAAGGATGTAGACAGCCTCGAATTTTACTGGCAGTTGGCACTCAAAGAATATGAAGTCTATTCTCCTACCTCTTATGCGATGAAAGGCTTGGTCGCCAACAATCTCGCTTCCAATTATTTGGCTTATGGATATACACAACTAGGTATTCACTATCGATACAAGGCCGTGGAAGCTTGGGAGCAAGATCCTGAAGAGGTGGGCAATCTGGCTACTGGTTACTCCAATTTGGGCAATTCGATTGAGACGGCGATGGCCCCGCTCTATCTCCGCAAAGCCCTCAATCTCAGCCGAGACATATCTTCTCCTACCGCTTACATTCCTTTAGCAGATCTTGGCTCGAAGTACCGAAGCCTCGCCAAATACGATCAGGCGATGCAGTACTACAGGCAAGCCGCCAAAGAAGCCAAAGCGCAGTTTGAAGCCACGAAAGACATCAATCAATATGGATACGATCTCGCCATTATCTATTCCTTGATGGGACAAGTATGTGGAAAGCAGAAGCAGTATAACACGGGAATAGCGTACGTAGAGAAGGCGGAAAAGATCATCCAAGAAACGGATTGGGAAGGGACTAAGATATACTTGCAAATCCGTAAAGCACTCATTATACACGGAAAAAACGGCGGAGGGTATGACTTAGCAGAGGACGCTTTACTTCGGGCGCGTGCCATTACCTCTCCCATGTTTGGTTTTGCGGCAGTAGCGCTAGCCAATTTTTACGCGAAGGATAAGGACTACGAATATGCCTTGAAGTATAGCTATCTCGCGACACATTATTATGCAGAGAAGGCATTTCCAGAACTGCCCCATAGCAAAGACGCTGAACTGGAAGCAGCTTTTTTAGAAAAGTTAACGCCCAGCCTTGTGGTAGCTGAGAGATTATACCAACATGCGGACTTTTTACTACATCTTCCTCCTTCTCAAGGATTCCATTCAGAAGAAAAAGCAGAACAGCTTCTTCGTTTGGCTCTCCAATTTTTCGAAGAACTTCGATCAGTGGATATCTCTTTGGGGTATAAGCAAAATTTGCAGCATACCATTTCTCGCCTTCAATCCCTGTATCTACATAAAGGACAGGATGAACAGGTATTTGAGATGGCAGAAAAAAGTAGGGTCACTCGGACGCAACTTGCGTTTGGAAACTATCAGGTACAAAAAGAAATGGGGCTTCCTGTTGATCGCCTCGCAGAAAAGTGGACCAATAGAGGCAAGATTGCACGACTAGAGGAGCGTCTGTTTGAGTTGAAAAAAGCCCAAGGTACCGATGTGAGTCCAGGGATAGACTCGTTGTACGATCAAATATTTGCATTGAGTCAGAAGAATGCAGCATTGGATGCTGAATGGGCGAAGGCCTATCCCCTAGATTTGGTACAAGGAGAAAATCAGACTGCAGCGATCGAGGAAATCCAACAAGCCTTACCTGAAAAAACCTTGATGCTCAGCTTTCAATTTCAGGAAGAAGGATGGATACGATTCGAAGTTGGAAAGGAGCAATTCCAAGTGAAGAAATTTGAAAACAGTCAGGTCTTAGAAAGACTGGTGGATAGCCTACGCAGCTTGACATTGGACTTTACGGCTTATGATGTGGGAAAATGGCGGTCATTATCCCATCGTTTGTATCAGCTTTTGATGCCTTCTTCTCTTAAAATGTATGATCACTTGGTCATTCTCCCAGATCAATCCCTTCATTTTCTGCCTTTTGAAATGCTTTGTACTTCAGATACGGGTTCACAGTTCTCTCATCTGGATTATCTGACTCGGACACATAGTGTCTCGTACGGAGCTTCGGCTACGCTTTGGTTGCTACAGCAACAAGTCCAGCAAGAGAAGAAACAAGCCTCTTGGGTAGGTTTTGCCCCTTCGTATGAGAATCAATTCATTGCGCAAGTCGATACCCAGCAGAATCAAGCACTTTCTATGTTGGTGAGAGAGGGAAATCTGGCCCTGCCGGCTGCACAGCAAGAGGTGGAATCTCTCATGCGTATCATGGAGGGGGAAGTTTTTGTAGGGAAGGAAGCAACCGAAAGTCGTTTCAAAGAAATTGCCTCTGATTATCAAGTTTTACATCTGGCCATGCATACCCTGCTAGAAGATGAAGAACCGCTTTTTTCCAAATTACTGTTCCAAAGTGCAGATAGTGTAGACAATGGGAACCTGACGATTGCAGAGTTATTTGCGCTTTCGCTACAGGCAGATCTGGCTGTCCTAAGTGCTTGCAATACTGGCTATGGTTCGCTCATGCCAGGAGAGGGAGTGACGAGTTTGTCACAGGCTTTTACGGCTGCGGGCTGCCCCAGTACTGTGATGAGCCTCTGGCAAGTGCCCGATCAAGAGACAGCAGATTTGATGGTCGCCTTCTACCAAAATCTCAAGGAGGGACAGCCCAAGGACCAAGCCCTACAACGCGCCAAACTGCGCTATCTTTCCCAAGTCTCCAACGACCGATTGGCTCATCCTTATTTCTGGGCAGGTTTTGTGGCTAGCGGCAATATGCAAGCCCTAGATTTGGCTTCGGGCTTACCTTGGAACATAGTGGGGGGGATTTTATTGGGCGTGATGCTCATCCTCTTTGCAATTTATTTGATGAGGCAAAGGGCGTAAATATTCCCTAATCTATCTCCAAAAGGACCTCTTTCGCTTGCTTGCGCAGGTTTTGATCCGTCGCACTCTCTGCTACTTCTTCCCAAAGTTCTCTTGCCTGGGTATTTTTATCTTTCAGTAAAAAAGCCCAAGCGAGATACCATTTGGCCTCATCTTGGAATTCATTCTTTTCCAATAGGTATGCCTGAAGCAAAAAAATGGCATCATCAGGTTGGTCGAAGGCGAGATATGAAATACCCCCATAAAATAGAAGCGCGGTCTGCGAGCTGTCAGCCTGATACAGCATGGTCATCTGCGCTGCTGCCTGCGTATATTCCTGCCTTTCATAGGAAAGAAAGGCGCTTTCGAGTGTGGACAGGCTATCTTGGGATCGCTGGATGGGAACCACCAAGTTGCGGTAAGGCTGAAAATGGTCGGCGAAAAGCGCTTGATTCGTTGGAGTTGCTTCGGGAGACGTAAGGGGGAGCAACCAGTAGCCAATCAGTAACACAAGAAGCGCAGCCGCTACTGCATAGAGCCATCTGGGAATGGAACGGACCTGAGACGAAAGTGCACCATTTTCTGAGGAATTCATACGCTGCTCTACTTCTTGCAACTGAGCCTTGAAGTCTGCCTCCATCTGGGCATCCACGACTTGTACCAGTTGCTTTTGCAACTGAAACGCCTGTGCAAAGGCTTCGTCTTCCTTCACGCGAGTTTCTGCCAGTTCTTTCTCTTCTGCCGAAAGCCTATCTAAGAAGTAGCGTTCGATCAGGTCGTAATCTTGTTCGTTCACCTCAGTTCGTCTTTATGCTGCTCCAATAATCTTTTTCGGAGGTATTGCATGCAGCGTTTTTTTTGGGCGCGTGCGACAGCTTCGCTTTTGTATCCTAGCTGTGCTTGAATGGCCTGCATCGCAAAATTTCTGTAATAAAAGAGTAGAAGAATCTGATTGCAAGGAGTTCCCAATGATTCGATGGCTTGTGTAAGCAAGATTTTGATGCCCTCATCCACATATTGCTGCTCCAGCTTCAGGTCCCATTCAAAGGTTGCTGCTTCCAAAGGAAGCTTTTCGCGTTGATCTCTCAGATACTTCAGGATAAGGTTTTTCCCAATCCCAAATAGATAGGTTTTGATGGAACTTCTCAGTTCGATCAATTTTCCCTGAGCGATGTTTCTGTAAAGGGCAATGACCGCATCCTGAAAGATATCAGCCATCTCTTCTTGGCGAATCGTAAATCTTTGTGAAGCCCATTGAAAGAAGTCGTTCCTGTACACTTTGTATAAGTGGTTGAGAACTTCTCGGTCCCCCCTTTGAATAGCTTCCAGGATTTCTTGCTCTTTCATACAAACGAATGTAGAAATTTTAGCGGGATCTCTATAGCCATTTATGCCATTCCTCGAGGCTATGTGAACAGAGAGGGAGAAATAAGATTCTAGTAGTCAATAACGATTTTAACGAATGAGTGGATTTTGTATTTTTTATGTAGAGATGTCGATTGATCACGTCTCCACATAGAAAACAAATCCTATCTGAATTCATTCGTGATAATCACCAATGAATATATTAGGTGCAGGACCGCCTTTTGGTATATCTGTTAGAGCGAAAGGGGGCATATTTACTTTTTTAGCTCATGTAAACCCAATCCGTGCAAGTGTCAGGAATTTTACTTTTCCCGTAGGTAGATTCTCCTTTTTTGAAGAAACAAATGACTCTAACCTCATGCGCTATCTATTCCCTTTTTTGCTTCTCGCCTCTTCCCTCTCTTCCTGTAAAATCGTCGATCTCAGCAACTCGACTGCCAAAGAGGAGACTACCTTACAAGCTAAGACGATTCTTGAACAAGCCCAAAAGGCACATGGAGCAGATAAATGGGCGCAGGTCACACATTATACCGTACAGTTTGAGGATGAATTTTATGGAGGATTGGGTGGAATGATCAATCCCTTTAAAGGAAATCCTGTATCCATCCAACTAGATTATGTACCCAAGCAATTCGGCGGGGAGATGACTTTTCAACAAGAAAAAATGGCTGGAGAGGTCTGGGGAATGAAGAATGGCGAAACCTACATTCAAAAGGCAGATGGAACCCAAAAGGTCAAACCGCATAAAGACGCACAGTTTTGGATTCCTACGTATCAATATTTCATCGAGTTTCCTGCTCGAATACTAGAAGCCAATGTGTTTCGAATGATGGGGATAGAAAAAATGAATGGCAAAACATACGATCGAGTCCTAGCTACGTGGAATCAAGTCGAGCCTCAGAAAGAGATGGATCAATATGTGATTTGGGTGGAGCAGGAAACTCGTTTGATCGGGAAAGTAGCTTATACCATTCGTGAAGCGAATAAATTCGTGAGTGGGTATGCCATGTTTGAAGACATAAAGGACTTTGATGGGGTGAAGCTGCCTACGCGTATGCCTGTGGGTAGTAATCTGGTTAAGGAAGGTAAATGGCTACATGAGATGCGCATTAAGGAGGTAAAATTGCAGATCCGCTAGAGGAAAAATGAAAGGGGAATCTCTTTCGAAATCCCCCTAGTGATACTGGTCTTTCATCTGCACATCTACTTCATTGCCTTAAAATCTATGGGCTAGTCGAGAATATATAAATGAATGGATCTCGTCTAGCTCTGCAAAATGGCTTCGACAGCCGTGAAGGCAGAAATACCTGCTCCATGCACAGTAGAGGATGCTTCGGGATAGGCCTCACCTGCAAAGTATACTTTTCCATCTATGGGTTCTGCAAGAACTTGCTGCACACTATAGTCCTCATAGTGGGTATAAGATCCTCGAATAAAGGGCTCTTGAGACCAATTTTGAGAGACATGCTGAATGTAGGTTTGAGAAGCTTTCCCTTCGAAGATCTCATCTAGTTCAGCCAAAATATAGGTGATGAGTTCCTCGTCGGTAGCAATCTCAGCGTAGGGTGTGGCTTCCGCTCCTACCGTAAAAAGTCCGAGTATGTGACGGGTTGTATCTTTCTTGAAAGCAGCATCATAATAGATTCTTTCTCCATCAGGTGCATTTAAGAAATTGCCCAAACTGTTGAATCCCAATAAGTCTGGATAAAAACGTTCGGAAAACTCCATGAATACCTTGATACCATCAGGCATGTCTACCTGTGAAAGCGCCTCATTTTTCTCAGCAGGATAGGGGGGCGTAAATTGAATGTCTTCATTTTGTAGGACAGTGAGTGGAACTGTAACAATGACTTTATCTCCACTGAAATTATCTCCCCCTCTCGTTTGTATCTTCACTTCATCTCCCGTATAATCGATGGTGGCTACAGGTGCATCATATATAATGTCATCTGCAATAGAAGGAACGACATATTGCTCGAAGAATTCGTACCAAGTAGTCGAGGCAAACTTATACTCGGAATAAAACTCGGTGAAGAAGCCACGCTTTTTGAGCTTACCCTCAGACCAAATCCAAAGGCTTTGAGGATTGTATCGAATGATGTCAATATCAGCAGCAGCATCTTCCTCATCCAATAGCTCAGAGAGAATTTGAGGATTCGTATGAATCCATTCTGCGCCCAGATCAATCGGGAAATCTGCAAAATTTGCAGCCTTTTTCACCCTTCCTCCATAGACACTAGAGGCTTCGATGATTTGAAAGTCGATGCCGTATCTTTTGAGTAAATACCCAGCCATGAGGCCAGCTGATCCTGCACCTACAATCAGCACTTTTCCATTGAATGAAGGGTTGATTTCACCAGCAAATAGGCTTCTCTGGCTACACGACGCCAAAAAGGAAGAGAAGAAGGGAAGGCCTAAGCCAAGGATCGCCGAATTTTTGATGAACTCTTTTCTAGTCATAGATGTGGATTGTTAGAAAGTCGTGTGTGGAGATGGCATCGTTGCATGCGCCCACCCAACTGTTTCCAAAATACTCAAAATTTATCCGTATTCATGTGTACTTTGGAAACAGTCTGTCAAGATGAGCATTTTGCTGAAGGATCTATTCAAACAGGATGTCTAAGACTTCATTCCAGACATTCAATCTGTTATTACGACCACTGGCCTCATTGGTTAGGAAGATAGCGGTACGTTGCGTCTCTGGGAAATACATGGCTATGGAAAGAAATCCATCAACAGATCCTGTATGTCCCCATGCATAACCGTTGGGATAGTCAAAATATTCTAGGCCATACCCATTCTTATTTTGGTAAATCACATCTTCTACCCAGTCCTCAGGAAGCTCAAACCAATTCGTCATCGCTGCATAGCTTTCTGTAGAAAGTAATTGGCCATTTGCCAGCCCTTGATAGAATCTCCCCAGATCGGCTGCATGGATGGCGATCCCTCCGTCTCCCGTTTTCAATTCATCCTGATAAAGCGGCGTGCTGGCAATCAATCCTTCTTCATACAACTGGCCATATCCTTGGGCTGTACCCGTTGGGATCGGCGCTGAATAGCCGTCGAAGTAGGCACTTTCCAGTCCAAGAGGTTGGAAGATATAGTTTTTGTAAAGAGAAGCTAAAGATTCGCCTGATACGCGTTCGGCCAAGATGCCCAAGAGGACATAGTTGGTATTAGAATAGCCGTAACTCGTACCCAGTTCAAATGTAGCAGGTCTTCCAAACGCATATGAAAGAAAGTCCTCGTGGCGCCACTCATTGTCGATTTGATTGATCCTGTCCAGCTCAAAGGTAGCAGTATAGTGATCAGGAATCCCACTGGTATGACTCAAGAGGTGACCCAATGTGGCCTGATCTGCATGGGCGATGCGTGCGACGGTGTCAGGATGCAAGTAGCGAGAGATGGGATCGTCTAGCTTCCAGTAGCCATCATCTACCATGGCATGAATGACTGTAGCCGTAAATACTTTGGAAATGCTGGCGATCAGAAATCGGTGGCAGGTCTCCATCGAAATATCAGCCTCAATATTGGCTTTTCCCCAGGCACCTTGCCAGTAGCCATTTTCATCTTGGATGAAGATCGCCCCGCCGACTAGACCTTGTGCATCGCCTCCGTTGATCAGGGCTTCGTAAGCACCCGCTTCTGGATGCTGGTCCGATAGGTCTGTACCTAGAGCTTGGCAAGTATAGGTTTCAGGTGCCAATGTCTCTACTTGATGGCAGGCTGCCAAAAGGAGAAGTATGGGTAAGAGAAATAGGAGCTTTTTCATTTTTGTGTGAGTTGATAGGTGAGACCGAAGCCATAAAAATTGTGCGGAAGGACAAAGAGAAAGTGCGAGTAGAAGGTTTCTACAGCAAATCGATAGTTGAAAAAAGGAGAGAGTCTTTTGTTTGGGAAAAGCGTAGCCTGTACACCGACTTCGGGCATGAGGTGCGGCTTGCCCCACTGCGCCTTTTGGACATATTCCCCTGCTTCATTTTGCCAGTACACAGGTTCTGTCGTGAAGGTATGGAGATAGCCTAGTCCCGCACTTCCTGTCAAGTCTAGGAAGGAACCTGTTTTCCATGTCCATTGTCGAGCAGCACGCGCATAGATCCCATCAGCTGGAAAGCCGTGATGAAAAGCCCCTACTGCGAATAACCATCCTGCAGATCCATAAGAAGTCTGATTCTGTATCGGTTGATAGGCCAACTCGAATCCAGGATGAACAGGTCCCATACGAGTGAAGGGCAGGGAGTTTTGTTGATTGGTGAATGAGAGGGAAAGTCGAGGGCTCTCTTGAGCAAAGCATGTCCCATATATCCCGAGTAGGAGGACAGCAAAAATTAACGTTCGCATATCAGTAAGCAATTAGGCGTTGTGAATCACCCTAAAGAGCATCTCGTATGTAGGAAGCTGCCTATGATGTGGGGGAGAAGGGATGAACCCGTGATTTGAGGTTTGAGAGCAAAAAAAAGTGGAGTAAAATGGGATAAATAAAAAACAGCTCCTATAAAAGGAGCTGTCATATCAAGTAATTGAGCTTATGTCTACGTCAGATTAGAATTTCTTCTTCTTCTGGCGACGTTTTTTAGATTTCTTATTGGGCTTGTATCCGTCAGAGGACCCATTGCTACGGTTGCGATTCCCATTGTAGGAACGTCCCTCTCTGCGGCCACCACCTCTTCGATCGCCTCCTCGTCTATCATCTCTGTCTTTCTTATAGATCTGAATATCGTTGAGGTCTTTATGTGAATTTACTTGCAGCTTCCCCATCTCGCTGGCTACTACTTTGGCCAAGAGTTCCTCTTTGGAGAGGTTGGCAAAGAATAGGTTCAGCTTGTCCCAGAGCGGCTTTTCAATCTTCCCCTTGACATTGGTAGTCATGATTTTTTCCGCCCAGTTTTTGATGCGCATGTCATAGATCTCTTCTGCACTCGGGATCATCACCTGCTCGAAGGAGATACCCAAAGACTTGGAGATATGACCTACACGATACTTCTCTCTTCCGTTGACGAAAGCAATAGAAGTACCCTTCTTTCCTGCACGTGCGGTACGTCCACTGCGGTGGGTGTAGTAGGAAAGATCGTCGGGTAAGGAGAAATGGAATACGTGTGTGAGGTCATTGACGTCGATCCCACGTGCAGCGACATCGGTCGCGATGAGCACTTGAAGCTCGTGGTTCTTAAAACGCCCCATGACGCGGTCGCGCTGATGCTGAGAAAGGTCTCCGTGAAGCGCATCGGCCTTGTAGTCCTTTTTGAGGAGGTCTTCGGCAAGATTTTGTGTATCTCGTTTGGTACGACAGAACACGACCCCACGCATCTCAGGATTGACATCTAGGAAGCGAACGAGTGCTTCTAGCTTATCAGAGCGTCTGACAACAGCAAATTGATGGGCAATATTGGCATTGACTTCGTTGCGCGTATTCAGTTTCACCTCAAAAGGGTTCTCCATATACGTACGTACGATACGTGTGATGTCAGCGGACATCGTCGCAGAGAAAAGCCAGATGTTTCTTTCTTCAGGAGTATAGCTGAGGATGCGGTCTACTTCCTCTTTGAAGCCCATAGTCAGCATCTCGTCTGCCTCATCGAGAATGAGATATTCGAGTCGATCCAGACGTACAGCTTTACGTTTGATGAGGTCGATTAAGCGACCAGGCGTAGCAATGATGACATGCTGGGGACGCTTGAGCGCATTGATTTGCGTCATGATATTGGCCCCACCGTATACGGCAAGGACATTGAGTCGATCCAGGTATTTGGAAAAATGGCCCAATTGCTGTGCGATTTGCTGGCCCAACTCACGGGTAGGCGCTAAAATCAGTGCTTGGGTATGCTTGGCGTTGGGATCGATTCGCTCCAAAAGGGGCAAACCAAAAGCCGCGGTTTTTCCTGTTCCTGTCTGGGCGAGACCGATGAAGTCTTGATCGCCGTCAATAAGCTGGGGGATAGCTTGGGCCTGAATTTCACTAGGAGTTTCAAATCCAAGTTCGGAGATGGCTCTTAGCACGGGTGCAGAGAGCCCAAGGTGGTCAAATGATACCAAAGAGTTATAATTATTGATTAAAGTTTACAAAGGCCACCAGATATATGGGACCTAGGGGGTCTTTCACGCATTTTTCGAGAAATGTCAAAGCAAACTTTACTCAAACGATTCTCCTTGATATATTTTGCACACTAAACCCAAGGTATATACTGAAAAGATCAGATCTTGTTTCCTGTTGTTCAAGATCATTTGATTCGACATGTACTTACATCCATAAGCATATGCCTCAAATCAGGGGACAAAGGTACATATATTATGCCGAAAACCTATGCAGATGTGATTTTATATGTGCTTTTGTAAAGATGTGATTCACCTTAAAGATTTGATCTGTTTGTCCAATACGAATCATTGTACGAATATGACTGATCAAGGGACGTGATGGATCAAGGTTTCTACGGAGATCATGACCCGTAGTAGTCCGAATTGTCGATTTCCTTGATGATCTTGGCAGGATTTCCTCCTACAACGACATTGTTGGGGACATCCTTCGTGACGACTGCTCCCGCTGCCACGACGACCCCATTGCCGATCGTCACACCTGGGCAGATGATGGCCCCGCCACCGATCCAGACATCATCCCCAATCGTTACAGGCTTCGCAAACTCTAACCAAGTAGCTCTTGTTTTGGCATCTACAGGATGCGTAGCAGTGTATATCTGCACATTGGGAGCCAAGAGGACATTACTGCCCATTTTTACCTCCATCACATCCAGGATCACACAATTAAAATTCATGAAGACCTTTTTGCCCACCTTGATATTGTAGCCATAGTCACAATAAAAAGGAGGTTCAATCCACAGATCCTCTCCACTCTCTCCAAAAAGCTCATAAAACAGTAGGTCTCGTGCTGCTTTTTCCTCATCTCCCATCTGATTGATCTTCTGAAATAGTAAGCGCGCGCGATGCCTTTCTTCAGAAAGCACGGGATCACTGGCATCATACATTTGTCCCGAGAGCATTTTTTCTTTTTCGGTCATGGGAAAGGGGATTAGGTCAATACATTGAAATGTAAATATCGTGTAAGTTAGTAAGTGCTTGAGTGAGGCTGTGTTGGGTACACGATATTAAGGGAGAAATCAACAACTTACACGGCATTTCCAGTGTGTGCGTAATTTTTTATGTGCTCATGCATCCAATAAACGTTCTGTTTGCTATCTGCTTAAGCGGTTTAATATTGCCCAATTTGTATATCTAATTTGGAGAACAAGAGGATTTCCCCCTTCTTTGAAGTTGCTTCCTCCTGCTATCAAACAAACATATTAATTTATCTTAAATCCTACCACTATGCTACGGATACTTGCACTCTATGCCCTGAGTGTATGTTTCATTCATGCCTCGATGGCAGTAAATGTAACGTTCAGGGTTGACCTCAATTCACAAATTACCAAGGGAGCTTTTAACCCTCAATCTGAATTCATTGACCTAGCAGGAAACTTCAATAGCTGGGGGCAAAAATCGAACAGGCTCTCCGACGCCGATGGAGATGGCATCTGGGAAGTCATGCTCACTGGCTTAGAATCAGGAGAAGTACTGGAATTTAAGTTTCGCATCAATGGTGCATGGAATGGACGGGAAGAATTTCCTGGTGCAGGCAATAACCGCTACTATTCAGTTCCCCTTCAACATGCGACGGTAGACTTTGAGTACAATGTACAAAAGAGTCAAGGCAACCTACCCTCAGGTATCTATCAGACAGCGGATCCCAGCGAGGTCGAGTGGTGGAATGATGCAGTCTTCTACGAAATTTTTGTCCGTAGTTTTTATGATAGCGATGGGGACGGAATCGGTGATTTCAATGGGATCGTACAGAAGCTAGACTACCTCAATGATGGCGACCCTACGACTGATACCGATCTAGGAATTACAGGGATATGGCTGATGCCGATTCACCCCTCTCCAAGCTATCACGGCTATGATGTCACAGACTATCGTGGCATCAATCCCGACTATGGAACCATGGCGGATTTTGAAAATTTTCTGGAAGAGGCCCACAAGCGTGGCATCCGAGTGATCATCGACTATGTCATGAATCATGCTTCGACGCAACATCCATGGTTTCAGTCTGCAAGCGCCAATCAGAGCTCCACCAAGCGCAATTGGTTTCGCTGGAGCACCTTCGACCCAGGCTACAACGGACCTTGGGGACAGCAAGTATGGCATGGAACAGGGAATCAGTATTACTATGGAGTCTTTTGGAGTGGGATGCCCGACTTGAACTATGCCCAGCCTGAGGTCCGAACAGAGATGTTTGACATAGCCGAATATTGGCTCAAGGACATCGGCGTAGATGGGTTTCGATTGGATGCAGTGAAATTCATTTATGAAAATGGTTCTCAGCTCGAAGATGTCAATCAGACTTTTGACTTCTTTGGAGATTTCCGCACGTTTTACAAAGGCGTAAAATCTGATGCTTTTTCTGTAGGAGAGGCTTGGACGAATACAGACAAGGTCGTGCCTTATGTAGAGAACGATCGACTAGATTTTTGCTTTGAATTCGACTTAGCCAATGCCATCCTCAATGGTGTCAACAACAGCAACACCAATAGCCTCATTTTCCAGGTAGACAAAACCTACAATGCTTACCCTTATTTGCAATGGGGGACATTTCTCACCAATCATGACCAAAATCGTCTCATGGATGTGCTGGGAGGAGATATTTCTAAGTCCAAGCTGGCGGCGAGCCTGTATCTGACGCTTCCAGGGGTTCCCTTTATTTATTATGGAGAAGAAGTCGGGATGCTAGGTACCAAACCTGATGAAGACATTCGTCTGCCTATGCAATGGACGACAGGAGAAGATGCAGGCTTTACGACAGGTGTACCCTGGCGCGGGGTGAACAGCAATTATGCAACCTACAATGTCGAGACGATGCAGGCAGATTCTGCTTCGATGTGGAGTCGGTATAGAGACCTGATTGAGATCAGAAGAAAGTCTGAGCCGCTGCGTAGAGGAGAGTACGAGTGGGTCTTGAGTTCACCTGCCAATGTCTACAGCTTCATCCGTTATTGGAATGGTGACACTGTACTGGTCATGGCCAACTTGAGCACTCAAGCTTCAGACTCCGTCACCATCTTCCGCCCAGGCAACAAGATGGCACCAGCGCAGGTTTATGACTACCTTTCAGGAGATAGCACGACGCTGCGCATCCTCAGCAACGGTCAACGCAAAGCTCCCAGTATCGAACCACGTGGCGTGCGCATCTATCGTTTCCAGGACCTCAAGGTCAGTAACGATCGTCCCCTCGTCAATAGCTTGACCCTCTATCCCAATCCTACAGAAGGTCAAGTTACCTTAAAACTTCCTGATGGTATCTCGCAGGAAGTGAACTACAAATGGTTTGATCTGACGGGCAGATTATTGAAGCAGGGCAGCCAAATGCCTGCGAGTACTCAACTGAGACTGACGGCCCCTACGGACTCTTCAGGTATCTTTTTGCTGGATGTAGAGGTAGGAGAAAAGCGATACACCCAGAAGGTGTGGGTAAAGTGATTTTTTAGCTAGAAAGAAAAATAGAGAAGACCGAGAATAAGGGGCGCGCCTTTATTTTCGGTCTTTTTGTTTGGTTTAAGGGGAAGGCCTAGATTAACAGTCTCTTCCATTCATTCTACCCTTTCCAATACCCCAACTGCCCAAATCGCTTCTCCGCCCTGTAAAAAGCCTGACGCTGCCTCGCATAGTGCAGATAAGTCGTTCGCATCCGTTTTTCGTAGGCGATAAAAGCTTGGGAGGGTAAGCCTTCACTTGCATGAACATAAGCTTCTACCGCGTCTCTCGCACTGACCATCGCCATGAGAATCCCATGCGAGGCGATGGGATCAAACGCCATCGCCGCATCCCCTACGGCTACCCATCCTGGACCATGCATATGCTCAAGTATGCTACTCTCCGCAGAGACGAAGGCAGGAGAAGTAAGGAGTTGAGAAGGAGCAATGGATGTGCGGGTGCGTGTATGCAGCGTCTGAGAAAGGAGGTTAACCCATCCTTTGGGGGTCTGCCAGAGGGCTTTCTCGATAGTATCAGGCTTACAAAGGAAAGTCGTCGCCATCTGACGCCCAGGAATAGGAGCGGAGTACCACCATCCATTGGGCATGGTCTCGATCAAGCTACGCGTATCATCAAGCGCAGCCTCAAGCTGCAAGAAAGCGACCAATGCCAATTGACTGTCTTCGAATAACCTATCGATCCCTTGTCTGCGGACCAACCAACTGTTGCGTCCGCTCGCATCAAAAATAAAGTCGTAAAGACACGTCTCTTTTCTTTTGCTAGACTCTGAAAGCGTTACTTGCCATTGGTCCTGCGCTCGCTCGACTTGTATTACCTTACATTCTGCTTGTATCCTTCCTCCCAGATGGATGACGCGCTCCCACAACATCTCTACAAAAGCCCTACGATCCAAATGCCATCCATGACCTATGGGATGCTGTATATGATCCGTAAATCCCGCTTTTGCAGAGCCCCAATAGGAAATATTGCCATAGGAAGGAAGGTGGACGGATTGCTGGAAGGAATCCCAGACGCCTAATTGTTGTAGGACCCGCGCTGCTTGAGGAGGTAAACTCTCACCAATGTGATAAGGAGCGAGCGATTCATGGCGTGGCCGATGGGTGATGACATCTATTTCCAGACCTTTGATTTGGCAGAGAAAAATAGCAGATGCCAGACCCGCAGGTCCAGCACCAATGACAAGTATACGTTTGTGTGATTCACTCATGAAGAATTATCTCAACAGTCTTGGATTTATGTCTACCCATTTGGGACGTGAAACAGTTTCTGTGATAGACTCAGAAGCTGTACCACGAGCAGCAAAGGGAGGCTTAGATTCGATGGTACGCCCCGTTTCAACCCAGATGGCTTTAGGAAATAGAGGAGAGGGAGTGGCAATTTCTTTTTGGACGATGATGCCAATTTTTGGCCATTCCTCTGTGAACTTTAAAATGCCTTTGCGTCGTCCTTCGATGGAAGATCCATACAGGAATGCTCCCTCATCATTGAAAATGTATCCTCTCAACCATTTCTTCCTTCTATCTGGGCTAAATGCCGCTATACGAGTATTGGGATCTGCGCCTTCATCATTGATGATCGCAAAATCCTCTTCTGTGAGGACATCATTGGGGACGCGTGCAGGCCAGAAAGTGGGGAGATATTCGCCTGCATAGGTGCGGTAAGCAGATAGACAGCTAGAAGTATCTGATTGCCAAGGGACAGCCATCCATTTGGTGACATCACCAGGAGAGCAGCCGTCGAGTGGACCACCTGGAGCTAGGGCGATCTTGTAGTCGAGGGTCGCACCAAAGTCCTCCTTGGCATTGTCTCGTCTTTTGAGACGGAAGGGTTGATCATCCTGATACATCATCGCGTGGCGCATCGGCCAGGTAAACTCACATCCTGGATGAAAGGGACCCCCAAGGGTTTCCTCTAGTGCAGCTTCTGTCAAGCCATGTGCCTGCTCCGCAGGTGTCATCTCCTCCCACGATGTGGGGCGCTGAGGGCTTCCTACCAAAAAATCTCCCTCCGCCCACTGCTTGAGATAGCCATAAACCAAGGGCGTAATCGCAAAGAAGTTTCGCGGATTGATGGAGTTGATGTTGAATGTGATGGCATCGCCATAAAGCGGAGGCCAGGAGCGCGGCTCTATCTTCTGATAATCAGGATTGCGGAAAGATTCGAAAATAACCTGTCGGAAGGGCCGATTTTGCTCACTGGGATCTTTCAGTCGCTCTACAAATGCTTCGCTTCCAAAATCATAACCACTTCCAAACCCAAATTCTCTGCTCACCCCTGCATTGACCCATTCATTGATACTGAGGTGCTTGAGGGTAGGGTAGATGTCCCGATAGAATTCAGGAACTTCTTTTTTGTATTGGGGATGTTTCTGTGCAGCCACATCGACCAGGAGGTCATAGCCTGTGGAGAAGGCTTGAACCCCTACGGCAAAGTTGGGAGGAGCTGTCAACACCCAGGCACCTTTCGCTTCAAGCGTGCGACCGTCAGGCAAGGTGACTGCCGCATCTACAGGCCCGTCAGATGTATCGTCATGCCATCCCTGATTATTGGCAAAGGTGACAAGGGGAGACTTGGGATCGGTAAATGATGATGAATGCCCCCTACCTCCTAGGAAGATTAAGCGTCCTAGCTCGTCTGTTCGGAGTTCCCCCATGTAGACCTCTGTCTGTTTGCGTCCAATCTTACCTTTCAGGTGGAAAGAGGTTCCATCAGTATTTTTATTCACTCCTTCAATCCGCTGCGCACGTGCTTCAATCATCAAAAGCTTACGGTCTTCTCCTTCAAAGTCTAGGTTGCGCTTTTTGCTCATCACAGGCGGACCGTCAGGTGTGAGATTGCCATCCATATCGTATACGCCTTCAGCTGTAGGGGTATCTAGTGCAATGTCAAAGTCATACCAAGCGGCTTTTTTATTGGCGACATCTACGCGCCAATCGATCTTGACACCGTGGCTGTCATTGAGCTCGCCGAGGATATTCCCTTCAGCATCCAATCCAAAGATGAAGTATTTGGCTCCTTGACGCTTGATACGTCCTTGCGTATCGCGAAAATCGTCAGGATCCTGCGCAGGAATACCTGGAATAATAGAGCCGAGGAAATATTCGTTGGGGCTGTTGCCCACTCTCGCTACACCGATCGGCGGATAAATGGCGACAGAATGTACATCTGAAATGTTCATATTGATATCGAGTAGTCAAATGGTGAGTGATAAAGACAAAAGAACGCTTAGGCTACAGCGGGAATGCTGTATCCGTGAAATAGTAGGCTTGGATACAAAGGATAGATTAGATTATATGAATTTATAAACTCATCTGCTTTGTATAAACCTAGTCAATGATGGATGTAGGAAGGTAATTCTTTTGCCAAGAGTTTTAAGATAGGGAAAAATGCGCAAGTGACTGAACATTTTTTGAAAAAGAGGAAAGGTTCAGACAAACGCAGGAAGATTAGATCGTGCTAATCCTCTCAGTTTGGGTACTTTTTTAAAGTTGAGTTATAACATGAGCCGAATCCCTAAGCTTGATAGATCTTCTTCACAAAGTCATGCGCAAGCTTTTCGTCAAAAATGACAGGTATGGGAATCACGAGATGAGGAATTTGGATAGATTTAAGATCACCTGAATCAGATTTTACATTCAGCTCAAATACTCCCTCTTGATTCAGGAGAAATTGTTCTACCGTCTGGGCCTGTGGATCAATGATCCAGTATTCTTTTACGCCATGATTTTGATAATCGTCAAACTTGATTCCTCGCTCTCTTTTTTCTGTACCAGGAGACAGTATTCCGACGATGAAATTCGGAATGGGAAATAGAGCTTGATCTGTTTTAAAGTCTTTTGAAATAGCTTTTTCGAAGAAACAAATATCAGGTTCGTAGTCATTTCTTGTGCACTGGATCAAGGTTTTTTCAAAACCAATGAATCCAAGATCTTTTTCAAAAACATATGCCCTTATGATTTGAACTAAATTAAGACTTATATCTGTATGCTTTTTCTTGACGGGAGAATGAATGATGATTTCTCCATTAATAAACTCTGCCTTTTCCTGCTCAGTGATTTCATTATAAAATAATTCTCTTCTCTCCTTTTCCTTGTCCAAAACGGATTGTATGCGGTGAAGCAAAACGGGAGCCATGGGAGAGTCAAGAATGGTAGCTAAAATTTGATTATCAATATTTGCTTTCATCTTATGACCTTTTACAACAATTTACGGATTCTATGAGAAAAAGTCATTTTTCATGTTCCAAGAACCTACGATACTTTGTCAAGAGCGTTTGTTCACTATCTACGGCATTGCAGAGGTAGGCGAGAAGTTTCATTTTACTTTTTCTGTCAGTCTCTTCTATATTTTCATAGTTGAAGTTTATCAGGGCATTCATCTTATTTTC
>JBCBPW010000054.1:0-50370 GCA_039820545.1 Bacteroidota bacterium | reverse complement strand
TTTTATCCTGCGAGATTCCTTCATCTAACCTACCCAAGTGGTATTTGGAGTTTCTGCGAATTATGTACATTCACTGAGACAAACGATATACTTGAAAATAAAGATTCATGGATTTATTGAACCATATCAAACACAGCGCAGAGACTATTCATCAGCAAACGATAGACAGAAGACGGTATCTGCATGCCCATCCTGAATTATCCTTTCATGAGAAAGAGACGGCCAAATATATCTCCTCAGAGTTAGAGAAGTTAGACATTCCTTTCCAGACAGATATAGGTGGCAATGGGATTGTGGGATTAATTGAAGGAAAGAAAGGAGCCTCTCAGAAAGTGGTAGCCTTAAGAGCAGATTTTGATGCGCTGCCTATTACAGAGGAAAACGAAGTATCCTACAAATCTCAAAATCCTGGCGTCATGCATGCGTGTGGACATGATGCACACACAGCTTCTTTGTTAGGGACAGCAGAAATCTTACAGGGAATGAAGGATCAGTTTGAGGGAACCATCAAGCTAATTTTTCAGCCTGCAGAAGAAAAATTTCCTGGGGGGGCTTCTCTTATGATCAAAGATGGCGCATTACAACAACCTCATGTTCAGGGCATTATTGGACAACACGTTCTTCCTTATATGGATGCAGGAAAAATTGGTATTCGAAAGGGGATGTATATGGCCTCTGCCGATGAAATTTACCTTACTGTGAGAGGCAAAGGAGGACATGCGGCACTCCCTTCTAAATTCATTGATCCTGTCATGATCACTGCGCAGACACTAGTCACACTCCAACAGGTAGTCAGTAGATCCGACCCTAGAACTCCTTCCGTTTTATCCTTTGGCTATATAGAAGCTAAGGGAGCGACAAATGTGATTCCTGACGAAGTCTTTGTGATGGGAACATTTAGAACGATGAACGAGACTTGGCGTGAGCAGGCCCATGAAAAGATCAAATCTATCGTTCAGCATACAGCTGAGGCGCTGGGAGGGAAGGCGGAGCTAGAAATTCGTAAAGGATATCCTATGTTGTACAACGATGAGGCGCTGACGGAGCGAGCACATGAAGCGATCAAAGATTATATGGGAGAGGAACATGTGATTGATTTAGATCTCTGGATGGCAGCAGAGGATTTTTCTTACTATACCCACGAGATTCCAGGCTGTTTTTATCGGTTAGGAACCCGCAATGAGGAAAAGGGGATTGTGCATGGCCTTCATACCCCTCGATTTGATATTGATGAGACGGCTTTCGGACACAGTACAGGTTTGATGGCGTGGTTAGCTGTCAAGGAATTGGGGGCGTAGAGTAGGATGGGTTTTTAGAAAAAATCATGTAACGGCTAGTCCAACATATCAAACAAAAAAATAGAGGCGGCCCCTTTCGAGGCCGCCTCTTTTATTGACGTTCGTAAAAATCGTATGGTTTATTCAACCTGAACCTTCTGTGTCATGACTTGGTCACCCACTTGAATTTTCAGGAGATACACGCCTTTCGCAAGATCTGACAGGTCAAATCTGTGTGAGAAGGCACCGTTTACACTTTCGTAAGAAGTTCCGTAGAGTTTCTTACCACGCATATCTACCACCTCAAGATTGAGATCCAGTGTCTGCAGCAACGCCATATCCAAGAAGAGGATGTCCTCTGTTGGGTTTGGATAGATGTTGAGGCTACCTGATTCTATCAAGGCATCCAAGCCTACCTGCACGACATTGATTGTCTGTGTAGACGTTACAGTGTCACAGATATTGAAGGATGTGATGGTCACGGTGTATGACCCACTACCTGGGAATGTGAATGAAGCATTCGGCCCTGGAATGTCTGTCGGTGTACCGTTGACATCGATCGTGTAGAAGGTAGAGTCTGCATTACCAGAGGTACTTACAAAGTTCCACTTCAGATCGAGGTTCGTAGGATCGGGATCAAGTGAGGCTACGAATCCTGCTGTTGGGAAGTTACAGCTTACGAAGATCTCTTCAGTAGTGGTGTCATTTCCACATGGACTGAAGGCAATCAGCGTAACGGTGTAGAATCCTGTGTCTGGATACGTATAGACTGGGTTACTCATAGAAGAGGTTCCACCATCTCCAAACTCAAAACGGATGGAGTCAGCTCCGGAAGACATATCTGTGAAGGCTGCCTGAAGGTTGCCTGCAGAAGTGTCTGCCATGAATGCCGCAGAGGCGACAGGCGTTGGTGAAACGATTACCTCACGACGATCACGTGGACATGGTGGTACTACTACCGTCCAATCGTAGAAGAAGTAATAGAATCCAGCCAAGTTATTGATAGGACCTGTGATGTCGATCACACCTGGGACAGAGTATGGGTAAGCTCCACCTGCCTGGTTTCTCCACACACCACCTGGGAGGACAGATCCATCCAAGTTGATAGAGTAGCTACCAGGATTGATAGACCAGTTCAGTGTCAATACTGTGTCAGTCACAGTACCTCCAAATGGAATGGTATCGCTCAGGACGACAACCCCACCTCCATCAACTAGGTTGACGACAAATGTACCTGTATCTGCGTCTGGGTATACCCGCACATCTTGAAGGACAATACTTTGCTGTACATCGAAGAGCAATCCGTCAGGGAAGAAGAAGTAGTAGCTACCGATACCGATAGTGGAATCTACTGCACCTACTTTTCCTTGAGAACCTACATCTCCTACATAGAATGTATCAGCTGCTGTGATCGGTCCGACAGTGAATACTTCACCTGTATCCAATCCTACAGAGTCTGTGGGGCTGTCATACAGTACGAAGATGGCACCGTCTTCAGGAGCTACAGTCAATACAGCTGAATCTCCTTCACATACAGGCTCGCTCACGCTGACGATCGGTGGAATGGAGGGCTTGAGGTCAACCTCTGCCATCACAGTATCATTCGCATTCAGTTCGTCAGTAGACAATGTCGTGTAAGAAGTAACCTTGAAGGTACCTCCGCCAGATGTATTGACAGGTCCTACCTGGATTGACTCAGACTCACCAAACAATAGGGCAAGGTTTGCAGGAGTCAAGGTATTGTTGAACGTCTGTACGGTGTTATCTGGGAATGTAATATCAGTAGTCACTCCTACAGAAGTCAATGGTACGAAACCTTCGTTTGTGATGTCGATCGTGAAGAAAGTCGAATCAGAACCACAATCTCCAGAAGATGGCGCCAGCACATCAGTTGCGGCTGCATCAAAGTTGAAGATCTTGCGAAGTCCGATATCGTCAATATTCAATCCATCAGGACCTGTGAATGGGAAGTTGTCTTCCTGTCCCCAGCGGATCTGCGTACTGGTTGAGTAGGCCTGTCCGTTGTCCGTTAGAAGCTTCGTGATATTGATATCTGTGAAGGGAACATATGTATTATTGTTCGGGATTGTAGTCCAATCCACAAACTGTATCCATGCATCTGTATCGCTACCTCTGATCCATACGCGGTCGTTTGGATCTGGCTCGTCCCCATTGTTTGCAATGTAGAAGTCCAGGAAGATGGAGTCAGATGCGGTGAAGCTGGACATATTGAATGTCGCGATCAAGAAGTTGATCTCATCAGGCGTCACGATGTTGGCAGATTCAAGTGAAGCTGCTTTCAATCCTGTACGCTGGAAGCCAAGATCAAACTGTACACGACCGTTGTTGCCAGAAGCTTCGTGGTCGAAGCGGTCGATGCCATTGATGGCAAACGTACCCCCTACCAATGGAGGCTCAGTCACACCTTCGAATCCTTCGAAGTATGGCAACTGTACAGGCGCGTTCTCTACGTGGCGTATGATCTGCTGCGCCGTATCGTTGGTATTGTCACCATCGATTGAGTACTCCGTGTAAGCACGTACATCGTAATCTGCTGGTGCAGAAAGGTCGATAGTCGTCGAGAAGACGTGTGCCAATGTATCACCAGGCTGGATCGTATCTGTAATCGTCTCAGTTGCTACGATCGTTCCGTCAAGCCATAGGTTGATGGGGAAGTTTGTCGCAGGATTCACCCCGACGTTTACAATACTCGCTCCTACCGTATTCGTAGCCGTGAGCTGAGTAGAAGTCAACTGACGTCCATTGTTCAAGCTATCGACACTAGCGACTCTCAAGTCATCTGAGAAGATGAAGCGCACATCATCAATGGCCATGTCACTGGTGAAGGTACTACCCATCGTACCTACCCACTGTAGGATGACGGTATCACCTGCAAATGGTGTCATATCAACTTGTGATCTCAACCATGCATCGGTTTCAGATGTCTGTTGCTGACCTGTAGCCGTAAATACGTTGGTCGTATCTCCACCTACACGAATAACATCCAGCTCAAGTGTACCCATCGCTGCACCAAACATATGATACCAGAACTCCAATGTGGGGTTTGTCTGTCCCGCTAGGTCGATGCATGGGCTACTCAGTGTAGATACATCGCCTTGCACTGCTGGGAAGGAAGCTTCTGTGTACATGTATACACCACCACCGAAGTTGGTCGTATGGTCACCCGCAGGTCCTGTACCACCAGATCCTGTACCTCCAACATTGGGCACCCATGGGAACTGTCCAGGCTGTACGCTCGTGCGTGTCCAGCCATTGGCTAGAGCACCTGGGTTACCTGCCGTAAATGTTTCAAAGTCCTCAGAGTAAGGAATTGATACAATCGGAATGGTCTGAACAGTAGCTGTTGTGGTATCGTTGATGCCATTTGGATCATTGACAATGTCGATGTAAGCCGTAAAGTCATTGAAACCACCTTGGCTCAAGTCAGCTGTAGTTGTCACTGTGACAAGCTGAGTGCCTTGAGACGCAAGTGTACCACTCGTTACAGTCGTAGAGTAAGTGTTGGCGTTGGGACCTGCTACTTCTACTGTTACCGTCATGTTGTCGGTAGCGAAGTCAATGGTTTGTGTACCCTGGTTTTCCACTTCTACTACGATGTCCTCTGTAGTAGTGAAGCAAGCATCACCTGCAGGTGTCGCAATAGCCGAAGCTGCCATATCTAACGGTAGCACCTCACGGATGTTGATGTTATCAAGGAAGAAGTCAATATCTTCTGGATCTATTACAGTTCCTGCATCCCCTACAAATGCGATGTAAGCTTCCTCACCTGCAAAAGTAGAAAGGTCTATAGAGTCTGTCTGCCCTGTGTTACTGATCACAGAACTAGAATCGTAAACAGCGATCGGGAAGTATGCGCCACCACAGTCGATAGACATCATGACCATCACAGTATCATCAGATCCTAGTGTTCCAGGTAGTGTACTTGCGAAGTCCGTCAGAGCCACATCATAGAATAGGAAGGACTGAGCTGTAACTGTAAACTTAGGTCCAGCGATCCACTCTCTATCCAAGAAGTTGGAGAAGATGTTCAATCGTGCAGCCGTTCCATTGGGACTAGCTGCGTCGTTACCAAAGTTGACAGCAGCCCAGCTAGAGAAGCCAGTCGTACCATCAATTGGTGGTGCATCTACTCCGTCAATCTCAAACCAACCGGGAGAAATTGTGGGAAGGTTACCCCCGTTGAAACCGTCAAATGTAACAGGAGGCAAGTTCGAACCAACAGATGGAACGATGATATTCTCCAAGGTCACGACAGCTGTATCATTCAAAGCATTGGCATCATTTGCTGAAGAAACGATGATCTCTACTTCGTATATACCACCTGCACTGAAGTCTGCCGTTGAAGTGACGGTAGTGGCAAGTGTGGCGATAGAAGCCAAGTTACCGGATGTTACAGTTGTAGAGAAAGTCTGTGGCGCTAGAGGGCCTGTGATCTCTACATTCACGGTTACGTTTTCTACACTCAGATCCAGTGGTCCACCGAAGTTCTGAATATTGGCAATCACTTCTTCTGCTACGTCGAAACACTCTACTGGCATAGGCTCAAGAAGTGGGGCTGCCACAGCTGGACCTACGTCCACAGCAGGAAGATCGTATACACGCACATCGTCAATGGCCATATCGGAAGAGAAGCCGCTTCCTCTTTCTCCACGGAAGATCAACTGAATGGTCTGCCCTGCAAAGGTATCCAGACTAGCCGTAGCCAGTAGCCAAGGATCTGCAGAAGCACCTTGCTGAGAACCGACAAACTGAGCCAACTCTACCGTCAAACCACCGCTGTTTGTACCCAAGACAGTCAATGTACCCATATTGGTACCTGCCATATGATACCAGAACTCTAGTGCAGGAGCACTAATAGCAGAAAGGTCGATACATGGGCTAAATAGCTCAGCAATTGGACCTTGTGCCGTGTTAGAGGCTTCTGTGTAGAGGTAGATACCTGTCGCATTGCCCTGTGTATGGTCTACAAGCGGACCTGTACCACCTGAAGGCGTACCGTCTGCATCAGGGAACCATGTAAAGATACCACCTGTACCTTCTGGTGTACGCGTCCATCCATTGAGCAGGTTACTGGGATTACCTGTACCTGTAGAGGATGGGAATAAGTCGAAGTCCTCTAGATAAGGAGCCGTAACCACAGGAAGTGATTCTACTGTGAAGCTCAAAGAGTTGTTCGAAGCGTCTGCATCATTAGGTGTAAATACCGTCAGTGTAAATGTATAGATGCCAGGTACACTCAAGTCTGCTACAGTTGTAACAAGCTCAGTAAGTGTATCCCCAGTATTCACAGTACCTGTGTTGAGGACTACGTTGAAGTTACCGTTGGTAGGACCTGCGATGTCTACGTTGATGGTCACATTTTCTGTGGCTAGGTCTATAGGAGTACCAAAGTTCACAACAGAAGCAATGACATCTTCTGCTGAACCATAGCAACCTGGACCATCAGGCTGAACGAATTCTAGAGCAGCAAAGTCGATGAGTGCAAGGTCAAATACATTGACATCATCAATCGCCATATCTGTCGCAAAACCAGGACCTGTTTCCCCTGTAAAGAGTAGTTGGATGGTTTGTCCAGCAAAGGTACTCAAATCAGCAAATGCACGTAGATATGGGTCACCTTGAGCAGCTTGTTGCTGACCTGAGGCTGAGAATACAACGGTTGTATCTCCCAAATCATCAATGACACTCGCTGTCAAGTCTCCCATATTATTACCAAACATGTGGTAGTAGAACTCTAAGGAAGGATTGTTCAAGGCACTAATGTCAATACAGGGGCTCTTCAGGAAGGCAAATTGACCTCCATTACTACCTTCTGTATACATGTAGATACCTGTCGCACTACCTGTAGAGTGGTCTACTGTAGGACCAGTACCACCTGAAGGGGTGCCGCCAGCATCAGGATACCATGCAAAAGCAGACACGTTAGGATCACGTGTCCAACCACCGCCAATAGTACCTGGATCGCCTGTACCTGTAGATGAGGTAAATAGCTCAAAGTCTTCTAGGTAAGGTGCGACAACTGTAGGTACAGTCTCAAATGAAGCAGAAGTGGTATCGTTGAAACCACCTGGGTCAGCACCTGAAATTACCTGTGTATATGCATTCACTACATTCAATCCAGGAAGGCTGAAGTCACCAGTAGGAGTGATATCTACGATTTGGGTACCACCGACTGCCAGTGTGCCAGAGTTAAGGAGCGCAGAGTAAGTATTCGCATTAGGTCCTGCTACCTGGAAGAATACACCCGTCGCATTGACACTGAAATCAATAGGTTGTGTACCAAAGTTGGTCACTTCTACCTGCACGAGTTCAGATGATCCATAGCAGGCATCACCTGTAGGAGATAGTATGGCAGATACCCCCATGTCTACAGGAAGCTGCTGAACGACGTTGATGTTATCTACGAAGAAATCTACATCCTCACTACCACTTGTTGTACCGTCATCTGCTGCGAAACCTACTATGATTTCCTGACCTGCATAAGGAGCAAGGTCTATCGTATCTGTCTGACCAGAACCAGAGATAGTCGAAGAAGCTGTGTAGGATACAATAGGTGTATAGGTAACCCCACAGTCTGTAGAAATGACCACACTTACGGTATCATCTGGGTCTAAGGTACCTTGTGTTGTAGATACAAAGTCCGTCAGCGCGATATCATACGTCATGATGGTCGTAGCTGTCGGAATGAACTGAGGACTGATGATCAACTCGTTGTTTAGGAATGTGCCAAACAGATTGATCACAGCAGCGGTGCCGTTGGGTCCAGCTGTATTGGCAAAATCTCGAGAAGTCCACGAAGAGAAAGTCCCTGTAGGAGGCGTTCCTTCTGTCTCAGACCATCCAGGTGCAACCGTGGGCAGGTTGCCCCCATTAAAGCCTGTGAAATCCACGGGCAATAAACTACCAAAGATCTTGGTGAAGTTGGCCTCCAAGGTATCATTGATGGCATTGCCGTCGTTGGCTACCGTCGTGAAGGTCTTGATGGTGTAGGAACCCGTGTTCGTCAAAACTACAGGTAGACCGAAGGTAAAGTCCGCTGAGGCACCCGACGCAAGCGTTCCTGACAATGGGCTAACCCCAGTAACGGTAGAAGCTCCCGTAATCTGGAAGTCAAGGTTAGCACCCGCTGCTAGGAGATCGATCGCTTGTGTACCAAAGTTTGTGACGGTAGCGATCAGATTGATCGTATCTCCAAAACAATCAAAGTCAGGAGAGACATAAGCAGTCACACCTAAATCTACAGGAGAGATGGTGAAAGGCGTAAACTCCCAGTAGTCGTTGTCAGTATTGCCAGAGCCATTTCCTCCTTGAGGGATGCTGTCATTGCCAAACTGAACGGCTGTACTCGCATCTAACTGCACGCCCACAGTGGTCGTGAGTAAAGGCGAACCTGCATTGTAGAGGTCTACAACGTACACTCTATTGGTTTTTTCTTCCAATACAATCGCGAAGTAGGAAAAACCGACTCCTCCAATTTCGTAGGAGAACCACTTGATCCAGTGTTGACGATCGGGTGCTGTACCAAATGTTTTAGATACAACGCGGTCGTTTGTTCCAATCGGAGGATTGATGGTGAACTCATCCCACATGGCCGCGATCGTAGAGTCGGGCAATAAAGCGTTGGGAAGGTCCGTGTTTGCATTGACTGGTGGCGTCGTCAGAGCTGCATTCACATCAAATGTGAGCAATCCGTTTCCTGATACTACATATTGTGTAACAGGACTGCCGAAAAAGTCAAATGGAAATGGAATAGTTGCTGGGGCTGACCAAGTGTTGGCGGCTAGACTGGCATTGAGGACGGTATCCCACGTAGCGATGCTGCCTGCATCGGCCTCCGTGTTGAGACCACCCGGATTACCAGTACCGTCCGAAAACGACACTTGATAAGAAGCTTGCCCCAATGCTGTGGTTATGGATAGTCCCAAAACCACCAGCAGGGTAAAGAAATTCCGCATAGTGTTAAGGCTTAGGTTACGAAATAAATTGCACAGTTATCAAATCATTATGGAATATATAAATATATGCGTATTTCTCAAACTGCGGATCTTTGAATTTTTCAAATTCACCCAATTTTCCTAAGCGGAGGGATTGCCAAAAAGGGGCAGATCTTATGAAAAGATTAAATAGGAGATAAACCCTGATAATGAGGTAAAAAGGGCGGTTTTTAGGGTTGTTTTTAGAGAGGAAAGTAATAAAAATAGAATATTTATTTCAGATAAAAAGGTAGATAATTTTGAGAGAAGATTATATGAATTTTCTAATGAATCGATTTGACTTTTTTATGTAAAAAGTAACAATATTTTCTTTTGATTTTAGGCGAAAAGTATGAAAAAAATACCTACAATTTCAACTGATATTCAAGGATCTTTTGATAAGGATCAAATAAGTCAAATTCACTAAGTCCTAGTTGGTCGATCGCCTCTCGAATCAACGACTCTTCTGACGGATTTTCCTGTTTTCCATAGTATTTTCCCGCAGCGATCAATACTTTTTTAGGAATCATACCGATAACTTCAGAACCTCGAACCTCTACCCCCCGTTTGTTCGCTTCCTTTTTTACCTCCTCAAATACTCTGTGCACGGGAGTGGTCTCGATATCCGTCACATTGGTCGAGACTTGTACTAAGCCAAACTCATCTACGTACCAACCGATCGCTTTGACTCCTTTGCAAGTTCCAGCGATACGCTGCTTGACCCCATTTTTCTGGATGGTTTTCCCACTTTCTCTGATTTCTCCTGCGATGTCCTTTGCCAGAGACGTATCTTTTGTATCTAAATTGATATTATAAGCGATGAGAAAGTCTCGGACTCCGATGACTGTCTGTCCAGCTCGTGAATGGAAGTGCTGAGGCCCTGCATCTGGTTTCCATTTCGCCTGTAAAATTTTGGTTTGAAAACCCTCATACCCTCCTTTTCTGATGAACGCAAGATTATGTCTTTCTGATATGAGGGCAGATTTTTCATAAAAATAAACAGGGATACCTAATTCGTCCCCTACTCGGTGTCCCAATTGCTCTGCATAGGGTAGCAACGCATCGAAGGGGATCCCTTGAATTGGAACTAGGGGACACACATCTGTCGCACCCATACGTGGATGGGTCCCGCTTTGTACAGACATATCGATTCTTTCGCTGGCCTCTTTGATTCCCCGAAAAGCGGCTTCGATGACTCGGTCGGGAGTGCCTGCAAAGGTCATGACTGTACGGTTAGCAGAGTATCCCATGTCGATATGCATGAGTTTCACACCTTCCACTCCACGGATCGCTGCTGCAATCTGATCGACCACTTCCTGATTTTGTCCTTCGCTAAAATTGGGGATACACTCGATGATGGGTTGCATGTGCAATGATAAATAAAAAAGGGAAACAGAATGGCTCCATTTCCCTTTCAAATGTATATGATTACCTACTTAAGCAGGCTGTTTCAAGACGTTAAGCTCTTGACCTACAGCGATGAATGCCTCAATCGCCTTATCCAAATGTGCTTTGTCATGGGCAGCAGAAAGCTGTACACGAATGCGTGCTTCTCCTTTGGGGACCACAGGATAGAAGAAACCGATGACATAGATCCCTCTTGCCAATAGCTTATCCGCAAACTCCTGCGCCAGCGGGGCATCGTATAGCATGACAGGAACAATGGCGTGTGTGCCAGGTTTCAAATCAAAACCTGCCGCTGTCATTTTCTCACGGAAATAGGTAGTATTTTCCTCCAACTTATCTCTCAGTTCAGTTGTCTCAGAGAGCATATCCAACACGGCAATACTTGCCCCTACGATCGATGGAGCTAATGTGTTACTGAATAGATAAGGTCGAGAACGTTGGCGTAGCATCTCGATGATCTCTTTTCTGCCAGAGGTAAAACCTCCCGAAGCGCCACCCAAAGCCTTGCCTAGTGTGCCTGTGATAATGTCTACACGACCGATGACGTCACAATGCTCAATTGTTCCTCGACCTGTGGCACCTACAAATCCTGTAGCATGGCATTCGTCGACCATGACGAGGGCATTATATTGATCAGCTAAGTCACAGATCTTGTCGAGTTGTGCGAGGGTTCCATCCATGGAAAATACGCCATCTGTGACAATGACACGTGTACGTGCATCCTGGCTATCTTGTAGCTGTTTTTCTAGATCGGCCATGTCGTTGTGCTTGTAGCGATAGCGCGCAGCTTTGCATAGTCGGACACCGTCAATGATCGAGGCGTGGTTCAGCTGATCGGAGATGATGGCGTCTTCTTTGGTGAGTAGCGGTTCGAATACACCTCCATTAGCATCAAATGCAGCTGCGTAGAGGATGGTATCTTCTGTTCCCAAAAAGGTCGAAAGCTTGGCCTCTAGTTCTTTGTGGATGTCCTGTGTTCCGCAAATAAAACGAACGGAAGACATGCCATAACCGTGCGTATCAATGGTTTTATGTGCAGCCTCTATGACTTTGGGATGGGAAGAAAGTCCCAAATAATTATTGGCACAGAAATTCAGGACTTGCTCTCCTGTAGATACGGATATCTCCGCAGCTTGTGGTCCAGTGATGACACGCTCACGCTTAAACAAACCCGCAGCATCAATTTCTGCGATTTCATTTTGAAGACGTTCGATGAATTTGTTATCCATGAAAGTTGAATTTGTAGTCCGTATTTATAGTTTTTATGAGCAAAAGGCCTGATACAGCTTGAGCCATAGAACGTACATAACTATGTGGGTCTATTGGGCATGCGGTTTATAACAGGCTTATCTGCTTCATTTTTCGCAAATAATAAGCAAAAACCAATCCGAAGGCAATCGGAAAGATGAGATCATCAAGTCACTGTGACAGTCAGGCGCTTAAAATGTTGCTTTTGAGAAGATCCTTCAAAGCTACAAGGATAAAATCCAGATGGGAAAATCCGATTTTTACTGAGGGTATATTTTGAGCATTCTTGAGAATCAAGCTATGCGACGGAACTACGACACGGCTTGAAGTGCCTTGTTACACAGCAGTTGATAATAACTGTACTCGGGATTGAGCTTGGACTGTAGGTACAATTCATAGAGAATGATCTGATTGTCTCCAATTTCTGAAGGTGGATAAGCCTCAGTGAAGTTGCGCAGAGCTGCTTTGAGAAATACTTTCTTTCCTTCGACGGCAGCGGTATTCATACGGAGTACAATCTCAAGAAACTTCGTGGTCTTCTCATAGAACTCATCCTTGAGCAGATTGCGGAAGCTCCTCCTAATAGATTTTGCTGTATCTGCGACCTGTGTGTGCTGACCTGCTTCATAGAAATTGACCACACGAAAGATCTGTACATACAGTCTGATTTCAGCATCTAATTTGGAGAAATGGCTGTGTTTGAGTAAACGATTGAGGGTAAGAATGGCCTTTGCATAATCTTCTTTGCTGAAGTGTTGGTCTGCTTGGCTGATAAGTAGAAAAACTTCTGGTGTCCCGTTTTTGAGGATTTCTTTTTGGAGGAATGCCTCGTCGAGTACACCCTGTGCTTCATCTAGCCGACGGGCCAGTTTCAGTGCAAAAACTTTGTTGGCGTAGAAGTGGAAGGCGAACTCGTTGAAGTTTTGCCTGTGGTACATATCCAGTTCCTCGCAGAATATCTCTAACTCCTTGAGTGCTTGTTCCAGTCTTAGAAGCTTCAAGAGAGAGTTGATTCGAAATATGCGAAGACGTAATCTAGTTGTATGATTGTCTTCGCTGAAGAGATTGCCAGACTCAAAATCGTCCAATGTAGCTTGGGCATAATCAGCCAGTTCGCGGTAAGCTCCTTTTTGAATTAAGATGGGAGCGACCGTATTCATGATCATGATTTTGCCTGAAGCTGAGCGGAAAATCTGCGCATGTTCTTCTAGTTGCGCTTTGATTTGCTCAAGGGTATCAATGACAGAAGAGCTCCGTTTGCTGCGTGCGTAGTTACGTCTTGAAAGCTCTTGTGTAATGGTTCCCAACACTTCACTATTCGCGCGGAGGATTTCAATCTTTTTTTGATTTTCTCTTCGCCGATGGATGATACTCTCTATGTCAATTTCATGATGGGTAGCGAGTTTGACCATTTCCGCATAGACAACTTCAAGTACATTGAACTGGTCTTGGTCGAGTCCTACTTTCTCTGCCTTTTTCAGTTGATAGAAGGCTTCTCTGTACAAGCCCCGCTCTCGAAAAAGCATAGAGAGCTGAATATTAGATAGTGCTTCTATCGAATTTTTATAATTGAAATGATAGAAGAGAAGGCTTTTTTCGAGATTTTGAAGGAGTTTATTCCTTAGGCGATAATAGGAATTTTTCGCCTTGGAATCGGTACTGCCATAGAGAGAAGCGATGACGACAGGTTCCGTAGTTTTGAAGTCACCTGCTCTGATTGCATCAAAGAGGATGAGCAACTTTTTTTCTTCGTCTGCTTTGAATCTGTTAGACAGAATTTTGAACCTGCGAACTTCATCGCTGGTCAGGTTTTCTATAATGCGTTCAAGAATATCCACCGAGCAAGTTTTGTTGGCATACTGGACTTGTATAAATATATAATAAATTCTGTTTCATCCTAGCGCATCTTTCACTTAAACCTATCGTTCTTAAGAATAGTAAGTCCGATAATGGAAATATTCTGTGCAAATTATTGTCTATCAGTATAATAATGTATGGCAGATTGCAAAACGCGAATTAGCGCTTTAAAGGGGTAAGACTAGATTCTTTGGCGGCTTGGGTAGTCAACTCGTGTGCTTTCTCTTTTCCGAGATAAGAGTCGATAGCATAGTGGACTACATAAAGCGCAGGGGTAAGTGCTACGGCAACCAGAAATTTATAAATATAGTTCACGATTCCGACTGCCAAAAAAAGAGAAAGGGGCCATGTGCCTGGCAGATAAAAAGCGACACCGAGTACGATGAAGCTATCGATGAGCTGGGAGATCAACGTAGAACCTGTCGCGCGAAACCAGAGCATTTTCTCACCTGTGAAGCGACGCAAATAATGGAAGGCATACACATCTGTGAGCTGTCCTACTAAAAAAGCAACCAGTGATCCCAGAATGATCAGGAGTCCTTGTCCCATGATCGACTCGTAGGCTACTTCGATAGAAGGCTTGATGTCTGGATAGCTCCCCAGCCAAAAGTCTGCGGGGGGTACCCACATAGAAAGGAAGATCATCAAAAAGGCATAGGAGATGAGTGCTGCTGTGAGGTAGGAAAGAAGTTGCACGCCTTTTCGTCCGTAGTACTCATTGATAATATCGGTCATGACAAATACGACAGGCCAGAGGAGGACGCCTGCTGTCATATTGAAGGACATGCCTTCTTGCCCAAACAAGGAAAGGTTGGCTGGATCAAGGCCAAATATTTTTTCGACAGAGAATAGCTTTGTTCCGATGATTTCTGCGATCAGGGCATTGGTCACAAAAAAGCCACCCAGGACGATGAAGAGGATATTTTCTTTCTTAAACATAGGCTTTAGCCAAGTCTTTGAGGTTGAAAACCTGCCCTTCACGTGCGGCTTCTACTTCGGAGAAGATACGCTGGGCCTCCGCTACAAGGGGGGCGAGATCCCTGTACCTAGCCGAAAAGTGTCCCAAGAGGAGCTTTTTGACGCGTGCATCCTTAGCGATTTGTGCAGCTTCTTTTGCCGTGCTATGAAATGTTTCATCTGCGCGAGCTTTGAGCGCATGCAAGAATGTCGATTCGTGATACAGAAGGAGCGAATCCTTGATATGATCTACGATGGCAGGATTGTACCGTGTATCTGAGCAGTAAGCATAAGATAGTGGATGATCCGCAGGTGCGAGTACATCCTCAGGAAGAATCTGCCTTCCATCTTCCAAATTCACCACATTACCCTGTTTCAACAAAGGGAAATAATTATTGGGAATTTCAAGAGATTTTGCCTTATAAAAATCGAATTTAGGCTTTTTGTTTACTTCCTTGAAAAGAAATCCACGTGAAAAGATTCTATGTTCTAAAGGTAGTAGAGAAACAGAATATTTGTCCGTCTCGTAGATGACGTCGCCTACATCAAAGTCTTCTGTTGGGATAAATTCTAATGGATAGGTGAGGTAGCTATGTGTTTGAGAAAAAACCAGATCAAGTATATCCTTCAAGCCTGCTGGTGCAAAAAGCTTCAGGGGGAAGTTGCGTTCATAGATGCTCATAGAGCTAAGTAGGCCAGGTACACCCAGCACATGGTCCCCATGTAAGTGAGAGATAAAGATGGCATCCAACCTAGAGAACTTCACGCGTTGACGAATCATCTGGATTTGCGTACCTTCGCCACAGTCTACTAGGTGATGACGATCATTGATCGTGACCACCTGAGCAGAAGGCAGGCGAGAATTGGTAGGAATTGCTGCGCTAGTTCCCAGGATACGGACTTCGAATACACTCACAGGGGATCGGGTATCTGATACAAGAAAAGGGGTTTGATTACCTAGCCATTATGATTGCCATCCAAGTCTCCACCAGTTTGGGTGATTTCGGTTTCTATTTCGTGCATGAAAATCGCTTCGATAGCCTCTTCACTTGTGGGAAGAAGCGTGAGGACTGTCTGCAGCTGAGAAATGGTAATGAGCTTCTCGACATGTGGCTGCACGCAGCAAATGACAAGCATGCCTTCTTTATCCATGCAGAGTTTGTTGGCTCTCAAGATAGCACTAAGACCTGAGCTATCGGCATATTTGACCATAGAAAGGTTGAGTACGAGGTTTTTAAAGTCTCGTTTGACAAACTCAGCTTTGAGATCAGGAGATATTCTGCTGTTGAGATTTTCTTCCAGTAACTTGAATTCTGTATACTGATCTTCGACGTTTACTTCGAACCGCATAAAGTTAATTTATTCGTTAGCATGCCAAAGATAAACAAAGTTGTCAATTTGGGGCAATCAGCTTCAAAGTCTGTTGTTTCTACCTTATGGATTCTCATCTTAGGAGGATGGATGACAGGCTTTCAGGTGCCCTCGCCGCCCATAGATACAAAGGCGATCGAATGGCAGGTCTTGAAGCAAACCAACGATTACAGGAGGTCAATTAGGTTGCGAAAGTTGAAGCGTGTCCCTAACCTAGATGGTATCGCGCGTCAGCATGCAGAGGATATGGCCACCAAACGAAAGCCATTTTCGCACACAGGTTTCAAACAGCGTCTCAAGGCCGCAGGTAAAGGTTTGGGGAGAGCCTATCATTTTGCAGAAAATCTGTATACTTGTACTTATTCGTCTGGTTTTGTAGCTGAAATCGCCACGCGCAGCTGGATTGACAGTCCAGGACATCATCGCAACCTGAAAGGAAATTTTGAGTACACAGGGATAGGTGTCGCGCGTGCGCAAAATGGCGAATATTATGTCGTGCAGGTCTTTCTACATTTAAAATAGGTGGAAGTGTTTATGTTATATTCGCAGAATAGGATATGCGAATGGATTAAATCATTCACCTGTATTTTGGGTTAGGTGGCCATCTTCCACTTAGCATGAGTCGTGATAATATGTTCTTGCATATAGATACAGTTAAAATACCTTGTCGAGTCGAAAAGGCACAAGGAAAGGCATTGAACTTCAGGTTTAAGCCCAACGAACCCGTATTAATCATACGAACACCCAATGGCAAACTCACCTCTGCCCACCATCAAGCCATTGAGAAACATAAAAACTGGATTCTCAAGCATTATGCACAATCTCAAGTGCTCCATGCACGAAGAGAAGATTTCCTGAAGCATCTGGCTGCTGGGAAGGTTTTATACATGGGGGAAATGCACAAGTTGATTTTTCGACAAGGAAAAAAGCGACAAGTCAGAGTAGAGGATGAACAAATCATTATCTCGGTGAAAGATCAAGTGCTGGAAGATCGTAAGGCAATCATTTATCAAGCACTACGCGCGCTGGCAAAAGGGCATATCCAAAATCGAACAGCTACTTTGGGAGAATGGACAGACTCTTCTTTTGGGCAAATCAGGGTGAAAGATGTGCGCAGCAAATGGGGGTCCTGCTCTAGCAAGCGCAATCTGAATTTTAATTGGCATCTCATTTTTCTCCCTCCTTCCCTCATTGATTATATCATCATTCACGAACTCATGCACCTGCGTGAGATGAATCATAGTCCTGCCTTTTGGGCATGGGTCCAAAAATTCTATCCATCCTACAAAGAAGCAGAAAAAGCCATACGATCCTATGAATGGCTCATTGGGATTATGGAAACATAATGTTCCATCTTACGTTTTCTTTTGTTCAGACACTTCAAAGGCGAAAAATATTGAATGCTATGGCAGTGAAGACGCAGAAATTTATCCGCTTCCACGAAATCATCGTATTTGAGGATGATGACATCGTACTGATCAACAAACCTTTGGACGTGGCGAGTTTGGATGATAAGAGTAATCGAAATATCAATCACTTGGCCAAAGTCTATGATCAAGACTTGCGTCTCTGTCATCGTCTAGACAAAAATACTTCGGGTATCATGCTCCTAACAAAAGGAGATGAAAACTATCGAAATATTTCCATCCAGTTTGAAAAGCGGAAAGTCAAGAAAGAATACCTGACACTCACAGGTGGCGTTCACCGATTCGAAAGTCAAGAAATCGACCTGCCACTATATGTATCTACCAACCGAAAAGTAACAGTCAGCCATCATCAGGGTAAGGCTTCTAAGACCATTGTAGATACAGAAAATGCTTATAGGAACTTCACGCTACTTCGTTGTCAACCTGTGACAGGACGGATGCACCAGATCAGGGTACACTTGGCTGCCATCGGATGTCCCATCGTAGGAGATGGCCTATATGGCGGCGTCAACATCATGCTATCGCAGCTCAAACGCAATTATAAATGGAGCAATCGTAAGGAGGAGCGTCCCATCAATCATGGCTACCTACTCCATGCAGAGAAATTGTCTTTTGCCCACCCCAAGACAGGAGAGGCCGTGACGTTTACAGCTCCCTTGAACAAGAACTTTGATACGTCTTTAAAAGTATTGGAGAAATATAATTGATTAGAACTCTATGCTGGAATCAGAGATTGAAGCTAGAGCCTATATTTAGCTTCAGTTACAAGTTGAAGGGGGCCAGTTCTATGCAAAGCGTACAATAGAGCGCTCGAATATTACAAGACAGCTTCAGGTGCCAAGGATGATTCAAAATTTTCTCTTTCTTCAGGAGTAATCACCGTCACACCATCCACAATCTCAAAAGCTGCGAGGACAAATGCTGTATCATCAGCCTGCGGGTTTTTGGCGAGGGCAACTGTGAGCCTTTCGCTCTCTTCTTCCTTGACTTGTTCCAGCTTTTTGATGAGGGCAACGTCGATGGTCGGTGAATCCAGAAAAATGTAAGCGATATGTTCGCCCATCACACGCCAGGAGTGGCAAAGTGAAATCAGCTTTTCTGGGGTCTGGATTTTATTTTGTGTGCGATACATAGTGGGTCGAGTTTGTGTGTTGGCGTGAGCAGTCATTCATCTGGAATCTAGAAAGTGCCTTCCTCACATTTCAAGTTACACAAGTTGTGGAAAAGACCAATGCTGTATAGACATGTTCTTGTATACATCCTCAATGCCCTGTCATCATTTCTTCTCCCATGTAGCGAACCCATTGACCGAAATCTGCCATGTCTGCCTCGAATAAGTCCAGTAGCGGCCCTGGGAATACGCCCAGCCATACAATAAGGATCGCTAGCGGCGTGAGGAGTAGGTATTCACGTGGGGTAAGATCTGTGAGTTTAGGGAGCCAATCACTTGTCTGATTTCTGTTGAAGATCCCAAAAAACATCTGCCGGTAGGTGCGTAAGTAATAAGTCGCACCTAGTACGATGCCCAGGGTAGAGACGATTGCCATCCAATAAGGAAGCGAGCCTAGCTGTGCGGCTTGAAAAGCACCCATAAAAACTAGCAATTCTGATACAAAAGCTGCAAAGCCAGGAAGCCCTAGAGAAGCAAAGAATCCAATCAAGGTGAAGACTGCATAGGCGGGCATCAGTTGCCAGAGTCCTCGAAAGTTTTCGATCTGTCGATCATGGACCCGATCATAAATGACACCGACGATCAAGAAAAGCATGGCTGAGATGATCCCATGTGTGAAGAGTTGTAGGGTGGCGCCACTCATTCCTACAGCCGTCAAAGATGCGATCCCCAGCATGACAAATCCCATATGGGAGATAGACGAATAGGCGACGAGTCGTTTAAGATCCTTTTGTGCCATTGCGACGAAGGCACCATAGACGATCGAGATGACCCCCATCAAGCCGATGTGCCATGTGAAATGCAGAGCACCATCAGGAAAAATCCCGTAGCAAATGCGTAGCATGCCATACCCTCCCACTTTCAAGAGGATACCTGCCAGAATCACAGATATGGGAGTGGGTGCTTCCACGTGTGCATCGGGGAGCCAGGTATGCACAGGAACCATCGGAAGCTTGATCGCGAAACCGACGAATAATACTCCGAAGGCCAGGAGACGTGCATTGATCCCTAGGAGTGTAGAATTCAAGTCGAAGAAACTCCCATCTATGGGGGCTCCTTGAAACATGTGAAGAAAATTTAAGGTATAAATAGGTGTTTCAGGAGTACTCAGGATCGGATTTTGGAAACTGAATAGTAGCCCTACCATGATCAGCAACATGAAGACAGAGCCTACCAGTGTGTACAGAAAGAATTTCAGGGAAGCATATTCTCGCCTAGGCCCTCCCCACAGTCCGATCAAGAAAAACATCGGAAGCAGCATAAACTCATAGAAGAGGTAAAATAAAAAGAAGTCTAGGGCACAGAAAACACCGAGCATCGACAGGTCGAGGAGCATAAAAAGCATGAAGTAGCCCTTTACGTTGCGTGTCACCCCCCAGGCTGATAATACAGCCATGGGCATGATGATCGCTGTCAGCAAGACTAGTAGAAAACCCAAACCATCGACTCCTAAGGCATATTCGATATACAATCTTCCCATGTTTCCCAAGGAGAAATCGATCCATGGAGTCGCTTCTTGTAAGTAAAAATGGGACATCCAGCCTCCTGCATCCGCTCCTGATTTGGCTTCCAAAAAGGCAGGCAGGACTGCGCCGAGCGTCCATCCCAACTGGAGTAGTGTCACTACCAAAGCGATCCATCTATAGAGTTGCACCCTGCTTTTGGGTCCAACCGCCATGATGATCATTCCTATCATCGGTAACCATATGAGTATGCTGAGTATGGGCATATATTATCTAAGTAAGACTCTAGACTAACAGAATCCGTTTTCTTTTTACACCAATAAGCTGGCGATCAAAACGATGACAGCAGCACTAAGAATGATTCCTATAAAATAACGCTGTATATTTCCCGATTGTGTACTTGAGACATAGGAACCCGCATATTGAATGCCTCGGACGAGATAGTTCACCAGGCGATCGAAAATATCTACATCTATCCATTCTGCCAAACGTGCCAGAGAGAGACCACTGGGAAGTGCGTCGCGATCTGCTGTAGGTTGTGGTTCAAAACTGCTGTCAGAGGGCACATCCTGATTGTGGGTAATCATGGCCACCAATTTTACCGCACCATCTATGATGTATTGATCGATCCACTTCCACATGGTAGCAAAAACGAGTATCCCTTTCGCCAAAATATGTTCGTACAAGAAGTCTTGGTAAAAATGATGAAAGGAAAGTGTTTGAAGGGGGTGGCGCGATGGCTTTGATTTTTTTCCATTGAAATGCCAATAAGCCATTCCTAATCCACCTACAGCCAGACTTACAGAAAGGATCGTCCAGATCAAATGATGATGCCCAATACCTGGCAGTGGCGGGACTTGAAAAAGTTGGATGGGAAGTGAAAATGCCTGACTTACATATCCATAATTTTCGAAGGGATTCCAGAATATAGGAAACCAAAAAGATCCCAAAGCCATCACAAATAAGGGGACAGCCATTTTCCAGTGAATTTTTTGCTTGGGGACATTATTTCTTCTTTCGCTGATAAAAACCCACATGGTCATTCGTCCCATATAATAAGCTGTCAGACCTACACCGATCAATGCCATTGCAGGAATCAGCCAACTCCCTCCCTGCAATCTCTCTGCCCAATCAATGGTCCCCATGATGATGCCCTCCTTGGAGACAAAGCCCGAGGTAAAGGGAATGCCTGCCAGTGCCAGCATCATAAACATGAATAAGCGAAACAAGATGGGCTGCTCCTTCCAAAGTCCTCCCATGTTGCGGATGTCATTGTAGGGAGGAATGCCCTCTTGAGGCTGGGAGGAGAGGTGATGCAACTGATGAATGATCACGGCTGCGACTAAGAAAAGCCCACACTTGAAAAATGCGTGTGTAATCAAATGCATCATCGCATCATCGTATACTCCTACGCCCATACCCATCATCAAATATCCCAGTTGAGAAATGGTCGAATAGGCCAGTATGCGTTTGATGTCCCACTGGGTGAGTGCCGCAATGGCAGCCATCAAAGCGGTGACAGCTCCGATGATGGCGAGTGTGACTTGCACCCATGAAAACAAGAAAAAATATATCCTTGAGACGAGGTATACACCTGCTGCCACCATAGTTGCTGCGTGGATCAAGGAGGAAACGGGTGTCGGCCCTGCCATCGCATCGGGTAACCATGTCTGCAAGGGGAACTGAGCAGACTTGCCCAAGGCTCCGCCTATGATGAAGAGTCCAGCCAACTGCAACCAAATGAGTGGCAGCTCTCGGACAAAGATATTCTCAGAATCCATGATTGGATAGTCCGTAGGAACTGAGAGATAGTTGTACGTGATCACGAATAGGTCGCCCTGTATCTCTCCTTTCGTCAGCAATCCCCAGAGGGCAGAAAGATCTAGCGTTTGGGTGAGGGAAAATAAAATTGCCATGCCCATCAAAAAGAAGGTATCACCTATGCGATTGATGAGAAATGCCTTTTGAGCCGCACGTGCAGGTTTTTCTTGGGTATAAAAAAAGCCAATCAAGAAGTAGGAAGCCAATCCTACCAATTCCCAACCTACGAAAATCAAGATGAGATTATCTGCGAGGATGATGGCTTGCATAGCCAGCACGAAGAGGCATAGATAGGCCCAGTAACGGTCTAGGTGGGCCTCTTTTTTCATGTATTCTTGAGAGAAAAGGAGGACCAGAGTAGAGATCCCTGCGACGAGGGCACACATGACCATGGCAGATGGGTCCGCTCTCAAGCCCAAAGTAAAGTGAATGGGATGGTCAGGTCCTGATATATTGAACCAGACCATGCGAAGGTGAATCTCTTCGCCGATTTCCTGCTGCCACCCTTCATAGATAAGTATGAGGGCAGATAAGAAGGAAGCTGCCATGAAACCGAAGGCGATCCATTGTCCGCCCTGAGGAAGTTTTTTTCCAAAGAATCTCAACACCAAAAATCCAAAGAAAGGCAGACACAGTATCAGGAGTATCCACGTGTGGATCGACTGAAAGGGGAGTGACTCGCTGAGTGATTGGTATCCGTTCAATGTAATGGCTTATTTCAGAGGGTCAGGCTAGGTCATGATAGGAGTTTTCGAGTTTGTCGAGACGTACCGTACGGAAGCGTTTGTATACGTTGAGGACAATGGCCAGGGCTACGGCGATCTCGGCAGCAGCGAGTACCATGACAAAAAGGGTAGCCATCTGCCCATCTAGCTTTTGGAGATCATATTGGGCGAAAGCGACAAAGTTGATGTTGGCGGCATTTAGCATAAGCTCGACACCCATAAGGGCCATGATGATATTTCGTCGAGTCAAAACCAGGGCAATTCCTACGGCAAATAAGACGACGCCCAACACCAGAAAATAAGGTAAGTCCATTGTGTATGTTCTAACTAGCTGGCAAGATACTAATTTTTTCTCGTCAGACTGTATACTAGACAGTGGATAGAACGCCCTACGCGTGTTTCAACTGGCAAAAGCTGATTTCTCTCCTGACACGAAACCCCAATTTTTCATATAGTCTAATGGCAGGAATATTAGATGCTGCTACGTGGAGGAAGGGGATTTTTCCTTCGGTAAATATCTGCTGGGTAGTGTGTGCAATCAGTTGTTGGGCATATCTATCTAAAGCTTCGGGTAGCGATGGTACATCCGTCCATGCCCCAAAGGGACAGTAGGCAGGATCATAGCATTTGACACCAGAAAAGTCGTATGCCAATGTCTGATGAGTTTCAGAAAGTGCATGCCAGACGGGTTGATCTAGAGTTGTGTATGTCATGGAGAAATTTTAGCGATATGTGAAGGAGTGAAAAAGTTAAGCATAGTCCTTCTATCTCATTTTCCTTTTTTGGTAGAAATTAATAGTACACCCGCCATTACGGCAAGCGTACCCACTATTTGTATTCCACCAAAAGGTTCATCTAGCAATAGGTAAGCTAGCACAATGGTAGAAACAGGTCCCACACTTCCTATGATGGCGGTATTTCCAGGTCCGATGCGTTTGATACCTGCCGAGATCAAAAAAGCAGGTAAAATGGTAGAAACTACCCCCATGATGCCAATGTATTCATATACAGGTTGGGGATAGGAGAAAAGGTCCTGGGCTCCTTTGAGGTAGCTATGGATAAATACGCCCACAGAGGCTACACTCATCGCAAGTGAAGTGAAATAAGCTACCCCAAAAATAGGGATTAGGCGGTGGCTCCCTATGATGTAGCTCGCATAGCAAAGCGCCGCCATGAATATCCAGATGCCTCCTTTCCAAATACCATTTCTTGTAGAAACGTCCATGTCTCCTACCAAGACTACTAAAATTCCAGCATAAGCGAGAATCAGTGCCATCCACTGTCGGGTGTTGATACGCGTTTTGAGAATGATCCTAGAAAGGAGCACTACAAGGGTAGGATAGGTAAAGAGAATGAGGCGCTCGATGGCTGCGGGAACGTATTGCAAGCCTTGGAAATCCAGGAAGCTGGCCAAATAATATCCGAGGAGACCAATGGGAATGAGTTGAAGGTAGTATTTGGCTGCTGGTTTTGGGTGAATGCGTCTGTACGCGGACCAAGCGATTGCAGCGAAGATGGGAAATACCATCATCATCCGAATGGCAAGTAAGGAGATGGCGTCTATGCCATAGACGTAGGCGAGCTTGGCGAGGATCGCCTTGGAGGAGGTACCAATTGCTCCTATGAAGACCATGATTGCCCCCCAAAGTGTAGGTGATAAGGTAAAGTTCCCGCGTGGGGGCATAAGTTTATCTATCAAAATGAAAGTAGGGATGCTTGTGTAAACATCCCTACCTTTTGTATTTCAAAATGTTGTTTAAAAGACAATAGAAGGAAGCAAGGAAGGTCCATGCTTTATTTCCATTTCATCTGTACAATCAAGATGCTACCGTCTCTTCTACCTTCCCAAATGCCTCTGAGATGATCTGATTCTGCTCCTCCATGTGCTGGTGGTGGTAACCCGTCGCAGGTGTAGCCGAAGGCTTGCGTCCGATATAGTTCAACGGCACTTCTGTCAAGACACGGAGGATGTAGTTCCATGCGCCCATGTTGCGTGGTTCTTCCTGGACCCAGTGCCACTCAGCATGCTCGTACTTACTGATAGCGTCACGAAGTTGTGTCACAGGTAGAGGATACAATTGCTCAAGTCGAAGGATGGCGATATCCTTGCGATTGCCATTTTGCTGTTCTTCAAGCAGATCGTAGTAGATCTTTCCTGAGCAGATCAGCACACGCTTGACGGCTTTGGCTTCTACATATGGATCGTCGATCAGCTCTTGGAAACGCGTACCCGAAGCCATATCCGATAGCTTACTTACAGCTTTGGGATAGCGCAGCAGCTTTTTGGGTGTGAAATAAATGAGTGGAATACGGTAATCCGTCTTCATTTGGCGGCGAAGGGAGTGGAAGAAGTTGGCAGGCGTCGTGATGTTCATGATCTGCATGTTCTTCCGTGCACATAGCTCCAGGTATCGCTCTAGACGAGCCGAGGAGTGCTCGGGCCCTTGTCCCTCAAATCCATGGGGTAGGTATTGCACCAGCCCACTCATGCGTTGCCATTTGGTTTCGGCACTGGAGATGTATTGATCCATCATGATCTGCGATCCATTGGCAAAGTCGCCAAACTGAGCCTCCCAGATTACCAGATTATTTGGATTGGTAATAGAGTAACCGTACTCGAAGCCGAGGACACCATACTCTGAGAGAGGAGAGTTGTAAGCCACAAAAGGTGCCTGTTCACCCGGACGAATCTGATTGAGACCTACCCACTCGTGCTCTGCGTCTGTACTCAGTAAGTAAGAATGTCTATGTGAGAAGGTGCCACGGCGGCAGTCCTGCCCACTGAGTCGGATAGGATGGCCTTCTAGTAAGAGTGAACCATAAGCCAGCAATTCTCCTAAGGCCCAGTCCAAGCGGTCCTCAGCGACCATCGTCATGCGATCCTTGAAGAGCTTGATGATCTTCTTATGGGCTTTAAAATCTGTGGGGATGTCATGAATCTTTTCTGCAATCTCCTGAAGGACTGCTAAGTCTATCCCTGTCTCTAGAGAGTCCTGCATGAAGTCATCACTCGTCACACGGCGGGTGCCGTTCCATGTACCTTTGAGGTAGGGCGCACGCTGCAATTTATCTGTTGCACGAGACTGTTCGAGTTCTTTTTGCAGTTCTTGCTTGAACTCTTTTTCCAGTTCTTTGGCCATCGTCGCAGCAACGTCGCCAGAGTTCATGAGCTTCTCGAAGTAGATCTTACGTGGATCAGGGTGTTTCTTGATAATCTGGTAGAGCAGTGGCTGTGTAAATGCGGGTTCGTCTGCTTCGTTGTGTCCGTGGCGGCGGTAGCAGAGGAGGTCAATGAAGACGTCTTTCTGATAGGTCTGACGGAACTCCATGGCCATCTCAATCGCATAGATCAATGCCTCTACATCGTCTCCGTTGACGTGGAAGACAGGCGAGAGCGTCACTTTGCCTACATCTGTACAGTAGGTTGAGGAGCGGGCATCGAGATAGTTCGTCGTGAATCCCACCTGATTGTTGATGACGATGTGGACAGAACCCCCTGTCTTGTATCCATCTAATTGGGACATCTGGATCACCTCGTATACAACCCCCTGCCCAGCGATGGCAGCATCCCCATGGATCAAGATGGGACAGAGCTGGTCGTACTTGCTGCCGTATTTATGGTCGATCTTGGCACGAGCAGATCCTTCTACTACAGGGTCCACAGCCTCCAAGTGAGAAGGGTTGGGCATCAGACTCAAATGCACTGGATTACCTGAGCTCGTCTCAATGTCCGCGGAAAAGCCCAAGTGGTACTTTACGTCTCCCTGGAAAACGGAGTCTTCATATTCTTTTCCTTCAAACTCAGAGAAGATTTCATCAGGCTCTTTTTGAAGAATATTGGTCAAGACGTTGAGTCGTCCTCTGTGGGCCATCCCGATGACGAACTCCCGTATACCCAGGTCCGCTCCTTTTTCAATTACAGCGTCTAAGGCTGGAATCAATGTTTCTGCTCCCTCAAGAGAAAAACGCTTTTGACCTACGAATTTTGTCCCCAGAAATTTTTCAAAGATCACAGCCTTGTTGAGCATTTGCAGGATGTGCTTCTTCTTTTCTATTGAGAAATCAGGCGTATTACGTGAGCCTTCCATCTTGTCTTGCAGCCATTTGATCATCTCAGGCTTTCGGATATAGCGAAACTCTGCTCCAATAGATTGTCTGTAGGTTTGATCCAGCAGATCAATGATCTCTCTGAGTGTCGCAGCACCTAGCCCCACGTCTTTTCCTGCTTGGAAAACTGTATTTAAGTCTGATGTGTCCAGTCCATAATTATCCAGCTCTAGCGTAGGAGCGTATTTTCTTCTTTCGCGTACAGGATTGGTCTCTGTGAAGAGGTGTCCACGTGCGCGATAGTCGTTGATAAGGTTAAGGACGTTGATCTCTTTTGAAGCTACGTCACCTGTGGTAGGGGCTGCGACTACAGGACCTGTCGAATCATCTGCATTTTGTAAAGCAAAGTCAAAACCACTGAAAAATTGTCTCCAGGTAGGTCCCACAGCGTTGGGGTCAGCCTGATACGCCCTGTACATCTGATCTATGTACTCGGGTGTGCTATTAGATAAAAAGGAAAGCTGATCAGCCATTATATTGATATTCTTTATGAGTGTGTTCCTATAAGCAAATGTAGCAAAAACCTCTATCCATCACATATTTCGTGAAGAGAAATGGATAGGAGAATGTATGTTTTTAGGTAAGATATAGTTTTACGTCTATGATTCGGGCAGGTTGAAGTATTTTTTATAAAAAAAGGCCCCTTTACAGGAGCCTTCTCGTGATATATCTATATTTCTTACAGCACTTAGTCTTCCAAAAATGAGTGGAAAGTATCTCCGCGTAAGCCGCGACGGATGGTCTCCAACGGAATGACTTCGCTCGGGGCAATATTTCCGAGGTTTACGTTCGTTCCTAGAAGTTTAATGAACCATACCTGCTGGGATTTTTGAGGAGCTTCCCAAAGGATTTTCTCTCCTGGCACATCCTGCAAGATCTCATCCACCAAGTCAGAGCGCACTTCTCCGTCTCCTCTAAACATGCCTACCGTTCCGCTCTCACGTGCTTCGGCAATGACTTTCCATGAGCCCGCGTTGAGTTCGCCCTGCATCATTTCTACCCACTTGTAGGGAGGGATGATTTTATCGGCTGTTTTGCTACCTACTTCTGAGAGTACAGTGTAGTTTTTCGCAAAGCGCTCAATCAGTTTGGCTTTTTCTGTGGATGTCATATCGACAGATCCATCTGATACCTCTACATAGGTGGCTCCGTATTTTTCAAGAAGGGCCTCGAAGTCATCGACTTGATTTCTTATATAAAAAGCCTCCAGCATCGTCCCTCCAAAGTAGAAGGGCATATTATGCTTGTGATAGACTTTTACTTTCTCTTCCAAATTGCCTACGACCGCGGATGTGGCCCAGCCAAATTTGATCACGTCAATAAAGTCAGCTGAAACTTCTAAGAGGTCTTCGATCTGACGGACACTCAGGCCTTTATCAATGACCATAGTCAGCCCCTCTGTGCGAGGCTTGGCTGAGCGTGAAGGGATTTTCGTGAGTGAAAAATTCATGCTAAATAGGTTTTTGCAATCTGCCGCGCAAAGTACAGTCTATCTAAGGGATTAACAAATGTTTGAACAACAGGAAGTTTCCGAAATCGAATTCGGCCATCGTTTTCTCGACTTGGCAATTGGCGCGCCATCCCCTAACTTGCGGCTCATCATTTTCTGTTCTCCTTCATCACTAACTACTACAAGAGAAGACTATGGCGCAGAAGACCCTTCTTTATCCCATACATGAGCAGCTAGGAGCCAAAATTATTCCCTTTGCAGGATATGATATGCCTGTCCGATATGTGTCTGACAAACAGGAGCATCTGGCCGTACGTAACAGTGTCGGCCTTTTTGATGTGTCTCACATGGGTGAATTCATCATTCGTGGCCCCAAAGCATTGGAGCTCATCCAAAAAGTGACTTCCAATGATGCTTCTAAGCTCGTGCCTGGGCGTGCGCACTATTCATGTTTACCGAATCATGAAGGTGGGATCGTCGATGATGTCATTGTGTATCACATCCGTGAAGAGCAGTACATGATTGTGGTGAATGCTTCTAACATCGAGAAAGATTGGAACTGGATCAAAACGAGCAATGAAGAGATCGGGGCAGAAATGATTGATGTTTCTGAAAAGACCTCTTTGTTAGCAGTATCGGGACCCAATGCAGAGGCTACCTTACAAAAGCTAACGGATCATGACCTATCGACCATGGGAACCTATCATTGTTGGAAGGGGACTTTCCATGGCGCGGAGAAATCTCTGATTGCCACGACGGGATATACAGGGGAGCGGACGTTTGAGGTATTTTTGTGGAATGAACATGTAGAGCGCATCTGGCATGCCATCATGGAGGCAGGAAAGGAGTTTGATATTCAGCCTTGTGGCTTAGGAGCACGTGATACGCTTCGCCTGGAGATGGGCTACATGCTCTACGGCAATGACATCAACGATACTACTTCTCCCTTGGAGGCACCGCTAGGATGGATTACCAAATTGAAGAAAGGTCCATTTAATGGGTCGGACGTGCTGGCGAAGCAGAAGGAGGAAGGCGTCAGCCAGAAGCTGGTAGGATTCAAGATCCAAGGAAGAGGCATCCCGCGCTCGGGATATGAAATCGCTATGAATGGCGAAGTCATAGGAACTGTTACCTCGGGATCTATCAGCCCTGTGACAGGAGAGGGAATCGGCATGGGCTATGTACCTGTCGCGCATAAGGCCCCTGGTACGGAGCTGGATATCATCATTCGGAATAAGCCTGTAAAGGCTGTGGTGGTGAAGACGCCGTTTATAGAGAAGTAGGGGAGTTTGAATCTTCTGTATGGTTAGTTGGGAAACTAATAGATTTGGGTGCTGCGTAGTTTGATGACTACGCAGCGCGAGAAGGAGTTTCACACGTTATGTGCTTGCTGCATGGGCAGCAGTTCTGCCTTCCTCCAGATGTTATCTGTAGCTTTTTAGGCTTCAATTTCAAACTGAAGAGGGCTGATTGGGTCTGTGTTGACAGGTTGGTTAGTTAGGAAACTAATAGATTTGGGTGCTGCGTAGTTTGATGACTACGCAGAGCGAGAAGGGGTTGTACACATTTTATGCTTGCTGCATACGCATCAACTCTGTTTCCTCTAGATGGTATCTGTAGCTTTTTAGGCTTCAATTTCAAACTGAAGGGAGCTGGTCTGGGCGGTGCTGACAGGTTGGTTAGTTGGGAAACTAATAGATTTGGGGGCTGCGTAGTTTGGTGACTACGCAGCGCGTTGTGGAAAACTTGATCTTTTCGTTACATAAAAATAACGGGTCTTTGTGCATGCAAAGGCCCATTTTTTATTAGCTTTCCATTATTCCTTCACAAATTCTTATCCTTCCAACTACCATGGGCCAACTATCATTTTCCAATGTCTCTGAGGCAGCATCTGCACGCCTACTGGACTTTCTTAATCGGGCATATTCTGTTAAGGATATTCTAAATCTTCGCCTAGTAAAAGACAATGAACCTGGAGTCAAAGATTATGGAATCGGTCGCACGGTCGCTTCCCGTATCCTCAGTCGCAAAAGGACACTGCCTCGCCGAAGATTTACGGAGCTTGCACATTTGAACGGTATACAGGGATTTGGGCAGGATAAGTTTGACGATCTGGTTGCTACCTTTTCGATCAGTTCTGCTGAGCGGTTCAAGCGCAATTTATTTGAACAGGAAATTCTGTTTGAAAACTGGGAGGTACGTTACCATTCGGTTGTGTTTGATACTGATTCGGATTTTCGTGAAGCTACAAAAGACAATCTATCGATTTGCCAAGTTGTCCATGATCATATTGAATCAATCGCAGACGACAATCCTGACAACATCGTCAAAGTCAAGGATCAAATTGCGAATGCTTATTTCCAGACGTACCAAGAAGGCTTTTTGGGTAGCTACGAATTTGCGCTTTGGTTCTTCAAGTTCGATCAGGATAACTGGTTCAGCTATGAGCGTATCCGCGAGCCGCTGGAGGCTTACTTGACAGAGGTAGATAGCAATGGATACGACGCGATTCAGTTCTACAAAGGCGTAGAGAATTATCTTTTGCTCAATGGAATTACTGTGACAGATCTCCCTGTGGTGATCATGGAGTCTGAGCGTTCGATCACCTTTTGGACGGCTGCTTTATTTGATTAATGTGGATAAGTCTGTGGATACCCTGGGTAAAAGTTGGGGATAACTAAGTTGAGGTACCCTTTTTATCCATTTGGGTTTGATTAGTGGGTTTTCATTGTATAGATGGGCTTGCTCTGAAACACGGCAACAGTTGAGGTGGCTGAGTCACATTTGATTGTCATCAAAGAGATTTATTTTCATTTCTTAACGCGATGTCCATTGTCCACCAGTATTTCTTTTTCGTTACTGGCCAAAGTTCATGCAATACATCAAAGTGTCCATAATATTGCCATTCCCAACTTACAGAAGTTCGAATTAGCATTCGTAGCCTCAGACGATTCCTAATTTTCTTTGTCTCCCTGTAACTAATTCCATTTTCATTTAAAAGATCCAGTGTTCTTTGTTGCATGTCCAAACTAAATTCTGTGTCCAAAAACTCTTCGCAGAGAAGCTCCCAATTGTCAGTAGGAGTAGTCTGTTTAAGTTTTTCAGATTGTTTCAGTTTAGTTAGGTCCGACGTGCTCAGTCCTCTCAAAAAGATGACTTCATTCGTATGTATGACTGCTGTTATAGGAAACGTATTTGTTCTAATTTCTGAGCAGAGCTCAAATGGCAGCTCTTTTCTGTTTTTCAAGAAACCATATCTAAAGTAATATCCTTTAGGGAAATAAAAACTCGTCTCTTGCAAAACACAATTGGAACTTTTTACGCTACTTTTTCTGTATTCGTCTAACCATGTTTCCCACTTTTTTTGAAAGATGATGAAGAGACTTAGTCCCCCAATGAATATAACTCCATTCATCAAATCCCAAGAAAAGCCATCTCTGATCAAGAGAATGATACCTCCGATAAAGCTTATGAGACAAGGTGATATAAGGAGGACTCGCATTTCTTAATGGGCTTCAATGGTTCTATGGATGCGTTTTCGCCGACCGAATGTGACAGATAAATTCCTTAATTCTGTTAGGTTTCTACTTTTATACTCGTTCCAATTTTTCAAATGGCTTTAGAGGTAATTCTACAGAAATATGGTTGCCAATATTTACTTCACCTCCTTCTAACACCACTCCCATAATCCCTGCTTTTCGAATTAAATTTCCATCTACGTCTCTGTCCAACACAGCCTTCATTAATCCTGCTTGGAGTGAATCAAGTTGTTTGCAAGGGTTTCTCAATCCTGTTACTTCAATTTTGACAGTCTCTCCTATTTTTAATAAGGAACCTCTAGGGAGACCTAACAAGTCTATACCTTCTGTAGTGATATTTTCTCCCAATTCTCCCTCTCGAATATTGAATCCTTTCTTCTTTAGTTCTTCGAAAAGCTCAGCATGAATTAAATGGACTTGTCTTAGATTAGGTTGACTGTGGTCTTTTGCGACTCTTGAGCGGTGTTTTACATGTATCCCCATATGGGCATCTCCTTCTACTCCCAGCCCTTTCAGCAAAACGATTGTATGACAATTGAATTTGCTAAACGTATGGGTTGCACTTTTACTTACCGCTTTGACTATTCCTGCCTTCATTTCTCAATATTTCTTATCGAAGAAACTTTGAAAGTAAGTTAAAGGGAATCCACCAGGTAATCATTCATGATGTTCTTTTGGGTAAAAATAAAGCCTGCGTAGCTGAATAGCGCTTGTACTAGGCAATGATCATCGATTACGGTGATTTTTTATCCCCACTTTCTGTTTTCTTTATTTCTCATTTGGGTGAATAGAATTCAAATCCTACGAAATCTCTGTCATAAATTCAGTTTCTGTAAGCTTAAGCCGAAACAAAGGGCTAAAAACAAAGAACACATCAGTCCTTAGGCGGACTCAAAATCCTCTGCATAGCTGATTTTGAAGGTAATAAAAAATACCCCCCTCCTCGTACCAGTGTAAATGATTGTAATCCTTTGATCCGTTGACGTAGCGGGTTATGTGGGATGGTAAATATACCTTCGTCCCCAAAGAGGTGTTGACCAGGTGAAATAGGGTCTACACCTCCTGATAGATTTACGAACCTGGAATTATTTAGCCATGTTTGCTGCACAAACTCGAATTGTCTTGCGATATCGCCCACTAAGCAGATAAATAGCAGTCCCCGATCAGCATCAGGATCAGCATGGGGACTAGCGACTGTGGTTTCTGCTAAGATTTCTGGGAACCATTCAGATGGTGCGGGGCCTCCATACTTTCGACCACGTCTGAGCAGGCGGTGAGTAGCGCTAATTCGAGCAGATCGCTTTGGATGATGTGGGTCTAATCCATTACGTGGATTGGCACGGCGAATGTGTGAACCAATCGGACATTGGTATCCATATTGATCCTCAACGAAATCAAATGCTAATCCTTCAGGATCATAGGTAGGTTGTGGGTGTGGTGCAGAACCTGATATGGGCATACCATTGGGCCACCTGCCCATTGCTTTGCTTGCTAACCATACAGCACTTTCCTGATCGCTTCCTTTTTCTTCCCAAAATTGCCAAAATCTCTTCACATCTTGTTGTATCTGGCGTCCTACAAGAAAACTCCCCCCATCACCTAGCCAACCTTTACTTTCTGTTACACCCAGCTCATCCTTCAGACCCAACACCACTTCACCTGCTGCCACCAGATCTGAACCTCGAGTCTTAGTAGATTTATCAAAACTAGGACGTATATTGGATATACCGTCTACAAAGCCGAAAGGCTCTCTGTGATCTTCTGGTAAGCTAATTGTCAAACGATGAACTTGCCGAATATTGGCTTGCGCACGCAATTTGTCCAAGTTGTCACATACGTCAATGAGATGTTCATTGGAGTTTGCATAAACCAGAACTAATAGGTGTGCGGTTTGATCAGTCCAATGCCAATGCAACGGATCAGCTTCATCTCGATCACCTAAGGCTCGATTTAAGCGGGCTGTTGTTACACCACGTGAAAAGGATCTGCCACATGCCTGGATTGCGTCTTCACCAACACCTAAGAGCGTGAGCCCTTGCGCGCTAAAAGCAATCTGTAGAGCTTGCGTTCGCTTCGAATCGGGAATACCAAAATTAACTTGATTAAATATCGACGCGAGCGTTTCTCGGACATGTGGAACATTTTCCTCTGTCCATGCCCACCAGATAGCCGCTCCAAACCTAAGCTTTTTATGACTGCTGTGGACCAAAGACTGACATTCTGCAATGGGGTTTGTCATGATTATAATTTTCTTAGCCAAGAGGTCAATTCCTCGGTGCTTAAATGATCTGCAAATAAACCCTGACGTACAAAGTGATGATTCATAATCTGGTCTACCTCTAGATCTGGGTAAGCCGAATACCACAATGCATCTATATACTGATGGCGACGAATCAGCATACGCCAGCGTGTCCTAAAAATGCTCATATTGGCGGGTTTAAATAATCGGGTTGGGGGACAACCATGAATACTCGAACTGATGGCTACCACTGCGCGCTGTCCTACGCCCAGAAAGTCATCAAGGTACCGATCAAGCCCTCCATCATAGTCGCTCATGAAAATCATGGTCTTTCGACTTGGCGTCAGGAATAATCTCGCGAAGTGGAGCGTATTGATTTGTACAAGTTTTCCTACAGTCCAAAAATGTCGACAACCCTTTTCGGCTTGAGAAAGAACAGCATTCATGATCATACGCCTTATCCAGGTATATTTGACTGGAAAAATTAAAGTGACGCTATTTTTGGGATAGTGGTCCTCGGTATCTTCTATGCGGTCGAGTTTTTCCTTAGATGGAGGCCCTGTATCCACGTCTTTTTCAAACAATTCAGTCAGCAGCACGCCGATACCAAAGGGCACAGCAAAAAGCAAAGCCACTATCTGGTACAGAATAAATGTGATTTTAACCAATATCCTTTTCAAGCCATTAAGTCGTCCAATGGTCTCGTATATATCTTCAGACAAACCTATTATGATAGGATTGGATAAGGTGCGGATTAGGTCCCAGCGCTTACGTTTTCGAGTTTCTACAGGCAGTTCCACGGCCTGTTTTCGAGGTAAGTCCAACTCTGAGTCAACCACTTTTTGCCGTAAACTTAATCTAAGCGCTTCCATGTCGTGGTTTTTGACGTCATCCTGTTGGGTAAGGTGATCTAATTCGTGTTGTAAGAATTGGTAAAGCTGCTGCTCTTGTTTAATCTCCTCTACGCTACGATTAATATTTGCAAGAAATAGTGTTTTGTGAGGGAAGTGGTGACGATAAAGCAAAGCACGCAAGCCTTCATGTGTTTGCGTTTGAAGGAATTCTCCCAAGGCTTTCACCAGAATGTGGCACAATCTCTCTAGGACAGGTACTTCTGTTTTATCATAGATAAGATTGATTAATAAACCGAGGGCATAGTTCTCTTTCTCCACTGGTGGTGTGACGACCATTCGACAGGAGTGCACAACACCCATTTCTTCACAGGAGCTAACAATCTGATCCTGAAATTTTGTCAATGAGGCTTCAATACGCTCTTTCAGCTCATTTGTACCTGCTTTATCTTCTGATGGGGATGGATGTAAAGGTATCCAACTCGTAAAGCTGGCTGGGCTTCGCCAGTCCCCATTGTCCTGTATGTAAGGGCTTTTTTTCATCAGAATTCTGGGCTAAAAACACGTATTTGTTGAAAATCTTTATGCTTTACAAGTTCATCTAGAAGTGCTTTTGCAACCTGAATACTCAAATCTTTGGCAGGGCATACATGTGGCCCAGTCGACCAACTCAAAATACGGGACTGCTCTTTATGGCCACGGTGATAAGAAAAACGCGTAGGCTCTGAAAAAGCCTTCGGATCTTGGTTTATGAGGATGAAAGGATAACAAACTTCCTGTCCAGGGTATATAGAGAGAGGCCTGCCAGCGACTTCTACAATTTCCTCCTTCTCTACTACACGGTGGACCGAGGTCACTGTAGGATAAAATCTTTGGGTCTCCATCAAAAAACCAATTCGTTGGTATTCATCTAACGCGCGATAATCAATAGACTGCTCGCGGGCTAGCCGCATGGCATTCAATGCCCAGGTACCATTGGAGAACATCGCGGCAAACAGTGTCATATCAATGGCCACGGGGTCAACACCTAGATTCTTCAAAGGGATAAATACATCTTCTCTTAATGCCTCAAGTGTACTAAACGTACCCATCAAAAATGGTAAATATCTACCCAGCAAGCTCATTTCGCCAAACCTCCGGGTGTATGCATCTGTTATTTTTCTCGCTTCATCGTAAGGCAATTCAATTTCAGCGAGCAACTTCAGGTAAATCATCGTCACGACTGATCTAATCGTCGAAGACTCGAACATATCGGGTTGTTGTCGCCACTGTTCCATAATCGAAGTACAATGCGCTGGTATACCACCCGTTTCAAAGGCTCGAACCCGATGGGTCAACACATTTTGATCAATGTGCTGTCGAATGGCGGTTCGTGCGGGTGGAGATGTTGTGATGGGTCCCGCATTTGTCATAAAAACGCCTGGCTCATTGGTGACTACATTTACTCCCATAAATAAATTGCCGCGTAGGGTTGGCAGCGGGATTTCTGAAAGGGCTCGACTATGATCCACGATAAATACAGCCCTGCCAAATAAAAAGTTCCCTTTCCAAATTTTCTGCTGTATCAGCATTGCATAGTTCTGAATGCAGAAAATCACTGTGAGCCAGTCAAAGAAACCTGTGATTTCTAGTAGTAAGCCACGAAGCCATCGCTTACGTGTTCGCCAAGCCAGTATTTTTATAGGTTTGAGTAGCCAAGCCACTGGATGAAATGCAACAAAAGAGATACGTCGTATGATACGGTCCAACCAGTATGAGATAGGTGCAGGAGTTTCCATGAGCTGACAGGCGATTTAGGTGAAATGAGGCTATATTTTTTAGAAGGTTTCCCATTTTGATTCATGCATAAAAAATGCTTTGTGCTTCCAGTTTCACTAGCTTCTTAAATTAATACGTAGCTGTTGTGCTAGTTTACATGGCTTTTTGGTAAACTCAATGAGTATGGAATATTCTAAGGAAGAATGAGGTGAATTATGTTAAGTTTTATGCCCAATCAGCATTGCGATTAGGTAAGACGACAGATGAAAAGATATCATCCCATAAGGGATTTTACTTCGTTCAAGGCATGAGACTTTAAAGTGTTAGCAATCAGCATTTAATCGTTTTACAAATACTCGTCTCCTTTAGTCGAAGTACTTACATCCACTTTCACATAAAATACGTTTTTAATTTTATTTTTCGCGTATTGTGGGCTATTTGTTTTTACTTATATCTGTCAATGCAAATTTCACAGGGGCTTTTCTGTAGTTTTACCGCTTGATACTTTGTGAGTGAGCGCTTTGATTTCAATAATTAGTGTACCTGTAGAGAGCCTTTTGAGTAGCTAGAACTCAAATCCTAGCTGAATCCCTGTCGTAAATTCAGTTTCATTATTTATGACGGTCCCTGTCAGGAGGCCAAAATGGAAGAACTCGGATACACGATAATTGAATTCTGTTTCGGCATAAAAACCTAACCTGAGATGATCCCTCACGTCTTCACTAGGAAGTGCAAAGTTAGGTCCTACATTGATGGTCAACCATTGGGTTGCATTGAGACTCCCCAGTAAAGCAATATCTGACAAAGGATGGGTTTCATAGAATCGAGCCGAATAAGAGAAACCTGCCCCCCAGGTATGATTCCACCAATAGGTCAAATGCGCTTCTGATCCAAAAAGTGTTTCTCCTTCAGAAGGCGTATAGCTGATAATACCTGAAGTGATTAACTCTATGACTCCTTCTGATTCATGCCCTTCATGGTGTATTTCCTGCCCCATCACACTTGAACTTATACCCAGAAGTAGAAGTGAAAATAGGAATGTAAATCGTCGCTTCCCCATTTGTCTTATGCGTTAAGCTGCCACCAACCTACTTGCTGTTTTCCTGTAGTAATTATGTGCCGTCACTGCATATGAAGTACCCTATTTTTCTTATCGGTCTAATGACAGGTGGGTATTTTAGCTATTAGCCGAGGCAGGCATTGTCGTAGAACCGTCGGAAGTAGATTTTTATGGGGTGAGTATTTACTATGCGTAGTACTCAACGGATATTTTAGATAAGTCTTATCGAAAAGCTATCCGTGATTGCCTTCATTATCCAATCAATCCCCTTAGCAGGGGCCATTTCTTGTTGTATATCCTTCATGCCAAAGAGAATACCACGCGAATCCTGCCTTATACCCGATATGAATATCGCTGAATTTTTTTCGTAAAACTTTTTCCTAGCATCACAGAGTGTACTTCAATCCCATGAGCAAGTGGATGGAAGCGGGGTACTGATGGATCCCGTTTTGCTTGCTCCAATTCATCAGACTCTTTTGGGCTTGAAAACCCATGATCAACGCGAGCTTGGGGTTCAAGTCATAATGCAGCCTGGTACCTAAAATTCCCTCTGCAGTAAATTGATTTTGAAACAATGAATTTGAGGCCCCATTGTAGTCAACGACTTCATCATTAGAAAGGGTCCTTCCTTGATTGCGTACCCAACTGTTCAGGGTTCCTCCAAGATAAGCGTCCGCTTGAAACGAACGGAAGCGCCAGCTTTTGCCCATGCCCATCGATAGCTTGAATAATCGGGATGTGTTGTAATGCTGGACACTGCGTTCTGCAAGAACAGAGGTTTCGACATCTCCTCGTCTGATGGTTTGATCTCCCGTAACGACATTATTTCGCACCTGAAGAACCGTATCTTCTAGGATGATGGGATAATCCTCGATGGTTTTGCTGTATTGAAACCTGCTTTCCAATTGTTGATACTGAAGACCAATCATCATGAAATAGTTGCTCTTAAGGTTTCTCATATAATGCCCTTGCAACTGAAAGGATAATATAGGTACTTCATACTGGGCACTTGCAGGCTTATTTTTCCCATACCCTTGATTCCAAAATGCAGGACCTCCTTCCAATATCAATTGATGAGGAGATTGCTTAGGATCTGTGGCAGGATAGGATATCGTATCTGTTGGGATATCAACGGTGGAAAAAAGGGTAGATTCAAGGCTCATCGGGCTCGTGGATAAGGCTTGAATTCCTGGCGTTTGGCACCTCACTCCAAGAAGCTCAATCTTTGATAAATGGGCAAAATCACGATGTGCAGAGCTATTTTTACCTGGGGTAGCCTCGATTCTATCTATATTTTGGAACTTATTGAGTGGATCTATCTCATGGATAGGATCATTGGTGGGCGACTGCTTAATGTCTGTTTGAGTAGTTGCTGATTTTTCTACCACTTGGTGGGATTCTGATGCTATATGCGTAGTTAAGCGATCTTTTTCTTTAAGGTTCTGATGAGTGTCTCTGTTAGGCGCTGTAGGAGACGCCATATGGATGGGTAAAGTGGACTTCTCAATATCATCTGAGGCAGTGGGGTTTTCTTGCTGCCCTGATAGTTGAATAACATCAAGGGTTTCAGAACCAGGATCTTGCATGAAGTTTTGAGAGCGTAAGAATAGACCCAATATCAGAGAGGAGAAAAGGAAAAGAATGAAGCCAACTCTTTTTCTAGAATCGTCCTTACGCTTTTGAGGAGCCTGTTCTTGTTCCAAAGATTGAATCTTATCAAAGATTCCCTCTTTCATATTATCCCAATCAAACTCAGGCGGAAGCGGCTGATTATGATCTCCTTGCATCAAGTTTTTGTTAAAATTAGATTCCACCGACCAATAATTTTAGATTGTTACTTGAGAGATTTTCCTTTAACCACTTCTTTGCCCTATGCAATTGTGACCTAGATGTTTCTGGGCTAATACTCAGCATTTCGCTCACGTCTTGATGGGAGTATTCATCAATGATGACCAGCATAAAAATTTGCTTATATCCCTCTGGCATTCTTTTTAAATGCAGCAATATTTCTTCTTTGGACAAGGTGCTTATTTTTTCATTTAAGCTCGATTCCATACCTGCTGCGGAGTCCAGGGAAACGATTTTAACGGCGGCTTGCTGTTTCCGATAATGCTGGATACACTGATTGATGGTCAGTTGACGAAGCCAAAATTTGAATTCTCCCTTGCGTTCATCGAATGAATCAATACTCATGTAAACACGGGCAAAAATCTCCTGGATGACATCTTGATGATCACTTTCATTGGAAACATATCTATTAACAATGGCATAAACGTACCGGATGCAGCATTCATACAGTTCTTTGAACGCCGCATGGTTACGTTTCTTTACTGACTTGATAATAGATGGATCTACCACGAATTTTTTTATTAACATGATGCCTCAAGTGCATGGAAACACTTGAGGCATTGGGAGATGATTACTGGCAATTATCTAAGTATTGACAAATATCTGCATCTACAGCAAAGCTCACTTGCTGGCCATTAGATGCTTTGGAGACACTCACTGGATAGACCAATTGGATGTCGTTGTAAGCAGTGGGAGATGCATCTAATTCATTCAGGTAGTCCTCTCTGGATGGAATGGATATGGGCGTACCATTGGAAGTGATGTTCACGGGATAGTTGATAAAGTAGGCACAATCAATGGGGACACCTCCTCCTTCATTGAAGAAAAATTGAATATGTGCGGGTTTGTTGGTACAGGGCTCATCCAGGGTCTCATAGAAGGCACACACATCTGCATCATTATTTAGCTGGATATCCTGGCCGAATTGTGTGATCGTAATGGGATAAACAAGATCCGTCTCTTTGTAATTGAAGGGAGAACCTCCGATCGCAGGTAGATACTGACTGTCGCTGTTGATTGTCACTTGAGTACCTTCCACAATTAAATTCACAGGATAATTGATTTCATATACATAGTTGTTGAGCGTAAGAATGTTCAACGCATTAAAAAACAACAAGACATGAGCATCCTCACCTGGGCATGTGGCAGTAGTAGGAGGAGGAGCAGATCCACAAAGCGTCAAAGCCAATACAAGATCTTCAATATCTGTGATTTGAATCACGCCGCTATCGTCTACAGCGGTAAAGGGATAAACAAAATTGACGATTGAATCAGCGAGCATAAAAGCTGAATCTATTTCTACTTCAGAATTAACGGTTACGGTATTCCCAGAAGCTTGCAGAAAAGCAATAGGGTAGGGAATCCCAATACAAGCAATGTAGACTGAGTCAGCTGAAAATGATCCGATTCGCTTAATTAGGGGATTAACTTCAACTGTATCGGGCTGAAATACGGGATCCTCAGGAATGATCACATCAAAGTTCTCTTTTTGGCAAGCTGAAAATAGGATGCCTAAAAGGAGGAGAGATAAACTGATTTTATATGGAATGTTCATTTGTCGTGAATAATTCGTTGTTAGAGTGAAGAAATAAGAACGTTCCGCACGGTTTATCCCACAGTATGTGCCATTTGGAGAAATCGTTGCACCGATTTCAAATTTTTATCTTTTTATGAGAGATTTTATTTCTATTTTGTGGGTAAGTATTTGAAAAACAGGATATTGAGTGCTGGGATAAATTTTCTTTTTCTAGCAAAAGTTAACGATTAGTGCTGATGAGCTACTCCTTTGTCTGCCTGATTAAGGTGTTAATTAGTGCCCATACTTTTTCGGGTTCTTCTAAGGGACTGGTGTGTTTTCCTTCCACTATCGTAGTTTCAATCTTGTCAAGAGTTGTTACATAATCATCCCTTCCCTTCATTGCCAGAGCTGTGACACTTAGTTTGTCGAGGTAGGGATAGCCACTATCCACATTCGAAATAACCTCTTTGTCAGTCTTCTTGATCTCTCTATTTGACAATAGACCCATCGACCACGCTAGATATTCAATCATCTCGGACTTTTGCAGTCTATTGTCTTTGCTAAACATTGCTTTGGCTACTTGCTGGATGTAGAAATCTCTAAAAGGCAAGATGGTATGTTGCAGACCAAATTGGAGCTTTGTCCTCAAGCTTCCTTCTTCCATCGGCATGTTGCACAAACCCACCCCAACAAAACGTTCAGGATGTTGACTTGCTGCGCGAAGTATGGTCATGCTACCCCATGAGTGTCCTATTGCGTAACAGCGCTCAACTGCTAAGGAATCTAATATTTCTATGAGCATGTGGGCGCAATCATCCATGTTCCAATCGGTTTTGGAAATGCTTTTGCTTTGCCCATGCAGAGGCATATCAATGGCAATCGTGCTGTGGTTTTTAATTCGGCTTATTTGATAATTCCAAAGATTGTGGTCGTAATAGACACCATGTAAAAAAACTATGGGTATAGTGCCCTTCATCTCTTTTCGGGAATAGGCTATTCTCCCCATTGTGGTTTGTATCGTTGGTAGCTCCATTTTATGCTAGGTAAGGGCTGTAATGAAAAATCGTGTGACAACAAATCCTTTTGAGCGGAACACATGGAGTACTTGACGCACTGAAAACCCTGTGTCTCCTCTCAACAAAATGTTTTCCATACCAAATAAATTTAGCATGAAGGTTGGGATGTAGAGTTGTTTTTGCCTGACACATAAGTGTCAAAGTTGACGGGAGGCCAATTTTTTTCGTATGCGCGTGAGTGATTGGCGTTTTATACCTAAATAAGTACAAAGGTGGGAAATAGATACGCGATGGAATAATTCAGGATAATCTTCGATGAATGCCAGATAGCGTTCTTCAGCGGATAAAAACTGGAACTGTTCAATCCTCTTTTGTTGTAATTGCAGTACATTCTCTGCAATCAAGCGTCCAAATTTTTCTAAACCCTTGAATTTTTTATACCCTTCCTCTACCGCTATAAATGGTAGGGCAAGGCATTCGCTCGGCTCTAATGTTTGAAAAATGTATGTGCTTGGTCTCTTGGAAATCAACGCAGAATAGTGGGTAATCCAACCCGTATCATGGATAAATCTTATCGTAACCTCTTCCCCTTGATCATCTACATAAAATCCTCGAACCAATCCAGAAGTCATAAAAAAGAGGTGCTGTTGGATTATATTTTCTTCTATGAGGATGCTTTTCGATGGGAGTGCTACTGTGTTGGTGTTCTCTGACAAATATTGCCACTCATTTTCTTCCAAGTCTGGGTAAATGGAGGTAAGGGCAGATTTAAATGTTTGAAGCGTTTTTTTCATTACCTGCTAAAGTATTTTGTTTATGAGCCTCAAAATTAGTCCACATCGCAGCCTGTGGGGCTTCTTGTTCATTTGATGCTGCATTAAGTAGGTGGATGAAAGATTCTGGGATCGTTTCTCAACATCTGACATCCACCTCTTACTTCGTCTAGAAAAATACTTCCCTTACAGTCTTGGGTCTCTTTTGTATTCGATTTTGTATTCCTTAGGTGGTTCCAATTCTTTGAGATTTTTGACAAAATAGTCCCATCTTCTGCGCATCATATAGAAGCCGTCTGCACCATAGCCATGTCGTGCATTGGGGAATATGAGTAGATCAAAGTCTTTGTTGGCCTTGATGAGGGCATCTACTACGAGATAGGTATTGTAGGGAGGGACATTGTCATCCATGCCTCCATGCGCCAGCAGCAATTTCCCTTTCAGATTTTCAGCTTTGAGTTGGTTGGCTTGTCTTTGGTAATTGTTGATCCCCTCTATTTCTTCCATCAGGCCGATGTAGCGCTCGCCCCAGTCATCCTCGTAGTTGCGGTTGTCGTGATTGCCAGACTCGGAGATGCCGACATGATAGAAATTGGGATAGTCAAACATCGCAGCAGCTGTTGCAAAACCTCCTCCTGAATGTCCCCAAATCCCGACTTTTTCCAAGTCCATATACGGATTTTTTTTGGCGAGTTGTTGGATACCTGAGATTTGATCTGGCAGGGTATTGACGGACATTTCTCCGTAGCAGGCATCGTGGAAGGCTTTGGAGCGACCAGGGTTGCAGCTTCCTTCGATCAGGACGACGACAAACCCCAGTTCTGCCAGTGCCTGATGGTCTCCTCTGCCAGGGCTGAAGGACCAAGAGCCTACGCTCCCACCTTGTGGGCCTGGATAAATGTAATTGACGATCGGATACTTCTGATTGGGATCTAGATTGCTAGGTGTAAACATCAGCCCGTATAAGTCGTATTGTTCGTCCGCTGATTTGACAGTAATAGGTGTAGGAGCCTTCCAGCCTGTAGCCTCTAAACGTGAAATATCCGTCTCCTCAAGTGTCTTGATTAATTTCCCTTTTCGATCTCGGAGTACGGAAATGGGAGGTACATCTGGTTGAGAATAATTATCTACAAAGTATTCGTAGTTGGGAGAGAATCGGATGCGGTGATTTCCGTCTTCAGGGGTAAGCAGTTGGAGGTTCTTTCCAGATAGATCGACGCTGTAAAGGTGGCTAAAGTAGGGATTGCGACCCGCTTCTCGACCGTTGGCTTCAAAGAATAATACCCCTTTTTTTTCGTCTATGTGTTCGAGGCGGGTGACCACAAAGTCACCTTGCGTAATTGGGTGCTTGAGCTGGCCATTGTTTGCATCGTAGAGGTACAAATGGCCCCAATTACTGCGTTCGGAGTACCAAATCACCTCATCACTTTTCTCTAGATAATGCCAATTGATGGTTCCTTGCCCCGATTCATATTGGGTGGCCACTTCCTCTTTTAAGATGTCTCTGACTTGGCCAGTGCGGGCATCTGCGATTCTGAGTTGGGCGATTTTATGATCTCTGGTGGAGGAAACGAAGACGAGCTGCTCGCCTTTATTGATCCATTGGTTGTCGTCAAAAGCGCCTGAGCAGGAAATGTCATCACAGAGGGTTCCTCGTCGGTCGTCGGAAGGCATATCCAGGCGAATCACCTTACCTGCATCTACTTCAATGATGACACGCTCGATCTGGATGATCTTCTCGTCTTCTGGCAGGGGATATTTCCAGCTTTTGAGCTTGGGGGCGCCTACATTGGTCTTCACGAGATACATATCAGATACATGTCGCTGATCCTGCTGAAAGGTGGCAATCTTCTTCGAATCGGGGGACCATAACACGATGGGGCGTTGGCTCTGTCGCCAGCCTGCATTGTCGGTGGCATAGCCATAATTTTCTATTCCATCTGTGGTCAGTTGTTTTTCTGCTCCGCTGTCTAAGTCGCGCATCCATAGGTTCCAGTCCTGGATGAACACGACCTTACGTTGGTCTGGAGAAAGAATCTCTTTACGGAAATCGTATTTGGGTGCTTTGACCTTCTCCTTGAGCATTTTATCCAACTCCTCTTTGGAGTCAAAGGTCATTTTCTTCTTTTTCTTGATGTCATAGTGCACAAACGCTTTCTTGTCTGCATATAGGACACGATACCACAATTGGTCATCCGACTCCCAGTTGGCTCGGACATTCATCCGATCTACATATTGGGAGGTATGGAAATACAGTTGGTTCTCTGCCTGTTGGTAGGCTTGCTTTGTGATTTGTCCTTGACCCAGTAGCGAAACAAAAGAAAGTAAGCATAAGACGATGACGGTAGTCGTAGATTTCATTTGATGGAGTTTGGCTTTGCAGTAGGAGTTAGCAGAATTTCGAAAAATATTTTTATTAGTCTGATTTATCCTGCTTTTTTTAGAAGGTTTTCGAGACTATACTGGTTGAATTCTTTATTTTCTTTTTCTCTAATCCTATGTAACTCATTTTTACTCTGTATCAATAACCAATGATTAGGATTAAGGTCAAAGGTTAACCCAAGTATAAAGGCTAATTCAGTATTTATTTTTCTCTTACCATTGATGATTGCGCTTAGGTTAGATTCTTCAATATGTACAAACTTGGCAAATTCCTTATTTTTAATACCAATAGCTGAAATAAACTCTTTTCGAAAAATCCAGGATACTTGATGTTTTTGGGGGGATGATCAGCGATATAGGACTCCATTTGTAGCCTGAGGGAAATCACTTTAAATCGGATAATATCTTGCTTATCTCGACTTTTATAATGCGCTTGGACAGACTTCTGTAATTCTTTATAATCTGAGCTATTGATATTAACGACACCTTCTCCAGTCCCGTTGATTCCTCCTTCATTAATGATTTTTTGCTTTTTTCCCATGATGCTAGATTTCCAGATTTAAGTAATTATTGATCAGTTTTTGTCCTGCATTTGGATCAATGAACATCCTTTTCCTACAGCCAAAGTCGCCCCATATTTATTTATGTAAAATTCTATCAAAGCAGTTTTGCTTTCAAAAGTAAGGTAACCTTCATAAGGCTCTTTTCCTTTTTCTATACTTTGGAGACAGGCAAAAGCAATCAATGCACCTGCAACATTCTCGTATCTACCATTCGAACCATAGTTGTGAGGAGCAACTTCTATATTATTCATATATATCATTGTGTCATTCATGAGAGAAAGCATGATGAATCCTTCGATTGCTTTCTCTTGGTCTTTGAGAATTAATTTGTAAAACTCTGCACCTTCTGTTTTAAAAAGATTTTTCCAGCTTAAGCTCCATACGTCATGTTTCTATTTGCTTGATGGCATCATTATACAAAGTGATCATGAGCGCTTCTTGTCCCGTCAGTTCGTGAAATCTCAGCTGAAACTGCCTCAGTGTTTGGTCCAAGTTGCTTACATCGTGAGAGGCGGTGTCAAAGTAATAGTCCAGTATATTCATGAGGGTTCTCTCACTCAGTATCTTTTGCATGGAATAGACATAGGTCAACTTCTGAATGGTTTCATAATCGAACTCTGTAATGATGCCTGTTGTCTGAGCAGATTCCCATGCAGTACTCGTTAAGATGGCATCAATCAAAGATTCGTCATCTGTCAGCACCCCTAAATTGAGATAGTTATACTTTTGAAGTTCTGCTTTGATGCTATCTGCATCCCCTCGAATGGTACTTGAGATGATGTCTCTTATTTTGACATGCTTTTCTTTCCAATTTTTCAGGATGGCTCGATTCCGATACAACTCTCTCGTAATACTTTCTTTTGCAATGGCTTTCTTTTCATTGATTTTATAGCCTTCAAATGTTTTGTTGATGAACAAAGCAAACAAGACACTAAAGACAATGAGAAAGCCTTCTCCGATATATTTTTTTAAGCTTGACTTCATTTGATCTCTTTTTTCCCTTTAAAGATGAATGAAGCACTTTTTACTCAGCTTGAAACATTCCTTTGTCTAACCTGATCGCTCCCAAGCCCGCTTCCCAAAGTGCCTGATTAAATACTTTCAGGTCCTTTTCCAGCCATTCGATAGCTTGGGCCTCGTACTCGCCCCATGCAGCATCCAACTCTTTTTTTCGCTCGATGGAAGAAGCATTCACACGTGGAATCTGCGATTCGGTCACATTGATGAGGTAGAGGTAATTGGCAGAGAATTTATTTTCGAAGTTCTCTACATCGTCATAGGCTTTGGACTTACGCTGGACCATGGTTTCATCCCATTCCTTCAGGCTCTGGATCAAACGCTTGCAAGTCTCCTTGAGGGCGGGATCTGTCAAGTCTGCTTGGATGCGCTTGAGTTGGGAGCGTATGGCTTGGAGCTGATTGACTCTGTTGTGCATACGGGTCATGGTTTGTTCCATTTCCATCATGATGCTGTGATAAGCTTCAAATGTCTTTTTAGATACATCCATATTCGGATTTTCGATGACTTTGGCTTCCTGCACATACGTCTTTCCATCTACTGTCATCGTAACCGTGTAAGTCCCTGGTGCGACTCTGTGTCCACGATAACTACCTTCAATGTAGACATCGGAGACTCCTGTCATGGTTTCGTGGCGCATGTCCCACACCAATCGATTCAAACCTTTATTTTTGGAGAGGGTAAGCGGTGGTGGTGGACCTCCTGCATATCTTTTGTAGCCCTTCGGCTTTTGGGAGGTGAAGGAACGAACGCTTGATCCTTTTTGATCCTTTATGTCGATCGTAATATGCGCGTCATCTGCCAAAGCAGGAAGTTCATAATAAATTACGACTCCATTGGCGGGGTTGATGCCACTGAGGGAAGCTGCACCTGTGAAGGAAGACGTATTACTGCTATTGAGTGGACCATACCAATGACCATAGACGGCATCCTCTGGTTGGTATATTTTGGTACCTGTCTGAGCTTTTTGCTGGAGTATATTCAAGTCATCCAAGATCCAAATTGATCTTCCCGAAGTCGCGACAGCCAAGTCTCCTTGATGGACCTTCAAATCTAGAATCGGGGTGACAGGCAGATTCAACTGTAAGGGTTCCCAAGCATCGCCTCCATTCCATGAAACATAAATGCCGCGTTCTGTCCCTGCGTACAGCAAGCCCTTCTTGTCGGGATCTTCTCTCACCACTCTGGTAAAAGAACCATAAGGAATGCCATCGTTGATCTGTTTCCAGCTTTTTCCATTGTTGGTGGATTTGTATAGGGCTGGGGTATAATCGCTGAACTTGTACTTCGTAGTTGCGATGTAAATGGTATTCGGATCATGTGGGGAGACTTCGATCGCATTGACCAATGCTTCGCCTAGATCTTTGGGGGTGACATTGACCCATTTCTCTCCCCCGTTATCGGTTCTGTATACCTGTCCATCATCACTTCCTGACCAGATCACACCTTTTGCATGAGGAGATTCCTTCAAGTAGCTGATGGTCCCATAGTTTTCTGCGCCAACAGCTTCTACTGTTAAGGGGCCTCCTCCTTTTCCTTGCTTCTCGTCTAAGTTGCGGGTCAAGTCGGGAGATATTTCCTCCCATGTTTGCCCTAGATCTCGTGTTCTTAAGACAAGTTGTGCTCCATGATAGAAGGTACCTGGTTCGTGCTGGGACCAGATGATGGGAGAGTTCCAGTTGTAGAGATACTTCATGTCTCTGGCAGCCATGCCGAGAAACTGGATCGGTGCGGCAATAGAAGGCATGCGAGCGCCTGTCTCTTGGTTGAGGGTCTGCATACTACCCAGATAGCTCCCTCCCATGACGTAGGTAGGATTGTCTGGGTCAAAGGCTAAGAAAGCACTTTCGCCTCCTGCAGAGCGTTGCCAATCTTTTTGACTGATCTCACCTGAGTAGGGGGAGAGGGTCGCAATTTTGATGGAAGAATTGTCTTGTTGCCCGCCGTAGAGGTGGTAGGGCCATAGATTATCCGCATTGAGGCGGTAGATCTGAGCTGTGGGCATGTTGGCTTGGGTAGACCAACTTGCGCCTCGGTTGAAGGTGATAGCGGCCCCTCCATCATTGGAGATGACCATATTTTTGGGGTTTTGCGGGTTGACCCACAAGTCGTGATAGTCTCCATGTGTACCACTGAGGCGTTCCCAGCTTTTTCCTCCATCTATCGATCTCAGGGCAGGGGCACTCAGCACATAGACTGTGTGTTCGTCCTGAGGGTCGGCAAATACTTCGGTATAATACCAGGCTCTTTGTGTCAGTCGATTGTCTCCACTGACCATGGACCAGCTTTTTCCTGCATTGTGAGAAACGAAAAGTCCTCCTTTATCTTCTTGCGAGTTCCCTTCTATCAGAGCATATACTTTTTCGGAGTTGGCTCTGCTCACAGAGATAGCAGTCTTTCCTTTTTCCTTCGGCAACCCCTTCTCTATTTTCTTCCAGTTCTTGCCCCCATCTATGCTTTTGTATATCCCGCTTCCTGCTCCTCCGCTGATCACTTTCCACGGCGTTCTTTGGTGTTGCCACATACCTGCATACAAGATGTCGGGACGGTTCATATCCATAGAAAGTTCGCTACAGCCTGTGGAGTCATTGATATAGAGGATGTGTTCCCATGACGCGCCTCCGTCTATGGATTTATAGATTCCTCTTTCTTTGTTAGGGGCGTGCAAAGCACCCTGAGCGGCGACGTAGACGATGTCTGGATTGGTCGGATGAATGGCGATTCGGGCGATATGCTGCGTGGCTTCGAGCCCCATCTTTTTCCAAGTCTTTCCTTCATCGACCGATTTGTAGACACCATCTCCGTATGAGGTCATCACACCGCGAGGCGCATGCTCACCCATGCCTGCGTAGAGGATATAGGGATGGGATTCTGAGACGGCAATGGCTCCCATTGACCCTGTCTCAAAGAAGCCATCGGAGATGTTTGTCCAGTGCTGACCGGCGTCTGTGGTTTTCCATAATCCTCCGCCTGTGGTACTCATGTAGTAGGTAAGGGGATCACCCACTACGCCTGTAGACGCTACAGATCTTCCTCCCCTGAAGGGACCGATGAGGCGATACTTGAGGGGTTGGTAGTATTCATTGGCTGTTTGGGCAAAAGCAGAGATGCCCATGAGGAATGATAGGAAGACGAGGACGAGCTTCATAAGGATTGCATCTTTTGTATGGTCAAGTGCAATCAATTTAATAAAAGTATAGACTTTTTTCTCTATGTAGCTTCAGTTATAAACTGAAGGGGGGCATGGTCTAATCTATATGATATTAGCTATGAGATTTCATCTCAAACCATACTGCGTTAGATTCTTCCTCCTTCCCTACGGAAATGATCGTCAGAATGACCCCGCTATTCACACTGCGGGGCTTGCTTGTTAGTTTGAAGTTGTATTAAAGGCGAAACTGCCTAACATTTTCTCTCCAGTAGCTTGATAGGCATCAAATGCTTTTTCCTCGCAGGTAAAGGTCAATACAAATGCCTGATTGTCTTTGACACAATAATATTGCTCGAATTTCAAATCAAAGATTCCTTGT
>JBCBPW010000053.1:329-50544 GCA_039820545.1 Bacteroidota bacterium | reverse complement strand
TTAACATAGACCATTATGTACTTCTTCAAACCCACCTTTTTGACCCTTTTTCTCCTGCTTATCGGAAGCATACTTTGTGCCCAAACATTTACCAAAATCTACTCCCAGTCTCCCCATCCCATCAATCTGGAGTTTGGAAAATCAGATATCGCCCTCTCCAACGGCTTACTCCTTGTAGGCTCAGAGAACGATAGCTCAGCCTATCTATATGACCTGCAATCCGGTAATCAGCTGGTCAAGCATTTTCGCAAGCAGGATTATACCTATGCTCACCCCAATCCAACATCTTACAGTCGGGTGACATATAAACGATTTGGACACATGATAGATCTTACCCAGGATCGTTTGGTCATTGGTTATTTCTATGATGCGGACTCTACTTATCCCAATCCTGGACAAAATTGTACATCTGGGAATTATGGTCATGGTGCAGGAGCTCAAATCTTTGAGTACACAGGTCCTTTCCAATGGTCCCAGGTCGCCCATCAAGATGGAGATTTATTTAGTGCCAATGCTGAACATGTCGATCTAAGTGGCAACAAAATCTTGGTGAGTGGAGAAAATGCGGATTCTTATTGGCCTTGCAACGATCCCTTTGCACAGTTTCTGGGCCATCGTAAAGGACAGGTTACGCTTTTTGAGCGGATGCCAGGAGCTCCTTTCACACTCACCACATGGACAGGGGATGCGACTTATATCACGCCTTTTTATCAAAGCCTAGGGCATATTTATCGAGCTGACGCTTATGGCTGTATGAGTAGTTCGGGCAACATCTGTGCGATGTATGTAGCTGAACCTACAGATGTACGATTGACGACATTTGATATGGGAGCAAACCAGACAGTCTCACACGTCAATTGTGCCAATGCAAGCAGTAATTGTACGATATTCTCTCAAATCGGTGCTTGTTCGGATGCGTACGCCTATGTGTGGACGAATTATGGACTCTATTCCAGCAGCAGTCGTGAAATATGGAAATGGAACCCACAACAACAGCAGTGGGTATACGACGCTCCCTTACCTGTGGCACCACATGCTCCCTACTTTGAGGATCCCAAAAATATTCTCTTCATCGGCGATCAACTCTACATGGGAGATACGACCTACAATCAGGGTCGGGGCTGTGTGAAAATCTATCAGAAAGATCCTTCAACGGGTAATTGGCGCGCTACTTTCACCTATTCTCCTAGTTCTTTACAGGTAGGTGATCATTTTGGGGCAACCATAGACATAGAGGGAGATCTGATGGCAGTAGGGGCACCTGGAGATGATACACAGGACATCAACGGAGGAGCGATTTACCTTTTTCAAGGCACTTGCTCGCTCCCTCAGGGATTATTTATTTCGGACATAGGAAATCACGGGGGCGTGGCCAGTTCTGTATGCTTTGATGCACCCACGCACGAATTTGATATCCATGCTTCAGGACATGACATTTACAGCACCATTGATGGGTTTACCTATCTGTATCGGCCTTTATCAGGTGATGGAGAGGTAGAAGTGAGAATCAAAATGATGGATGGTAATCCCTTTTGGAATATGGCTGGTGTGATGATCCGAGAGACGCTAGATCCCCAATCCCCCAACGCCTTTGTTGGATTCAATGGTGGAGCAGGAAATCCTCAATCGACCTTTCAGCAGCGGAGCTATCATGGAGGACTCACCTCTGGTACGATGGGATCTCAATCCAGCTTCCCCAATTGGGTGAGGCTGTCCAGAATAGGGGATGATTTTTTTGCCTATGAGTCTACAGATGGAGAGAACTGGAACTCCTTGGGTACAGCACATATACCGATGGAGTATGAGATCTACATTGGTATGGCAGTTGCGAGTCCCATTCCAGGTCATATCAGTTACTTCAATCCTTCACATTTGACCATCAATGGCCATACATTTAAGCAGACACCCAATATTTCTTTTGAAGAAGTAGAGATGGTGGAAAATTATAGATCTGTATCAAGTAATCTAGAAAGCGTAAATCCCTGGAAGGTATATCCTACCCTCGCAAAGCAAAGTCTGAATATCAAAGATATGCCTGAAGGCGCAAAGCTGTCCATCGTCAATAGCTTAGGGCAGGTGGTGAGAAGACCTTTAATCCCTAGCCGAAGACAATCTACCCTAGATATTACAGATCTTAAGGAAGGAATCTATTTTCTTCAAGTGCAGATAGGAGAAAAGGTGACCAGCCAGAAATTCGTGAAGGTAAACTAAGACCATGTTTAAAACTTCAAGTCCGTGAAAAGTTTGTGCTTTCAGGACCTAAGCTTCATCTATTTTACTCGATTTAGCCTCACTAAATTTCACACAATAGCTTTCGTCAGAACCTAAAATCTCTGCTCTTTAGCTAGAATTTTATTGTTCCCAATATGGTCTAAGCCAGCACATCTAATCAGGTAGTAGGAATCATCGTATTTCTCTACCTGATGTTTTTTTGAGCAAAGTGTTGTCCAGTTTGAGCAAATGAGAACCTTGGGGAATGTGCTACTTGAATCATACCCAATATCGGCAAGGGTGAATTGTCGATTTGATACAGATTCAAATACGTTACCATTATGGCTCACTCAAGACGGATGATTTTTATCCTACTTTTTTTATCGATAAGGAGCAGCCTTTTTGCCCAGACCTTTACCAAAATCTATCCATATTCTCCTAACCCCAGCCATCTAGCTTTTGGGAAATATGATCTTGCTCTCTCTGGAGCCCACTTATTGGTAGGTTCTCCCATGGATTCTTCGGCCTATCTCTACGATTTGAATGGAGGCCATACACTGATCAAACGCTTTCATGTAAATGACCAGCCCTTGGCTCAACCCGACCCTCAGAAATTTGGTCCTGCAACCTATCGCTCTTTTGGAAGGATGGTAGATATTGAGCGGGATCGGATGGTCATCGGATACAACTATTCTGCAAGACCTGGCTATCAAGGAGCCTGCTTTTACACAAATGAAAAAGTAGGAGGTGGCGCGCAGATATTCGAACGTGTAGCTGGAACGCAGCAGTGGAATCCCATGAGTCATCGTGACGGAGGCGTACTGAGCCAAACGGCCGATAGGGTAGAGCTAAGGGAAGATTGGATACTGGTCAGCGGAGACAATGACGAAAATATTCATCGACCAGGGGTTTGCCCTCCTTTCAGCACCCAGCACTTTCGGGCTAAGTGGGAATTATTCAAACGGACTTCCTCTGCACAAACTCCTTTACTTTCCTATGCATCTGATAGCCTGTATTTTGGTCCTGCACCTACCGCACCTCAAGTAATGGAGGGTTACGGAAGGTTTAGTCCCAAAGGAGAGCGTTTGGGTACATTTGTGGGCACTGATGTATCATTTCGCCAAAAAACGTACGATCTATCTTATGGTCAGCCCCTTTTGCTGCATCAGACAATTACAGGAAGTGGGCAGTATACGTCCTTTGTAGATCAGATTTTGGCTCTTTCTGATCAGTATGCGCTGGTTTCCATCCTTTCACCAAGTGCTAGTCCTACAGAAATTCGATATTGGGACGCTTCTCAATCTACTTGGGTATTTGATGCCTTTTTTCCTCATCAAGGGTATTTGCTGAGCGAGGCGGGGGTGATAGATGACAAAATCATCGTTAGCAACCCTTTCTATGACCGTTCGAGAGGAGTTGTGGATATCTTTCAAAAAGATGGAGTTACAGGGGATTGGAGATTGATTTACAGATTTTCGCCGCCTGGGCTAGATCCAGGAGATGAGTTTGGGAGAACGCTAGACATAGACGGCGAAAGACTGGCCATTGGCGCACCTGGAGATGATAGTCAAGCCACGGATGCAGGAGCGGTCTATATATATGATTGGAATTGTGTTTTGCCAATGGATTTACAAGTAGCAGATATTGGGAACCACGGAGGTGTAAAGAGCCAGATCTGTTTTGATGAGGGGACACATTTATTCAATGTCGAGGCTTCGGGAAATGACATTTATGGTACACAAGACGGATGTACGTTTATTTATCAGCCACTTTTAGGTGATGGGGAAGTAAAGATGAAAATCCATTATTTGGATGGGATGCCTTATTGGAATCTTGCAGGCGTGATGTTTCGAGAGGCACTAGATCCAGGTTCTCCCAATGCTTTTGTGGGATTCAATGGAGGGGGAGGAAATCCGCAGGCAAACTTTCAGCAGCGATATACGCAGGGAGGGACTACCTTTGGGACTACAGGTTCCAATAGGCAATTTCCCATGTGGGTCAAACTCGAACGCTGGGGCAACGATTTTTATGCCTATGAGTCAGTCGATGGAAATACTTGGACATTTATGGGCGATGCATACATTCCCATGCATCAGGAGATTTATGTAGGACTTGCTGTATCCAGCCCTTTTCCAGGTACTGTAAGTAAGTTTGATCTTTCTCACCTGACCATCAATGGTCATACATTCAAGCAGGCACTCGATATTTCTTTTGAGAGAGGAGAGATGGTAAGAGATTATCGGTCGCAACTAGCATCAAATGATCATTCCCAGCATTTAAAAGTCTACCCGACTCCGGTCCAAGATGTACTTTATATAGAGGGTATTCCCACTTTTGCACTAGTACGCCTTCTGGACGTCACAGGACGTATCGTCTGGGAAAGACAGCAGGGTGAGGAAGCAAGCCTGACTTATGACTTATCTAATTGGCAAGAAGGAATCTATTTTCTTCAGGTGGAAAAAGCTGGGAAAAGTGAGACCCACAAGATCATGAAAATGAATTAAGTTTCAGAGGTGCCAAAGGGTAAGGAAAGCTATTCCTCGTACTAGTGAAGACTGATGCGGGGAATAGTATGTAATTTCTTCTGCTCTATCTCCCTTAGTTCCTCACAAATAACCACTTCACGGAGTGGTACAGTCCCAAACCAATATAACCTAGAGGGCCTGGTTTTTTCTTCTCTTCATGGCGAACATTGATGGTGGCAAATGCAGTGAGATTTTCTAGCCGTTTCATTTGCCCTTTCAGAAGATCTAATTCTGTATTGAGGCGTTCCAATTCCTTCTCCACTTTGAGGGTGGTCTCTACATTTTCTGCTTTGGCGAGCAGTTCCAGGTAACGCTGGCGCGCCTTTTCAGCATTTTCTATACGGATTTGAAGGTCGTAGTACTGGTTGGTGACATCCTGGCCAGAGATGCTTTTAGACTGAAGCTTACCCATAGCGGATATAGCGGTGATGGCTTCTTCAAAACGCTCGGCTGGAATGCGGATGGTGGTTTGATAAGTTCCGCTCTGCGAAAGGTAGCCCCCCAATGACTCTGCTAATGTCGTGAGTTGAGCGGACATGCTATCAGGTTGTGTTACGGCGAGGGACAGTGTTGCATTTTGGATGATTTTGCGTCTGGTGGTTTCACCTGGGGGCTGTTCGAGCTTATTCTCGCTGAGCAGAGACAGCGCGCTATAATCAAGATTAGCCGTTTCATAATCAAAATCTATTGCTTCGTACGTATCCTCGGCATATTTCACCCCCGTAAATTCGCCATAATGACTAGTACCCGTGGCACAGGAGGTCGCAAAAATAAGAAGTGCAAGCAGTAAATAGGTTGTGTGGTTATTCATGTTTTTTGTCTTTAAGGTAATAGAAGCGTTTACGAGACTGGAAACAAAAGAATATGCTCATTTTTCCGTACTAGTAGAAATACTGAGAAGATGGATTCCCTATCGATGAAAAGAGCAGATGCGTACCTCTCAATTCTTTTCCCGATATTTGCCCGACCAAACACAACACGCATATGATCAGGATAGGTGTAATCGGCGCAGGCCATCTCGGGAAGATCCATATCAAACTCCTCAAGCAGATTCCCGATTTTGAACTAGTAGGATTTTTTGACAGAGAGGAAAAGGTAAGGGAGCAAGTAGCAGCTGATTTTGAAATCCAAGCTTTTGAGAGTCTGGAATCTTTATTGGTGGAGGTAGAAGCAGTGGATATTGTCGTACCTACTTTGGCACATCACGAGGTAGCAACAGCAGCCTTTCGTTTGGGGAAGCATGTATTCATTGAGAAGCCGCTGACGCATACCGTGGCAGAGGGCGAGGCATTGCTTGAACTACAAGCCCAACATCCGCATTTGATGGGACAAGTCGGGCATGTGGAGCGATTCAACTCTGCTTTCCTGGCGATTTCAGATCGGATGCTAGAGCCGATGTTTGTAGAAGGCCATAGATTGGCACAGTACAATCCCCGCGGGACGGATGTATCCGTGGTAGCAGACTTGATGATCCATGATTTGGATGTGATTTTGAGTGTGATCTCTGCTCCTGTGCGACAGATACAGGCGAGTGGCGTGGCTGTGGTCAGCGACACACCCGACATCGCCAATGCGCGCATTGAGTTTGAAAATGGAGCTGTGGCCAACTTGACCGCGAGCCGTATTTCCATGAAGAATATGCGTCGCCTCCGCTTTTTCCAGCGAGATGCGTATCTGGCGGTAGATTTTTTGGCTAAAAAAGTTGATGATGTCCGTCTGTTTCCTGAGATGCCCGAGGAGCAGCCCCTGCCTTTGCTTCCCATCGATACACCGCTAGGCCAGAAGTACATGCAGATGCAACAGCTAGAACCTGAGCCGATCAATGCAATCCAGATGGAGCTAGAAGAGTTTGCCGCTTCTATTCGGGAGGGAGCGCCTATCCGCGTATCCTTGGCCGATGGGCTACGTGCGTTGAAAGTGGCTGTACAGATTCAGGAGCAGATTGATGCGAGTTTGCAAGGGATTCCTGTGTAGTGAGAGGTCGGATCTTCTTACTTAGTTTAGATAAACTTACCACACCATGGACATGAGTTTTGATATTCGTGGCTTTCTAAAGCCTTATGAAAAAGTTAGAACTGATCTTGAATCAGTCAAAAATGTCTTCGTTACTCCTTTTGGAGTAAATTCATCCAGACATGAATTGTATAACAAGCTGCTTGAGTACAATAATAAGCTAAGCGATTTATTAGAACGAGAGGCATATTCTCAGTGGATAAATGGTAGTTTTATTTCTCTCAAAGAGAGTCCTAGAGACATAGATCTAGTATCCTTTATCTCGTCTGATGTAGTATCCCGAAATCAAGTGGAGTTACAATCATATATTGGAGAAAAGGGGAGGAAAAAATTTGGTATTGATGGGTATATTGTTAAAGTGTATTCAGAGGATCACGCGCACTTTGTTAGGACAAAGTCTGATTACCTATATTGGGAACATTGGTTTGGGTGGAGCCGTAAAAATCGAAGGAGGGAAAGATTCCAGAAAGGTTTTATTGAAATATTATTTTAAGGTATGAAACCATTAATCAGCGAAGAAGCTGCAAAGATTTTGGATTTACTGGAGCAAATAGAATCGGTAAATAAGATCTTGAAAGTCCACGCAGGCGACACTTTCATGCAGCAGCAATACCTAGATCGTAAACGTCGGTTCGTTCAGAAACTAGCACAACAGTTAAAGGCATTTGATATCCAGCCCAAGGATATAGTCGCATAACAAGTGGAATCTAACACTCGATCTAAGTACATTGTCTAGCTAGTACTGTTTAAGCTCGTCTCTGACATGAGTGAATATTAAATGACTTTCCAAAGGTATGACCCTAGATTTATTAAATCTAACGAATGGTCATTTCGATAATGGGAATGCCTCTGTATATTCACTAGTAAAATACCATGAAATACAGATTCTACCTTCTTGTTTTGTGCTTAGTTTGCACAGGCTGCGGATCCCTTAAGTTGGATGAGAGAGACAAAGGCTATAACTCATTTCCTGAAGAAGTCTGCGAAACTAAAGGAATAGAAAAGCTATACCTAGGAGCCAATCCAAAAGGATGGGCCATTTATCCACCACTTTCTGCTACTACTCATGCTGGGGTTATGAATGGCCCTCAAAGTTCCAATCGCATTTCCCATTTGCCCAGCTGCATCGAAAAGTTAAGTCAATTAAAAGTGCTACATCTATCTGGAGTAGGGCTGGAAACATTACACCCTAATTTATTTACTCTCTCTCAGCTCAAACATTTGGACTTGAGCTTTAATCCTAAAATTGAATTAAGTACTTATGTAGAGCAATTCCAGCAATTGAAAAAATTACAGGTGCTCAACCTGATTGGCTGTAAGATAGACCATACCTATTTAGTCATCCTTAAAGAGCAAAATCCTCGTTTACGGGTGTATACCAATCAGGACTTCCAAGATGCTATCAAGGAAGATAAACTCCCTAAATTGTTGTTAGAGCTGAAAGTAGATTAGGAATGGGGCTTGGGGATCGTTTACCGACTCAATCCCTCTATATCCTTTGAAATCTGCGCCAATTTCGTCTCCCAAATCCCCAAAAGCGTCTTGGTCTTGCTAGGCCAAGTCTTGTCGCGATACCGCGTATTGACCTCTCCATGTACCTCGTCGATGTCTTTTTGCAAGCTTTGGAGCTGTCCCTTTAAGGTGGCCAACTTCGTCTCTGCATCTGCCACTAGGTCTTTGGCATCCTTGGTTCCTGAGGACAAATTCTGAATGGTCTGATTCAGTGCCAAGACCTTCTGCTGCTCGATGAAGAGATCCATTTCTACTTTCTTCTTCTCATCTTCTACTCCTTCAATCTGATCCTTACAAGCATCTTCATCATCGTCTTTATTTTCCATGAAGCGACGAACCTCTGAAATTCCCCTATCTAACGCATCTCCTGTCCGTGCGATGGTCATGACCCCTCCTGTAATTTGCTCGGAAGGATTCTGACTCATCGCGGCGATCTGGAGGGAAGTTGCTTCAAATGAAGCGCGCAACCGACTGATCTCAGAGGTCGTGCGTCCTGGATTCGCCAGATGAAGGTCAATGAGCCGCTCGGTATATTGCCTGAGCGAGTCCTGCAAGGCCAACATCTCCTGTAGTCTCTCGATATTGTCTTTGTAGGCTTTGTTCTCTGCATCTACCTTGAGCTTCTCATCGGAACTGACATCCGAAGTACGGAAGATAATGAGGATCAGTATGATCGTCGTCACCACATACAAGCCCGCTACCTTGAGCATGGCCGAGGTTCTTTGGTTTCTATTGGTCAATCTATGGTTTGCCATGAGGATTTATTCTAGGGAGTAGGTTTATGAAGAAGTAGGTGAAAATCACGGAAACAATAACTCAGGATACGCTCAGTCTTGCCATTATTTATTGCCAAAAATATCAGGCTCCTCTTCAATCTCGTCGAAAGTAATCGATTCAATACGTGTAACTTGCGTCCAAGAGAAGTTGGATTGGGGTAAGCCTCTTTGCGCGCTGTAGAGCCTGGCCATCATCGCCAAAAATGTATCTACCGCTTGTACGCCACCCACAATATTCAGGTGATCAAAGCGAAAGGTAGACAACTGCTGCGTAGCTTCGACATAGTCTCTCAGTTTCAAGGATTCTACAAGAAAGTTCTGCCAATTTTTAAAATCATTTGAGCCCATCACCGCCCATAGGTTGCGCATGATCCTGGAGACCTGCTGTATCCCTGTAAAGGCTTGTAAAGGTGCTTCATATTTCCAGGCCGTTTGCATCCACGTGATGAGGCTGCTGACTTGCATGAGCGTCTGCTCTGTCAGAAACTTGGCTGTAGGGGCCAACTCGTGTGTCTTTTCAAATAGACCTTTTTCCTTTTTTCCTCCTAAACTCTGAATACGTGCCAGCGTCTGGCGACAATTTCCCTCTAAGTCCGTCAGCTGCCGATACCATCTATCATAGGTTTCGATCAGCTGTTTATGCGCTTGATATGAAGTAGAAGGAGGAATGTATTGCTCGTCTATTTCAATCTGTTGGTTTTGTAGATGGATTTTGCCTACAGGAAATTGAAAGGTACCTGAAGGACTGCGCTCGGCTCTGGCTACAGGAGAAAGCTCAAGCTGAAAGGAGGCTTGTGTAAAACGTTCACGTGGAGGATTTTCTTCCGAGTCAAAACCACCTGTAGGCTTACGTTCGAACGGATTCACGACAAGGAGAATGAAGAGTTCTTGTGCTTGAGGGAAACGCTGGCGTACTTCTGCGGCGGGCATCTGCAGCGTACACGCATCTTCATTGCGCTGAAGGTCGATGTAACCTCCGCCAGGAGCGACCGCTGTCACTGCCGAAAGCGTCACCAGCATCTGCCCCGATTGGTCGAGCTTCAGCCACAAGTCAAACGGCCTGCGCATCGTACCCGTAGGCAGTAGCCCGAAATTATAATCGTGGATGCGTGCACCCGATAGTTCATGTATTTCCTGGCGTAGGGCATTCTCCTGTCCCATGAAGTGATCCTTCCGAATCTTCATGCCGTCTTGCCAGTTGATGGGATGGTAATTCATATACTTACGGGTTTTTATTTCTCTGTGAACTCAATTCCAAAATCGTCCCCTCCTGTCTTTCCTTTGAATAGATCATCATCCGATCCGCCGCCCAGTAAATCATCTCCTCCGAACAGGTCATCTGATTGATTGGTGTAGGTGACCTCTTCGGGTTCTGGTGTGTCGGGATCTAGTCTGACGCGCTCCACAAACAAGGTGTCTCCAGCCTGTATGCCCTGTAAACCCATTTCCAAAGGGTCCAATACTCGCTTGCCACCTGCTTGTGGTGATCGCAGCTTGAATACCCAGCCCACAGGATGATTGCTTCCATCCTCTGTATAATGTAGGATAGGTGCTTGAGGATTTTCTTTGTTGTATTTGTCTATAAAGCGGTGAAAAAAATCACCCAATCGCACATTTCTCGGCAGATAGCTTTCTACCTCAATATCTGGTTTGGTATGCGTTTCGAGACTCCTGGCAACCACCACATGCACCTTGATGTAGTTGACCACACGAAAGTCAGGTGTGTCATAGGAGGGGTAACGCCAGGCATTGAAAATTGCTTCGGGGATCTGCAACCAAAAGTCGTAGGTGCGCAAGATGAGAAAGGGAATGGGAAAACATAAAAAGGCTAACGAAAGTGTCAAAATAGCCCCTTCTGATCGTTCATTGACAAATGTATCAAATATCCAGAAGCTACCCATACCTGCGATGGTGCATACAGAACCTACAAATAAGGTGAGTAGCAATTCGGGTAAAAAAGAGGTGCGATCGGCCCAATCAAATAGCTGAAAGACGAGCCATGCATGCACGACACCTGCCGCCAAGATCAATACCTGAAAAAGCCAGAACATATTGCGTAGCTGATTGAGATCACCCAAGGCAAACAGCCCCAGCAGGCCGAATATCAGAAAACTCACAAGGGCATACAGCCAAACCCCCTTCTTTTCGTAGTATCGATTCTTATTTTTCCTCTGATACTTATTCAGCCATGTGATCGAGATGATGGCTACAACCAGCAACACAATGAAGGCAATAATTAGAGGCGTATATGTTCGAGGCATCATGGGCAAATATTCAGCTTAAGTAGTTTACGCGAATGCATGCTTAGGAGTCATTTCAAAGTCAAGTCAGAACCGTCGTATGACCTAGACGACCTGCAAAAGGATCGTCTTGCAATTCGAAGAACTTGTCAGGCGCCGAAACCACAAATTTGAGTTCTACGGGCAGGTCCACAGGCAAAAAGAAATGGCAGAGGACTTCTCTGAGTTTTTCTTGCTTTCCCTTGAGCAAATAATCCATCAATTCTTCTCCATTCATAGGTCCAATCTCCATCCTAAGGGTCGGCATTCCATCTCTTAGCTCAGGCCCTAACACCGTATTGAGTCCCAAAAATGTTTCTCCTAAGCCAGGAAACAGGTCTAGATCCGCTTGATAAAGCCCTTTGTATTCAGGAATCAACCGAATGGGCTGACGCATCACTGCCTGCATGATTTCTTCCACCTTGGGCAACACGCCTTTGTATGTGTAGGAGAGTGGAAGAACGTACAAAAGGGCCGTGATTTGTTCGGGAGGAATACCAGGGAGAGAAAGGCCCCAGAAATCCCTTAGAAAAATGCGCTGTCCCTTTTTACTGGAAAAACCAGAGAATACGTCCCGCTCCTCTTGCTCTAGTTGTATTCTTTGGCCATAATATTCTTGCTCTATTGGCTGAAAGAAATCTCTAGCTGCCGCTTCCTCTGCTTCTTGGGCCCTGACTTCTTCTGAGATTTCTTTTGCTGTCTTCTTATACTTCCGCGATTTGGGTCTATGAAATAAGCCCTGAGGTAAGGCGTCATATAAGCCTTCTCTGAGAGCGTGAAAGACAATCTTTTTTACTTGTCCCAACTCATTATAGACTTCTTCTACTTTCCCCAGATCTCTTCGACTGCCTCTGAAAAAAATTCCCTCAGGCTGTACCTCGATCTGCTCGGGCTTGAGATGGCCATTCTGGATCAACTCTCCTAGTATGACTTCCAAGCGGAGGTCGACAGGCTGTTGTTTGACAGCTTTTTTGAGTGCTTCTAGGTTCATGCGTGTGCTTGATTAGAGGGTACGACATGAACCCTGATGGGCAAAAATGTGGCTGCTTGCTCGTTGAGCTGGGCCTCGAGCTTCCGTCGCGCAAACTCCCATTGATTGGCCTGAATATCTTCTTTGGGAATCAAGCGGACTTCAAGGGTTCGAATCAGTCCTTCTTTGGGTCCTGCTCCGATCTTGATTCCTGTCGTGATCTCGACTTCTTGCAGACTTTGGCCGAGTTCATCAAAGCAAAGCGCTTTCATATCTGCCTCGGTGACTACGCGATCTCTTGTAATCAAAGCCGACTTGAACTCATGAAGTCTTGCCATCTCCGATAAGGGGTCGCGCCCTCCGATAGATTCTGTCACCAAATAAATACTTCCTGTATGCCAGGGAGAATCGCTATATAGATCTGCTTGGGTGTCTACAGGTATATAGTTTCCCTTGAATCCCTCTGAGGACCAGTAATTGATGATGACATTTTCTCTGACCCCCGCAGGAAAAGCAATGTATACGCTAGGTTCTTCAGAGGAGAGATCAGAATCCTTTTGCCGTTTGGTATCGCGGATTTTTCCCTCCAAATCGTTGAGGGCTTTCTCGATGCTGTTGATATTATTGCTTACGACGCCACGACCCAACGCAGAGAATACGTAGTTTTCTTCTCGGATAAATCGGATCAAGTTTTTGAGAATCTCTACTGCGTTTCGGTCATCAAATCGATTTACCCCCGTTTTTCTGATTGCATAGCTCCTGACGGAGATCTGTTCATTCTCCAAAAGTCTTAAAAATGGGAGCTCCTGATACACCCTTTTCATCGAGGAACTCATGACCGATTCTATTCCAAGGAAGAATCCTGAGGTCGGCAATTCGAACAGATTGATATATTCACTCAGCATGAAGTTTTCCTCATGCAGCCGACGATTGGTGACAGGGAAGCAGTTGATCATGCAGCGTGTTTGTTCGAGGATATCTTCAGCAAATGCTTGCGTAGACTGGGCATCTATTCTGCCTGTAGCGGCTGCATTGGATTCAAAATACAAAGGAGAGAAGGTTACTTGTACCCATACGAGGGGCTGCGTCATCGCCTCTAGATCTCCTGGGTCAAAGATCTCGTTCCACGCTTGAGGAAATGGACTTCGTGTTAACGAAAAGTCTGAAGATGTTTGAAGAGAAAGAAACTGTGGCTGATAATAGCGATTGGCCTCTTTTTCTACCGCCCGCGAAAGACTAAATTCATCCGCTATCATGTAGCTATTGCGCGTATGAAGGGTGGTTTCATTGCGGATGCCATGCTTGAGTTCCATTTCTTGTCCATCGTGTGTCCAGGTGGAGGCACGAAGAAATTCTTCTGATTGGACGTTGAGTTTCGTCTTGTCCCAGTCCCAGAAAAAATGGATCTGATCCAGCTTCTTTTCCTCTGGGGGAAGCTGAATGCCCAGCCATATCGTGTATGGAGGGATCGCCTTTCCTTGTAGGGTGCTGGTCAGGGGCTCTTTATATATCGTCTGTTGGATTTCATAAAGGGTGCGACCTGAGGCCATGTATTTGATTTCTCCATTGACCAAGCGATACCTACCAGCAGGGCTCAGATAAATATCAGAATCCTTGTAGCCAGAGACGACGAGCTGGTCAGTAGGTGCGGTAAACGTATGCGACTCAATGGCCTTGGCATGGGCCACAGCATGTGCGGGTCTGGGACCTGTATGAACTTCAGGCGTCAGCAGCTGGGCCAGATGCTCTAGCATTCGTGCCCAGGAGGAATGGATATCAAGAGAGATTTTTTCAAATTCACTGGCAGCAGCTCCCAGAAGCATGTACACCAAGGGATCAAAGCTACTCACTCTTTGTCCATCATCACCTGATCTCCGCTTGGCGATCTGCGTGGCGACTTCATTCATCCTTGCCTGAATGCGTTTGGCGTCTTCTGCTTTTCTTTTCAATGCCATACTTGCTGCTAAAATCTATCGGGGCTTTAACTTGAATTAAATCAGGGAAACAGGACTGAAATAAAGGTTTTCGGAGTAGGTAAATACCTTATTGGAACCCCTGACTTTTCCTTCAATTTCGATCTCCAGTCGCTGGTGAATGCGTTTTTCTCCTTTGGGATCTCCTCGTTCTACCTTGACTACAAATCGGTCGATAAATTCAATCCGATGCTCATGGGCACGAATGGCCTGTTCAAGTGAGACTTTGATCTCGTCCTTCCATGCATTTAGATTCGAGGGCACCACAAAGTCTACTTCCCATATTTTACAGCCATAAGTGGGATCAAATCTGAAATCGCCTAGCTGGGTAGTAATGATCAGTGAAATGTGTTGGCGAATAGATGTCTCTGTAGGGACCTTCAGCTGATCGTTTTTCCGAGTGAGGAGGTCTTGAAAAGAAAAGGGTATGGAGTAGAAGTCTGGCATGTATTCAGGAGAATGAAAATGATGGCTTAATTTAGTTTGACCACAGCACCTTTCACCTCTACCATGGCTTGCCCTTCGACATTGGTGGTGGCACCTGAGACTTTGGCTGTGACACTTCCTTCTACCGTAGTAGCTTTTCCTTTGAGGGAAGCTGCTGCTCCTGCCTGTACATCTGCATTAGCGCCTCCTTCTGCGGCGAAATTAGCCCCTGCTTTGAGGTTTACATTGGCACCGCCTTCGGCAGCAAAGTTAGCTCCAGCAGACATAGACGTATTGCTACCCGATGAGGTGCTCAAATTGCTCCCAGCGGAAGCTTCGATATTGGAGCCAGAGGTCATCGTGGTATTACTTCCAGTATCGATGGTGGTATCGGCTCCGACGGTGATCGCCAGATTATTCCCTGCATTGATGTTGATGTCGTTGGCATCTATATTGAGGGTATCTGATGCACTGATATTGATGGTCGTACTAGCGACGGACATTTCCGTTCCACTATTGAAGTTGATGGTTCCTCCTCCTGCCATTGTAAGGCTCAGTAGGTTCTTTCCATCTCCTGTGCTGATTTTTATTTCTTCACTACCTGGCGTATCAATGATCTGAATCTCATTGCCACTCTTGGTTTTGATGGCTTTGATGTTATTGTCTTGATCTTGCCATCCTCCTCCTGGTTTGGCTTTGCCATGGTACATGCTCCCCATGATGAAGGGCTTGTCGGGATGGTTGTGTTCGAAGCCTATCATGACCTCGTCATCGATTTCTGGAATGACAAAAAATCCACCTGAGGCTCCTCCTGCGGTACTCAGAGCGCGAATCCAGGGAGTTGTCTCGGGAGCATTTTGCCAATAGAACTTGACTTTTACTCGACCTAGCCCATCAGGATCATGATTTTCGGTCACCACTGCGGGTTGGGGCTGAATCAGGGGGATACGGACCCTAGGATTGATCGGAGGGACGGTAGCCTCGACAGGAAGTGCTTCGAAGGCATTTTGGTAATTGCCATTTCCCTGAATCCTATGCGTGATGGTGGTGATCATGAATTCCCCATATTCTTCTACTCCGTCCAGCTGATTCTCGGTTCGATTTCCTGCAATTTTGATGACTTTACCCATCCCAATGGACATATTTTCACTGGTCCCATGAAGGCGGACCATTTCAGAGGCAAGCTGATCACGACGCGTACGCGTATATTGATCCAGATCTGCTTTGGTTGGAAATTCGTGCAGTGCCTGTGTGAGAGGGGTAGGGGAGAAGAGATTTTCTGACTCCTGAAATGTATGCTGCCCGTAGTTGCCATCTATGTTGGACACGGAGGCGTCTGTACCAGGACTTTGAAGGGTTTCGTTGTTGTTGTACTGATAAGCATGGTAGGTATGGTTAATGGGAACCATATTCATGCCCAAGTCGAAGGAAAATAGGTCTCTACCTAGCTGTAGGGGAATGGCATCGCCTAGTTCGGGTTTGCCAAAGATGAGTTCTTCCCCGTTGTAGAAAAACCACTCTCCATATCGGTCTGCGAGTCGGGCGAGGAAGTGATAATTAGTCTCCTGATATTGGACGAGATAAGGAATCACATCTGTATGTACAGGACTCTCAGAGTGGGTCAATAAGTTAGAGGGATAGTCTTGAAGCACCTTCCCTGCGACATCTCCTGGGCTCATTTCGGTGAATGTACGGCTGTGCAGCCCTTCATCGAGAAGGATGGTCGGGCTTTTTCCTTTGAGGATGATGTCGCTATCTGAGCCATGGAATCTAGCAAAGCCTAGCTGGGTGATGATCCCTACAAACAAATGAGATTGCGCCCCTGTGAATTGCTCTGATTCGATGTTGATCTTGATACTTTTGCCGATCAGATCTTTGGATTGGTTCAGCACATTCCCCCCGCCTCCTTCTATGGCTTGAATGGGAACATGAATCTCGAATTCGTGATGCCCAAAGAGTTTTTGCGCAATGTGGATTTGATGGTAGGGATAGATTCTATCCTGGCCATCTCCAACTTCAATATGTGCAATTGCTTTTTTTGCCAAAATCGTGCTTGATTGATCATGAAAAAGCGCCCCTTTTCATGAGGTTTAAGGACCATCCCGAAGACCAGATAGGCTAGGGAGGAATATCCATCGTAATTGGGGGAAATGACAGTAGAATGTGTGAAGCATCCTGCATGCGAAAGGAATAAGAACCCCTCACCCAAGGTGAGTGAGAGGTTGCGTATAACTTTCGAATGGTGTTAGCTTGGCCAGCTGTTTTCGTGCTCGGCACCGCCCATGATGATTTTCTTGGCAGAGATAGTGAAGGTTTCCACCATACCTGTACTTCCTTGAGATCCGAAGTCTTCACGGTAGCCTACCATGTAAGCATCTTCAAACTCCAATACCTTCAATTCTGCATCTTCTTCTGTTTTGTTGAAGACTACTTTTCCTGCCTTACGGGTATAGGATGAGACCATCCATTCAAAAAAGGACGTGTCGCCTGAGGCTTCGATTTTCACGTGGACTTTTCCACCACGCACATCAGAGGCGGGCTTACCAAATTGATCTGTATCTCTTTCCATTTCGTAGGAGCATTCCAGAACACGATACTGATTACCATCTACGTCTAAAGTGGCTTTAAATGACATTTTTGTTGGTTTTATTGATTAAATAAGATGTCAGAAGCGGCAGTCGGGACTATCTAAAGCAGACATTCCCTCACCACCATTTTGATTGTTTCATGTGCCCGAGAGGGCGGGGAAGGCTAGCCGATTTCTTCTACTTTGGTATTCCATACGTAGTTGTCGATTCCTTCTCCTGCAGTACCATCCATCTTGATCGCAAATGACTTGGCAGGGAAGTAAGGATCCAATACGACATGGACGAGGATACGGTCAGGTTGACCATTTTCCGTATCAGGTTCAAACTTTTTGATTGCAAAATTCTTGATCAACTTGCCATTGCCTTTGATGCTATTGAGGAACTTGACTATCTGTGTACGATAGTCGTTGAGCATCTTGGGGCTGGCATTTTGAAAGGCCGCACGGTTCAGGAAGTCGGTTATTACTTTTCCTACCCAGTCAAAAACCATGACAACACTGTAGGTTTTCAGTCCTACATCGTCTCCGTTGTAGAGCGTCCGTGCAGAGTAGGGCATGACGCCCCCAAATTCCTTCACCATAGGGACGAGGCCGCGCTGGTCCATCTGGCCGATGTGCTCCTGCAGCAGCTTGAAGCGTACGCCATCGACTCCTGCCAGCGTACCATACTCCTTCCCTGCAATGGGCTGAGAGATGGGGGTCTCTGGATTATATATTTTTCCTGCAAGGGCTGCTGAGGGAGGAATGGTGATCCCTTCTTCTTCTCCTACATCGGTCTGTGCTTCACGGCCCAAAAGCCAGTTACACGTCATGATGACATTGGTCTTCTTCACGTCGGGGAACTCAGATTGATCGAAGAGATCGATCACACTTTCATGATCTCCTAGGTCGCGGAAGTCCGTCAGGAGCATGACTTTATTGTCATCTGCCATCTCAGCCCACTCGCTCAGGACCTTGTTGGAGCCAAGGAAGCCAGGTACGACAAGGAGGGAGTAGTTGTCGGATTTACCGACAGTTCCGTATGCCCAGCGCAACTTCTCTTTGACCGCAGAGCGGAACTGGTCCATGTCCTGATTGGCTAGCTGCTCCATGCTTGCATTCAGGATGGTAATATTCTTGATCTTGTCGATCTTGGCATTCTTGAAGAAGCTAGCGACAGTCCGATAGGCTTGTTCCAGGTCGCGCGTCTCATCCAAGCCCTTCTTTACATTTTCATTCAGCAGATTCTGCGCATTCTCTACCTCTGTCTGGGCCGTTTCGATCATCTTTTCGACATCTTCTGCTCCAGAGAGGAGTTCGTGCCATTGCTTGAGACGCTCTTTGAGTTCCTTCCTTTTTTCTTTGTTATCTGATTCACCCAGGAAGATATCACGAAGGGCGCGTTTGGATGGATTCATGTTGCGGAGGCCATCTACCGTGGCATCCAGAATATTGAAACGGCCAAATGTGACCAGTTTCTCGAGGGGTTCTTTATATCTTTCGTCGGGAGAAAGTGCTTGATTAGACATAGACTAATGAAATAATGGCTTGTGATGGTGAAAAAATGATGACCTTTTATTTTATAACTTGAAGTATTTCTTACCTGTGACAGTCGCCTTCAGCGGGACTTCTTTTTCGGCAAAAAGAAGCAAAAGCCTTTGGAATTTTAGCCCAATCCCGAGCGTACAACCTCGGGACCCCTATCACCAAATTCCAAGCCCAACGCCTCCCTAAGTGACCTGTTACTGAACTCGAAACTTATGGTATGAAATTTTAGCTACAGTCTGCTATTCCTCTGGATCGATTTCGTCCAGCTCGGTGATGAAAGATTGGATGGCTTCGAGATAAGCCGCCTTGGCTTCTGCATCTGCCAGGAGTTTGTGTAGGATCTTGATCGAGCGTAAACGTTTGATAAAGCCTGCGTACATTTCCTGCTTTTGCTGGATGTTTTGGAGCAAATCGCTCTGCGCAATGATGCCATCACGACCAAAGTCCATCAGGGACTTAAATTGAAGCTCCTCAGAAATAGGAACGCCCCCTTCGTCTTCAAACTGTACCTCTTTCTTGGGTTTGAAGCGATCAAACACGTCAGGTAAAGTCTGGCAGTCTTCTACAAATTCAGGTTCGAAAGGTGCCTCTTCTGTAAGTTGCTGGATAAAAAGGGTGCGGTTATAAGGAATATCAGGGACACCTGGTAGGCGCTTTTCCTGGATCAGCCATGCGCCAGGCCAGTTGATGTCTCGGTGGTCTTGAAACTTTGCCATGTATGGTTTGTGGTTAAATCAGATTTTTGCGTTTAGTAGATTTTTTGTGCGAGAATGATGATTCGCTTGTACTCCCGCATTTATATGTCATGTGTAGATTTCAGTCGTTATTTTGTTTCCCATGTCAATTCCTCTTCCCCATTTAGTCCTACTTCTAGTGTGTCTCCCGCTTTGGCCTCGCCTTTGATGATCATCTTTGAGATGGGGCGAGTCAGTTGCATCCTGATTTCGCCGATCAGTGGACGTGCCCCAAAGGTCGGATTGAACCCTGCCATCGCAATGTGCTTCTTCGCCTCATCTGTCAACGTGAGCTGTATACCTTGTGCTTTCAAAAGCTTGATGAGTTTACGCAGGTGGATATCAAAAATTCTTAGGATGATATCTTCTGTGATGGGAGAAAAGGGAATAATGTTACTTACTCTGCCCAAAAATTCAGGACGGAAGTATTGAGACATGACTTCTTTGAGGTCATTTTCTTCGGGAATATGGCCCTCTTCAAAAGAAGATACGATGTGTTGAGAGCCGATATTGGAGGTGAAGAGGATGATGGCATTGGAGAAATCTCCTTCTTTCCCCATACGATCGGTCACCTTTCCCTCATCCAGGATTTGAAGGAAAATATCGAATACTTCCTTACCTGCTTTTTCTATCTCGTCAAATAATACAACCGAATATGGCTGCTTTCGAATCTTATTGACTAGGGGACCTCCTTCCTCATATCCCACATAGCCTGCATTGGAGCCGATGAGTCCATTTACAGCTGTTTCACCTTTGAATTCTGACATGTCAAAGCGAATCAAGGCAGACTCGTCGTTGAAGAGAAAGGAAGCAATGGCTTTCGCCAGCTCTGTTTTTCCTGTACCTGTAGGGCCGAGAAAAAAGAATGAGCCTACAGGTTTTCCAGGCTCTTTTAGACCTGAGCGCGCAATCTGTACCGCTTCAGAGACGATTTTCAATGCGTGGTTCTGTCCGATGACGCGTTTTCCCAGAGCTTCTTCCATGCCCAGTAGGCGTTCTCGCTCCTTGCTTTGAATTTTTCCTAATGGGATACCCGAAGCATGAGATACAATAGAAGCAATATGCGAGGCCTCGACGATGGTCACTTTCTCTTGCGCAAGTCCTTTGACCTTCTCCAAGCGGACTTGTAAAAATTCCTGATAGACTTCTGGGCTTTGTAAGGCTTCCTTTTCTGCCTCTTCATCTTCTATTTTAGAAGTCAAGATAGGGCTTAGGCGGTACCCCATTTGAGATTGGAACCATTTGAGTTCCTGGAAATACTGGTTTGTATCCTCCCAAGTACCAGCAACCAAGTCTTTGAGCTCAGTTTCAAGCGAATCGATTACTTCTTCTGATCCTTCTCCCATCAGTCTCAACGCAGCCATGGTACGGTCCATGAGATCGACTGCCGAGTCAGGTAGGCTACGCTCTCTGAGATATCTTTGAGCCAGTTTCACCGATTGGGTGAGAGCTTCGGATGACAATTCTAAGCTATGGTGCGCTTCATACTTGGGCAAGATGGCCTTCAGCATGCGGATGGCCGTCTCTGTATCGGGCTCCTCTACACGCAGCAATTCGAATCGACGATTAAAGGCCTCATCTTTTTCGATGAACTTTCGATATTCTTCATTGGTCGTCGCACCGATCACGGTGATCTCGCCACGGGCCAGTTCAGGTTTCAAGAGATTGGCTGCGCCGCTTCCAACAGACCCTCTAGGATCCAGTAGCATATGGACCTCATCGATGAACAAAATAGCTTTGTCCATCAGTTTGACCTCTTTGATGATCTTTTTCAGGCGGTCTTCCACTTCTCCTTTGTAGGAGGCACCTGCAACGAGTGCACCGACATCCAGTTCGAGTACTTTGGATTCCTTCAGATGACCCGTGACTTCATCATTGACAATCTTAAGCGCAAAACCTTCGACCAGGGCAGTTTTACCTACTCCTGGCTCTCCGACGACCATGACATTGGGTTTGGTACGACGGCTGAGGATTTCGGCCATTTGGCGGGTTTCTCCTTCACGACCGATGATGGGATCGATCTTACCATCCTTGGCGAGGGCTGTCTTGTCGACGCAAAACTGATGGAGCGTCTTGAATTTTCCTTGTGCGGTTTTGGGTTGTGCGACAGCTGTCCCTCCATTGGAGAATGTTCCCAAATCGAAATCCTCGACCGAGGGTTGTGCATTCAACTGAAAATTGAGGAGTTCATTTTCCGTAACGGGAAAGGACTTGAGTTGGTCTTCGTTAAAGGCAACCCCTGGTCGTGTCATCGCGGCGAGGGCACAGAGGGGAGAGATTTGGTCCAGGGAGAGTTTGAGTCTAATGATATCTGCCACGTCCATGATTTTGCGCACCTTGTCGTCAGCTTGAGGCTCGCTGGCGCTCTGCATAGCTTTGGGGAAGGTTTCTACGCGGATGTCTGCCCAATCTTTAAGGTAGGGTGTATCTACACCCCATGCTTCGAGTTGCTCAAAAAGGCCCACGTCATGGTGTAGCAAAGCTTTCAGCAGGTGCCCTGATGAGTAGGCATGATGCCGAAAAGACTTGGCAATGGACTGGGCGGTTTGGGTGGCAAACACCAGCTCCGATGCGTACGGTAAAGGTGGTAGCATGGGTTGTGGTTATATTGGCTAATGATGGTTTCGGTCTCTCGTTGCTACGTTCTATGCTTTCTCCTCTCTCAATCTTCTACTTAAACGTATCTACAAGGTCAATTAACAAACGCAGAAGTCATGTGATTTACATGTATGTATACCTTCTACTTGATCTATCATGAACTACAATCGGATCAAAGGAAGGATATCTGTGCTGTTAGATGATTAGATGAATGAAAATAGTTTATTCTAAGTACGTATTTATGATGAGGGAAAGTGTTCAAAATTAGTGAGTTAGTTGAAGTTGATGGTGTGAAAACAACATTTCGACCTATGGTCTTATATACAAATATAATATTGTAAATATTCCTTACTTTTCCAATCTAGGTACCAAAATCCTCCCTTCATTCATGGGGTATGTGTAGAGATTCGTTTATGCTAGCAGAGGTTAAGCAGATGGCCAGACGAAATAAGTTAATGATGAAAGGAAAGTCTTTTCACTACGAGCACTTTCAGTCTATAGTCTTGAACGAAGTGAAATCCCTGATGGGATGGCACCTTTTCATCTGCCCTCTTACTTAAGTATGTAGACAGATGTCATCAAGTTATAAACGAATAGGCATAGCCTCTCATAAAAAGCGCAGGCGTGGTCATCCTGACGACCATTCCCCTAGGGAAGGAGGAAGGAACTAAAGCAGTATAACTGAGATGAAATCTCATATCTAGTGTCGTGTAGATAAGATTCGTTTAGATCTTTCTCCCGCTATGAAGATTGCGGGACTTCGTAGCGGCATCAAGATGATCCCGCTATTAAATTGCGGGACTAGCGCTATTTGTTGGAGCTACGCTATAGTATACATAACCCGTTTTTATCTGTCCACCTACTTACAAGGGTAAGCCTTTATTTCTGGCTTTTTGAACCATCCACCTGTGGGCTGCTTGTGATCCTCTGAGGCATTCTTGTTCGAGGTTTGCTCCTTGCATAGCGTAGACGCCGCCTGTCAAGGTTTGATTGTCGCAGGAGGTATCGGCGCTAGAAAAAAAGGAATCATCGGGTTCAAAATCTGGTGCGCCCCCGATGCCGCCGTGAGAAGTGAAAAAGGCTTTTTCTTTATAGTTGCCAGCAGATGCTCTGCCTGTATTACTGAAGTAAGATCTAGAACCTACGTCGGGATCTCGAAGCGCATGAAATGTATGCTGGACATTGATAATATAGGAGCCATCTAGTCCGATATGTCGATCTACGGCATCATAGAGTGCCAAGAAGTATACGGGAAAGGGAAGGCGACGCGCGACATTGATGGCAATGAGGCCTCCACGGCTATGGCCGACAAGTACAATTCGTAGTTGTGTTTCGTTTGGTGTGGTACGGGGGAAAAGGTGGCGCATCTCTCGCCTCACGAAATCTGTGGCATTGTCTGCAATGGCTTCCGTACGACTGCCTGAGGCACCATCAGGTCCATCCCAGTAGGCTTTGCTTCCTCCTGGGCTGACGCGGAGATCACGATAAAAGGAATAGGTATGACTATTGTGACGATTGGGAAGAGATGCCCCCCATTCGCGTGAGTCTGTGCCGTCGATGGCTGCCAGTATATACTTCCCTTCAAAAGGCATAGCGTAACCTGCTGATTTACGATCCAGGGGCGATCCACGGCTTGACAGTATCAATGCCTGGGCCTACAATCTGATATAGATGTCCTCGTTTATCCATGCGTAGGTGGTATCCTCGGCGAATCTGGATCGTGACATGATTTTCTTGATCTGGCTTGTATCCACTGCCGCCAGTTCCTCCTTTGTGGGGCCCCGCTGTGACTTTCCAGCTGTGCTGGGCCATTTTTTCCAACAAGGCTCTGGCTCCTCTTCTGATGGCGGGGTGTCGCTCTGGGTTACAACTCTTTTCCAATGCTTCTACTACCGCTCTCACGTTGAGGGTCTTACCTGTGTGATACTGTCCTGCGCTACTGCCATTTTGCTTGGCGAGATAGCATAATTCTCTAATGGGGCGTCCCATAGCTAGTTGATATAATGAAAAATAAAAGCGGCTTACTCCTTATTACCTACGATTCAAAGTCGTTCTTCGCCTACGCGCGGCAGGTGGATAATAAATGGGGTTGCCTCGCTGCATGCCAATGCTCGACATCATGTCATTGAAGTATTCAATGTTGACATGGATACTCATACCCATAGCAGGGTCAATGTAGACGACTTCATCTACTCCATCTTGTATCTCTCGCCCGATGACAAGTACCGCGTGGAAACCTTGGCCATTCCAATTGCCAATAAATATAAACGGTCCGTTTGTCCGGACAAAGTGCTCGACGTGTTCGGTTGTCCATTGTCCAAATGCAGGCTGATTGGGGATAGGCTCGAAGTCCGTCAGTTCTTGTAGGCGTTCCAATCCGCGTGTAGTCATCGGCACCCCTCTTTGATACCATTCAGAGGGGTGGAGGACGACCCGCTGGGACCAGCGGCGCATCGTAGCATGGGTTGTATCGTCGCTATGGGTGTCGATTTCACTAGCGTCGGGAAACTCTAGATGATGCAAATGTCCCACAGATCCTCCTGTAGGGCGAAAAGCGGGATCTCGATTTTCAGGGAAATAAGGATCGCGCTCACCACAGTAAATGTACACCATCCGCATGCAGGTCCACCAGCACGACATCTGCGTGGGCTGACGGAGGGGAGATATGTTGAGGATAATGGACATGGGAGGATATAGATAAAAGACTAACAGCATCCAAAATCTATCTGAAACAGGTAGACTACCTAATGTTATTTTTTAAATAGTGAAAAAGTTGTTGTGCAATTTCCTTCGTATGTGTGTGCTTAGTGGAGAATCTGAAAAAGTAATCATCATGTTGATCCTCAATATCCCTGGGATTCCTAAGTTCAAAAAATGAAATGTAGGTCTCATAGAATTTTTTTATGTTTCTAGAGATATCTTGAGATGTCCCTGTGCTGGTTAAGTTTGTGATATCAAAGAAGATTTCATCAAAATCAGGCCCTTTACTTGTTATCAAGATAAATGGCTGTTTCAATTTCTCGCACGCCACCCAGTGTGCCTTTTCGATTTTTTCGTCTCCAGCGTAAACGAATAGATTTTCCATCTTTTTTAGCAACCTTTTTTGATTTTGAAGTCTGTTACATGTGTCATTTTTCCCTTTTTATCAAATTTAGCCATAAAGTGGACTTCAACGTTATTGACTTTACTGCTCATTTTATTCCATCCTTTTCCTTTGAAAGCAGGGTCTGAAATTTTAGAAGAATCAATAATGAGAACACCTCTCTCAGGATGTTTTTTCACATGATCGAAAGCAAAGGCTTCATTTTTTGTACGCGGACGGGTTCTCCCAGTAGATTTCGTGCTAACATGTCTGGGTTTTCTCGATCGGCTTTTCTTCTTGAGTCCCAACTCATCTATCCAAATGAGTGGATCTGGGACATAGGTATATAAGTAGATCCCTCCCTCTTCTAGACTACTAGGATCCTGACTTATATAGACTCCATCTTGTGGGTCGTAGTATCTAAATCTGTTATAGTAAAGTCCAGTTTCTTCATCTTCATACTGTCCTGGATAGCGAAATGGGACAAGTGCTCGATTTCCTTTGAGATTACGTAAGTCTCCAAAGATACTTGCTTCAGCTCCCCAGATCATATTTTTTTCTTCATCATACATGCAGATGGGAACACCCATATGGTCAGTCATGATGGAAAAGAATTGATCACCTTTTATCAAGGCAAGTGGAGCAAAAAGATTGGGTTCAAATACCCAAGTAGAAACCTCTGTTTGGGGAATCTTAAATTCATTTGGGGTGTGGGAAAAATCTGGGGTCGGTAAAGCATCTTGATTCTCTAGATCTAAATCAAGCCATTCATTTGTAAATGTTTCCTTTTCGTTTAGTAAAATTTCAGAGTCTTGAAATGTGGCTTCCAGGGAATGGCTGAGATCTTGTGTTTTCCATTCATGCAATGGGACATCCTTGTCCCAAATCCAGTGTGTCGTTTCTCCTTCAAACTCCTTTCTTATCCTTCTACCTAACGCATCGTAGGCAAAACGGACAATTTTATTGTCGGGTCTTTGTACTTGGGATAGCAGGCCATTAGGCGTCCATTGGTAGTGCCATTCATCACCCTCAAGATCTATTTTTGAGAGTAGCCTGCCTTCTACATCGTATGTATATGTCTTCCCGTTATTCAGCAGCAATTGTCCACCAGGTCCGTAGTTTCTATCTTCTCTATTGAGCTGTCGAAAGAGGTTGCCTACTTCATCGGGTGCTCTATATTCCACTTCTCCGTTTTCATATGAAGCTCCACTCAGATTGCCTTGGGTATCGTGGAAATATCGAGTTGCTTGTTGATTATCAACTTGTATTGAGGTTAAGCGATCATTTTCTTTCCATGAATAAGCTCGACTACTTTTGGCAGGGTATTCTAGACCTTTTGGATAAATAAGTTGTTGGATAGGACGTCCTATTCTGTCCCTTTGCCAGCGTGTAACTATGCCTCCTGGTAGATTTCGCTGGGTTTCTAGCCCTATTTTATTTCTTTGGATGTCGATCTCCCAAGATTTACTCGATGTAAGTGCTCGTAAATGGGTGAAGTCTGTCATCCCATTTCGATCAAACTGCAGATCGGCTCCTAATAATGAAGTCAGGTTGGTGCGAAAGCTTCTTGCATCGTAAATGGAGGATATCCAGTGACCACCTTCCCATTCTTTCACGACCTGTCCCAAAAGATCTCTTTCAAATTTAATATGGCTGTGTGCATTTTGGGCCTCTACTAAATCCCCATCTTGTCGGTATTTGAAACTTTCTGCATACAACTCTTGTCGTCCTTGTACATACCTAATCTGGGTGACACGGTCCATCTGATCATATGAAAGTTTCATTTCTATACCTGATGCTTGAACGACCGTATGTACGCGACCTATGGCATCTCTTTGATACAATCTCCTGATCCCATCGAATCCAGATTCTATTTCTACTTCTCCATTTTCATCTAACTCGAAGGTGTAAGTCCTTCTTTTTTCATTCTGGATGGCAATCAACTTCTCCTCTGTATTGTAAATAAAAGATATTTCTGCCCCATTCTGGACCCTAGATTTTAAGCGGCCCATGCCTTGGTAGAAATACTGGACTTGGGACTGTATGTCTGAAGATTCTATAAGATTATCTTCTGGGTCATATGCCAGATATCTAACGTTGCCATCATTTTCTTCAAACTGGACGATATTTCCTTTTAAATCCAGTTTGATTCTTTGCACATTTCCATTTTCATCTATATAGGTTCTTTCTCTACCTAGACGATCATACGAACACCTCACAGTTTGATTGTTGGGATAGGTAAGTTGAAAGAGGTGAAAATAATCATCGTAAAGCAATCGGTTGATGGCGCCATCAGGTTGTATGATTGTGGCTAAAGCACCACGATGATCGTATTGATAGTTGGTTTGGTTACCCATACAATCTTTCTGGACAATCAATCTCCCCGCATCATCATAGCCCCAAGTCCAAGTCCCTCCAACTTGGTCTGTCACCTGGATAAGTTTATGCTCGTCATACACCATCTGGATCTGGCTGCCATCCGCAAAGCTCGTTCCCGTCCGATTCCCCCACTCATCATACTGATACTCTGTACGTCTGCCTAATGCATCCGTCTCGACCAGCGTCTCATAAAATTCATTGTATTGGTATAGCGTCTCGTTGCCTTTGGGATCTACTTCCTTAGTGACCAGAGCTTCATTATGATGGTAGATGGTGGTATGTCCGAGAGAGTTTTCGACGAATGTGATGCCTCCCGCATAGGTGAGCTTGTGGTCGTAGATTCCACCGTCTCCCCAAGTATGGATACACTTGGCGTTATGATCTATACCATCATATTCGAAGTAAAAACTGAGTCCGTTGCGATCGGTTTCTTTGACGAGCAAGTGATTTTCATAGGCATAGCTCGCCTCATGATCCAGGGCATCAAAGGTTTTGATCAGATCTCCTTCCTCATCATAGACGTAGCGCATCATGGTGAAGGTCTCGCCTACTTTGTCAGGATGTGGGCCATGTATGGCAGTGATGCGGTTCAGGCCATCGGTTTCGATGTTCAATACACGCCCACAGGAATCCGTGATCTTTTCCAATCCCCCCCAAGCACCATATTCGAGTAGGATCTGCTGACCCGACGTATTGGAAATGGAGACTAGGGGCCATTCCTTGCTCCCTGACTCATTGAATCTATAATAGTGATAGTCCTCCGTCTGAATGACGTAGCCTTCAAGATCTTTGGACAAAGTCAACTTATCCTGACGGTGGTAGTAGGCTTCTCCTAGGTCTAGCTCAGGCATGATGACTGATCTTCCGTCTCCCAGCCTTACTTCCAACACTTCATCTAGTGGATGTGGGGTAATGGCCCAGTCGTATTCGTGATGCCAGCCAGAACCTAGCGCGCCTTTGTGCTGAGAAGTGGAGTACCATGTCCGCTCCCATTTGAGGGGGATCGGACCTGGCAATTCGAAGTCCACTTTATCTGTGAAGACCTTTCCTGTAGGAATATCCACGGGGTGACCTGTGACGAAGCAGATGCCTTTACGGACGGCATTTCGCAGCTTCCCCGTTTCTCCTAGGATATCGTCTGCTTTTTTATTGAGCCACTTAGATGCTTTTTCCCAAAATCCTCCTGCCTTCTTCTGCATTTTACGGAACTTCCCCAGTCCTGCCATTGCGCCCTTCATGGCCATAGCGGTGAAAGAAATAATAGGGGGGCCTCCGACTAGGACAGGCATACCCATAGGGACAGAGAGTACGACAGAGGTAGGAAGCGACATGCTTTTGGCTCCTCCTTTTTTGGCGCGTGGAGGGGCAGGAGCACCGACTGCACTACAAGAAAGGACGGGGAGGGCTGTATAACTAAAGGGTTCACCATCAGCGAGTACCGTCATGCTCCCCATAAATATTTCTCCTTCATTGCCTGGTGGAGGAGGCCCGAAGGTAGGACCTCCAATGGGAAAGTGCGGAGGAATATTTTTGGCACCTGTACCTGCTACGCCTACGGGCATGCCGTTGACGATCACGGTCGCCCCGACGATCGGGACTAAGTCCATCGGATCAAACACCATCCCAATGAAAGGGTGGGGGAGAGGCGTCGGAACGGGTCCAGCAGGGGTAGGGACCATGACAATGTGAATGTCGATCCCCATGACGGGGTCCATATGTTTGGCTCCAATCATGATGGCTGCGATGTTAGCGGTTGTTCCTGCCAGTCAGGTCCGAGCAACTGTTCCATGATCTCAAGTATGCGAACGCGATCTTTTTGTGTGCTCCCACTCTTACTTACCAAGCGCAAGAGGGCATGACCTGCATAGGGCAGGGTGGTATTTTTACATTGATCTGGGGGTAGTTGCAGAGCGCTGGACAGGGTTTTATGGTAAAAATCCCAGGCGTCGATCCATTTCTTTTCTCTTTCGGCGCAGTAGCCTGCCATTCGCCAGGATTCTAGTGCCAGGATATGGTCTTCAATTTTCTCTCCTATTCTGGCTCCTGACTGATAGGCCTTCATCGCCATCGGATAGTCGTCATCGGCGATTCTTGCTGCTCCTTCTGACATCCATGCTTGAATGGCAAGTCGTTTGCCCAATTTGTCATCTTCTTGTTCGGCGCGCTTAGCGGCTTCCCTGGCTTGGGTGTATACAGGAAAGATCTCACCAAAGGCTTGATTGGCGAGCATGGCATTGGCTAGGCCGAGAAAGGCCGCCACCTCCAGATGAGGCCAGAAGTTCACATGCGCGATCTCCTGTGCTTCTTGTGCAAATTGTTTGGCCTGATCTAGTTTGCCTACTTGGCTGTGTTGCATAAGGGCGACCAGTGCCTTACGGTACCGTACACCTGGATCTTCTGGATCATTTGCACCAGCTGTAGCAGCCATCTCCATCATGGCATCGTCCATGTCGAGATTGGGGACGAGATCTTCTACTTGCTGGGAGAAAAAGTCTGCGAAACGATCCAGTATGGGCTGAGAGGCCCTGTCGAGCAACATGATTTTGATGGAAGGAGGAATCTGAATCTCTGCTATGTCCATTAGCCAGTCTGCAAACTGTTCGGGATCTGCTATTTGCTTGGGTAGGAGAAAGGGTACGATATGCCCTGCAATTTTGGGTCCTTGCTGACGAAATTCATCCAGAAAGGCGATCCAATCTTGTGGCCCTTTTTTATTTTCATAGCCTCGAATAAAAGAAATAGGTATCCCAAAGGCTTCCAGGTCTTCCTGATTTTCAGGTTGAAGGCAGATGGTCACCATCTCTTGTAGCAGGGCGGGTCCGTAACTCAACTTATCTTGAAAGGGGGTTTCTAATTGGAAAAAGACGGAGGGGATCTGTCCTGCTTCTGTTTCTTCTCTTTTGACAAAAGCTTCTACCATTCGATACTCATCGTCCTGTACGAGCCATCTTCCAAATGGAGCCGAGGATTCTGCTTCAAATTGCCACCATTGTTCGGCCATTTGATCTAGTCGTAGAGTAATCGGATTTTGTGGGGACGCTGCCAAGGTTGTAGATCAGAATTGGGAAATCAGATGATGAAAAGCTATGGTAAAGTCAAGATTGCTTACTGTATCATGAGTCGCGATATATGAATAGGAGCATTGCATTCTCATCATGAATATGCAATCATGCCTGCCTACCTCTCTCCTCAAAACGGATGAATGCTAGGTTCTACATGTTACATTCTTGAAAAAACTATCCAATCAAATGAAAAATATAGATCAGATGCGTTATTTTCAATATATGGAGAAAAATTTAGGAAAAGAAGAAATATAAGGAGAAGCTAAAAAAGCGTGTAAATCGAAAATTCAAGGCTAATTAGATACTTAACATGCTATTTTTACTGCATCATCGTTGAAGATTGACCATTTCCCCCATGAACGATCATTCGGATATTCACTTTGAAGAAAAAAATCCTGATCAGGATCTATCACTGGATCTGAAGCTGGAAAAACCATCCTTTTGGCAGCAGCATCGCTACAAGCTTATAGGGCTGTTTGCACTTGTGGTGATTTGTATAATTGCTGGGATATTTGCTTTTACAAGGAAGCATGAAGGTAAAGAGGAAGTATCTGCAAAAGAATCTTTTGGCCCATCCGATAAAAACGAAGGAGAGTGGGAAGCCAGAATTTTTCAAGAATATGCAGAAGGAATCGTGCTTGAGGAGGATCTATTAGAGAACATGACAAGTGAAGACGAGGGGAAAGGGCTCGATTTTTTTGCTATTCAAGAGATTGAACAGATTCTTTCGTGGACCATTGGTATTCGTCATTTGAGGAAAGGGGATTCCCTAGCCATTATTTGGAAGGTTCCCATCATCGAAGGACAGCCACAGCCTAGACTCAAAGAAATCAAAGCGTTGTCTCTTGCTTCCGCTTCTCTCGATACCATGTTGTATGCCTTACTTTTTGAAAAGGATCAGCTAGAGGCATTTTACGACGAGGAAGGACGTCCCTTGAAACGCAAATTCTTGAGCAGCCCTGTCAAGTATGGAAGGATTAGCTCGAAGTTCAACTTATATCGCCTGAATCCCGTTTTGAAGCTCGTCAAAGCACATCGAGGGACAGATTTTGCTGCCCCCTTAGGAACCCCTATTCTTTCGCTGGCTGATGGAAAGATCACCCGCATGAGTGAGAATAGTGCCAATGGGAAATTTGTTAGAATCACCCACGATGATGTGTATCGCACGACGTACTTACACATGCGTGCGTTTAATCCCAAGCTCAAAGAAGGTGATCGAGTTCAGCAGGGCGATATGATTGGTGAAGTGGGTACGACAGGCTCTTCTACAGGACCACATGTGTGTTTGAGGTTTTATGTCGATGGCTATCAGGGAGATTTCCTTTCTCTTTTTCCGCATTTACCTCAACCCCCTCAACTTCCCTTTGCGTACTTGCAACAGTTCTTCCCGCATCGAGATTCTTTATTGGACCAACTACATGCTGTTTGGTGGGAGCGCTGACCCAATTGGAAATATGGCCTGATTTTTCTACATTTATCGTAGATTTAGCCAAGATAAATGGTAGGTAAACTGAAATTATTGCATAATTTTTCATGGTCAGGAGTGTTCCCTGTCTATCCTCCATCTAACTATTCTGCTTTGTCGAGCCTTAGACCCACTATCGGGAGCCTTCCCACAATGACTGAGCCTATGGATTATGCGGGTACTTCTCCTTTACGCCAACTTCGCCATGAAGTGACAGCTTCTATCCAGCAGTTGCAATCTCTCGAACGTGTTCTGGATTCGGTCTTTCATCAGTTTCCTGAAAATACTGAACAAGAGCTCGGCATTTCTTTTACAGAAAAAGTATCTACTCCTTCATCTATTTATCAGGCGGAACATGAAGATGATCTTTTTGCGGAGATCGATATTCAGTTAAAATAGCAAGAGATCTGCAGGACTTACAGATCTCATGCATCATTTGGAACTCTTTCCGTTTTACTTTCTGATCCTCAATTTTATCACCAACTCTCGGTCGAGGTCCTGATTAGGATTTTGTTCTACCTGTATTTCTGCCAAGTTGAGTTTGACTTGAGGAATCGCTGTAACCTCTTTGACGAAAAGCGCTTTCAACTGAGAAAGCTTGACGGCGGCCAATTCTCCTTGTGTAATCGCTTCGCCTTTTGAGATAGATTTCTTAGGTGTAAACGTTCCTTCTTTGGAGAAGGCAGGAATATCCAGTACTTGGTTCCCTTGGTATCCTCCATTCACATCCTCATTCAGGTCCTTTTTGACATCTGCGTAAAAAATCACTTGCTCTATCGATCCTTTTTGGTCTTCAACAATCGCTAAGGACTGCTCAAGACCCTTGATGAATTCATTGAGTCGGAGGTATTTGTCGGCTGCTAGATCGTAGACGGTATTATTGGATTCATTGAATTTGAAATCTACGATGACCTCGTTCTTGAGTGGTCGGGCACTGACATCAAAGAAGCCTTTGAGTCCCATGTTGGCGAGTTGGTCTGACCAGAAGTCTTCCGAGAGCCATTGGATGATCACAGGATCTTTTACAGCTCCAGTCGTCAGTTCTATATGCGCCGCGCCCGAGACCCCGAGTGCTTCTGAAGGAGCGAGCATGACATCTGCTCTCAGTTTTTCATTGAGGAAAAAGCCTACACTAAGGTAAGCCGAGTTTGCCTGAGCGGTTTGAATACCCAATCGTGCGTGAATGGCATTGTCTCTAAATCCGAATCCAACCGAAGCATCTAGGAAAGGAATACTTTGACTTGCTTTTCCTGGAATCATATGTACTCTCACCGCTGGCGAAAAACCGATACCCCCTCCGAGTTCCGTCTGGAGATTGGCTTGAATAATATACTGTCCCGTTAGATCATAGTTAAAAAGTGCCTCGTCACCGCCTTCGTTGAGTATGAGGGCCATGGGAAGTTGAGGATATTGAAGCATCAGGTTGAACCAGGAATTATCAGAATTGAGCTGCAATCGGTAATTGATCCCCAATCCAAGATTGATTTTGCTTCCCGTCGCTTGATCTCCGACGAGTGCGTCTACGACATTGGCTTGCCCTAGGGAGATGGATTGCCATATGCCTGTGGCACCTAGCGAAAGGCGGTGCTTCTTTTTCGGTGCCGTATGCGCAGCTGCGAAAAAGGAGAAGCGTGTATGATTCAGAAGACCTGCTTGGTCGCTCAAGATAAAAGCCCCCAGCCCAATTTGACGTCCTGGAAGGGGAATCGAGCCACCTGCATAAAAGGTGGAGGGTGCATCTGCTAGATTGAACCAGCGCTGATAGTAACCCATATAGGCATGGTACTGGCCGTCGATCCCCGCAGCAGTCGGATTGTCTACCGCTAGTTGGAAGGAAGAAGCCCATGCGGCCTCTCCTTGAGGATTTTGGGCGATGAGGTCTGCCTGTCCAATCCCAAGAAGCATCAAAGCGAAGAAGTAGATGTAATTTTTCATTTTGGTGTATTTGGAGTGGATGGCTATCGAAGAATGGTAAGTGAACCCGTCCTAGGTGCTCGCTCTGGGCGTGTGATGACATACCAGTAGGGACCGCTGGGTAGATCAGCTCCATCCCAATTCACAGCATCGGTGAGGGTAAAGGTTTCGGAACATCCACACACGCATACGCCTTGACGATTGTAGATTTTAACCTCAGTATCCGAAGCTGCCTGATTAGCAGGGGGATTGTATATAATCTCCCATGTATCGTTGAAACCGTCATCATTAGGCGTCAAAATATTGGGAATCAGTGGAAGCTCATTGAGGATCAAGACTGAGAATGTCACATCCTCCGAACAAAGGGGCGTTTGGATAGAAGCCGTAAATACTACAGTGGTTTCTTCTGTATTTTCTTCAAGATTGAATACCTCTGTGAAGTTTTCGCTTGTTCCTGAGCCCATAAATTCGTCTCCTAGATCTGCTGAATTTCCCATCCATTCCCAATCTATGGTGGTCGTCTCTGTGGAAACAATCTCGAAGGAAACAGCAAATTCTTCCCCACTTACGATTTCAAAAGGTGCTGTCAGATCAGTTCTTCCATTGACTGTGACTGTAGGAGGATCGACTACAACTATCGTATCTACTGATCGGCTGGTACATCCACCGACATTGATATCAACTGCGATGCCTTGAGGTCCTGACTGATCAAATGAAATAGCAAGAGGTCCTGGACCTGATCCAGAGGAAGTAGAGGCATTTTCACCAAAATCCCAAGTGTAACTGGCAGTTGGCGAAGGTTGGGAGACCGAAAAATCTCCTGCAAGATCGAGGCAAAGCCCATTGGGGATCTGAAGTGTTCCCACCACAGGGATTTCTAGTGCTTCTATTTCATAGTTGATCGTAGGAGAGAGGTTGTTGCATGCATCCTTTTTCCGCACGAAATAGGTGGTACTCCCCGCAGCTACAGAGTCTAACGTAAAAGACGTGCCCGTCGCAATGATAGGACCTGTGGGTGTTGCCAGCCACTGAAAAGTATCGGTGGCTGTAGCTCCATCATCTATGACCATCAAGGTGACAGTAGCACCTGCACAAAGTATCTCATTGGGTCCTTCGATGCGTTCGGGTGCGAGGGGTAGAGGGATGAATTCAAGGGAAAGGGATACAAGGGGACTCTGATCACAGTTGATCCGTCTTGCATAGATCGTCGTATCTTGATCCAGTAGGAATGTCAAGGTATCATTGGTGGAAATCTCTGTGTTTCCTTGATCGGAATACCATGTGACAGTACCATCACCTGTATTACCAGGGAAGAGGGTCACAGTACTTCCTGGACAGAAGGAAGTAAGGCCAGAAAGCGTTTGGATTTGATTGATGTCTGTGGCTGTATCGGCTTCTGTGATGGTAATCTCTACGCGAGAAGTCGTAACACAACCTACAATCCACGCGCTGTAGACTCCAGGCTGACGTACGTCTGTTTGGGTTTGTTGCTGCTGTGAAATATTGGATAGGAGATTATTGTCTCGAAACCACTGAACGATGTCGCCCATGACAAAGCTCCCTCCACTTAAGGTCAATCGTACGGGTTGATTGCCACAGATTTGGTCTCTGAGGGATTTGGTGATGGAGTCGAATGACGAAGGACTGGGGCGGACAAATAATCTCTTGGACTGGGACATTGCATTTAGGGTCATGGCATTTGCAAATACCACAATCTTGACACTAGAATTATTAAGAGAATCTGGGGCGTTGGTGATTTGCAGGCTAAAGTCAGGATTAATAGAAAAAGTAGGAGAGCCACTGGTATCAATAACCATAAAACTTCCCCCACTAAGTTCGATCTCCCAGTGAACAGAGTCCACAGGAAAATCCATTCCCCCCATACCATCATTGAGTGTTAGAGGAATAATGGCAGAAAGGGTAAGATTGTCGCCTGTACATAGAAGGGTATCACCATTACTGGGAGTGGTGATGACTTGACTATAGCCTTGTATCCCTGCCAATAAGAGCAAGAGAAATAGGCTCCAAGTCTGCCAAAGTCGGCCTGTGTAAGCGTACTTTTTGTAAGGTGGGACCATAAGCGAGGTTTGTTTGGTGATTAGGAATCCAGCTTGTGAGGACATAGATCCAGTTAGGCTATGCAGTAGCTGTTTTTTGTAAGTATTTCAAGATGGTCGGACTGTTGCGGGCAAAGCTGATCTTCTCTCCATTGCGCAAGATATGTGCCGCGCCCTTGGGTAATGGCTGATCATTGATCCATAACTCTGCATTCTCTATCGGCTCGATGCTGACTTTGTTGTTGACCATTTTGAGGCGTGCGTGATGGGGAAGGGCAAAGTCATCTTCCCATTTGATTTTGATGATGTTTTTTTTGTGTTGGCCAATGACGACCTCTTCCCCTGCTTGTAGCCAACGGTCCAATTCAAATATCCACCCACTGCGATAAGAAGGTGCAAGAACTTCGATTTTGACCGTTTGGAGTTGCTTGACGATCTGGATGATGCCAAATCCCATGATGCCACCATTGAGGGTGAAGGCTAGGAGTCTCGCCACCTGTACATCGTCAAAACTGTAGAGTAAAATACCATATAATACAGAGGAGATCGCTCCTGCAATGAGTCCACTGAAAATACCTCTACGAAGGGGAATCGTCGAATCAATTGAAAGGATAAAACCTAAGCTAATACTAAATAGAAGCCAGACCAAAGGACCTGCTATCCAGGGGATGCCGATCCAGCTTTCGAGATAATAGCCAAAGAAGAAGATCAGTCCTGCGGCGATGCCTCCCACACCTGTACGTAGCAAAATTCTCCCCCAATTCAACCTACGACTTTGGCCGCGCTCCTCTACCCAGCTGAGCATAAAGGACAAACCTGTACCCAGTCCTGCTCCAATAATGATATTTTGCCACAGGTCATTCACATTTTTGAAAAGGAAGTCTACCTCTAGAGAGTAGACCATCGTCCAGCCTACTAGTCCACCCAAGATGCCGAACCAAAGCCAGTTGAGTTGACGAAAGATACCTGCCTGATTGAAGAATTGCTTGGTACCAATATTGGGGTTGCCCTCACACTTGAGTGGATAATGCATACATTGGTAATTGCGCTTTTCCCAGACGTCTAGCGGAACGCGGCAGTACGGCTTGTCGCACATATTGACAACGAGCTCATCCTTACGAATGTATTCGCCTGTGATTGGATGGCGTCCGCGCTCATCATCTCCCTTGACCAACGCATAGGGCTCCACGTATTGCTTACGAAACTGCCAGCCTCGGATAAGCGGAATACCTTCGCTGAGGATAAAGAGCACAAGTGAGGCAAGGAAAAGACCCAGAATGAACAGATCCTGAAAGGAGAAAGCCTGTCGTTGGTTCTGGGCAAAAAATCCCCAGTTCTTCTCATAAGTGATGGTGCTGACATTTTGCCCCTTGTAAATCCAGCTTACTTCATACTGCCTGTTTTCCTTATGGGTATTTTCCTGCGATTGGGTCAAAATCTGGATCATGACCTTTTCTCCGAAGCGCGTAGAATCTTTGATGGGCCAGTATTTGACATCCAGGAAGGCATTTTTCTTTGTTCCTGGAAAGATCGTCTCCGTCACCTGTAAGGCATGATCATCATCTCTGAAGTCCGCAAATTCTTTTCCATCTCGTATAGCGTGTAGGTAGATATCTACAGTCTCCGATGCCTCATTCATTTCCACTTCTACGATGTTGAGTTGGAATTTATTTTGTCCCAGGAGAGTGTGTCCGCCTAGGATAAGCATCAGAAAAATCCATGAGATATGTTGACGAGCTTTCATTGTAGATGGTTTTGGTAAGGCGCGTGTAGGAAAATATTATCTTTTGAGCGCGCGTTGGCGCATGTTTGTTTCGATATCGGTGAATTGCCACCAGCGATCTAGCAATCGATCCTCCAGATTGTTGAGATCGGCTTGCTTTGTCCAAGAGAAGAAGGCGGTATCGAATCCTGCGGTCAAGGGATCAATTTCCATGGCTACCTGATAGCGTTCGCGGAAGAGTTGGCGATGCTCGCGCAGGTCGGCTTCTGACAGGAAGAGCCCATGTCCTGGATGGGTATGAAACCACCCTACAAGTTTGATCCCTGGATGAGCTTTGAGGCTATCGTCCAGCTCGCTCCAAGCAGTACCACCAAATTTCACGGTGTATCTATTCTGACTTTCAGCTGTGATAGGCACGAATTTCTCGATGCTGATGTCAAACTGATTCGCCTCTGTGGGGTAAATGTGCCCCACAAGAAAACCCCCAATCTCAGGTATATCTTCTACCATTTTTTCGGTGGGGATGAACGCATTTTGATCGCGGACCATACGGAAGACGCCATTGATACTTTTGTAGTGCATGTAGATGTGGCGTACAGCAGTATCTGACCAAAACATTTCCAAGTCCAAAGGCAAATAATCTCTATGCTCAGTCAGTTCTGCGAGACTGAGTTTGTCGATGGCCTCTTCTGGTACGGGGGCTTGTTCAATAATGTCAATGTCGAGTTCCAGGTCATCGGTCGCAGCAGTTTCTACTACCTCTTCCTTCTTTTTGGGAGGTGCTACAGGCGTGGTTTCAGGAACTACAAGAGGAATAGGTGTGGGAGCAATGGATGTTTCCTCTTCCGATTTTGGGGCTTTCACAGGTGCTGGTTGCTTGTCTTTTTTTCCTCTTCTGCTGATGGCAATAAGGAAAAATAATGCAATGAAGGTCGCTGCCCCATACGCCCAGTTTTCCCTTAAGAGTTCCATTAAGTCATCTTCGCCTGCTTTTTTGTTCTTTTTTTCAGAAGGGCCAGTAGTTTCTCTCAAAGAAGAATCATTCTGTGAGGCTTGGCCTTCATCTTGACTAGCTACAGGAGTTTCCTCTGTAGGAGTCTCTTGCTCTGAGAGGGATTCATCCTCAGTAGGATCTGCATCTATCGAGGCTTCAGCTTCTTGAGGTTTGACAAAATTCACTGTAAAGCTTTGTTCCAGGCTGGGCCAATCTTTGTGCTTGAGCGTGAATTCATAATTGGCGAAGCGTTGTCCTTTTTTGAGCTTGATGGTCATTCGGTCGCCTGTAAGAGAGGTACTAAATTTTCCACCTGTGGGTGAGAGTATGAAATCGTTGGCTCCTTTGAGTGTCCTAACCCAACGGCTATTAGCAGCTGATTGCGGATTGGAGAAGGCACTCAAAGCGGCGTCTACGGTATTTTTTGCCTCCTCCAAGCTACGTATCTGCTGATCTGCCTGGGTCTGCTCTGCTCCTCTCAGTTTTTCCCTGATCTCCCTTAAACAGGTTAATTTTTCTTCTGCATTTGCTTTTCCTTCACACTGAGAAAGAGAAACAGTGGGCGCAGGGGGAATGAGGGTAAAGGAAACATTAAAAGTCTGAACAGCTTGATCGTTGGCCAGTGTATTGACGATGGTAAAAGGGAGGAGGAGGGTCGTTTTTTGGGACAGAGTGGGCTGAGGAGGGATGGTGACATTTACAAACTGTCCAGAACTTACTTTACTGGCAGGGGAAATTCGAATATTATTGGAACTTCTAAAGGTAGTCTTGAGGGCATTTCCATCTACGAAAGGCTCAAAATTTACCCTAAACTGAAATTTAGTCTCCTGATCTGCAGACAAGGCCTGTCTTTTTCCCGAAAGCCCATTCAACTCCCAGAGAACTTCGTAAGATGTCCCATTTAAGATGACATCCCCCACTTTTCCTCGATCTGTCTGACCTTTCACCATACGAGGGCTACCTAAAAGTAGTATCAGCACGAGCATATTGACAAGCCATCCAGGATAATGTTGATGTAGGAAAGGTCGTTTCATAGGCTAAATTTAATGGAAAGGCATACCTGCTAAGTGGTCTCAAAGAAAAAAATATTAAGTGATCCTAAGTGCATGTTACTGTGAAGGTCTATTGCGGATAAACAGGAAAACAAGAAGCCCAATGAGGGGAAGAATTAACCACATCCATAAGCTGCTTGTGAAGGGTTGATTTATTTCCAATGGGCCGTTTTCTTTGAAGGAAACTCTACGACTGTAGTAGTCTCGGACTGTCACTTCATAGCTCCCATCAAAATTTTCCTTCCGCAAATCCGCTTTTTGAATGATATACGATGTTCCCGTTTCTCCTGCTTTTAGCTCGTAGAATCGTAGCTCAGAGCCTTGCTCAAACTCTAATATATACGGACCATCTCCATTTTGAAGCCGCACGATGATGCGTTCTTCCTCGTTGATGAACTCACCTGTAAACTTGCTTCTTTTCAGTTTGAGCGATAAGGAATCTCCGCTAGCCGCTTTTAATGTGATGTCATGCTCCTGTTCATCTTTTACGGTGATTTTGATTTCGGAGAATTGGTCCGACGCGCTGTAATCCAGTGTCAAAATCTGCTGCTGTGCCTCGACCAGGTAGACAGAGTCCGTTTGTCCGTCCAAGCCCGAGAGCACAATATCCCCACCCGAACTAAAATACAGGAGAAAGTAAAAGCCTTCAGGCGCATCAAAAGGCCCTTCAAAGGCTTTAAGTTCCATCTTGGCAAAACGAGCTTCCCAGATTTTGGCTTGCTCCAACTGCTCCTCGCTCAGGCAACCACAATCTGAGGCTACAGACTTGATGAGTGTCTGATAGTCTTCTAGCTTGTCCTCATTTTTCAGGATGGTGTTGAACTGCTCACGGCATTTGTCACATGCTGTGAGACCAGCTAGTATCTCCCTTACAGTATTTAATTGAGAGGAGGAGGCTGTGCCCTTACACGAGTTAAGGAAGTTGATGCAGGTAGTACGTGTCTTTCTTCTTGTGGCTAGCTCGTATAGTTCCTCACAGCTAGGGGGATCTCCTTCATTAATTTTATTTCGGAGATCGACAAAGCGGGTATCGTCGAAATTGCGATTGTAATAATCCGTCTCTTCCAGGATAGTGAGTAGAGAAATACGGGTACTTTGCGTGCTGGCCGCATTGAGAAGGAAGGTGAGTCGATCTTCCAGTGCACGGGCGGCAGTCTTGTTGTGCTTGGGGATGTATCCTGGCATTCTGACACGCTTCATGTAGCGCTCTATGCCTGTGAGACTGGTTTTATCTGTCTGTGCCCAATAGTTGTCATCGGCTTGCGCCATGAGGGTGCTTGCCTTTTCTGGGTATTTTCCTTTGTTGAATACATTCTTCTTCTGACCAGCAAAAAGGGTGTAGTAGGTTTGGGTCGCTTTTATTTTCGAGCTGTCTTTTCCTGCTGCTTGGCTATAAACTGTATGCCAGTTGGTAAGTGTACGTTCGAGCGTATTGAGGCCATTTTTGATTTGGGTGACGTCGGATACGTCACGGAATTTGGGAAATTGAAAGGCTGAAAATTGATCATGGAGGGTCGAGAAGTCGTCAATCTTTTGTTTCATTTGGCTATCAGGGATCTTAGAGATAGCTTGATATCGCTCATTAAAGGCAATGACCTCATATGAGATATCCAGTCGGTTGCGACGCTCGCTTTTGACAGATTTTTCTTCGAATGTCTGGATTTGGATAGAGACTCTACCTGTACCCGACGACTTGATCGGTACATCTATATAGTTTCGTCTTCTTCCCACCCTCACCGTTTGGGGGGAAATGGCTGTAAATGCCCCCGTCCCCACAATTCCCACGGATAGATCTTTTCGATCCAATTCAGGACCTGTCGCATCAAAAACGAGCCTGAGAATGGCTTGATCGGGTGCGTAGACACTAAGGATCCCTGGTGAAAGACGGTGTTGATTGTCTTTGTCTGTAATGGGTTTGTATACGACGAATGCCCTGATTTCAGCTTTGATCGGTTTGCTTAGCCCCATGATATCGTTGTAGCGAAACTCAATGCTGTATTGAGCTTGCACGCCTACTTGGACTATGAGGCCCATGAGTAGTCCCAGGAGATATTTGGTCCATATTGGAAATGTGTGCATAAGGAGAGGCTTAGATATCAAGGATGGAAATCTCTGAATCATCATCTGCATTCCCACTTATGGAGGACGGATTAGATTCCTTTTCAAAGAAGAAAATATCATCTTCGGCGGCTTCGATGCCAGGGGGGAGGTAGCGCCAGGGACGCGTATCGATGGCTTTTCCTTTCTTGCGGTCTACGATCTCCTGTGGCTCTGCTACATTGCGCACCCACCGTGCGACCTTCTGATCCTCTGGCCAGGGAGGGATGTCCTCTGCGAGGTAGCGTTTGTATTGGAGAAACTCTCCGATTCTTACGACAAGCTCATCTAGGTAAAATAAGGTTCCGAATCCCCCATGATTGGTACATATACTTCCCTTGAATGGGCCATCGGATTTGATGTTGGGATGCCATGTATCGGTGACCATTTTACATTCTGCTGGCTGTAGGGGATAGCCTTTGGGCAGTTGTATGCGCATCGTATGGTGCTCTCCATACAAGGGTTGTTCTGCCTCATCGACCCCAACCATACTTCTTACTTTGTAGTTGATCTCGTACGCTACAGGCGGATGAGGTGCTATTTTGCTACGCTCAGTCGGAGTAATTGAGACCATCTCTATATTGGCTTCTGCAAGAGTTTCGAGTTTGAGATGCTCATCGGCCAGTCGTCGGATCTCAGAGTCGCGGATGGTATCTAGGTTATAATGGGTTTCGGACATAAGGATGCGCTTTTAAAAGACGGATAGACGAATAAGGATTTCTTCTGGGGAAGATGAAGGCCAAATGAATAGCAGGATTTGAGCCATTTTGACGCTTCGATCTTATCCATACAAAAGGGTACAATGGATGACTAGCAGGCACCAGGGTCCATATCCTTTTTCAGGATGATCGTGTCTCCTGGATTGATGCCCATCTGCGCCAGGGTTTTATCCTTCATATCGGGATACACCTTGAGTTGAGCTTTTTTAGAGAAAAGCTCATAGACAACATTGCCACCAGAACCATCATCTACTGAAGAAAGTCGCTTCATAAGCGCCTCATATAGACGCTTTCCCGTCGTCTCGGGAGGTAAGTCTACATCGTAGTCTTTTTGTATATGGGGGACACTGACAGTAAGTTTAATTTTATTTGACATAGGGGATGTGATTGTATACTGCTAGTTAATTTATGGAAAAATGAATATTCTGCTAAAATCATTTAAGTAAGAGGTCAGATGAAAAGACGTGATCCCGAAAGGGATTTCACTTCGTTCAAGGTAAGAAACTTAAAGTATTGCTGTTGAAGACTTTTCATCTTACGTATACCTTGGATTCTTACGTCCAAGTACTTAAGTACTTCTACAAAAAAATGCGTATTTGTAAAGTGGTTAAATGTTGATTGCTAGTACTTTAAAGTCTGATATTCCTCGTATTTTGTCTGTCGTCTTACTTAAGTATCCAAAAATGAAGTATCTCTTGTGAGCTCCACATACCGCTTTTTTCCTTTGCTATATATGGTTAGGATATGCAAAGGCGGTACCCCTAGCTCTTCCAGTCGCTTTTCCAGATGGGGAAAATCTGGCCCTAACTCTGAGGTCTTCTGGGTAATTTTGACTTCTTCTCCTTCGATCTGGGCATATTGATTCATCTCTTCCTGTGTCAAGTGAGGACGTGCTTTGACAAGCGGGATACGCTTATCGCTTTGGCCTGTGCCCAACTCCATGACCAGCAGATAATCCAAAGAGATGACGAGATCAGGATCTTCGAGCTTTTGTTGAATCCAGGTCAGAGCCTCCTTTACGGTTGACTGATGACTCAGAGCGGGTGCTTCGATGATCTCTTCGACCAGATCGCGACTGAGGCAGTCATCTTTGACGGGGGAGGTGGGAAGATTCATATAGGTGGCAGAGAGCCCCTCATAAAAAAATTGCTTATCAGCCATATTGCTGACTTCATCAGGCTTGGCGATCAGTTTGAGGGCTTCTTGCACTTGCATCGCACCGATGATGGACGAAGTAATGGGAATGGTATTCGCCTGACCAGAAGAAGCATAGCGCATCGCACGGTCGGCACATCCCATCCTGAACTGAATAATTTCCCATGCTTTGGGGCTCAGTTGAGACTCGTAGCAGCTTATCCCTGGTGTGAATACATTCATTTGCCCACCTAGATCTAGAATCCCTCCATCCACCCAGCTTTTCCCTAATCTATGGGTCATACGGTTGATATAGAGTCTTGCCAGTCTGTTGTCTACGCATCCAATGACCGCATCCATGCGTCGGATGATGCCCCAGCCTATGTCTATGGAGACGTCTCCATTGACAGTCAGAATATTTAGGTCAGGATTGAGTTCTTTTAGTCTTTGGGCGGCAATCTCTACCTTGGGTAGATCGCCTGTACAGTCGGACTCACGATAGAGTACAGATCTTGCGAGATTGCTTCTCTCCACTACGTCGAAGTCAATAATGAGGATATTTCCCACCCCGATAAGTGCGAGATTTTTTAATACTTCATTTCCTAGGGCGCCTGCACCGACAACCATCACCCAAGAGGACTGAAATTTTTCGATTGGCCAGCCCAGGGGTTCCAGTACATGGGTTCGGTGGTTGATACCTGTAAGATCAAGACTCTCGTTGGGTGTAGACATAGGAAACGTAATATGGCGAATAGTGTCTGACTCAGTGAATCTATCCTTATGCCTTTCTACGCAGCCCTCACACGAAAAGGAGAATTCTGACTAGTCAGAGATATGACGATCGAATGAATCAATTTACATAATTGAAAAACGCTATGCTAGCTTTTCTTTTTCTTTTCGGATGAAGGAAATTTACAGGCAGGATAAAATGGTAGGGTGGCTGCATGTGCTGGATAGTTTGGAGAGCGGTATTGTGTTTCACTTTTTGGTTTGTTTAGACAGGAGTCTAATAGATTTGTGTGCTGCGTAGCTTGATGGCTACGCAGAGCGGTGGGAGCGGTGGAGGGGGGGGGATGATTGTTTGCCAGGGCCTTATGAATAGGATGATTCAGAGATAATCGCGACTAAGAAGATAAACAAAAACAAAAAAGCTACTCGTGGAGAGTAGCTTTTTATTACATATTTGTTGGAAATCTTACATCACTTTTTCTCCCGTAATTTTCTGGAGTCGTTGATTAATAGACTCGATATTTTCTTCGATCTCATCATCTTCCCACTGAAAATTCATGACAGGCTGTTCTTGTGTGAACTGTCCTGTTCCAGGGTCTTGAGCTGTCGTACGCGAGACTTTACCAAGTGAACCAAATACAGTAGCAAGCATGAATAATCCGATTCCTGCTGCGACTAACAGACTGAGAGAGGACTGGCTTCGTATGCGAGCTTTGGATAAAAGTGGCTCAGAGTGAGGTGCTTGAATGACCTCGTCTTCTGTATTGGCAGAGTCTTTCACGTAGGCCATAATCTGATCGCAGACCTCCGAAGAAGGGCTGAGTTCAGACATTTTAACTTCTGTAATCGTATCTTGAAGTTCTTCGTATCTCTGCCAGAGTTTTTCATCTGTACATAAGATACTTAGAAGGTGATCAGCTTCTTCTTGACTCATTTCGTCATAGAGGAACCGGATCAGATCTTCATCGTTGAAATGCTTCTTCATAACCAGTGAACTTAGCTGGCTGCTGAGCTAACTTTTTGAGGTTCAGCAGCGCATAACGCATCCTGCCAAGGGCGGTGTTGATGCTTACGTCGGTAATTGCAGCGATTTCTTTGAAGCTCAATTCTCCGAATGTACGCATGATCAAAACTTCGCGTTGCTTGTCAGGCAGCTGTTGGATCAGCTTTCTCATATAACGCGCATTTTCTTCACTTATTATTCGGTCTTCGGAGCTTTCTTCTGTCTGCAGTACGGAGTTAAAGATATCATAATCTTCTGACTCATGCTGGACAGGGTTGCGTTGCATCTTACGGAAGTGGTCAATAGCCAAGTTGCGGGCAATACGGACGACCCAAGGTAGAAATTTACCTTCCTCGTTGTATTTGCCGCTGCGGATCATGCGGACAACTTTGATCATAACGTCCTGAAATAAATCTTCAGCGACACCGCGATCTTTCACGATTAGATAAATGGTCGTAAAAACTTTAGATTTGTAGCGGTCGATAAGTTCAGCAAAACAGAAATCTTTTCCAGACATAAAACCTTTGATGAGATCTTTGTCCTGCATCTTCTTTAATAGCGCCTTCTCCATGACATTTGGTTTAAATAGGTGTAATCAAATCCCAACGGGAACAAGTGAGTGTTTTTGAGAGTTAGGCGTTAGGGAAATGTCACCTAAAAAGCTGTGGCGAGTGTGAGTGAGTGTTTAAAGGAAAAAAGCGGCCTATGTTTGTTGTACAAAATACTGGAAGCATAGGTGAAATACAAGAACGAGAGAATATTAATTTTACATGGAATACATACACATAAAGAATGCCAGAGTCAATAATCTTAAGCATGTTTCGGTGAAAATCATGCGTGATCGGCTCGTTGTGATCACTGGAGTGAGTGGGTCTGGGAAGTCTTCGCTGGCATTCGATACCCTGTATGCTGAGGGCCAAAGAAGGTACGTAGAAAGCCTTAACAGCTACGCTAGGCAGTTTTTGGAGCGTATGGATAAGCCCGAAGTGGATTATATACAGGGAATTTCGCCCGCAATGGCCATTCAGCAAAAAGTTTCTACCTCAAATCCTCGTGCCACTGTTGGGACCACAACAGAAATATATGACTTTCTCAAACTTTTATTTGCGCGAGCGGGCAAAACATATTCTCCACTGTCTGGAAAAGTAGTCACTCAGGATACAATAACAGACGTCGTTGACTACATTGTAGAACAGGAGGTGCGTAGTAAAGTACTCATTCTAGCCGAAATCCCTGTTCGATCGCGTGGATATCTCGCTGAATTAGAGATTACCCTCCAGAAAGGCTTTACCCGAATTTGGCGTGAAGGAGAAATTGTCGATGTTGAAGATGAGCTCAATCAAGAAACAGAAAGAGCAGACAAAACAATCTTCCTTTTGATCGACCGCACCCTTCTTCAAAAGGATGACATCGAAGAAGTGCGCTCTCGATTGAGTGACAGTATACAGACAGCATACCAAGAAGGACATGGTTCCTGCTACATCAAAATCAATGATCAAGAGCCTAAGTATTTTTCAGAAAAGTTTGAGGCAGATGGGATGACCTTTGAGCCACCCTCAGTGAATCTTTTCTCTTTCAATAATCCTTATGGCGCCTGCAAAACCTGCGAAGGCTTTGGGCGTGTACTAGGAATAGATGAAAATCTGGTGATCCCCGATCCCGAGCGCTCAATCTATGATGATGCCGTTGCGCCTTGGCGGGGAGAAGTGATGTCGGAGTATAAGAGAGAGTGGATCAAAGCTGCCACACAAGCAGACTTTCCCATCCATCGCTCTTACCTTCATTTGACAGAAGAAGAAAGGGACAAAGTTTGGAATGGTATCAACGGAGCCTGGGGAATCAACCAGTTTTTTGATTTTCTCGCCTCCAAAAATCACAAGATCCAGTATCGCGTGATGATCGCGAGGTATCGTGGCTATACGACTTGCCCTGACTGTAAAGGCAGTCGCATCCGCAAAGACGCCAACTACGTCAAAGTGGGTGGTTACACCATCAGCGATTTCCTCTTCATGCAAATGGATGAGTTGCTGAAGGCGGTACAAACCATGGAGTTGGGAGATGTAGATAGACTGATCGCTCATCGTCTCATTTCCGAGATCACCTCACGGCTGGAATATTTGGTTAAGGTTGGGGTTGGTTATTTGACGCTGAATCGCAAGCTCAATACGCTCTCTGGAGGAGAAATGCAGCGTATTCGTCTGGCTACTTCCTTGGGTTCAGGACTGGTGGGTTCTATGTACATCCTGGATGAGCCTTCTATTGGGCTACATTCACGTGACACAGATCGACTGATCACGATTCTGAAATCCTTGAGGGATCAAGGCAACACCGTCATTGTGGTCGAGCATGATGAGGCGGTCATGCAAGCAGCTGATCAACTGATTGATATTGGTCCTGCGGCAGGAGAGCTGGGAGGCGAAGTCGTATTCAATGGGACCTATGAGGAGATCATGAAGGCAGACTCTCTGACGGGGCAGTATCTCTCAGCACGAGACGAGATTGCCCTGCCCGCAAGGAGGCGAGAGATTCAGAGCCGCTTGATCCTAAAAGGTGCACGCATGCACAACATCACAGAGATTGATGTAGAGATTCCTTTATACGCGATGACTGTCGTGACAGGTGTCAGTGGTTCAGGAAAGAGTACTTTGATCCAACAGATTCTCTTTCCTGCTGTGCGTAAGCATTTAGGAGACTTCTCCGATAAAGGAGGGTATCTCAAAGAACTTGGAGGAGATATAGACCAGATCAAGGAAATCAAACTCATCGACCAGAAGCCTGTAGGTCGTTCGACTCGATCCAATCCATTGACCTATATCAAAGCCTATGACCACATCCGAGATCTTTATTCGAAGCAACAACTCGCCAAGATTAAGGGATTGAAGCCTGGACATTTCTCTTTCAATATAGATGGAGGAAGATGTGACAACTGCCAGGGTGAAGGCTATGTGACAGTCGAGATGCAGTTTCTCCCTGATGTGAAACTACAATGCGAGGTCTGTCACGGGAAGCGATTCAAGAAGCATATCCTCGAGGTCGAGTACAAGGGTAAAAATATCGACGATGTGCTCAACATGACGATTACCGAGGGACTGGCGTTTTTTGAGGGGCAAAAGAAGATTGTCCAGAAACTCGATATCCTCCGCAGGGTAGGTCTGGGGTATCTACGCATGGGACAAAGTACGAGCACACTTTCAGGTGGTGAAGCCCAACGGATGAATTTGGCGTCTTTCTTGGCTCAAGGGGCTAGCGCACAGAAATCTTTTTACATATTTGATGAGCCGACGACAGGACTCCATTTTGATGACATCAAAAAGCTGCTCGCGGCGATGAACGAGCTCATCGAGCGCGGCAATACCGTTTTGATCATCGAGCACAATATGGACGTGATCAAGTGTGCAGATTACCTAATCGATCTAGGGCCTGAAGGTGGAAAGGATGGAGGGCAGCTGCTTTACCAAGGTCCGCCTGAAGGATTGTTGGAGGTAAAGGAAAGTTATACAGCTAAATATCTCGCAGAGAAATTGGGGACTGTGAAGAAATAACGAACGAGCTTCAAGAAGTCAGTGGAGTACGTAACTATATGGAAAAGGACAGGGTAAAACATATCGTTTTCCCTGTCCACCCATTACCAAAATATGCAAGTAGTATCGGAAAGGGTATACAGTCCTTTCCGTTTTCCAATTCAGTCTCTTAGAAAGTGATAGAGAAGATGGCTTCTCCGTCAATGAAAATTACATAGTGATCGTCTTCTGAAACAAGGTTGAGCTCACTCTCTGCGATGAGTATAGCGGTTTCAGCATCCAAACCTGGGAAGTACTTCTTCCATTTGTTGTCTATGAATAGTTTTTGTGCTGCTGCTTCTCCTGCTTCAAATGCGAGTTTGACACGATCGAAAATGGCAGAGCCTGGTTCTTCGCATGCGTAGCAGTTTTGAGGGACGTCTCCACAAGCATTATCTGCACCAAACTGGCCATTCCATGTTCCTGATAGAGGACAAGCGGGGGCAGCAGTACCTTCTAAGCCTTGAACCTGGGCAGGCTCTGTGGCGGTTATATCAGTCAATACATTTTCTGACTGGTTTTCTACGACAATTTGATTGGGTGTCGTATTAGTGATATTCACAGGTAATACACGATCCTCAAATGACTCGCAAGAAATCAATGAAAAGGTAATAAGGATCATTACGAGGCTAAAAGGAGCTTTTGTGAAGTTTGTCATGTTGTTATGAAAAGATAAAAATGTGTTCCCATTATGGCATGGGAGTGGCCTTTGATGACTTTAGAGGTATCATCAATTAAACCTTGAACAGACTGTGTCTGATAAAACGAGCACTTTCACTAGGTAATGACTCAAATAGAGGCATGAGAAAACCATCTAATCGTCTGTATAGACAATTAGTAGTGTCATGGTATCTGAAAATGCTCTTGTTCCCTTAAATCAATAAAAGTATGGCAGGTATTCGATTGACAGTATAGGAAGGATACCCTACCTGAAGTGGAGTACCACATGGCCTGTCAAGCCAGTTCGTGTCTTCATGTAGAATGCTTATGTGCAGAAAAGTGTTAAATAAATAGATACATCATGAGTTCATTAAATAATATCGCGTTTGGTATGTATTACGGCGATCTCTTAGGAAAGATAGGGGAAAAATAAATACAGTCTTTTCATTCAGTT
>JBCBPW010000053.1:0-319 GCA_039820545.1 Bacteroidota bacterium | reverse complement strand
GTCACTTTTGCATCAAGCCTATTTCTCTACTACCCAAAGTAGTCCTTGCGAGACATGTTTAGCTCTTTCTTGAACGTTCGGTAAAATGTGGTGCAAGGTGCTCTTGGGATAGAGCGGTCTATTGAGGATCTTCCAAAGAAAATCTGCCCAATATGGGGTGTTTCATGGTACAAGACGGTTAAACGAAAGTGGTTGGGTGGGATACCAGACCCAAAATACAATCCTGCGAACAGAAGTGATTTTCTCAAGCCTTTTCCCACATACTTACCTGATTAAGGTTAACTCCTTTCATTATGCTGTAGGGTTGTGTGTGAGTCGC
>JBCBPW010000052.1:0-50627 GCA_039820545.1 Bacteroidota bacterium | reverse complement strand
TCAATATAGAAATCAAGGCCCGGACCACTCGGCACGAAGCCATTCGGAAAACACTTCAAGATCTCTCGGCACGATCTACCTAGTCGTAGGAGGGAAATACTCAGATGTGGTGAGGGGCTATGTCCTCCCCAGCATCCGCAAAATAAACGACAGGGAGAAGCCTGTAAAACGGGCCACCTCCGCAGCGGTCAGCTCTACATGTCTACTTTCTTCCTTTCCTGCTTTTTGGAGCATACGGTTGTACCTCCTGTAGATGGTGTTGCGGGTGACATCTGGCATGAGGGTCCAGAGATCGGTACGGGAAATGGGCAGGTGCTTTGCTTGTTCTGTTATGCGCTGAGCCATACGCTGTGTTATTTAACACGTTTACGATAAAATAAAAAACAGCCCCCACGCGCTGGATAAGCCGATTTATTTTTGCCGCTGTATGTCGCTAAGCCCCTCACTGAGCCTGCGCCATGCCTGCGCACTGCCTATCCATTATGAAACTAATATATCGACCAATTTAGATATTGGCAAGAGAACGTAACCCTCTGCATGTACGAAGAGGAATACAGGTAGTTTCTTATGAGAGAAGATGCCTCTCCATGGTTGAATTAATGTGTTGAGTACTTCGAGACGATTGTCAAACAGATGGATAGAATATGGTATGCGATAGGTTGTGTAGGGTAGAAAAGAGATATTTATTTTGTACTTAAAAAGTAGGCTTATATATTTACATATGATTGATTATCAGTAGAGTAAAGTGTCAGATAAAAATTGAGCAATTATTCTAATTAATCCATTGTCCATCAATATTATGTGTTTAATATACGTCTCATTTTGTTGAACAAAGTGAGATTTTTGTGTATCAGGATTGTCCTTCGAAAGGGATAATTTTTGGAAAAATTAATCACGATTGAATGGAAAATTTATTCTTGAAGCACGTTACGCGAGACTACATTGAGAAAAATGGCCTTACAAATATTCAGGATGCAGTAGAAATTGTGAATGTGATCCAGTTCGCGATTAGAGGGAACCTGATTCCAAAAAGGGTGAGAAGGCATTTTACGATCATCAAGGAGTTTGAAAGAATGAGCCAAGAGTATCCCACCTTATCTAAGACCAAAATCATCAAGGAGATGGCGGAGCGCATGGATGTCCATGAGAATACCGTCTGGAATATCCTGAAGGATCACTCGGAAAAGTATCAAAGGAATGGTTCTCCTGTCTAAAAAATGACTCCCTCAGTCTGTGATAGCCGAGGGAGTAAAGATGATTAGCGTAAAGACTCAGTGAAACTATGAAAAATATTACAGAGCAGAAAATAGTTCCTACGTCCGAAGAAGCCGAGTATGAAGAAATGGTGACGCTCGTGGAGAGCTTGGCCGCATGGGTAACCTTTTGGGAGCGAAATATCGAGCTATACTCAGGAAAGGAACGGCTAGAAGTACTCAGGATGAGAGCTGGGAGTATGATCTCCGACATCAGAAAAAGCCAGACCTCCGAAGAGGACTTATTTGCTCAATTGATCGAGAAGTATATGCTCGATGAGCAGCCGTGAAGTTACCAATCTTTTTCTTGTGCCTCTTTTCTGATAAGTCCCAATCTTCTCAAGTAGGGTTCTGTTTCTTTGATCGATGAATGTCGATTTTGCCGCATCAGCCAGTAAATATTCATACCTGCTATAAAGGCCGCTTGGTTGCCTGTATGTTTATGGGAATACAAATCGTATATTCCATTATCCAAACCTAGTTTTTGCAGTACCTTTTTGTGCTTTTCACTCGCCCGATTTCTCCATAGATAGACCTTTCCTGGTTGCCACGAGCGACTAAACACATAGTCGTCGGGATCATATCCTTCCAGATTCATGTCCTCTATAATCTCCCTCAAGGATTTTGTGATTTCCACTGGTAGTTGTTTACGATTCTTCTGGTCCTCTGGAGAGATCAAGATCACCCTATTGGCAAGGTCGATGTCTTTGATTCGGATTCTGGTTATCTCCACAGGTCTGATAAATCCATAGTAAATGAATTTAGTGAATCGGTAGAGCTGGATGTCATTTGTCAGTAGATACTGTTCAATCTTTTGATAGTCCTCTCGGCTGAACGCTCGATATTCTTTTTGTGTCGTTCGAAGTTTCTTGATTCCTGCTACAGGATTTTCTTCTACAAACCCTCTGTCTTGCATGGCGATGAATGCGCTGCCGACATATCGTCTATAGTTGTTTCTAGTAGCAGGGGAAATGCCACGTTCTTCCATGAGGTTGTCAAGGAAAATGACAATGTCTTCTTTCTTGATACTCCTAACAGGCTTGTGAAGCATTCTCTTATTTCCCAGGTATTCCAGAAAGACTTGAAGCATCAGACGGTAATTGGCGGAGGAGCGTTTGGAGAGTTCTCGTTCTTTGGTCTCTATCACATACTCAATCCCTTTCTTGATACTGAGGTCTTTGGGACTGTGATCCCTATCTTTCTTGTAGATGCCTTCTTTGAGGGCTTTGTTTATATTTTGAATGTGCTTCTTGGCATCGGCTCTTTTCTCGCTCTCCGTTGACCCTTTGATATCGGTGAAGCGTTTTCTCACCAACTTATCTTTCACCTCATCATAGATTTGGTACTCGATGTACCACCTCCAGGAAGATTCTATCAATCGAGCGGGTACATATTTGATCCCGTTCCTTGCCGTTTTGACACGTGGATTATCGAGTTTCATAGTTATGATTTTTGTCAATATCTGTCAATTGAGAGCAAAAAGACTCAAAATCGGCCAATACAGCATTCTGGGAGGGGGTGGTGCCAGCGCCAGGAATCGAACCTGGATCTAGTGTTTAGGAAACACCTATTCTATCCGTTGAACTACGCCGGCAGGGATCAGTATCATATTTCATGTTTCAGGTCGCTTGATACTGAATCATATGTAAAAATCCTTACGCGAATCTATTGAAAGAGGTTGCGTCGATGAGAGATTGAGTATGGCCATTGTAACTGACCTGTATGGAATCATACTCAAAACCACCACCATTGACTCCCCCACTTCCAGTTTCGACCCTTGAACAAAGTGAAATCCCTAACGGGATCGATTCTCATAGTCTCCCCCAATCAATTGTCCCGCCAAAAGAATGGACTGAATAGCATCAAAACGGTGAAGAGTTCCAATCTGCCCAACAACATCAAGAATGACAGAAACCATTTACCTTCCATCGGGATACGCGCAAAATTCTGGGCGTCGCCAGGACCTACCTGCCCCAGACCAGGACCAATGTTGCCCAAGGTGGCAGCTACTGCTCCCATCGAGGTCTCGAAGTCAAATCCCATACTCGATATGACAAACACACCTCCTACAAAGAGGATGATGAAAACAATGAAAAAGGAAAGGATACGCGAGACGATGTTTGTGTGGATAGCTTTGCCGTTGAAGCGCACAGGGAGAATCGCCTTGGGATAGATCTGACGTTTCAGCTCTGTGTAGGAGTTTTTGAATAGAACAATGAAGCGTACCAATTTCATTCCCCCACTCGTAGATCCCGCACAAGCTCCCGAAAACATCAAAATGAAGAATAAAACCATCAGAAAGCTCCCCCATTGGGTGTAATCGGCTGTGCCAAAGCCTGTGGTCGTGATGATGGCCAGAACCTCGAAGGCGGCATCGCGAAATGCTTGCTCAAATGCTAAGCCCTCTGTCCGAAGATATACGATCAGCGTGACAAGTATGATTAACCCCAAGGTCAGAAAAGTGTAGACACGAAATTCTTCATTTCGCCACAATTTGATAGGTTTCCCCCTGATGACCTGATAAGTCAAGGCAAAGTTGATCCCTGCAACGAACATGAAGATGGTGACCACATATTGGATGTAGGGAGAGAAGTCACCCACAGAGTTTTGACGGGTGGAGAAGCCCCCAGTTGAAAGCGTAGCCATGGCATGACAGGCAGATTCGAAGAAACTCATGCCCCCCAGCATCAAAAATATCAGTTGCAAGACCGTCAATGAAACGTAAATGATCCAAAGCCTTTTGGCCGTCTCTTGTATCCTCGGTGTCAACTTATCAGGCGTTGGACCAGGTACTTCAGCCGCATACAACTGCATACCCCCAATCCCTAAAAGCGGCAAAATAGCAATCGTCAATACGATGATTCCCATCCCGCCAATCCAGTGCGTCATGGCCCGCCAAAAGTGTAAGCTCTTGGGCAAAGCTTCGATCTGGTCACCGAGTATGGAAGCACCTGTAGTGGTGAAACCCGACATGGTCTCGAAAAAAGCATCTGTATAAGAGGGAATGGCCCCGCTCAAAACATAGGGCAATGCCCCGACAGCCGACATGACCAGCCATCCTAAGGTGACGACAATATACCCATCTCGCTTTTTCAATTCTTTGTTGGGGCGATTGCGCGTGAGAAACCAACCGATCCCACCCAGTACAATGGAACAGAGACCAGCGGTGAGAATGGCGTATTCTGTTCCATCCCCAAATACAAAGGAAAAAGGCAGCGCAAGTAACATCGCCGCTCCACTGATGCCAATCAGTAGACTGAGTAAATTGATTACAACAGGAAAATTAAACATATGTCAATGCCTACTTCAAATCAAAGCAATGTTACATCCTTTTTATGGGGAAATAAAGTGTTTTATCCTATGGATAGGAGAAATACCTATTATGAGTTTCTCATACCTCAAAGTTTATCGAAGCTTTTGAAATTCAGAATAAGCGAATATATGATGTTATCTGTATGTTATTCAGGTGATAAATTTATGTTAAGTAGAGACCTACATAAAATGAAACAATCTCAAAAATAAAAATGTATCTCGACCTGTGAGATCGTTTGTTAGATAAATATTTGATTATGAGATACGTAAGAGGGGATGAGGGGAACGGAAACTGAGAAGGTCCGTGGTTGATATGTTGTGGATTTTTTATTCATAGGTCGAATAAGATATGTGTAGGATATTCGTTAGATTGAAAATATGCGACTTTTTAAGGCTGATAATTAAAGATTTTATAACGCGGGTTTGTTGGGTTCAGGATGTCGCACAATTTATTTTTGCCTCAATCTGATCGAATATAACCTGCCTATCATCTTGCTTAAATAATCACTTTTCCCTAATCAATACCTAGCAAATGAACCAACTCTTACGCAACCTCTCCCTCTTTGGCTTGGGTGTATGGACCATCGTATGTACGGCAAATGCGCAACCCATTGTTACGACTTTCGGTGCGGGAAACATTACGGCTACCACAGCAAAGTTAAATGCTACCGTCGAAGACGATAACATCAGCGATGTCTCGGCCATTGTCTTCCGATATGGAACCTCCACGGGAGTGTACACTAACACCATTGTATCCACCCCTGCTACACTGTCAGCAGGAGACGGATCCACAGAAGTAACAGCCAATCTCACAGGACTTGCGCCTAGTACGACCTATTTTTTCGTCATCGAAGCTACAGACGATTTGTCGCAGACCGTGATAGGATCAGAGCTAACGTTCAGAACCACAGGAAATACTTCTGATCGTACGCCAGGACTTCTCCTAAACGAAATCGGAAACCTGTCAGGCAACTGTTGTGTGCCTTCAGGAAATGAATTTATCGAATTATTGGTCTTGGGTGATGAGTCAAACCCGACGGCAAATGTCGATCTATCTGGCTGGGTAATTGATGATAACAATACCGATTTTAGCAACGGAAACCCCGAGGAAGGCTCCGTGGGTTTTTCAACAGGCCATCTCCGTTTGTCTTCCGCCTGTTTCAGCTCAATTCCTCCAGGGTCTTTGATCACGATTTATAACGATGGGGGAACATGCATCGCACCACCTGGTGTCACAGATGATGAAACAGATATCAATGGCGATGGTATCTATGTATTTCCCGTAAGCAGTACTTGCATCGAGGTGAATGAAGATTATCCCTGCAATGGGGGAGGATGTGGCGATGCCTACAGTATGTATGATCTGGGTACATATTCGACCACCTCCTCTTGTAAGTTTGCGACGATTGGTCTTCGCAACAGTGGAGATGTCGTGCAAGTTCGTCGTCCTGACTTCAGCTTTTTCCACGGTTATTCCTTCGGTTCTATCAATGGTGGAAGTTCTGGAACCAATTTCCCTTCATACCCCAATGGAAATCTCGCATTTAGAGGAGCGACAGGATCTGATGTGGGACTGACAGGCTGTAGCAATGCCACCGTTTCGAGTGGGGTCACCGCCTCGGGTGGATCAGAGACGCCCGCCGCTGCGAATAATCCAGACAACCTAGTTGTGATTGAACTACTGGCACTGGGTACGCTGGTATACGAGGAGTTGGTCGGGTCGGGAAGCTCCACAAATTGTACTTCATTTCCTGTGGAATGGCTGTCATTCGAAGGAGAAATTCAGCAGAATAAAGCGTTGATTACCTGGGAGACCACCAATGAGATCAACAATCTGGGCTTTGACATCCAGCGTCAAACAGCCACCAACGACTATGAATCCATCGGATTTGTGCCAGCAGGTACGGGCAAACAAACCTACCGATATGCGTTTGTAGATGAGACCCCCTCCTACGGCGTGAATACCTATCGCCTGAAGCAAAAAGATATAGATGGCCAACATACTTATTCTTCTACCTTGACACTTAATTTTGAGCCTCAGGATGTACTGACTTTAATTCAAGTATTTCCCAATCCTGTCAAGAACCAGTTGCACGTTCGTATGCAAAGCCCTTTGTCGAGCGAAGGTCGCTTTGAGGTGTATGGGTTAGATGGGAGAAAAGTTCAGATGGAAGGAGTAAGTGTTGCAGCAGGTATTCATGAGCTAACCTTTGATACGAGTCATCTACCTCAAGGTGTCTATCACTTTGTACTCACAGCTCAAGGGACAAGGGTTCGAGGACATTTTGTAAAGGAGTGATAGAGCAAATGGGCAGTAAATAAATCAGGGCATTGAAATCATTTTCAATGCCCTGATTTTATCATATAGAAATAGAAAGATCTCCACTTTAAGAAGATACATTCTCCATAGCTTTCTTCGCTTTCATACGTACTTTCCCCTGAATCAAATCCGCTGCTCGCTCCGCAATCATCATCACAGGGGCATGTGTATTGCCCCTTACGATCGTCGGCATGACCGAAGCATCGACCACACGTAAACCGTCAATTCCGTGCACCCGCAACTGGTCATCTACCACCGCCATATCGTCCTGTCCCATTTTGCAAGTACCTACAGGATGATACAGTGTTTGGGCATTCCTCCTGATATATTCTTCTATGTCATTGTCACTGAATAGACGCGTCTTGGGATACAAGGGCTTACCCGCAAAAGGCCTCAGAGCTTCTGTATGTGCCAGCTCATAGCCGATTTTGATTCCTCTCGACAAGGCATCTACATCCTCCTGACGCGCGAGATAGTTGTGATCAATCAAGGGGGCATCGCCTGGACGATTGCTTTGGAGACTGATTCGGCCTATGCTCTCAGGTTGAAGTAGGGTAGGACCAAAAGAAATCGCCCTTCCTCTCTTCAGTCGCTCGAATCCATGATTCTTGAAGAAGGCAGGTCCCATGTGATACTGGATATCAGGTGCAGGCAATTCAGGTAAGGTGCGGACAAAGGCGCCGCCTTCTGCTACATTGCAAGTCAAGGGTCCCTCTCCCCACACCAGAAACTTCAAAAGATTGGAGATATTCTCCGCATCGTCTAGCGAGGCTTTGGCCTGACTCTTGAAGATCATGGGGACAATCAGATGGTCTAATAAATTCTCCCCTACGCCTGGCAGGTCCAGCTTCACTTCGATATCATGCAATTGGAGGTGATCGGCGGGGCCTATCCCCGAAAGCATGAGGAGCTGTGGGCTTTGATAGGCACCTGCACACAGGATGACCTCCTTGCGGGCACGTACCTCTTTGACATGGGTAGGAGTCTGATATTCGATACCTACTGCGCGTCCATTTTCAATGATGATGCGCTGGGCAGGTGCTTCAGTCAAAACGGTCAAGTTGGGGCGTTTCATCGCTGGGCGTAAAAAGGATCTCGCGCTAGACTGGCGCTTTCCATCCTTTTGGGTGACCTGATACATGCCGAAGCCGTCTTGTTCTTTTCCGTTGAAGTCGGGATTCTGCTTATACCCCAACTCCTCTCCTGCTTTGATAAAAGCCTTAGACATAGGGAAAGGCTCGCGTACATCGGCTACATTTTGAGGCCCATTGACCCCATGATAATCATCTGCTCCTCTTTCTTGGTGCATGGATTTCTTGAAGTAGGGGAGAATGTCGTCATAGCCCCAACCTTCATTGCCCAGCTTTGCCCAGTGATCATAATCAAGTTTATGCCCTCGAATGTAGATCATGGCATTGATGCTGCTGGAACCTCCCAGCGTCTTTCCACGAGGAAGAAAGAGCTCTTTATTGTACATATGAGCCTGAGGTGTGGAATAAAAAGCCCAGTCCCAAGAAGATTTGAATAATTTACTGAAGGCAGCAGGAATCGAGATATTGAGATGGTTATCCTTTTTTCCCGCTTCTAATAACAACACCTCTACAGCAGGGTCCTCCGATAAGCGATTCGCCAACACACAACCTGCTGATCCTCCGCCAATAATGATATAATCAACCATAATGCAAGTAGTCTAAAAACCGTCCTTTCAAATAGTATGCAAGCATAATATAAAATAAAAAATTGACTTGATCAGCTTATCATATGTCAGTTGGGTATATGATCAACTCCATCTCACAGTCGAAAATGGAGATTTGAGAGAAAAACCCTGACCTGAATCGATGACAGAGACGTATTTTAACATATGACTTCTATTATTTGTAGGGGAGAATAGTATATTGAGCCGTGTCTATGAGAATGGATTCAACGAATCCTATGAAAACTTAATTTTCCTGTAAGTACTCGGATATATGCAATCAGGCTATGTCGGATGTTGTTATATATTGATTGCTAGTACTTTAAAGTCTGATATCTTGAACGAAGTGAAATCCCTTACAGGATGACCTCTTACATCTGTCTGTCTACTTAATTACCTACTACATATGGCTGCTGAAACATCCCGTACTCTCGGACTAATTGAAGATGACCCTTGGTTAGCTCCTTACACAAAGGATATTGAGGCGCGTTTGGCGCGTTTTCAAGAGCAACTTACCCATATCGAGCAGCAGGCTGGCAGCTTGGAGCAGTATGCCTCTGCCTATGCGTACTTTGGGATCAACTATGACCCAACACTCAAAGGATGGTGGTACAGGGAGTGGGCACCCAAAGCAGAAGCCTTGTCTCTTACAGGGGATTTTAATGGGTGGAATAGAGAATCCCATTCCCTCAAGAGGAATCCTATGGGAATCTGGGAAATTTTCCTTCCAGATAGTGAGTACAAAGATTCTTTAGTAGAAGGAAGCAAGGTAAAAGTACACATCGTAGGTGCCAATGGTGCCCATGATCGTATGCCTGCTTACATCAAACGTGCGATTCAGGATCCTACCACACATGATTTTTCGGGACAGGTATGGGGGAGTGGATCGGATTTCGAATGGACAGATTCGGCTTTTGAGGTAGGAAGCATCCAAACCCCCATTATCTATGAAACCCATACAGGGATGGCGCAGGAGAAGGAAGGGGTAGGTACCTACAAGGAGTTTGAAGAAAATATACTCCCCAGGATCAAAGACCTGGGCTACAATACGATCCAGTTGATGGCGGTACAGGAGCATCCCTACTACGGATCTTTTGGCTATCACGTCTCGAACTTTTTCGCCCCAACTTCTCGTTTTGGGACACCCGAAGAACTCAAATCCATGATCAATACTGCCCACAGTATGGGCATTGCTGTCATCATGGATGTGGTGCATTCTCACGCGGTGAAAAACTTTGCAGAGGGGCTCAACCAGTTGGATGGAAGCGAAGATCAATATTTTCATCCAGGTGGAAGGGGAGAGCATTCAGGCTGGGACTCTAAGTTGTTCAATTATGGGAAATGGGAGGTGCAGCAATTTTTGCTTTCCAATATTGCCTATTGGATTGAGGAGTTCCACTTTGACGGCTTCCGCTTCGACGGAGTGACCTCAATGTTGTATTTTCATCATGGAGATCATGTGACATTCGATCATTATGATAAATACTTCAAGGATGGTGTGGAGTGGGATGCGATCACGTATTTGCAATTAGCCAACGAATTGACGCATCGATTGAAGCCCCACGCGATCACCATCGCTGAGGACATGTCAGGTATGCCTGGCTGCTGTCGAGAGATCTCAGATGGTGGCCTAGGGTTTGATTATCGTTTGGGCATGGGAATCCCTGACTATTGGATCAAGATCCTAAAGCATAAGTCCGATGAGGAGTGGAACATGCATGAGATCTATCAGACATTGACCAATCGGCGGTGGAAGGAGAAGACAGTAGCCTATGCGGAAAGCCATGATCAAGCATTGGTAGGGGATAAGACGCTGGCGTTTTGGCTCATGGACAAAGAGATGTACTTTCACATGCAGGTAGATGACCCACACCCTGTCATTGATAGGGGGATTGCGCTGCACAAGATGATTCGCTTGATCACAGGATCGCTGGGCGGGGAGGCTTATCTGAATTTTCACGGAAATGAGTTTGGACATCCTGAATGGGTAGATTTCCCTAGAATTGGAAATGACTGGTCCTACAAATATGCACGAAGACAATGGTCACTGGCAGACAATCCCCGTCTGAAGTATCAGTATTTACAGGCATTTGACAAGGCTATGATTGCCCTCTTGAAGGATTATCAGATTCCCGCTTCTCTTGCAGCCAATGAGTTAAATATAGACGCAGAAAATCAGGTGATCATCTATGAACGAGGCAATTTGATCTTTGTACATAATTTCCATCCCACTCGATCCATTCCTGATTATCAATTCTTTGTACCAGAAGCAGGTACATACGAATTGATTCTGAACTCAGATGCACGGGAGTTTGGAGGCTTTGAGCGCGTGGAAGGAGACAATGCCTACATCACACAAAAAGACGAACACGGGTCTTCTTATCTCAAGGTCTATTGCATCAATAGAGCCTCTTTAGTGTTAAAGAAAAAAGTATGATAGAGGGGGAAGGGATGCCTAGACCAGAACTGCCCCAAACGATTCGCTTTCCTTTGACGCACTTTGAGATCGAGATTTTGGGACATACGTTTGAACTTGCAGGGGTAGAAGACGTGGATGCTTTGCTGGATGAGTTGATTGCTAAAGGGCCAGACAGTGAGGCGGTTAAGGACGAACAGATTCCTTACTGGGCAGATTTGTGGCATGCAGCCATCGGGATGAGCCACTATTTGATGGGAAATACGTCTTTGGAGGGGAAGACATTATTAGAACTAGGCTGTGGCATGGGACTATGTGGAATCGTGGCAGCTCATCAAGGGGCACAGGTGGTGATGACAGACTACCTGCCTGAAGCCATTGATCTTGCCGCCTACAACTGGAAATTGAATAGGAGAGAGGAGCCAGAGGTGAGATTGTTAGATTGGAGAGTCCCTGATCTTGCGCTAGCGGCGGACTTGGTGGTAGCCTCAGATGTGGCATACGAAGAAAGAGCGCATAAACCCTTAATAAATGCTTTTCGGACGCTCGTCAATCCAGGTGGTCGGATCTTGCTAAGCGAACCAGGAAGACCGCATGCTGCTTCATGGTTGCGATCCCTGAGTAGAGAAGGTTTCAAAGTAGATATTATAGAATTTCCCGTATCTTACAAAAATATAGATAACCTCGTCACCGTTTATGAACTAAACCCAACCCCCTAAAGCTTCCTTTATGCTGATCCGCCTACTTTCTCTCCTCTCTCTTTGCTTTGTTTGTGTACTTCCTTCTTTTTCTCAAGCCTCTATGAATCCCCTCCGAGGGGAACTTATTGCATATACCAAGGTAGATTCACTCGATGAACCAGCGATCCGCGCCCTCTACCAATCCTATGGCTTGCCCGAACTTATTGCGCCCATTACCTATGAGTTAGAAGTTTACGAACTCATTTACCACACCCCAGCTGCGACAGGAGATTCTTTGACAGTAGCTTCGGGCCTCGTCATTGTGCCGATGGATACTTGCGACTTTCCTATTCTTAACTATAACCATGGAACCTATTTCTATGGAGATGAGATTACTGATTTTGGATTTGAATGGTTTGTGGGCGTGCCTTTAGGGACAGGAGGTTACATCGTGGCTTTACCCGATTATCTGGGCTTTGGTGCCACACCCGTAGATTTGCCACACCCTTACATACATGCAGAATCTGAGGCTTCATCTACAATTGATATGATTCGTGCAACGCGCAATCTATGTGATTCTATTCAGCGCCGAGCCAATGATCAGCTTTTCCTGCTAGGGTATTCGCAAGGAGGACATGTGACCATGGCCACACACAAAAAGATAGAAGAAAACTTTTCCCAGGAGTTTCAAGTCACAGCAGTAGCTCCTTGTAGTGGCCCTTATGATGTCGCCAACACCTCTGCTACAGCCTTTTTGGCAGACGAGCCTACGAGTTCCTTTTTGCTGGGTTATGTCATGACTTCGTACCAATTTGTATATGGCAACTTATGGAATCAACCGATAGAGGCTTTTCGTCCTCCTTATGATGTCATCATTCCCAATTACTTTGACAGGTCCAATCCCCAGACCAATGTAGTCCTCCCAGATACCGCCAATCGGATGCTCCAACCTACCTACCTCCAAGCGATAGCAGCAGATACAGCGCATCCAGTCCGTAGAGCTTTACAAGCCAATGACGTCTATGATTGGGCACCTTCTGCACCTACACGCATGTACTATTGCGAGGCAGATGACTTGGTTCCCTACCAAAATGCGATCGTGGCTCTCAATACGTTTCAACAAAATGGGGCTGCCAATGTGAGTGCTGTTAGTGTGAATCCCACTTTGGATCATACAGGTTGTTTCTTTCCCGCGATATTATTTGCCAATCAGTGGTTTCAGACTTTTCAAGGAATATGTATTCAACCTATTGTGCCTCAAGATACGGTGCAGATTGATACTTCTGTAGTCGATACGATAGTGATTGATACAACCTCTTCTGGAATGGATACTACATCGAATGATACGATAAATACCCAAATTGATGTAAGATTTGCGAATCAGGAGATCGTAATTCTTCCAAATCCTGTAAATGATTTCTTGACTTTTCAGTTTAAAAATGGCAAAGCTTGGATCGAGGAAGTTAAAATACTTGATATTCAGGGACGTGTCAAATGGGAGAAAAAACTTCACACGGTATTAAAAGATTATCAAATAGAGGTAAGTCATTTGCCCATAGGAAATTATGTGCTTTCTGTAAAAATGAAAGGGTTGACATATTTTAAAATGTGGCAAAAAGGCTAAATAATTTCATACTTTCTCTATGACATGTATGGTTTTACAGAAACTGCATTTTATTTTTGATTTCAAATTATTGAAATAAGTAAAAATAGATTGTTCTTGAATAGGATCGCGATTATCGCAGAAAACAAATTATATGTCAAACCTGAGTAATGTGATGTTGATTGATGACGATGAACTCACCAATCACATCCATAAGTCTGTCATTTCTAAGCTTGATGGTGTGTCTCATATAAGGGTGTATAGCGATGCCAATCAGGCATTGAGTTTTCTGAAGAATCTTTCAGAGGAAGATCATGGTTTTCCTGATTGTATTTTCCTAGACATCAATATGCCCAAAATGAATGGCTGGGATTTTTTGGATGTATACCAAAACCTCCCAGCCCATGCAAGTCGTTTGTTTGTACTTACCTCCTCAATTGATCAAGTAGATAAAACCAAAGCTCAATCCTATACCTGTGTCAGTGGCTTCATTTCTAAGCCCCTAAAGCTTGATGTTTTGGAAGAGCTGTTACAGGTAGATACCTACTGGACTTGAATCCCTATCATCACCCATCTTCCTGGCAGCCTAGATCCGAGTATGTCTTGATATTCCACATCTGTCAGATTATTGGCCTGAAGGAATATAGCCAAACGGTCATTCCATGTACGTACTTGAACCCTTGTATTAAACACCAAGTAAGAAGCAGGCAATACAGCACCAATCGCTTCAGCAGAGGATTCCTCTCTTGCTTTATAAATACCATTCAAAGTAAAATCCATCGCTTTCCAGGATAGGGTCACGCTTCCATTGACCAAATGACGTGCACGGTTGGAGATGTATCGAGCCAAGCGGTCAGTTTCCGTATTGGAATAGAGATACTGGTATCCTAAGATACCCTGTAGCTTGACAGATCCGATTTCTTGAACACCCTGCACGGACGCTTCTATTCCCAATGTACCCAGACTTAAGATATTGGTAGCGAAGAAGTACTCTGCGCTGTCCTGTAGCGATTCGTTGCGAGGAATCTCGTCCTCAGGTGTCAGCAAATAATCAATCAGATTTTCATCCTGTCTGTAAAAGACAGTTCCAGAAAAGGTAAATCCTCTGGAGATTGAGACGTCCGTCCCCACCTCATAGCTCCATGCGCGCTCAGCCAACAAGTCTGGATTCCCCAAATTACGGCCAGGAGTGAGGTTGCTCAACTGTGTAGAGACAAAGCGCTCTGTATAGTCGGGCGCTCGCGTCGCTCTGCCTACAGCTGCGCGCAGTACTGCCCAGCTCAATACATAGCTGGCCTGAAATTGAGGCAGTAGCTCCCAACCGTAGTTGTCGTCATAGTCCAATCGGAGACTCGCGTTGAGGTTGAGACCCGTGACAGGCTGGTAAGCACCGTTGACGTATACGCCCGCGTGGAGATTTTCGTGATCGCCACGGTCGTTACTCACGATGGTACGCTGATCTGCTTGCACACCTGCTCCATAAGAGAATTGTTCATTGATGACCTGTTGATGGTGTACCTGTGCTTGTGCAAACTGGGTGGTATGGACATTTGCGGTGAGTACAGGGTTGAAAAGGAAGCTGTCACGCATACGCTTGTAAGAGAAATCGACGTGCGTCTGACTGTTATTTCCCTGACGAGTCAATCGGACTTGGCCCAGTGCCTGACGCGTCTCCTCACGACTCAAATCAAAGGTGCTGCGTGTGTAAAAGTATTGGGCGTTGAACAAGCGACGGTCGAAGGCTCCTTTTGCCGTCAAGGTGTACTGATCATTGAGCTTGTAGCGCAGACCTGCTGAGGTAGTTAAGACATTGAAGTCATTGCGAATATCCGTGCTGTCGGGAGGTAAGGGCTCTCCGTCGCTCACATTCCAGTTGGCACCTACAGTGAATAATACCTTGTCATTCGCAACTTGTGCACCACCATTGGCTGCCAGGAGGTTGTATTGTCCATAAGCTGCCTGAGCCTGTACACGGTTTCCGTATGTGCGCTGCGTATCAAACGCCTTGGTAATGATGTGTACAAGGCCTCCCACTGCATCGGGACCATACAAGGTCGCACCAGGACCTCTCACGATCTCGATGCGAGAAATATCCGATAAAGCAATAGGGATGTATGTGCTGAAATGGCCTGTCAATGGGTCGTTGATACGTACACCATCTATCAGGACTAATGATTGTGCGAATGTACCTCCACGCATGGTAAGATCAGCTTGAGCGCCGAAGCTATTGCGCGTCTGGAGTTCTAGTGAGGGGATGTAGCGGAGAAGTTCGTCCAGAGACTGGACAGGTAATTTTTTGATATCCTCTCCTTCAATCAGGGTAATGTTACGGCCTGTCTGACTTGCCGAAAGGGGCAAGCGACTGCTCGAAATTAGGACCGTATCCAATGGCGAAACCTGCGCACGTAAGGTGCAAAAGCTCAGTCCAAAGATAATCCAAAGTGTAAATTTTCTCATATAGCCTTAATTTTGACGCGCAACATTAAGGCTTTTAGATGAAGATTACTAATCAAAATGTGGGATCCTAAGGGTTGGAGAGCCTTCCAAAATCCTTCTTAGGGTGTATGTGAAGGAGGGGGAGGTAAATCTCCATGATCTGGGTGTGGATGCTGGCCCTTTCGATGTTTGTGCTTATGACCTTTTTTATGAAACCGCCTCATGATCGAATGGAAACGATTCATTTGCTCCTCTGTCAATGTCTGGGAAATATCTTGCTTGAGGGTGTCAAACTCTCCTTTCATCTCCTGGCGGTGAGACTTTTGAATGGCTTGCATGCGTTCAAAGTGACGCTGAAGGGCAGGCGTAATTTCCGATTCCTGTTCAGGTGTTAGCTCTAGTTTAGTAGTGACGTGTTGAATGAAAGTACCTGGCTTAGCCACCAATCCACGAAAGCGTTCCATTTTACGTTTGACCAATTGACCATTGACCATAAAACCCCCAATAAATCCTATGAGGAGAACGGTGGCGAGCAAAAGATATGTTTGTGTTCTAGTCTTCATTTTTCAGAATAAGCATAAAATATAAGGATCAATCAGAAGTGGCTAACGCATCGTATAGGAGATCATTCACATTCAGGTCTTCTAAACCCATCAAAATTTCCAAAGAGACGCTGCCTTCTACATATCCGATGTAAAAGATGCCGCCCAGTATCATAGCCAAAGCTGGCATAGCCACCCATCGAAAAGCAACGGGTAAGTAAGCAGGAATATTTTCCTTTTGGTTTTCAAGTGCCGACATGACCCGACCGACAAAGAAAGGAGCAAATTGGGGTTCACTCTGGCGTTCTGTCTCTACGAAGCGTTTGAGCAGTGCTGCTTCTTCCTTCCATTCAGGATGTTTCACTAGCAGTGCTTTCCATCGGATTTGCTCCTCAGGGGTCAACTCTCCTCGTGCGATTTTGGCTAGATACATTTCTTTGGACATTCCTTTTTTATTCATCTCCATGCCTTTGTCTTCTCATTATACGGCTTCCAATCGCTTAATGATTTCTTTGAGCTTGTCCTGACCTCGAGAAAGCCTGGACAGCACGGTGCCTAGTGGAAGTTGCAATATTTCTGCTACCTCTTTGGTCTTGTATCCTTCTAGCATACGCAAGACGACCACGGTTCGATATTTGGGTTCGAGCAACTGCAGCGCCTGATGGACCATTTGTTGGGTTGCTCTTTGCTCCTCTGTCAATGTATTATCTGACAAAGGGAGCGGAGTAGGTGCTTCTTTCGTTCCTGTAAATAAACCCATAAAGGATCGTCTTTGCTGGCGTTTCAACTCATTGATTGATAGATTGATAGCGATTCGAGTAATGTAGGTCCCAAGCTGTGCATCTCCTCTGAAGCTATCGAGCGATTGATAGAGCTTGATGAATACCTCTTGTCCGACATCCTCTGCCGCAGGTGTATGACCGAGAAACCGCATAACCGTTTTGGCCACCTGCGACTCATACCGTAGCACAAGTTGCCTGAAGGCGGATGCATCCCCCTTTTGGCTCATCTGGATTAGGTCCTTGTCACGCGTTTCGATCTGAATCAATCCTTTTTTTGCTATATTTGACAATATAAAAAGGTATTTTATTCCCTTAGAATGAGAAAAAAATAACTCGAGTCTTTTTGTGGGAGATTTTGGCTGAGCTGGAAGGGAAAACGTTGGGTAGTGATCTATGTAGTGTTTTTGGGGAGGTAGAAATGTCTTGAAAGACATAAGTGAGAAAGGGAGTTATTTTTTGAATATTCTTTAGCCCTTGATATTTGGTAAATTTCTCTATCAGAGAATTGACTTGCTATGCGAAACAGGAGCCTGCTACTATTCCTTCTCTTTTTTATATCATGCTTTTTGCCCACATTCTCCCAGTATGTGACCAACGGTGATGCATACAGCACAGGGAGTTGCTATGTGCTCACCCCAGATCTTCAGTGGCAAAGTGGATCGGTTTGGTACCTTAACCGAGTGGACATCTCTGAACCCTTTGATCTTTACTTTGAGATTTTCCTGGGATGTCGAAACAACGATGGAGCGGATGGGATTGCTTTTGTCCTACAGCAAGTGAGTACCAGTGTGGGGACTCAGGGAGAAGGTATTGGGTATGGAGGAATCTTTCCTTCGCTAGCATTGGAGATTGATACCTACTTTAATCCCAATCGAGACGATCCCCAATATGATCATGTGTCCCTGATGCGAAATGGCAACGTCAACCATGTGAACACGAATAATCTAGCAGGTCCATTTCCTGCGATCGGTGGTGGACAAAATATCACCGATTGTAACTATCACGAGTTCCGCGTGACCTGGAATCCTGACTCGCAGATCTATCGTGCCTACATCGACTGCCAACTCCGTCTCGAATATACAGGGGACATTATCAACAACATATTCAACGGAGATCCTACCGTGTTTTGGGGATTCACTTCAGCTACAGGTGGTCTGTCCAACAGACATGAGTTTTGTTTGGAGTATGTTTCCTTTACCGAAGCCCTGAGAGATACCGCAATCTGTGAAGGAGGGTCCATCTCACTCAATCCAGGTTCGGGTTCTTCTTTTCTTTGGACACCTGCGACGGGCCTGAATAGCAATGTCGTACAGACACCCATTGCTTCTCCCACCCAGACGACCACCTATGTTGTAGAGATCGGCTCGCCCTGTAACCAATTTCGTTATGATACTGTCACCATCGTAGTGCAGGACTCGATATTAGATCCCTTGCCTGATCAGATGCGACTTTGTCCTGGAGGTAGTTTGGAAATTGAGGGAAATATACCCTTCTCTACTTATGCGTGGTCCACAGGAGATTCTACCAGAACCATTACGGTGACACAGCCAGGCATCTACACGGCGACTGTCACGACTCAGTGTACGACGCTCGTAGATCAGGTGGAAGTCCTTCCCGCCAACGACCCACAGTACACAGTAGTGGATGTGGGATGCAATGGAGGGAATGATGGTCAAATTACCCTGGCCTGGGATGCTCCCTTGCCCTTAGAGGTAGCATGGCGTGACGATCAAAATACAGTGATTCAATCGGGTTTCGTCAATACTTCTACGACGACCCTTTCGGGGCTTTCAGCAGGGACTTATACATTGGTCGCAAGAGATACTGCCGACTGTATTATTTTTGAGACTTTTACCCTAGATGAACCTCCCTTATTAGAATTCAGTAGCATCTCAGGCACGGACATCGCATGCGCAGGGGACAATACAGGTACCATTACGGTTACGGCTGTTGGAGGGGTTCCTCCGTATTCCTTTAGTGTGGATGGTGGAGGCTTTGGGAGTACCAATACTTTCCAGAATCTAACCGCAGGGATTCATACAGTCACGGTGTTGGATTCCAATGGATGTGATTTTACCACCACTTTCGAGTTATTTGAAAATCCTCTGATTATTCCTGCTATAATAGAAGAACAAGCGGTGACTTGCTTCGGACAAAATTCGGGTAGCCTCACGCTCGCTGGAAGTGGAGGAGCAGGTGGTTTTGCCTTCAGCCTGGATGGAAGTCCTTTTCAAGCGTCAGGTTCATTTACTGGATTAGGCGCGGGGACGTATCTAGTACAGCTTCAGGATGTTTTGGGGTGTATAGTGGATACGTTGGTGAATGTAGCGCAACCGGACTCGCTGGAAGTGGGGTTAGACGATCTGCGGATGGTCGATTGCTTTGGAAATCAGACAGCTTCGGTTCAATTGTTGGGTTCAGGAGGACAAGGTGGATATACCTTCAGCTTTAATGGTGGGCCATTTGCTGCCACGGATTCATTTGTCAATCTAGCTGCAGGGGCCTATCCGATTGTCATTCAAGATGACAGTGCGTGTACCAACCAGGATACCTTGATCATTACAGAGCCAGATTTGCTAGATGGGCAAGTGACGAATATACTAGACGTCGATTGCTTTGGAAATGCCAGTGGAGCAGTCACACTTTCGGGTCTAGGAGGGACTACGCCTTATCAGTTTGGATTAGATTCCAATATGGTGAGCCTAGATAATGTGATTGACAGTTTGCCAGCGGGTAGCTATACTTTTTATGTCAGAGATGATAGCAGTTGTTTAGATTCTGTCACAGCGACAATTGCTGAGCCTCCTGTATTGACTGCCTTTGTCACAGGAGCTTCGGACGTAGATTGCAATGGCAATAATACAGGCGTACTCAGTGTCGCAGGATCTGGAGGCACACCTGGATACGAATACGCTTTACTTAATACAGGGAATGTAGGACCAGGATACGGACCTACGCCTAGTTTTGACTCGCTTTTCGCAGGTTTGTATACCTTGTTTGTGCGTGACCTCAATGGTTGTGTAGCTTCGGTCGATACCTCCGTGAATACGCCCCTCGGCCTTCAGGGAGGCATTGACTCGTTGACGGATGTCGCTTGTTATGGAGACAGCTCGGGCGCTTTATTGATGCAGGCTACAGGAGGAACCACTCCTTACAATTACTTCATTGATGGAGTCAACCTCGGTCAAGGTCCGCTATTTGATCAGATTCCTGCCTTGGTAGATACCATTACCCTCATAGATGCCAATGGCTGTATCATTCCCATTCCCTTTCAGATCGTTCAGCCCGACAGCATTTTGATGTCCATTGTGGAGCAAAAAGATCTCACCTGCTTTGGCGATAGTTCGGGGAGGGTACGATTGGCTGCTGTTGGGGGCGTAAGGAATTATACATTTGAAATCATTGGGAATCCCAATACGCAGCTTGATTCTACCTTTTCGGGTTTATTACAGGGAGCTTACACCTTCCAAATGACCGATGCCAATGGATGTAGCGTCGCCGTTTCCACTACAGTGAATCAACCCGATTCATTGGAACTACAAATTACCGAACAGCAAAATGTAGATTGTTTTGGGAATATGACTGGATTATTGGATCTAACTGCTACAGGAGGGGTGCCTGACTATACATTCGCCTTAGACACATTGCCATTTGGAACACCCTCACTTTTTGATAGCCTGCGTGCGGGGACTTACATCTTTTCCGTACAAGATGACAGCAGTTGCATTACGACACAGCCCATTGAGATTACAGAACCAGATACACTCACCCTAGACATTGGAGAAGCTGTAGACATTCTTTGTTTTGGAGACAGTACAGGAAGTATTGCGCTCTTTACAACAGGTGGTACCCAGCCTTACAGCTTTTCACTAGACTCTACTGTATTTCAGCCCGACTCTTTGTTTGAGGGACTCACAGCAGATACATATCAGATCCTGGTGGTCGATGATAGTGGCTGTGTGGCTCGCGTAGATACGCAGCTCACGGAGCCCCCTCGCCTAGAAGCAAGTATTGTCCAGCAGGTCGATGTAGACTGTTTTGGGAATGACAATGGGACACTAGAAGTATTCGTACAGGGAGGGGTACCTCGGTATTTGTATAGTTTGGACGGTGACACCCTTACAGATGTCTTCCTGTTTTCGGATTTACCTCCTGGCAATTATGAGATTACGGTTCAGGATGACAATGGCTGTCAAGACTTGTTGCAGGACCTACAGATTGATGAGCCAGATTCTCTAGAAGTCAACCTCGCCAAGACAGATGTCTTGTGCTTTGGTGAATCTTCGGGAAGATTAGAAGCCCTGGCTCAGGGTGGTTTAGGAAGCTATTCCTTTGACTGGAGTCCACAAAATACAGGCAATGCCCTAGATTCTCTATTAGAAAATGTGCCCATCGGAGATTACAATGTGTTGGTGACAGATGAAAATGGCTGTACAGACACTGCGAGTCTACAGATCAACCAACCTGATACGTTGATACTATTTTTGGAGGACTTGCAAGAAGCCTATTGCGATTGGGACAATGGCTTTGGAAGTGTGCGGGCCACGGGCGGGACGACTCCTTATAGGTATGTATGGGAAGGTGCGAGTCCACGCGAGGGCGCGAGCCAGCAAAATATATTTGGGGGAAGCTATGTCGTTGCTGTTCAGGATACCAATGGTTGTTTGGATACCTTGACGGTAGATGTGCCCCAAGTACCTCCTGCCACCCCTTTCTTTACAACTTCTCCTACATCTGATACTACAATTTTACTTTCTGATGCCAGGATTCTATTCCAAAATCAAAGTGTAGGTGCGGTATCGTATGTTTGGGATCTAGGTGCCAATGGAGGGACGACAGACGAGATCAATCCGGCTTTCCAGTATCAGGAGGCAGGAACCTATGAAGTGACGCTGACGGCCTACAATGAATATTTTGTCTGCCCTGTAGATTACACCGTGACACTAGAGATCGTCCCTGATGGGGTCTTGTACATCCCCAATGCCTTCACACCCAATGGAGATCGTCACAACCAACGATTTGTAATCAAGGGAGAGGGCATTGTCGATATGACGTGTATTATCTTTGATCGTTGGGGAAGGCAGATCATGACATTTGATTCGCTTGACGGAGGATGGAACGGCCTGGACAGGGGAGGAAATCCTGCACCAGAAGGTGTCTACACCTATCGTGTTCGCGCCTTATTCAATTCAGGTGATCAAGTAGATAAGGCAGGGACTGTTACGCTCATTAGATAGCGCATGAAGGAATGATAGATGGTTTGGGGCATTCACCGCCTTATTCCTTTGTCCTAAATTGGACTTTGATGGGTTTGGTAAATTCCGCATAATAATAGAAGGTTTGTAGGCGGATTTGGCTGGATTGATCCGCTACAGGAATTTGTCCTGCTGGGGTACTGTAGTTGATCCCTTGAGCATCAGTCCCTCTGAGGTTGCTAGGACGATCTAGTGTCCCTGTGACAAAGGTAAAAACCATGTTGCCCTTCTCTCGTGTTTTGGCAGGAATGATTTCTTTATCCAAGCGAATCTGATAGACCAAGCTTTCCTCTGGTCCTGCCGTTGTAGAGACATCCAATTGGATGAGATCTTCTATATCTCCCAAAACAGTATCTCCCTTGCCATTCAGTTGGAGCAATTGGATGGTAGACCTTTCAGGAAATTGAGTCTGAGAAGGAATGCGAATCTCTGATAAAGCATAGACGAGCTCTGTAGGTGTGGTAGGTCGCGCATCTTGTTCGTATCCCATCGGGAAGTTGATGCCGATACTTCCTTTCTTTTCAGGTTTTTTGCCCACCCACAATGTCAATCCGCACATCCGCACGAGATCTTGTCCATCGCCTGCAGGAATAACCGCTCCCACATAGTAATTCAAGTTGTCCTCTCCAAGATAATAGGTCCAGCCCGTCGCCTCATCCTGCAGACTATTTTTGAGCCAGTAGTCAGGGAGTATATCTTGAGAAAAGATACTCGATGACAGTGTTAGGAGGAAGCAAATGATCAGAAAGGCTCTCATAGAAAGTAAAAGATAGAGTGGGGGTGAAATCAGCCGTAGATTTCTCTTGCTAGACGTGGAAAAGTAGAAGAAGTTGCATAATACAGGGGGGAAATGAGGGCTTTCATTCCTATTTGTACCTTTCCTGGCTACTTAAACCCATGACTTCCCATTCAAATACTGGTATTTCAGGTGAGATTTTATTTACTTGCTCGGCCAAATCGATATTTCGAATTCATGAAAGTATTGGTTATCGGTGCGACAGGTAGGGTTGGAAGAAACCTCGTAGAATATGCCCTTGAGCAAGGGCATGAGGTCACTGCCTTCGCCAGAAACATAGAAGATTTTTCGATAGAAGATCCCAAGCTGACCACAGTCAAAGGGGATGTTCTGTTCCCGATGCTGCTCAAAGCAGTCATCCCAGGCCACGATGCCGTAATTTCTGTCATTGGTATCCGTAAGTACAGTGGGCCTATCACGTTGCTGTCTCAGGGTGTCGGCAATGTGGTCGAAGCGATGGAAGCCTCTGGCGTCAAACGACTGATTACCATTACGGGAGCAGGGATACTGCAGGAGTCAGAGCATCAGCTTATCATGGACAGTCTGAGCTTTCCCCCCAATTTACAGAATATTTCACTCGACCATCGTAGGGTATACGATTCTCTCCAAGCAAGTAAGCTGGATTGGACCATTGCATGTCCTGCATTTATGCACGCAGGTGAGCGTACCAAGGAGTATTTGGTGAAAGCTGATTATTATCCAAAAGGAGCGCAGAACCTTATTTCGGTGCAGGATGCAGCTGATTTTATTGTGAAGGAACTTGAGGAGAATCGGTTTGTTAAACATCGTGTAGGCATTGCCTATTCGCTTTAAAAGCTAATACTTGCTAGCAATTGTTTAGAATCCTTTTCTTATTTGACCTGATAAGCTAACTTATCGTCATATTATTTTACCTCCTTTAATACACACTACATGAAGATTGGGATTGTCGGAACAGGTAACATCGCCAGGTCATTGACCAAGGCGCTGACACACAAAGGTTACCGAGTATTCGTCGGTGGTCGTGATACCCAAAAAGCGCGTGCCTTAGCGGGGGAGATGGATCATTTTGCAGAGGGCGGTTCCATCACCAATGCCTTGCATTATGGGGAAATCGTAATCCTAGCTGTCCCTTATAATGCTGTTCCACAGGTCATGGGAAGTGTAGACGCCTACCGTGGAAAGGTCATTGTAGACTGCACAAACGCACTCGTCTGGAACGATGGAATGGTGAATCTCGCCATCGGCCATACGACCTCTGCGGCAGAGCAGATCGCCAAAATGTACCCAGATGCTCGTGTGGTCAAAGCGTTTAATACCTCCTTTTTTGAGTTGATAGAAAATGGTCCTTACTTTGGTCCTCATGATGCCAGCATGTTCTATTGTGGAGATGACGAGGAGGCCAAATCTTCAGTCAAACGACTCATCGAAGCAGCAGGTTTTGAGCCAGTAGACTGTGGTCCCCTAGACTCTGCCCGTTTGTTAGAGCCCATGGCGGCACTCATGATTCGATTGGGGATCGGGATGGGACACGGTCGGGAAATTGCTTTCAAATTGCTAAAAAGAGGTTGATATTCCTCACATAACATATAATCAATCATGGGAGGAAGGGCCGCTTTCCTCCCATTGTTTTTATTCAAAGAAAATAAGATGAATCCGCGATTCAGGGCCAACGAAGAAATTAGGAATCGACCTTTGCAGGAGCCACTCGTCAAGCTTTCAAAGGAAGCTTTTGGAGAATATGTTTTTGACAAGGGGGCCATGCGAAGGTATCTCTCAGAGGATATTTTCCTTGCCTTGACCAAGTCATCAGAGGAGAGCGAAATGCTAGATCCAGATATCGCTGATCCCGTAGCAGCGGGCATTAAAGCTTGGGCCATGGACCATGGCGTCACCCACTTTACGCACTGGTTCCAGCCCTTGACAGGGCGTACAGCCGAGAAACATGAGGCCTTGCTAGACTTTATCGAAGGAGAAGCGATTGCACGATTTTCGGGGGAGGAATTACGCCAGCAGGAACCCGATGCTTCTTCCTTTCCCAGTGGAGGGCTCAGGACGACCTTTGAGGCAAGGGGGTATACTGCCTGGGATTGTAGCTCACCTGTATTCATTTTACAAACAACATATGGGACTACGCTTTGTATACCAACTATTTTCGTTTCCTACACAGGACGGGCATTGGATTACAAGATCCCTCTGTTGCGCACGATCAATCTGATCCGTAAAGCAGCAACGGAGCTTGCCCAACTTTTTGATCCTACGATCAAGCAGGTGAACCCTACTTTGGGGATCGAGCAAGAGTATTTCTTAGTGGATCGTAGTTACTACTTGCTGAGACCAGATCTTGTCTTGGCAGGTAGGACCCTCCTGGGGGCTTCTTCTTCCAGGGGACGGCAGCGCAATAACCATTATTTTGGGGCGATCCCTGAGCGGATCTATGCCTTTATGAATGAGTTGGAATTTGAAGCATATAGGTTAGGGATTCCGCTCAAGACACGACACAATGAAGTCGCTCCTGGCCAGTTTGAGTGCGCGCCCAAGTATGAATATCTCAACGTCGCGGTGGATCACGGATTGATGATCATGGATTTGATCGATCGGATTGCACAGAAGCATGATTTTGTGGCTTTGTTGCACGAGAAGCCCTTTCAAGGAGTCAATGGATCAGGAAAGCATAACAACTGGTCCTTGATGACCGATTCGGGAAGGAATCTACTGGCACCAGGTGTGCGACCCGAAGAGAATTTGATGTTCCTTGCGTTTTTTGTCTGCGTCATACACGGGGTCTGGAAATACCAGCGTCTGCTGCAAGCCAGCATCGCTTCAGCGGGCAATGACCTCAGGCTAGGGCAGCATGAAGCCCCTCCCAATTGGGTATCTGTATTCATTGGCAAGCAGTTGGATAAGGTCCTCAACGACATCGAAAATCCCCCGAGGAGGAAAAAGAACGAAAAAGTAGACGATCTGATGCACCTGGGCATTGCCTCTATCCCTCAGCTTTTGCTAGACAATACAGACCGTAACCGTACCTCACCTTTTGCGTTTACAGGGAATAAATTCGAGTTTCGTGCAGTCGGTGCTTCTGCCAATAGCTCGAGCCCAATGATGGTATTGAATTTGATTGTGGCAGAACAGTTGATGGATTTTCGTGCGAGGGTACAGTCCAAGATGAACCGTGGTAGACCCCAATCTGCTGCTATACTGGACATGGTACAGGAGTATGTTACCGAGAGTAAATCTATCCGATTTGAAGGAGATGGATATAGTGATGAGTGGAAAAAGGAAGCCAAGAAGCGCAAGCTATCCATTCCCAAACATGGACCTGATGCGATGTCAGCCTTCTTGGATAAAGCCCATATTCAGCTATTTGAGCATCATGAGATACTGACAGCTGCCGAGTTGACGGCTAGATTCGAAGTCTGGGGAGATCAGTATTTGAGTCAGATGGACATCGAGACGAGTATTTTGAAGGAAATTGTTCAGACACAGATTCTCCCCGCTGTCCATGGGTACCAATCAGATTTATTGTTGATCCTTCAGCGTAGAAAAGCTTTAGGGATGACTTTAGAAGGATTGGAACAAGCCATTTTGACACGAATAGATACCGAGTTGGCCAAATTAAGCAAGTATATGGAGGAGTTAGAGAAGGAAGAAAAATATGTAGATCGATTGGCAAGCTCTAAGCAGAAAAGTTATCATTATGCAGAAACCATTCGCCCTATATTATTAGAGATTCGTTCTTGTGTAGATGCACTGGAAGGGACTGTACCTGATGACCGCTGGCCTCTTCCTAAATATAGAGAAATGTTGTTCGTCAGATAATTAGAAATCATTAGATTGTCCAAGGACAAAAAGTACATATGAAAATCATTATTGCAGGTGCAGGAGAAGTCGGATTTCATGTAGCCAAAATGTTGTCTCATGAGGATCACGACATTGTACTCATAGATAAATCAGAGGCACGCTTGTCACATGCCGAGTCGCATATAGACGTGGCTACTTATAAGGGGAATGCCCTCTCGATTCAAGCACTCGAAGAGTCGGGTGTCAAAGAAGCAGATCTTCTGATCTCTGCCACTTCTTCGGAGGAGACTAATATTACCACCGCGATCATCGGAAAGCATCTGGGGGCTAAGCGGACGATTGTGCGTATCAGCAATCCAGAGTTTCAAGAGGAAAGAGAAAAGATCGATTTAGCTGAATTGGGTATTGATGCCATGGTATTTCCTGAGAATCTGGCTGCCAAGGAAATTCATCGTCTGATCGAGCTGTCATCCTTGACAGATTCCTTTGAATTTGGAGATGGAAAGCTTGCTTTGACAGGTTTGAAACTCGAAGAGGAGGCGCCATTGGTGGGAACCAACTTAGTGGAAGCAGCCAAGAACCATCCCGAGACCAAGTTTACGGCTGTCGCGATCCAACGACGCAATAAGACGATCATCCCAAGAGGAGATACGAGTTTTAAAGCCAATGATCACGCCTATTTTATCAGCCGATCTGAGAGCATTCCCAATCTCATGGATATGGGAGGAAAGGAAAACTATCAGATCCGAGACATCATGATTTTGGGTGGCTCGCTGATCGGAGAGATCTTTTCTGAGATGGTCCAAAAGGATTATAAGGTAAAACTGATCGAAGAGGACAAGGAGCGTTGTTATGACTTGGCAGATAAGTTGGTGGATACGATGGTCATTCATGGAGACGGTGGCAATGTGGAGTTTTTGGAGGAAGAGGGGATTGAAGAAATGGATGCTTTCATTGCTGTAACACCTGATTCGGAGACCAACATTATTTCTTGCTTAGTTGCCAAAAATCACGGAGTCAAGCGTGCCATTGCTCTAGTGGAGAATATTGACTACATCAGCCTTTCTCAAAATATCGGAATTGATACCCTGATCAACAAGAAGATGATCACGATCAACAATATCTTCCGACACGTACGTCAGGGACAGGTGGAGGCTTTGACTAGCCTACATGGAGTCGAATCTGAAATCTTGGAGTTTTCCGTCCACAACAGCTGCAAAATCAAGGATATCCCCATCAAAAAACTCCAGTTTCCAAGAGATGCCATCATCGCAGGTGTGGTCCGTGGAGACGATGGCTTTATTGCCAATGGAAACACAACCATCGAAGCGGGAGATAGGGTAGTGGTCTTCACCCTCCCAGGAGCTGTGCATAAGGTAGAGAAATTTTTCAAGTAGCCATTTGCTGCGGCAAGTGTAAAGAACAGCACTTGCCACGGCAACTGGCTACGAGTAAACGATAAAAAAGCAAGGCGCCATCCCTCGCGGAACGGCGCCTTTATTTATAAACCTAAAAATTAAACACTGAGTTGCTCAGGATCGGGATCAGATTCCGAAACCCCTGAGGAGGCATCTGAAGGATGATGCCCATTTCCATTAGATGATGTATAATCGTCTACAGAGGCTTCTTCCGACGTATCTACAGTCTCATTTCTCTTGAAGAGATTGGCCATCCAACTTTCAAAACGCTTGGTCTGGTAGTACAACACAGGGACAATCACCAATGTGACTACTGTGGCAAATGTCAGACCAAATATCACCGACCACGCAAATGGTTCCCAGAAAGTCGAACTGTCGCCTCCAAAGAAAATCTGAGGATTGAGGTCGGAAAGTAGCGTCCCAAAGTTGATGTTCAGGGAAATAGCCAAAGGAACGAGGCCTAACACAGTAGAAGAGGCTGTCAACAAAACAGGCGTGAAACGGATCGATCCCCCTTCGATGACGGCTTCTTTGAGTGGTTGACCCTTCTTGCGCAAATACTGGATGAAGTCCAGGAGGATAATCCCATTATTCACCACGATACCTGTAAGTACAACCATCCCTACACCCGAGAGGACAACGGAGAAATCCATTCCCACCACGACATGTCCGAGCAATACCCCCAAGATACTCAGAAGTACCTGGCTGAGGATGATCAATACATTGCTGAAAGAGTTGAACTGGGTGACCAGGATCATAAAGATCAGCACGATCGCGATCAAGAAGGCTGTACCTAAGAAGGCGCCCTGCTCTGCTTGGTCGATCGTCTGTCCCCCTACCTCGATGTCCACACCTGAGTTGATTCTCCCTTGATCTTCGAAAACGCCTACCCAATATTCCATATCGGCAAACACATCGTTCACATTATACTCATCCTTGAGGACGTTAGAGTTGATTTTGACAGACTTTTTCAGGTCGGTACGATTGATGCCCCCATAGGATTCATCATAGCTAAAACTGGCTACAGAAGAAATCGGGATGGACTTCAATCTCCCATCTGACATGTCTCTGAAAGTAATGCTCATGTTGAGCAGAGAAGAAATATCGTCTCGGTAGGGCTCTTGTAGACGAAGAATAATGTCATACTCGTCTTCTTTGTCTCTAAACTGAGAAATATCCTTCCCGAAGAGGGCTGTACGTAAGGCAGAACCTATCTGACCTGATAAGATGCCTAGCTGATTGGCTTTTTCTCTGTCGATATTGATCAGAAGCTCTGGACGTTTCTCATCCACATCCCAAGTTAGCTTCTCTACCCCTGGGATACCCACGGAGTCAAGGAAGGTAAATAAATCTGTACTGGTCTTCATCAGATCATCAAAATCTTCAGAAGTAACGAGCAGCTCCACATCCGCAGATCCTGGAGGGCCACTAGCTTCCTGCTCGACAGTAATCTTAGTACCTGGAATACCCTGCACAGCTTCTCGTATGTCGATCAAATATTGAAGGGTAGACTGATCTTGCCTGTCCTTTACCCCGACAAACTCGACGGTAATTTTACTCTTGTGAGGAGCGGCTGTACTTTGGTCAAAAGAATTGCTATTCCCTGCCCCAATAGCCACATTGGTCACGACAGAGCGCACGATGGGATTGTCTTTGCCTATCACACCAAAAACCCTTTCCTCCAAGATCCGTGTGACGGAATCAGTCACCTCAATGTCCGTTCCATTGGGAAGCTCATTGTAGACGAATACCTGATTGGGTTCTGCCTCTGGAAACTGGATGAATTTCAGCCCTGCAACCCCAATAGAGATGACAGTGACCAGAATCACACTGACTACCCCAAAGAAAACAGCCCAAGTATGGTCAAGTGACCACGCCAATAAGTTTCTGTATCCACGCTTCAAGCTGGGAATCCCGCGCTGCTGGAACCATCGAATTACATACTTGAGTACGTAGGCATTTAGTATAACAAATGCTGACATGAAGAACATGAAGGTCCCAAAGGAAGGGATCCCTCCCAAGTGACAGATTAGTCCGATGACCATGGCTCCTGCTGTGTAGATGATCACGTTGCGGTGATTGGTAGGCTTGTTTGGATCTTCCTTTTTCATGAAGGAAGTCGCAAAAACAGGGTTGATGACATAGGCCACGAAAAGGGAAGCGAAAAGCGTAATGATCATGACCACAGGCATGAAGGACATAAACTCACCGATCGGTCCAGGCCAAAATAAAAGTGGAAGGAAGGGACAAACCGTCGTCAATGTACCCGAGAATACAGGCCCAATCACCTCACCCGCAGCTTTCTTAGCAGCTTGTACGATGGGTAGTCCTTCTTCATTGAAGATACGATAAGTATTTTCAATGACTACAATGGCATTATCTACCACAATCCCCATCGCGAGAATGAAGGAGAAGAGAACCACGAGATTCATAGAGAATCCCAGTGCAGGGAGTGTCGCAAAAGCGATAAAGGAAGAGAGCGGTACAGCTAAACCTACAAACAATGCATCCCGCAGCCCCATGAAAAACATCAAGACTATTACCACCAGGATAAATCCAATGATGATGGTATTGATCAGCTCTTGAAGGGTATTTTTTGTCTGAATCGACTGGTCTACCGAAACGGTGACAGATAGATTTTCAGGGAATCTATTTTGCTCATAGTCGTCTACAATCACCTTGATATCATCTGCTGCATCCACTAGGTTTTCACCTGCTTTTTTGATCACATTCAGCGTCAATACAGGGTCTCCATTGAGACGCGCATAACTTTCCCTTTCTCTAAAGGTATCCTTGACGTCTGCGATGTCTTGTAAATACACACTGTTGCCCAGCCCAGATCGAATGACCAGATTCTTGAGTTGAGAGATGGTAGTGAATTCTGCATTGAGACGAACGGAGACTTTCTGGTTGTTGATGTCTATTTCACCCCCTGAGATGATCACATTTTCTGCCGAAACTGCTTGTTCTATATCTCCCAGTGCAATACTGGCCGCTTCCATCTTGTAGAGGTCCACGTTGATTTGGACTTCTCGTTGTGGCGCACCTACGAGGTCTACCCTTAAGATAGAATTGGACAGCTCGCTTTCAATGGCTTCTTCTAGCTGCTCTGCGTACCGCTTCAGTGTCACATTATCGAAGGGACCCGATACATTCAGAAACATAATCGGTATCTCCGATAGGTTGATATCGTTGACACTGGGATCATTGGGAAGGTCGTTGGGGAGGGAGCTTTTCGAACGATTGACGGCATCCTCTACCTCTCGTTTGGCTTCATCCAAGTCTACATCTGTCTCGAATTCGACAAAAATGGAGGAGAAATCTTGGATGGAGGTTGAGTTGACTTCCTTGATCCCTTTAATTCCCTTAATTTCCTTTTCGATTTTTCGTGTCACAAGGTTTTCTACATCCCCTGCTGATGTCCCAGGATAGATGGTAGACACAAAGATGACGGGCCATTGGATCTCGGGAAAGTTTTCTTTCGGCAAGCTGTTGAAAGAGGCGAGACCTGCGACCACAATCACTGCTGTGAGAATGAAGATGGTGATCCGATTGTCAATGGACCAACTAGAAATACCAAATTCTCTAAATGATTTTTTTTGACTCATGATCCACTTTAGTTTTTGACAATAGGTTCATTTAGCGTGACTTCTTGCCCATCACTGAGCCCTTTATATCCTGTGGTGATCAAACGATCTCCTGACTCTAATCCTTGCGCTATTTCTACCATGCCTGCTGCCTCCAAGCCTAGGGTTATGGCTCTCCTACTAGAGACTACGTTTTCTCCTTTATCTACAGCTACATACACAAAAGATCCTACATCCGATTTTTGAACCATGCTGAGGGGAATGGCCACTACGTCATCAAGCGTACGGTCATTGATGGCAATCTTTCCAAACATATTCGGCTTAAAGGCAGAATTGCTGGGCAGTTTGACCTCTACAGGGAAGGTTCTATTCAAAGGATTGATGGCTTGGCCTACACGTGACACCCGGCCTTTCAGATTTTGATTGAGGATCGGAAAGTCTATGCTTACTTCATCTCCTCTCTTGATATAGGGGGCATTGGATTCAGGAACCTCAGCTACCAACTTTAAATCATAAGGATTTACGATCCGAAACACAGGAAAGCCTGGACTTACCAATTCTCCCATTTTGACCATCACCTCATCTACCGTCCCTGTGATGGGAGCCTTGATCTTGCTCATATCTTGCTGCTCTTTTAGCGTAGCCAGACGTTTTTGTAGACTCTCGACATTGTTTTTTGCCGTGAGGTATTGAATTTCTGTCCCAATCTCTTGATTCCACAGTGTCTCTTGCTTCTTAAAGACAATTTCTGCCAATTGTAGCTGTGTTTCCACCTCGGAAATACTGGCTTTGATGACGGCATCGTCTAGTTGAGCCAAAGTCTGTCCCTTTCTTACACTTTGCCCTTCCTTGACAAATAAATTGATCAAGCGACCGCTACTCATAGCTCCGACCATGATGTTGTTGTCAGCTTCTACCTTCCCTTGAACTTCTACATAGTGTGCAAGTCTTTGCTTTTCCACCACTTCTATTGAAACAGGCGTTTGCTTCTTGAGCCTTTGAGCGGTGGGGTCCAAGCGGGTGATTTCTGCTTGAAGGGAGTCGATTTCTAGCGTAAGTGTGCGCAGTGTGGCCTGCTTTTCCTTCAAAGCCTGTTTTTTAGCCTCTAAGGTCTCTGGAGAGTCGCTACCACAACCGACGAGTAGGAGTCCTATAATGAAACCGAAAATATATAGACCTTTCATAAAAATGTGATTGATAATCAATGTTGGATGTATGGTAAGTAAAGGTTATTCATTGGTGCGATACTGAGCAAATCCGCCCATCGCTTTTTGATAGTCTGCCTTGAACATCAGGTATTCCAGAAGTCCACTGAGATAGGAGGATTCCGCTTGCTTGAGCTGGGATTCTGCCTCATTGACCTCTAAGCTAGAACCAACGCCCTCGACGTATTTGATTTTGGCTACGCGAAGGACTTCCTCTGCGAGTTCCTTATTTTCCTTAAGTGAATTTAAACTGACATAAGCGTTGAGGAGGTTACGGTAGCTGCTTTGTATTTCCAGGTCAAATGACGCTTGCAAGATGTCCTTTTGGGTTTCTATCTTCTGGATTTCCAGTTTGGCTTGCGCAGCTTGTGCTTTTTTTCTAAATCCATCAAAAATGGGCACATTCAACTGAAGGCCGACCACAGATATAGGGAACCAACGCTGATCTGAGTCGAAGAAATCAAAGGCGTTTCGCTGGGCGTTGAATTGATAGCTTCCAAATCCATAGAGAGACGGATAATATCCTACATTTATGCCTTTCAGGGCGTATTCCTGGAAATTCCTTTGGGCTTCCAGTAATTGGTATTCTATGCGAAGTTGTGGCGTGAAGGCCAGTTCGTCGGGTGTTTCAAAGGGCGAAACAGTTAGAGACGTGATGTCTTCCGAAAGCTCGATTTCCTGTTTGAGTGGCATACCCATTTGAAATTTCAAGGCATACAGACTGTTCTCTGCTAGGCGCGCTACTTTGTCTCTTTCTACTTGGAGGTTGGTATAGGTGATCTTCAATCGGCTGACATCGATCTTTTCTGCGAAACCTTCCTTGTTAAGAATGTTGGTCTCTTGGTACAATTTAAATACGCGGGTGATGTTAGCTTCCAACTGATTCAATTGCTCCTGTACGATCAGCGTTTGATAATAAGCCTTGGTCACAGCAAGCGCAATCTCCTCTTCGGATTGCTGGGTAGCCTTGCGTGTGATGTCCTGAAAACTCTTCGAAGCACGAAGACCTAGGAAAAAGGCCCCATCAAAAATCAGCTGGTTGGCAGAAAATCCTGCGGTAGACTGCCAGGGTGTACCAAATTGTACTTCGGCAGCTTGCCCTGGAATAGGCATCAAGGTCTCTGGATCTAAGCTTGTCAGGGGATAGGGTTTTCCATCGATGAAAACAACTTCCTGTTGAGGAGAAAACTCCCCTGGAAAGATAGAAGTAGGAAGCTCGACAAAATATTGCAGATCAGCCGATCCAGAAATCTGGGGGTAGCCATTCGCTACGACTTCTTTTACTTGCTCTGCTGCAATATATTCATCTAGTCTTCGGATTTTGATGTTTTGATTGTGGGTGAGCGCGTACGCTATACAAGCATCGACAGACATAGATTCTGCTGGTTGTGCTTGTATCCCAGGACCCATCAGGAGGATCAGCATGATACATGCAGAACTTCTCTGGATGATGTAAAAAAATTGTTTCATTTGGAGGCTTGGATTGCAGTAAGATATTGGTGGTAAACTTCTTTTCCTTTTTGGGTCAATATGCTGTAGGCATATACTTCAAGAATCTCGCGTTGGACAGATATAGGATCAAACTGGTCCAAGGGAAAAATCTGGGTACTCAGGCTGGCTTGTATCTGAAGAATTCTAATCCTAGCGACGATGTCGATATTGAGATCGTCTCTGAAGTAGCCTTCTGAGATTCCTCTTTGGAGATTTTCTTGTGCGAGGCGAAGTAGGTAGTCTTGTTGAAAGTGTGTGAATACCTCCCAAGTTTGAGGATAATATTTCTCAACTTCCATGATGAGGCTTGGGGAGATGTGGGTGAGTGTATTAATGGTCCACTGCAGTGTTCGTAAGAGTTCGTCTACGGCATTTGAGGCTTCATTGCAAATAACTTCTGCTTGGGCAATTTCTTTCAAAAAAAAAGATTTTGCTGTCTGGTAGACGATGTCAGCTTTACTTGAGAAAGACTGATAAATGGTTTTCTTGGAAATACCTAATTCTCTGGCGATATCGTCCATTGTGATGCTTTTGACTCCGTACTTGAGAAAAAGCTGGGTGGCATGTTCCAAAATCCGTGTTTGAATTTCCATAAAAACTAAGGAAACTACTGCTTTACTTAAAGTTTCCTCAAAGAACGACATTTTTAAGAAATAGTTCCCGAAAGCATCAACATTTTCAAAAAATCCCTAAAAATCTTTCAGGAATGTAGGTAAGATAGGCCTAGAGTACTGTAGGAGGGGTAATGTAAGAATTAGATAAGCAGGGCATTATTAGGCAGAATAAAATCTAACGTTGTTATTTATATAAAATATTTAATAGGAGCTTTAAGCTTTCATCATTTTAGGGAATTACAACTCCTTGGCAAATCTCTCTACCGCTATCAAGGTATACTTTCTGAATACTTCTCTTTTTCCTACGACATGCCCGTTCATGACAAGGGAGATATAGCCATGTACCAATGCCCACCAATTGTAGAAGTACTCCTCCGCTTCTGTCTCGAAAAGCCTGATACTTCGTATCGTCTCCATGACCGGTTTTGCTGTATCTAGAAGTGTGTGGGATGGGGGAGGGGGAGTAGGAACACCGCTGATATTGAACATGACCTCATATAGCTCTCTGTACTTAAAGGCCCAGTCCCACGTAGTCTCTGTCAAGGCATGAAGTTGAGAGGCAGCGTCTTTTTCAGTCTTCCTTGCTTCTTCTAGCGCGTATTTGAGCTGTCGATATCCATAGGCTTGCAGCTCAATCAGGATGGCTGTCTTGTTTTTGAAGTGCTCATAAATGACAGGAGGTGTGTACGCGATGTCGCGGGCAATATCTCGAATCGTCACTTTGGGCCAGCCTTGTTTTGAAATGGCTAGATCACGTGCTGCTTTCAGGATAGAGGCCTTTACCGCTTCAATTTCTCTCAGTCGCCTTTCTTTATGATTGAAATTTTCTGTCATAGCTATAGGAAATTTAACAACGTTAGGAATGACGGAAATATATTTTATAATTGCAAGAGAATATTTATATGAATTTTAATCTAACGAGGTTAAGAGTTTTGTTTATGCTCGCTGATATCACCACCAAGGTCCCGTTGGTGCTACGCCCTTGTTCTCCCAGCTTCCGCTGGTACTTGCTTGCTTAGTCAGGAGGCTAATAGATTATGTCCTACGTAGTTTGATGACTACGCAGAGCCTCGTGTTTCACTTTTTGCGTCATGCTAGGCATAGCATATGTGCGTCAAGCGCCCAGACAGCTCCAACGGTACACCTCTTTTTTCCACCACAGTTATATCTGATTTTCTTCCTATCTTGCTTTGTGGTTCACATGAGGAGAAAATAGCCCGTGGAGGCAACGAATAACCCAAATTGTCCGTAACTCCTCTACCTCAATCCCGTGATTTTTATGCTTTCCAAAAAAACAAGATACGCACTTCAAGCACTCATCTATCTGGCCGAACGTCAAGATCAAGGGCCTATTTTGATCCATGAGATCTCTACTGAAAAGCAGATTTCTAAAAAGTTTCTGGAAAATATACTACTCGAACTTCGAAAAGCGGGAATCCTCGGGAGTAAGAAAGGAAAGGGTGGGGGATACTACCTGATCAAACAACCCGAAGACGTCACCTTGGTTAGAGTTATCCGTCTGTTGGATGGCCCCGTTGCGCTTCTCCCTTGTGTGAGTTTAAATTATTATGAAAAGTGTGACGACTGTGATGAGGCTACATGTCAGTTGAGAAAGGTCATGGCTGAAGTACGAGACGAAACACTTAAGATACTTAGAACCAGAACCTTAAAGGATATTCTTCCACCAAAAGAGGTATCTTCCTGATAATTTTTTATTCTAATAGTCTATAAAAATTGTAGATTTTATATAGTTTTGCTCCGTCCTAAACAGAACCTAACACACGGCCTATGATTCTGGATGCAGTAATTCGAGCCTATGAAACGGCCAAACAAACCAAAGGAGATTCTCATCTCAAAAGTGTGATGAAATCATTGACATGGAGAATCTTGGGGACTTTGGATACGATGTTGATTTCATATCTGATTACCGGCGAATTGTTTGTCGCCTTTACAATCGGCTCCGTTGAGGTCATTACGAAGATGATCCTCTATTATGTACATGAGCGTCTCTGGGAGAAAATTAGCTTTGCCAAAAAATGAGTTTGAACACGCTACAATCTGTTACGGAGCTTGCCATCAATCAACTTAAAACGTTGGCTGATAAGCATCCAGGTAACATCGTGTTCTCCACCTCGCTAGGGCAGGAGGACCAAGTGATCACAGATATGATTGCACGTCACGATCTTCAGATCCAACTGTTTTCCTTAGATACGGGAAGACTCTTTTCTGAGACATACGAGCTATTTGATCGCACCAGAAGTCGGTACCAATTACCCATCAAGGTATATTTTCCCGATGCGGATAAGATTGAGGCTTTCGTCAATGAGAAAGGACTTAATAGCTTCTATGAGTCGGTTGAAAATCGCAAAGCTTGCTGCTCTATACGCAAGGTGCTACCCCTTAAGCGTGCACTAGCAGGAAACGAGATCTGGGTGACAGGCTTAAGGGCTGGACAGTCGCAAGCACGGCAGGAACTCCCACAAGAAGAATGGGATGAAGCCAATCAGATCACGAAGTTTCATCCACTCCTTCACTGGTCACTAGATCAAGTGCAGAATTATCTGGATACTTATAAAGTCCCACACAATTCTCTTCACAAGAAAGGATTCATCAGTATTGGATGTGCCCCTTGTACCCGTGCCATAGAACCTGGGGAAGATCCCCGTGCAGGTCGCTGGTGGTGGGAACAATCACAAAAAGAATGTGGACTTCATGCTAAATAGATCTCACAAATAATTAGACTTATCTACTCGCCTAGGATTCAGTTTCCTCAACACTTAACTGAGAATTTATGAATGCTCACACAAGCTTGTTTCCTCGATTGTTAGAGGATGAGGCCATTTACATCATGAGAGAAGTGGCTGCGCAATTTGAGCGCCCTGTATTGCTTTTTTCTGGTGGGAAAGATTCTATCACCTTGGTTAGACTCGCTCAAAAGGCTTTTTATCCTGGGAAGATTCCCTTTCCGCTCATGCACATTGACACAGGACACAATTTTCCTGAGGCGATCGAGTTTCGCGATCAACTCGCAGAAAGTCTAGGAGTAGAACTCATTGTACGTCATGTGCAAGATACCATCGATCAAGGAAAGGCAGTAGAGGAATCGGGTAAGTATGCAAGCCGCAATGCGCTACAATCCATCACCTTACTTGATGCCATCGAAGAGTTCAAGTTTGATGCTTGTATCGGAGGGGCGAGGAGAGACGAGGAAAAGGCACGGGCGAAAGAAAGGATCTTCTCCGTGAGAGATGAATTTGGTCAGTGGGACGCCAAGCGTCAGCGCCCTGAGTTATTTGATATGCTCAATGGAAGAATACAGATAGGAGAAAATGTACGTGTTTTTCCAATATCGAACTGGACAGAGCTAGATGTCTGGAACTATATACGCGAAGAGAACATGGAAATACCGAGTATTTACTTCGCACATGAGCGCAAGGTATTTGAGCGCGACGGAATGATTTGGCCTTGGTCTGACTTCATCCACATAGATCCAGAAGAAGAAGTATATGACAAGGTCGTACGTTTCCGTACGGTAGGAGATATGACTTGTACGGCAGCAGTAGATTCCCACGCGGCGACCATTGATCGTGTGATAGAAGAGATCCTTGCAGCGACAATCTCTGAGCGAGGGGCCCGTATAGATGACAAGCGCAGTGAGGCAGCTATGGAAGTACGTAAGCAAAATGGGTACTTCTAGTCCTAGTAAAGGCTAGTTAAAGGACTAGAGTATAATGCATCTCCAAGTCCATAAGAGATATAATTAATTCGAAATCATTTCAAAAGAAGTAGGGCCGCGATCATTGCATCTCAAACAATACTTCTCAAATACTCCCTAAATGGAAATTCTTCGAATAGCGACTGCAGGAAGTGTAGATGATGGGAAAAGCACCCTCATCGGCCGCCTGCTTCATGATACACAGTCGATCACGGCTGATAAGTTAGAAGCGCTTCAGGCTGCGAGTAAGCGCAAGGGGCTGGATTTTACGGACCTTTCTCTCCTTACAGATGGCTTGATCGCGGAGAGGGAACAGGGCATTACCATTGATGTAGCCCATATTTATTTTTCTACCCCTCAGCGCAAATACATCATTGCCGATACACCAGGCCATGAGGAGTATACACGCAATATGGTGACGGGAACCTCGACAGCGCAGGCTTCCCTGATTCTGATCGACGTACGAAATGGCGTCGTAGAACAGACCCATCGTCATTTCTACATCGCGAGCCTACTGAAAGTACCCAATGTCGTAGTTTGCATCAATAAGATGGACTTGGTAGGGTACAACCAAAATGCTTTTCAAGCCATCGTAGAGGAGTTTGAAGCCTTTGCCAAAGGCGTGCAGTTCGAAGGCCAGCAAATCCAATACATTCCGATTTCTTCTCTTTGGGGAGAAAATGTAGTAGAAAAATCTGCGCAGATGTCTTGGTACGAGGGCGAACCTTTACTTACGCATCTAGAGAGCATTCAACCACGTGAAGGCATGACAGAACTACCCGCTCGTATGGTGGTTCAAAGTGTCATCCGTCCGCGCACAGAAGCCTTCCACGACTATCGTGCCTATGCAGGTAAAGTGGCATCTGGAAGTTTCAAATTAGGAGATGAAGTGACGGTTCTCCCTTCCAGAAGGCGTTCTACTATCTCGGTGATCGAACGCTATGATGAGAAATTAGACCAAGCCCTTCCTGGCCAATCTGTTAGCATATCCCTAGCAGAAGACATCGATGTGAGTAGGGGAGAGATGCTGGTCAAAACAGGAGAAGAGCCAGTAGGCAAAAAAGAAATTCATGCAGATGTCTGCTGGATGGATCACCAGCCGCTGGTACACGGCAAGATGTATGTGCTTCAGCATGGGACGCAGTCTTGCAAAGCGAAAGTAGTAGGATTACATCACAAGATCGACATCACAACAGGGCAAGTGAAGGAAGGTGCGGACAGACTCGGACTGAACGACATCGGCAAAGTGACACTCAAGACGGCGAGTGAGCTGTTCTTTGATCCCTACAATGAAAATCCTGCCAATGGGGCTTTTATTCTGATCGATCCCTTTAGCAATCATACTGTAGGTGTGGGATTTGTTGGGTAATGAAAGGAGCTATATAGAAAGGAGTCGCATCGTCGTGTGACTCCTTTTTCGTATCGTCTTTAAATGTCCTCCCTAGCGTTTTTTTCTCTTTTTGCTTTTCCTCTTGATTTTTGGTGCTTCCCCTACAACCACACCTAGATCCGATTTGAGTTGGGAGATGATTTCACTGGCTTCTCCGTACTTATCTGAGGGAAGTACCTGCTCTTTGATGATCAAATCTATGGAAAGATAAAGGGTATCCCCTTCTAACCATACTTCCTGTTTGCAATTGATCCAGTCTTTCTCAATAGAAAAATCTTTTGGCTGATATCCTAGGTCCTTAGGATAATATAGCTTGTAGATGTGATGTACCTCACCGACAGTAGGGAGCGCAAAAATATACCCCAACCTAGATGAATCTACGATGCTCAACCTTTTGCGGATAGACCAAGGCACTAGTTTCATAGAGTCTGACTGCGTCCGAAGGAGATAATTGGACAGTTCCTTAGTTTCTACATCTAACTGAGCTGTGGAGGCCGTCGAGTCATATTCAAAATCGAGTTCAAAATCGCTGGAAGAGAGATAATTGTAGGAAGTCAAGTTGTCTTTATAGTAATCGAAAACACGGGATGTATTTCCTTCCTGAAAACGAATAATCAATTGATCTGCTCCATAGTCTTTGGTCTTAATGGTCCAGTTGACATCCGATACGTTTGTTTTTACATCTTCAGGTGTGATGTTTACGACGAGTTCCTTGTAAGGGGAACGATAAGGACTCAACTCTGACCAAGTGGTTGTTTCTGGAAGCAGACGAATACCATATCGGTAATTATTTCTATAAGTTTGTTTGATCCCCTTTCTCAAGGGTTTCGCTGTAGGATCGAAGATGATCGTATCTCCCTCTAGGACATATTCGACGATGATATGATCTGTCACCAATCCCAGCCCGTAAACCTCTAATAAGCGTGGATCCCACCCATCAGAGACGACTTCCACAGGCCACGCCTCTACTCCGATGGTTTCTAGCATTTTGATCGTCAATAAGGAAGTAGATTTGCAGTCTCCATAGTTTTGTTGGATGACCGCTTCGGGTCGGTAGGGCTGCACCATACCATAAGACATATATTCGATCTCATCCTGTGTGTAGGAAAAGATGGCTTGAATTTTTTCCTCTCGACTCATAGAATCCGCGATGAGAGATTGAGTCGTTGCTTGTACCTCCTCTGAAGGCTCTTGAGCAAATTGATAGTTTTTCATATCGTAAGTGATTTTTTCAGCCCACGACTCAAGATCATATACAAAGAACTTTGGAACGGAATAATACACCCTAGGCATTCTCGGTTTCTTATATGCGCTGTCCATGGTCAATTGGAAAGAAATGGCTCGATAGTCTTCTCGCTGTATCTCAGTGATTACTGGATCTACATTGACAGATTCGATGTAGATAGAGCGATCGGGATAATTTCTAATATGATAATAGGCCGTACCCCTTAGTAGGCTTACTTTAGGCCCAAAAAGTAACTGTAAGCGATTATGAATATCGGGTTGCTTTCCTCGAATGGTGTAGGCGACTTCAAGCACATCTCCAACCTGCATGCCTGGAAGGGAAAGTATGACCTGTGATTCTTCATCATAGGCATCTAAGCCTATTTTCGTCTTTGAGTTCACAAAAGCAATGGGAATCTTGGAGAGAATGTCTAGGGTATCTCCTGCTCGGTAGGTATTGACTGTATGGAGGCCAAAATGTTGAAATTTTGGCCTATAATTGTTGTTGATATACTCCAATTGAGAAAGGCCACGCTCTTTATGGAAGTAATAGAAATTGCGAAAGTACCGCTCCCCAGTCATTTGATTGTACTGATATTCTTGATGAATAAGGTATAGGGGGAGCTTTTCATCTGGAAGGGAGTCCAGCGAAGGAGTGGCATACGATTCTATCCAGTCAGGAGCAGGCGCCAAGCTGTAAGATTCAGCTTCTTGGGCGTAGGAGGTAGCAATAGGAAAAAGAAAGGAAAACCCTGTTAAAAGAAAAAGCAATTTTTTCATGGCAGTCAGTATCCAGTGTATGCTTTGTAAAGAAGCGTTCTAACTATGTAGTAGATAACGCTACTTTGGCAATACGCGTAAACAGAGAAATAGATACAAAAGGGTAGGGGATAAGCAAGTACTCATCCCCTTAGGTCAGTACCCCTTATCTCTTACTTTTTGTAATCCTTGATCAGGCGATAGCACATCCGCCAGTGGGCCTCATTTTGAGCAAATTCCGATCTTCGTGCCTTCTTAACAGATTTTCGAAGTGTACGGAGCTGAAGAAAAGCAGCTGCACTGGCATCAGATGGCTGTTCGTATCCTTCTTCGACTAAGTCCATCAGTCGCTGGATGTAGGCAAACTGGAGATTCCGTCTATAAACATCTAAAGCAGGTAAAGTTTTTCCATCAAAAAACTTCTTGTTTCCTTCGGGGATGATCTCCGCAAAGAGTCCCAACCGAAGGTCCTCCATCAGCTCATGTACAGTATAGACCTTCATGCCCATCCGCCTGCCTGTTTCGCTGACATCCATCATGCGGTTGAGCCTGGTATCTGATGTGAGGCTTCGTAAAGCCGAGATCTGTAGCATCCGCATCATATTCTGCGTTCCTTCTCCCTGGATATAATTGGTGATTTTGGGTGTGCTGATCCATCTAGGCGTACGAAATACCTCTTGGACGAGGAATTGCATGGCATCCTCCTGCCATTCTTCACTGATAGGTTCATATACATAGCCCTCCTGGTCGGTATTTTTTACATCCCTTTTGATCCCCCCTACGACGTCCACCACGTGAAATGCATACCGCCTCCACTGAAAGGTCAATTCTCTATATACTTCCTTGAGGTCCGTATAGTCTTCACCTGGTTGGGTAGTCCAATCTACTAGGTGGGCCGCTACATAACGAAGATTGGTTAGGCCCAAGCGAGAGGCCTCGACCATGTTGTCTCCCAGAGACTCTCGGTTGTAGCGAGGATCACCCTTTCCATAGTCCCCAAATGCGTAAACAGGATCCCCTGCTTTTGCTAAGATCCAGTTATCCAGACTGTCCTTTTCCTGCTCAGGCTTATCGATATTGGGTAGCCATCGATATCCCCAATTGACGGCATATGTATCATAAGGCCCTACTTTACGGATAAATCGAATGCCTTCATCTCCTCTTTGGGCTATATAGTTGACTCTGGCATAATCCATAATGGAGGGAGAAATACCATTTTTATGTGTAAACGGACCATTTCTGAGTGAGTCGATGGGATAAGCGGAACTAGACTTGAAGTTGTGGGGAAAACCCAATGTATGCCCCACTTCATGTGCGATTACGGCACGGATCATTTCTCCTATATCCTCCTCTGGTAGGTCTAGGGTACGCGCTCTTGGGTTGGCCGCTGCCGTCTCTATTAGGTATCGGTTGCGATAAGAACGCAAGTGGTTATGAAACCACAGGATGTCACTTTCAATGATCTCCCCACTACGAGGGTCTTTGACAGAGGGACCCATCGCATTTCGTGTCATATTTGCTATGTATCTAATCGTGGAGTAACGAGCATCTTCAGGGCTAAATTCGGGATCTTCCTCAGGAGTAGGTGGATACTTACAAATGATGGCGTTTTTAAATCCTGCTGCCTCGAAGCAGACTTGCCAATCTTCCACGCCTTTTTTAAACCAGGGTCTCCAGCGCTCTGGTGTGGCAGGGTCCAAATAGTAAACAATAGGCTTGACGGGTTCAACCAGTTCTCCTCTCATGTAAGCCTCTGGATCTTTGGGCTCTAGCCTCCATCGCGTGATAAAGGTCTTCTCGTCAGCTTTCAAAGCCTCCGATCCAAAATCCACTTGAGAGACTGTGAAGAAGCCTACTCTCGGATCAAACATCCTAGGCGTCATGGTCTCTTTGGGTAACAGAACCATGGACTGGTTCATCAAGAAAGACAGCGTACCTGTGTTGGCCTGAGCAGGAGCTGCACCTGCCGAAAATGTCAATGAATGCTTGACCTCCACGTTGATGGGATAGCTGTGAGCAGATTCTATAAAGCTACGCTTCGTATCCAGGCCTTTGACCTTATATCTCTTGCGCAGGTAATTGGGGATCGGACTGATGGCCCTGATGTCTTTGGTATAAAGAGAGGTAGCGTTGATGACAGTGGCATTTGAATCAGGGCTGATGGCTTCGATTTTGAAGGCGGCAATGATTGGCGCATAGTTACTGTTTTGAACCGCTTTATATATAGGAAGGCTATCGGCAGCGACGCTGTTGTAGGTGACGGTTCGCAAGAGCAGCTGCTTTCCCTTCCTTTCCCACCTAATCAATTGTTCGTGTACCTTTGCCCCTCCACTCAGAAAACCACTGTATTTTGTAGGGGTTTGGGCGATTCGACTTACCAGCAGCATGTCTCTGTCCAATATACTATCTGGAATTTCGAAGTAAAGCTTCTCGTCTATGTGATGGGTGGTAAATAGCCCCTGGTCTGATTCAGCTTCCTCAGTGATGACTTTTTCATAAGGCTTGAATGGGCTCTTTGTCTTCGTAGAATCTTTCTTCTCACCTTGTGCCCAAAGGGATGTGCTCACCAGATACCCCATCAAAAGGACGGTAAGCAGGGTTTTCATTTTTCTCATAAATAGAATGATTACGACCTCTGAAAACTAGTTCAATCCTATGGGAATTCCAATGTGCTGGTAGAATAGGAAGCCAGTTTGGAAGACTCTAGGAGCATATTAGGAAAGGAATAACGCTTTTTTATTCTCTCACATATCTGTGTCCAAACTTTTAGCATATTCCATAGTCCTTCTAAGAAATCTCCCATTCAATCAATAGATTTACAGCATGAATCAAACACAGATCAAGGCTTTAGAAAACAAACTTGAGCAACTAGAAGCCCAGCGTGTAAAGGGGGCGAAAAAAGGGCGGTGGACTTATAGAGCATCCAAGCCCTTTCAATTTTTATTTTGGGCAGGAGCGATTGTGACATTTGGTAGTTCTGTTTTGTCCTTTTTGATTTTTTTATTGCCATTTGGGGTTGTCGCTTTACTGGTAGGACTCCTTGCTCCGAGGATTATAAGAGGTAAGAAAGATTCTTCTCAGGAATATCAAGCAGTATTTCGAAAGAATATCATCTCTTGGATTTTGAAAGAAGCCTATCCTACACTGTTGTATCAACCCAAGGATTCGATCTCTTTTGACTCTGTACGAGCGAGTAGGCTTTTTGGTAAGGATATCGCTGAGGTAAGTGGAGAGAATAAAATGGTAGAACGGGAAACACAGTTTGCATCAAGCAATCTGGTCATCCGCAAGGAAAAGAAAAATACCATCTTGGAAGAGATCGGCGATTCAGTACTTTCAAGCGCATTGGGAATAGAAGATGATATTTCAGATGATGGCATAGAGCTCGTGAAGATCTTTCAAGGACTGTTGGCGATGCATAAGCTTGACCTTACGACAAATGGGACGATCATTTTTGCTCCAAAAGATGCCCAATGGACAAAACCCTTCATCAGATCCTATAAGAAGGTTGGAAAAAGAATAGATACGAATGATGAAGGACTGAATGCTGCATTTGATGTGTACGTCACCAAAGGGATCCTTGTGGAGAAAATACTCAGCTCAGAAATAATACAATATATCCTGCATGTTCACCAGTATCTTGCCCCCTCTGCAGCGTTTTCTCTTAGTGCAGGTCATTTATTTGTGACTATCCCTTCCAACAAGAAATGGTTCGATCCAGATCTCCAACAGGAGATAGGAAGCCTGCAAGATCTCAATCCCTATATGGATCAGATCGACAAGGTCTGGAAGCTACGATTTATCCCAAAATCTACGCCTACCCATTGATTTGAATAGAAATGGAATCTTCTTCCCCTTAGATTTTCTTATTGCAAAAACTATAGGGTAAACTTCAAGACGAACCAAAAATCAGTAGGAGCTTTTGATCCTTTCGTGAGATCCTCGTCAAACAGACGGTTCAGATTATTGCCTGCAAGGTCCTCCACTATACTTGCAATACTAACGGTGTAGGTACCTTTTTGCCAAGGTTGAAGGGGAATATAAGTGTAGGTACCTAAATGAGAAGGTCCTGTTTCTATAGGGACACTTTTTCCTTCAAACAAGATCTTCACACGATCTTCAACAGTTCCTTCGTCCATGAGTTCATGGAAATCAATCGTGAGGGGATCTAAAGAATGAAGCGTAGGGGGAATGAGAGAGGGAGTAGGAGACTGTCGATCGGCAGGCGTAATGATATATGTTTGATGAAAGTCTTGGTCCAAAGGAAGTCCATAAGCACTCTTGAATCCCTTTTGCACCACAAGTGTATAAGATTCACCCACTTCAAAGGGAGTACCTAGCTTTGCCTGAGGACCCAATTCTCGTTTGATTCTTCCAGGATCTATCCATAACGTAAGTTGATCCATCGTGGCATTCCACAAGGCGGGCAGTTGCTTCAAGATAATTTTACTCAAGGTATCCTGCTCATGTATAAAATAAATGAAAGGATACGGATCTGTGTCAGCCATGGGGACTTCGAAATGAATGTAAAGTTTCAACAAGTTGGCAGGGACTCGCTTGGCGTCAGGGTAAATATGTTGTACAGAAGGTGGAGGAGAAGCAGAATCAGGAGGAGTAACCTGAAGGAGTGTATCAGTACCGACAAGGAAGGTATAGGATTGTCCTGCCTGAAAGCCTAGAGCTGGGAGCAAAGTCACCTGATAGGGAAGGTGTTCAGGAGAAGAGATGTAATCATACCAAATGGGCTGCGGACTCCTGAGTGTGAAAATTTGAAGTGAGTCCGATGGGAGAGTATTTAGGAAAATACCTACATACTTTCCCTTCTCTATTAGCCATTGATAGTTTGTTTGGCTTTTGAGGGGAGAAAAAATACCCAAGATAAGGATCAAAAATAGGAGATACGTTAATCGACCATGGTTGGATGAGCGATAGGTTTTAGCTCTTAAACGTAATGCCTTCATATAGTTCTTCCACCGACAAGGAGAAGCCCAGTAATCCCAACGGAATCTCTTCTTTTGCAGACTCATATAAGTTGAATTTCCAGCCTTTTTCCATTTTCTCGTATACTTCTACACGCGTTTCTTTTTGGGAGACAAGCAAATAGTAGGATAGCGAAGGTATTTTAAGATAACTGGCTAATTTTTGTCCTTTGTCATACTATAAAGTTGAATCATAGAAAACTTCGGCAATCAATTCAGCCGATTTTAGGGATAGATTTTGCTTCCATTCTGATTCATTGCAGACAAGCATCACATCTGGATATACGTAGTATCCTTCTGCTTCAAGCTCAAGGCGTACATTCTCTGTAAAAGTTTGACAGCTCTTCCGTTGAATTTTTCCTCTAATCGTTTGAGAGGTATTTTGGACCAAAATATTATGAATGGGAGTTCCACCAGCCATGGCAAAAATTTCCCCATAGTAAAATTCATGGCGGATATCTGATAAGGCCTCCATTTGGAGATAGGCTTCGTAGGTAATCTTTTGTTTGGCATTAGAATATCCCATATGTAAACATACAGAAAAAGCCCATAAGAAAGGAGGGAATGAAGGCTTCCACTCACTCCTTTCTTTGATGATGCGAAACAAATGGGATGGTCTATGCAACGCTAAACGGATTCCTATAGCCAACGACTGGTCTGCATGACGAGATTGAGTTCGCCTGTTGCTTCGCGTTTCAGCATCACAAACTGCGTATCGCTCAACTTGGCCAGTTGTGTGACATTGACCCAAGGCAGGGCGATGAAGGGCACACCTTCTGTCCCACCACGTTGCTTGATCCGCTCTGTGAGTGTCCCTTCAAAAGCTTCAATATCATCAAAACTGATTTTCATCACAGCTCGATTGCTATTCGCGATTAGCAAATAAGTAGTTCCTTCTTTCTCCATTACGATCATATCGTGGGGTGTATTCCAATTTCCGAGTTCGGCTACGGTACGACCCTTGACATGCTGGGGCTGGTCGAGTGCTGCTAGTGGGAAAAGGACCAGCGGAGTACAGGTGTAACCTGCGATGAGTTGAGCCTCGCCGTTGACCATTGCGGTCGTAAATGCTTTGATAGGGGCATAGGTTTCATATCTGCCGTGGGCGGCGTGGTAGATTTCGAGTGAAGCATCGGTTTGGTCTTCTTCGAACGGGAAGGTCATGCTACGAAAAGTCGAGCTAAATTCTTTGTTGGATAATCCCGAGACCATCACTTTCCCCTCTTGATAGTGGAGGTCTGAGACAGCCCATACGCGTAGCTCGCGTCCACGACGGTCTTTGGCATCTTCTTCTACAGACGATCGAATGGCTCGCTTGCTGTAAGAAACCTCGTTTAGGGGCATCCAGTCTAGTTGGTTACCTGAGAGCGTAAGCAAAACGGGGGTTCCATCCTGATGATGGACTGCAAAGTAGATCTTTTTAGAGAGGGGATTCACGGCCATATCTTGGATCATGATTTGATCGGCTGTGGTACCTAGTTTCGCGGCGATTTTTTCGTCGAGTTTTTCCATGCCCATCTTTTCTGGGGCTTCCGCTTTGGTTTTATCTTGTGTATCGATGGCATAGACCATCGCCTTTTTTGAGTCACCGAGGAAGAGAATACCTTCAGGACCGAAGGCGAGCGCGTTGATAGAGGCAATGTTAGGATTCCCCGTGATAAAATTTTGGGTGAGGTCCCCACCTGCCCATAGTAAGATGGGGAGGATCCAAGCGATAAGAAGGAGGATGATTTTTTGCATGATGAATAATCAGTAGTTGGTGGATGTAACAAGATAAAAGTCTCTGTTTAAACATCAAGGGGATAAACAATGTTGATGTGAATTCATTAGAAATAAAATCTAACGTCGTTATACATTTGCATCCTAATTTTTCCCTTGCCTAAACCCATAAAACTTATGAAGCAAGAAGATTTCTACTGTGTGTATGAATCCTCCTCCGAGGGGGGGACTCAGATTTGATTTAGGATACAGTGTAACATATACGAATTCATTTTTATGATAGAAAATCTAACAAAGTTAGATATACCTTTTTGAAGCTATAGATAAATACAAAACCGTAAATCTTACATCACCGCATTCCCTAACTCAAACATGGGCAAATACATCGCAATCAGAATAGTTGCCACAATACCCCCTAAAAAGAGAATCAACACAGGCTCCAAAAACTGCGTCAACTGATTGACCCCATTCTGACTTTCTTCCTCTAGCTGCTCGGCCAACTTAGAAATCAATTCGCCTTGACGAGCCGTTTGTTCTCCTACTTTGATGATCTGCTGCACATAGCGCGGAAATATCTTATGCTCTGCAATCGCTGCCGAAAACGCAACGCCCTCTACAACACGCTGCTCCACCTTGGCTAAAGAAGTTTCTAGAGGATAAAATGAAACGAGTTTTTTCGCCGTTCCCAATGCCTGATCTAAGTTTACCCTGGCAGATAGCATCAATCCCAAAGCATAGCACAGCTTGGCAAGTTGGAGCTTCAAATACAGAGCACCTATAAATGGAATCCTTAATAGAATGTTAGCTGAAAGCGCACGAACGGAAGGCATCCTCCGAATACTCCAAATACCTAATGCAATGCCTGCCACTATCCCCACACTCAACAGGAAATGCTCTTGAAATACGGCTGAGATGACCAGTACTGCCTCAGTCACAGGAGGTAATTTTGCCTCAAAACGCGCAAAAATATCCTGAAACATAGGGACGACATAGTTTAGCATAAAAGCAAGTACAGCAACTGCAATGACAATCACAGAAATAGGGTAGGAGAGAGCCTGTACGACTTTACGCTGGAGCTTTAGCCGCTGCTGGTAAAACCTTTCGAGACTTTTTAGTACCTGCGCCAACTGTCCTGATGCCTCACCCATCGCAATGGTCTGAATCTCGAAGTCTGAGAAATATGTTCCCTCCCCCTTCATGCAGTCAGATAATGCCTGGCCAGACTCCAAAGCTTGCCGAATCCTTTTTACCAATTCTTTCAGTTTTTTCTTTCCCAACTGGTCCTCCAATACCTCTAGTGCATCCAAAATCCGCAAACCAGAACTGATCAAAGTAGCTAACAGCTGATACCATTGGACTTTCTCCTTGAGTTTGATAGGGCTTCCCAGTTGAATCTCACGGTTCCATATCGACGCTTGTGAGGGAGAGGACACGGATGACGAAGATGTCTGGAGATAAGGATTATGCTGTGAGGGTATATTCATGGCGTTTCTTCTGTAGTAAATGCATGTTCAGGTAAAACAAATGTATGGATGTAACCCGCTGTATCTACCAGTAGAAATCGGGCAGCATCCATAGCTACAAATCTTTGCAAAGAATAGACAAGTGTATCCATCCCATCTTTCCGAATACTAACCACCTGATTTGCCCAAGGA